>NZ_SRXX01000001.1:0-456885 GCF_004804315.1 Flagellimonas onchidii
ACAGAGAACAAGCGGATTATTTCCCTAAATTTAGCCTCTGAAATCCTTGAACGGTATAAATACTTGTTAGACATTGATATGACTGGACTTAAGCAAAATTAAAAAACGCTTAAGTTGTCATGACCCTAACTTTAAATTTAAGGATATGAAAAATAAGGGTCGACAACGGTCCAGAGTTCACCTCGTCAATTTCCAATTGTGATGCAAGCACAAGCATATCGAAATCAAGTACATCCAACTCGGCAAGCCTGTTCAGAACAGCCTTACCAAACGTTTCAACAGGAGCTATCGTCAAGAAGTGCTCAACGCCTACTCGTTTGAATCGTTGTCCCAAGTGAGAGTGCTGACCGAACAATGGATGGAACATTACAACGAAAAAAGACCTCGTGAGGCTCTACAACCAAAGGAATTTTTAAAGAAATATGGAAAAGCTAGCTTTTCTATAGCAAATAACCAACTAATTTGCAAAACCCAAATCGTAGCTAATCTAGGGATACTTACATGACCTTCTTGTCAAGAATGGATTCTCAACAATCCATATCCCATGCTATGAGCATGGTGCTCTAGCCAACTGAGCTGCGAGATCTAAAAAAGGTGACCGTGGGAATACAGAATTTGGACTTTTTGGAGGAAGACATTGAAATTGAAACAATGAAAAAAACAATATCTGGAACAGGTTCTGGATTTATGAACCAAATTTGACTATCTCTGATGAACATTAGTTTGAATATTTACACTCCTGGGAATAGAATCTCGTAAAGACCCTTTTCCAATCAAAACGAATAAACCTGTCTATCCCCAAAAAGTAAAAATAAAATAAGATTGGCTTTTTCGCCGATTCTTTCCCGTATAATTTTATAGGCCTTACTTATCTGGGTCTCAACAGTTCTTTTGGATAAATTTAAATGCTCCGCTATTTCATGATTGGTAAGCCCATCTTGTTTGCTGAGTAAAAATATCTTTTTGCATTTGGGCGGCAAGTTCTGTATTTCTTGCTTTACATAGCCAATAAGTTGCCTTATGGTATCTTCGGTTTCTTCCACAATATTATTTATGGATGTATGGAACTCAGATTCCAATTCTTTAATGGAAGTATTTTTCCAATACTGGTTGATAAACTCGTTGTATGCGGTTTTGATCAAAAAACTTTTTATGGGATACTTGGGATTAAGTTTTTTTCGAAACTCCCATGTCTTGATAAATACATTTTGTACGATATCCTGTGTTAATTCATGGTCATTGCACAAGCTCAATACGTAGCCATACAGATTTTCGTGATAGGTATTTACCAAATAAACATACGCATCCTCATTCCCTTTTTTCAGGGATTGGATTAGAAATAGATTATACTCAAAAACTTTGGCCATTTATTAAAATATCAAATAAATGTTATGTAAATATTGTCAATGTATAAAAAAAATGGTTAAAAAAATACGTGTAGGCAAATTCTAATCTGTATTATATATAAAAGCTCAGCTAACTATGCCCGATATTGAAAGACGGCTTATCAATTATTTAACACGCACCGCAAGCAAGGAAGATTTGGATGTTTTATCAGAATGGATAAAAAATCCCGAAAGTAAAAAAATCCTGAAAAGCTATGCCAAAACCCACTTTGTTATCTCTAGATATATGACTAAATCAGATGGTGATAAAATCAGGGAGGAACTGATTAGAAAAATTAGGAAAGACAAGTTTGCTATCACTAGAAGAACTATGCTTAAGTACACCGGTGTCATTATTGTTTTGGTGTCTTTGGGCTATTGGTTCTATTCAACGCAACTCTCCATTCCCACATTCTCGGATACTCATGAAAAAATTGTTATCAAGGATGAAAATATAACCATCAAGTTAGGAGATGGTAGTGTTAGGACCATTGATGTGGAAAAATCCTCCCAAATAGTTTCATCCGCAGGTAAAATTTTGGGAAACCAAAATGGAAAGGGACTGGTGTACACTTCGAATGCCACAGAAGAGCTTGTTTACAATGAATTATATGTGCCTTATGGTAAACGTTTTGAGCTGACTTTATCAGATGGCACCAAAGTATTTTTGAATGCCGGAACCTCTTTAAAATACCCAATCAATTTTATTGAGGGCATGCCTAGGGAGGTATACCTAAAGGAGGGGGAGGCATTTTTTGAAGTCACGACGGATGAGTTACATCCTTTTAGAGTGAATGCACCAGTTTTGGATGTGGAGGTTTTGGGTACCAGATTTAATGTTATGGCTTATCCAGAAGATGAAAATTCGGAGATAGTTTTGGTTGAAGGTTCTGTAAAAATGAAATCGAATATATCCTCGGATAGTAGTAATGAGACAATTCTACGCCCAGGCATCAAGGGATCTTTGAAGAAAGCTTCAAATACAATTAGCATAGAAAATGTGAACACAAGCATTTACACCTCATGGGTCAACGGGAATATAGTATTTAGAAAATCCCCATTCAACAATATCATCAAAAAACTGGAACGGCATTATAATTTGACCATTATCAACAACAATGAAACACTTTCTGACGATTCACGAACATTTAATGCAACAGTTGAACTTGATCGGGAGTCCATTAATGATGTTTTGGATTATTTTCAGGAAATCTATCAAATAGAGTACACTGTAATCAACAATAAAGTCATAATTAACTAACTAATCCTTTAAATGTAGAGCCAATGAAATAAAAATTCAATCAAAACCAACAAAATGTTTTTTCAGGAAAGCCTGAATAAAAAAACGGGAAATGCTGCTACATTCCCCGTTATGGAAGGCATTAATCCTGAGGATTAATAACCAATTAACACGTTAAAATATGAAAAAAAAGCTTAATGCTAAAAACCTCGGTATGGGGTTTAAGTTTGACTTAAAGATGAAAATATCACTGTTATTTATATTTGTTGCAGTTTTCTCTATTCAAGCAAGCACCTATTCCCAAAAAACCAAGATTTCCCTTAATGTTGAAGACTCTTCCATTCAAAGGATTATCGATGAGATCGAAGCTGTTTCGGAATTTAAATTCATGTACGAAACGGATGCTGTAGATTTGACCCGGAAAATGACCCTTAAAGTGAGAGGGTTAAAAATTGAAAAAATACTCAAAAGACTTTTTTTGGAGACCGACACATCCTTTAAGATTCGGGATCGCAAAATAATTCTTGTTAAAAATCAAAAAATTGAAAAAGAACCAAAGGTTGTGGTCGAAGCTCCGATACAGCAGCAAATTACTGGTACGGTGGTTGATTCAAACGGACAACCATTACCGGGTGCAAGTATTGTTGAAAAAGGTACTACAAATGGAACCCAGTCAGATTTTGATGGAAACTTCCAACTAAATGTTGCCAGCGAAAATGCTGTATTGATTATCTCTTATATTGGATTTTCCACTAAAGAAATAGATGTAAATGGACAAAGCACTATAAATGTGACTTTGCAAGAAGACGCTGCCAACTTGGATGAAGTTGTTGTGGTAGGGTATGGTGTGCAACGAAAAGCAGATGTAACCGGATCTGTGTCTCAAGTTGGTGTGGAAGAATTACAAAGCCGTCCGGTACCATCATTTGCAGGAGCGCTACAAGGTAGGGCAGCGGGTGTCAATATTACTGAAACAGGTGGTAATTTAGATGGTAGGTTCAATATAAGAATTAGAGGTGTTGGATCGGTAACCGGTTCCAGTGACCCCCTTATTATAGTGGATGGGGTGCCGTTGTTCAACGTAGGGAGTTTTTCAACCATTAACCCAAAAGACATAGTGGACATCACTATTTTAAAAGATGCTTCCGCCACTGCTATATATGGGTCCAGGGCGTCAAATGGTGTGGTAATTGTCACTACAAGAAGAGGTGAGGCAGGTAAGGCAATATTGACAGCTTCGGTAAATGTGGGTATTGAAGAAATAGCCAACCCCTATGATGTGTTGAGCACCCAAGAACAACGTCAACTGTTTGTTGAGGCTTTTGAGCACTCCAATAGGGACAATTCAGCTTTTTTGGACCCTAACGATCCAATATTTCAAATTGATAATGATTGGCAAGATCTGGCTACCAGATCAGGTATTCGCAAAGAATATAACGTAGGTGTTAGCGGTGGATCGGAAAAAAACACCTATGCATTTTCGGCAACTATGTTGGATAGGGAAGGTACCCTACTGAATACAGATCTTAAATCTTGGAACTTACGCGCCAATATCGACTCCAAGATTACCGAACGCCTGAAGATAGCTACCAGCATTTCAGCATTTCATCAAAGACAGAACGTTGTCAATAACGATTCATATTTTGGTGGAGCATACCGTAGTCTAACAACTAACCACTCGTACACCCCGGCCTTTGATGAAGATGGAAACTTAGCAGGTGAGTCCAGAACGAGCAATCCTTTTTTTGGTGATAACTTCAACCCCTTGGTAGGAATATTACTCCCGGTTAGAGAGCGTAACCTTACCCGTATTATAGGCAATACGCGAATAGACTACGAAATATTGAACGGGCTTAAGCTTTCTGGCAATCTGGGTGGCGATATTCTAATCAACAACAATCGTGACTTCTTTCCAGTTCATGATATAAGTGTCAGAAATAGAAGGGCTTTAGGCTCTGTAACCGAAGCCCGTATCCAAAGGATCAACTGGTTGGCAGAAGCTTTTTTGGAATACACCAAAAGCTTTGGCAAGCACAATACTAAAGTATTGATAGGGGCTTCGGTACAAGAATTTGACAGAGATGACGTCTCCGTAACAGGTACAGGAACCATTAACAACTCTTTGGATCAAATAGCAAATCAAACGGATTATAATGCTGGCAGTTTTGCTGTTATTTCTGGTCTAAACTCCACTTTTGCCCGTTTAAACTACGATTATGATGGTAAATACTTATTGACCGGCACGGTTCGTAGAGACGGTTCTTCACGTTTTGGACCAGAAAACCGATATGGTGTTTTTCCTTCAGGTTCTGTTGCATGGAGAATTTCCAAGGAAAATTTCATGAATGACATAAACTTTATCAACGATCTAAAGTTTAGGGCAAGTTATGGTCTTACAGGTAATCAAAATATTAACGATTTTGAATTCATTACCAGAGCTGGGGCAACCAATACTGTTTTTGGAGATGCCCAAGTAGTTGGGAACTCACCTGTTAATATTGGTAACCAAGCATTGCAATGGGAATCTGCCAAGCAACTGGATATTGGAATGGACGCCAGTTTCTTAGGTGGCCGTTTAAATATTGAGGTAGATTACTACGATAAAAAATCAGAAGATTTGCTGTTACGGCCAGCCATTCCTTTGACTGCTGGTGTGGGTCAGCGACCATTGATAAACCTAGGTTCCGTGCAGAACAAGGGGGTTGAATTTTCATTTAATTCCATAAATGTTCGATCAGAGAACTTCTCATGGGCCACTGACTTCAATATCACCTATAATGAAAATAAAGTATTGGATATTGGTGAAAATGGTATAGGGGAGCCTTTGATATTGGAAGGGGATAGGATTCCATTGCCCAACGAACCTATCAATCGTACGGAAGCAGGAAGACCTATTGGTGCTTTCCATATGTATATTTTTGATGGTATATGGCAATTGGGCGAGGAGGCTGAAGCTGAAGCTTGGAGACCGGGTACCGTGCCAGGAGCAGCAAAATATAGAGATATTAACGGGAATGGTATTTTTGACACAGGAGATAGAACTTATACGGGTACCAATCCACACCCCAAATTTTTTGGAGGGTTAAATAATACATTTACCTATAAAAATTTGTCCCTCTCTGTTTTTATGAACTATGCTACGGGGTATCAATTATTTAACAGTGCCCGTAACTTTTCGGCCAGATCGGTACCTTTTATACAGAACTTAGGCGAAGTAAGAAATCGTTGGACACCTACTAATCCTTCCAATACAATACCGAGAGCTTCCCAAGGAGGGCCTACCACTTTTTTGTCTACAAGAACCTCTACCAGATTTTTGGAAGATGCTGATTTTTTACGGATAAAGAGCATTGGTCTTACGTATAATTTGCTAACTGACATTATCCAAAAAATTGGTTTTCAATCTGCCAAACTTTCTCTGACAGGAATCAATCTATTTACGATAACGAATTACACTGGTCTTGATCCAGAGGCATCCAGCGCAGGCAACTTTTTAAGTTTGGGAGTAGATCACACGCCATATCCATTTGTGAAAACAGTAACTATGGGCTTGGATGTAAGTTTCTAAGATTATTTATGAATTCTAAAAAACATATATATATGAAAAATATACAAAACATGGTTTTGATCACTTTAATGGTCTTTATCGCTAGTTCTTGTGATGATGTTTTGGAACCGGAACCGCAAGGGCAGATTCCATTATCTGATTTGTTCACCGATGAAGACAATGCCATAACTGCGGTTAATGGCATGTATAGTGCACTAACGGGTATTTATAACAATGCTATGGGTCGAATGAGTATAATGGCCAGCGATGATGCCTGGACTTGGAGAGCAAACGAAGAGGCAACCGATTATTTTATTGTTGAGGACATTAATGGGCAGGCCCAAACGTTTTGGAGAAACTCCTATATTTTGATAGGAAGGACCAATAGTGTAATAGAAGGACTTCCCAATGTTCCTTGGGAAAATCCTGAACTTGAAAGTGCCTCAGAAGGACAGGCCAAGTTCATGCGTGCACTCGCCTATTTTAACCTGGTACGCTTTTATGGTGCCGTTCCCTTGATTCTCAATCAGATTAGGGTACCTTCAGAAGCCGCCGTGCCAAGAACTTCAGTACAGGAAGTATATAACCAGATTGAAGCTGATTTGAACGACGCCATTAATCTTCTCCCTACATCATATTCTGGTGGAAATGGTCTGGAAGTCGGAAAGGCTACACGATATGCGGCCCAAATCCTTAAAGCCTATGTACACTTGGAACAAGAAGAATGGGCGGACGCCGCTTCACTTGCCACTGGTTTAATAGGCACTGGTACACTGTTAAACTTTGCCGATAATTTTAATGGCACTAACGAAAACAGTAGTGGAACCTTTTTTGAAATACAATATGGTGGTCCCGGAACCCCAGCCTCTTCTTATCTGGGGTCCGGAAATGCATTTCGACCTTTGGAACTTTCGGGTAATGCCCTTATGTTGCCTACAGATGATAACTTCATAGATGGTTCGGGAAATTCTATTGCGGGCGTCTCTGCTGGCGGAGGTTTTTTACAAGCTTTTGAAGCTGGTGACAACCGGAGGGATGTAACACTCGGTAATACTTTTAACGGAACGATATTGGGTAATTTTATAGTCTCTGGAGCTCCCGACGGTTCTTTGTTTTATGTGACAAAATACTATAATGAAGCGGCAACACTCAGTCAGCAAGGAAGCCCTTGGAACTTTCCATTATACCGTTATGCGGATGCCCTATTGGTTTCTGCTGAAGCATTGAATGAACAAGGTTACGTAGCAGGTGGTGATGCCTTTGATTATCTCAATGAGGTTCGTATACATGCAGGATTATCGGCCCTAACAGCTACTGATTTACCAAACCAAACCTCATTTAGAGCTGCTGTAGCACAAGAAAGACGTATTGAATTTGCTTTTGAGTTCAAACGCTTTTTTGATTTGAACAGATGGGGAATTTTGGGTGACGTAGTAGGAAACCAATTGGAACTTTTTGGGCTTACTTTCCCTTCCAATAGGGCTCCTGTTCATCCTATTACGGGAAAATCATACTTTTTATATCCGGTACCAGCTATTGAGTTTGCAAATAATGCAAATTTGGGAGATCAGAATCCAGGATATAATTAATTGAAGAAAGGAAAACAGTTTATATATAGAACTATTATCCATAACCATAACAAAGTTTTATTAGTGACCCATTTTTAGGTTGCAATGAATAAAATACTTTTTATTTGAGTTAGTTTGTTGCAGGCATCCTTGCCTGATTAGTTTGAGCAAAACCTCCGGGCTTCCGGAGGTTTTTGATAAATCCAAAAAAATAAGCATAACAAGTGTTTTTGATGAAAAAAAATCAATTCCCCGTTCGAGGTACTGTAAAAAACAATCGTATTAAGCTAAAACTTCTCTTTTCTGTTTTTGTATATACTCTTATTGGATGTACGCAGGAAGACAAGCAGATTTCCGAATCACCTCCCAATATAATTTATGTGCTGGCAGATGATCTGGGCTATGGGGATATTGGTGTTTACAATCCAGAAGGGAAAATCAAAACGCCAAATTTAGACAAGTTGGCCATGGAAGGAATGCGATTCACAGATGCCCATACCAGCTCGGCCGTTTGTACACCTACGCGTTATGGAATAATGACCGGGCGCTACAATTGGCGTTCCACACTTAAGCAAGGTGTGCTTACCGGAAGATCTAGTGCTTTGATTCCTGCATCACGGACCACCGTGGCCTCAATGTTAAAAAAACAAGGCTACCATACCGCTTTTATTGGAAAATGGCACTTAGGTTGGGACTGGGCCGAAAAAGAAGAGGGCATTGACCAAGGGGAAGGCTGGGATGAAAAGGATTTTGATAATGTGGATTTCTCAAAACCTGTTAAAAACTCCCCTAACGATTTGGGCTTCGATTACGCTTATGGCCATAGCGGGTCGCTGGACATGGCCCCATATGTGTATGTTGAAAATGGAAAACCTACAGCCCTTCCAACCATCACCACTCAAAACACCGAGAAATATACCTGGTGGAGAAAGGGACCTACCGCTCCTGATTTTGTGCACGAGCAGGTAACGCCCAATTTTTTCAACAGGGGGATGGATTATATAAAGGAACGGGCCAATGGTGGCAAGCCTTTCTTTCTTTATTTGCCATTGCCGTCCCCCCATACACCTATACTTCCATTGGAGGAATGGCGGGGAAAGAGCGGACTGAACCCCTATGGTGATTTTATGATGATGATTGACCATTACATGGGAAAACTTCTCCAGACCGTGAAGGAAGCAGGCATTGAGGACAATACGCTGATTGTATTTACGAGCGATAATGGCTGTTCCCCAGAGGCAAACTTCAATGTGCTGATTGAAAAGGGACACGACCCGAGTGGAATTTACCGGGGGCACAAGGCAGACATTTTTGAAGGAGGCCACAGGGTGCCGTTTATTGCCAAATGGCCTGCAAAAATCAAATCTGGAAGGGTGAGCAATGAAATAATCAACCTAAATGATTTTATGGCGACAGCGGCAGCCATAACAGGCTACCGATTGCAAGCCAATGAGGGAGAGGACAGCTACAATATTATGCCCGTTCTTACCGGGGAGACCTTGGATGTGCCCCTTAGAGAAGCTTCGGTACACCATTCCATCAATGGGAGTTTCGCTATAAGAAAGGGAGACTGGAAACTGGCAATGTGCCCAGGTTCCGGAGGTTGGAGCTTTCCTATACCGGGCAATAAAAAAGCCTTGGACACTTTGCCCTCTATCCAATTGTATAATTTAAAAATGGATCCGACAGAAACGGAAAATTTAATGGAACGATATCCCGACAAAGTCAAGGAACTGAAAGGATTATTGACCAAATATGTGAAAGAGGGCCGGAGCACACCAGGGGAGTCCCAACAAAATGATGGCCCCAAAAATTGGAAACAACTTTGGTGGATGGGTGATGGGGATAAGCAATCTTAAGCCATACTTTCCAAAACAAACGGGTTCGAACTTTTTGGGTCAATGAAATTTTTAAAACAACCTGCTTGTTTTCAATGAGATAGGGGTATGGAAAAAGGGGATTTTCACTCAATCTGCGAAAAATCTCCTTTAGTGACTTAAGAGAACAGAATTCGAACTATAGGAAGATATTGAAATTATTATCAATGAATCGTTTCATATCAAAAGTGTTTCTTGATTTATTATCATAACAGTACCGTTTTCTTTATCCAATAAATTCCAGCTGAAGTTGGAATAGGGGGCTTACTTTATTGTATCATCAATTCTTCTCTTACAAAACCTAAATGATTATTGATGCTAAAATTAAATTATATAAACATTCATAACTTTGCTTAAAAAGAAATGAATCTGGCGGAATCGAAAAGTACCAAAAAAGAATTAGTAGAATGGATTCGAACTATTTCGGATTCCACATTACTACGGCTTCTTACATCCCTTAAGCAAGTATGTTTGATAGTACAGAGATAAAAGAAGTTAAGAAAGCCTTAAATCGTGTCGAGTATGGAAACATGGCTTAAAAATAGAGTGTTTCGCATTTTTGTTTGACAGCATTACTATTAGAAATTTAACTTTTAGAGGAATTTTTTAGTTCATAAAGTATCGTAATATTCTATAGATCAGATTCTTGTTTATTTAGAGTAATTCAAATCATCTACATTTTAAAATATTGGATTGTACATTTTAAATTATGCGACACAAAATGGACTGTTCGCCAACGATATTATCAATTATGAAATCAATATTCATTGAGAAGGGCTGGATATTTCTAAAACAATTATAGCGGAGGCAAAAAACTTGATTTCACACCTAACTTGTCCAAAATCTCCATATTTTATCGTATTTTGATTCAGGGTTATGCAAATAAATTAAAAGGGTTGCTTTTACAACTTTTTGATATTGAGTGATTTACACACATATCCTATATGTTTTAACAACATTATACAATACAAATTGATTATGAAAAATATACCAATAACAGTAGCTATTGTCAGTATCCTGCTAATAACAGGGTGTCAGCAGGAAAAGATTGAAGTATTTACTACTGAACACATTAATACATTGTACAGAGCAGCACCCGAAGGTGTAGAGACCCGTTGGAGCAGCCCCGAAAACATTCATGCCGAACGGGGCAAAGGTGCACAGTTCAATAAAGGAGCCAAAGGCAAGGCCTTTTTTGTACTGGCACCCGGAGAAAAGAAAGTCATTTTTGATCAGAAAGGTACAGGGCTTATTACCCGTATATGGCTCACTGGCACGATGATTTTGACCAAGGAAGCCCGTAGGGAAATGACCATAGAAATGTTTTGGGACGATGCAAAAAAACCAGCAGTGTCAGCACCCCTTACCGATTTTTTTGGTGTGGGCCTAGGAGAAACGGCAGCCTTTCAAAGCGCACTTTTCTCACAGCCCGAAGGCAGGTCGTTCAACAGTTATGTTCCCATGCCTTACCGAATGGCAGCCAGAATAGAGATTACCAATGGGTCTGAATTTCATACCATGCTCTACTACGATGTGGATTTTGTAAAAGTATCGAAACACCCCGATGACGTCCTCTATTTCCATGCCTATTGGAGCAGGGATTTAAAAACCCAATTGGGCAAGGACTTTGAAATACTCCCTAAAGTGAGCGGCAGAGGGCGTTACCTTGGCACCAATATTGGTGTTATTGGAAACCCCGATTACAAAGGCACCTGGTTTGGCGAAGGTGAAGTAAAAATCTATCTGGATGGCGATAGCGATTATCCCACACTGGCAGGTACGGGCACCGAAGATTACATAGGCTCCGGCTGGGGGCAGGCCATATACGGAGAGCAATATCAAGGATCTTTAATTTCCAACAAACAAAACTACCTTTACGCCTTTTACCGTTACCATATCCCAGACCCAGTGTATTTCCATAAAAAATGTAAAGTCACCCTACAGCAAATAGGCAATGCCCAAAAACCCAAAATAGAGGAAATGCTGAAAAACGGCATAGAGCTTCAACCCGTATCCCACTTTATATTTGATAGGTTTCCAGAAATCAGTACAGCGCCTATCTTCAATAGCTTACTTTCTATGGAAAATCCGCCCACATTGGATGAAGTGGGCAGTGAAACCGGCATCAATTTTTACAGAAGGGATGACGTATCGGCCACCGCTTATTTCTATCTCGATAAGCCCTCAAGCAATTTGCCCACATTACCGTCAAAAGAATTGCGCCTAAAAGACCTTAAGGAACGAGTATATAGTGTTACCCAAAATGTGTCGACACAGATGTAAAATGTAATAAACCGTAAACAGATAAAAACCAGAATCTTTGAACAGATGATTCTGGGTTCTATTGCCCAGCGAGGCTTTATAATGTAGCAGCACAAACCCAAACTAACCAAAACCTCTTGGTTTACAGATACTTCCTATGGGATTCTATCCATTATAGGTTGTACAGCGGGGCAAAAGGTATGCGGAAAGGCGTAAACAAATACTTTATGGTGGTTTCATGTCCGAGAAAAAGCCGCAGAGTAGTTTGCGTTCAACTAAGTGACGTTTTTGACATTACCACCAAACCAGTTTTGCTCCCGAAAAGTCTTATAAACAAATTTGCTGTTAAAGGATAATTGGGTAGATTGCATAATTGAAAGTAAGCTGTAAAACGCTACATGTACAACACGCCAAAGTTCAAAGAACAGGCTGTCCACCATAGTTTAGGACATTATAAGGGTTGTTATGAATAATGTTGAATAAGAATTTTACTTCAGATCGATACTTTGTACTTCTCAATAAGTTAAAAGACAACAAGTATTTGACCCTAAGATATCTGGAAACAATGATGATAGATTGCGTTAAGCACAATTCAATCATATTGACTGGAGTAAGTGAAGAAAAAGCTGAAATAGTCAGGAAGGCCGTCCTGGATATGAATGTAAAAGGATTTTATTAAAATATAGTAAAAACAGCCAAAACTCGGACCTAAATAATTTTCTGCTCCATAAGCGAATTAATAGGCATTGTAGGAGCAAATCCTTGTATATCCCTATAATCAATACTTCACTTCTCAGGCTCAGATTAGGAATATTAAGTTAACACGCGTTATTGATTTTTGGAGATATTGTTTAATGAACTCAAAAATAAAATATTTACAACCATTGTTTTGTGCACAGTACGGACATATTTTTCCCCTCCATATCAAAATATTCAATGCGTCAAAATTATATGGAATATTGGAAATGAAGTGTTTAAATGTTGTCAATTCAAAAAACAAATGGTTTACTGCATTACCTGTGCATACCAAGGCAGCTCTATTTTTGTAGTGTCGAGCTTCTAATGAATCTTGTTCTCGTATTTAAGTGAACTTTTTACAACTGGAAACTATGACAAGGAGGGTGAGTAAAGCCAGTATTTATATAGAAATTAATGTCCATGTAATACGTTATTTTTTTATTTCATATCGTATAAGATACGATTCATCTTTATTATGCACCATGGAAACACCCCAATCCAGGCCTTCTCCCGTAACGGAAAGATCGGTCAAATCTTTACGGAATACTCCGGGAGCATTGGGTCTGTTCTTGACTTTTACGGAGAGTTTATTGGAAAGAAAATCGATTCCATCGGGCGCGTATTCAAAGGTATGGCTGATGGATGCCAATGCCATGAGTCCCGTTTTTTCCTGCCAAAGCATCACTTCATGGCTTTCGGGTAACAGAGGTTTGTCCATTTTGGTAAAAGGGCCTTCAGGTTTCTTGGAAAAGGCTACACCCATTTGTGTATGTACCGGTCCACTACCCCCGTGGGCCCTACTACGACCTTTGTAATATAACCAATAAAGTCTATTTCTATATAATAATACGGCATCGTCTATTCGGTAGCTATCGAATTTTTCAGGCTCTATACTTACCTTCAGTACAGGTTCGTGGCTATATCTTGTAAATGGACCATTGGGCGAATCCGCTACTGCCAAACCGATTGCGGTAATGTCATTACTGGAATTGTTTTCAAAGGCGCCATCGGGGTTGCCCGGTGTGGGTTTTACCCCTGTGTAGTAGAGGTAATATTTCCCTTCGGCATAGAGGATATTGGGGGTAAAGGTGGCTTGGGAATCAAACGTTCCTTTTTTGCCCAATCCCAATACTTCGCCTTGCTCTTTCCATGTGTATCCTTTGTCTTTGGAGGTTGCATACCACAGGGTGCCCCAATACCCAGGGGAGCGCCCATAGACTTTGGTATAATACACATAATAGGCATCTCCTACCTTGATTACATCGCTAGGGTCTCTGCGCGTGCAACCTTTTTCATGCCCTATACCCTTTAGTTCATCATATTGAAATGTAATTTGGGAATAGGTTTCTTTGATATCGTTAATGACCTTATTTTGCGCTTGAGCACAATAAGTCATTGATAAAAAAACAGTTGTTACAAATAACGCTTTTCTCATTTTTATAAATCATTATTAATTTATTTTTCATTTTTCTCAAGCGGTATAAAATGGATATTAGAACTATCGCCATAATAGGCACCCATGCTCAATACTTTTGGAGTACCATTTTCCTGATAAATAAAGGGACGCTCTAAACGATTTGAGGCAATGGTTGTACCGTTTTGGTGTGGAATCTTTTTATGGATGCCTTCATAGCCATGCGCTTTCTCCCAGTTGATGTAGTTGGTAGGTTTGGTAGAAAAATCGGAAATTCCGATTTTTCTCAAAGAGGCTTCCTTTTCAAGTTCTCCTTCTTTATAAACATTAAGAATATGCTCATTAATGGTAGATTTTGCTTTTTGAAACAATTCTGCCCTTTGTTCAATGGTCAGCCAAACGGTTTCATCTTCTAAACGGGTTTGAATTTTCGTTTGCCCATCTTCTGTTTGATATATGATGATTTCACTTTTCATCTCTCTTCTATATTTGAATGTTGTAAATGTTCCCATCTTGCCAACGCTGCTAAATAGGGCAACGTATGGGCAATATAGTCTTCGGTATCAAAGCTTTTAGGGTAATCGGTTGCTGCTGATACGAGTTCAATTTTAAACTGGGGGCTGGATGAAAACCCATTACAAATAGAGCCGGGAATATTTGTCCAACTTCCACGAAAGCGGGCACCTATACCCGATATCATGCTGATGCCTACTACGGTTTCCTGTTCTTTAATGCCATAGTTCAAGCCGGCTATCCATTGCAGATTCCCATAGGCTATTTTTCGAAATCGGGTATCTTTAAAGAGTTTTTCGTACTCTAATGCCATACTGGCGGTATAGGCGTACATATTGTTGTGTCCGTGGTACCAACTGCCAAAAAAAATCAACCCTTCATCTTTGTAATACCCTGATGGTAGAATGTAAAAAGGTGATTGGCTCGTGGTTGGCAACAGATAGCCATAGGCAAAGTTTTTAAGGGTTTTTTGCCAATGTTTGGTGTCTTTGTGTTTTGGCCACAGACGCATCATATCGATAAAGGGCAGCAGGTAATGTGGATAGTGTCCGCCTTTGTTGTAAATGCGCCCTTGGTGACTCCATGCACCACAGTGGATGTTGGCTTTCTCTGTAAAAGGATACCCGTTCCACTGTTCGTAGGTACCGTAAGTATAAAAATGTCCGTAGTAGCTGCCTTCTTTTTTAGATTTGGGTACTTGACGTGCCATCACTTTTTGGGCATAGTGTATTGCTTTATCTTTATAATCCTCCTCTTCTGCTTTAAAGAGTTCTACAGAAGCGCGAACCATCATCAGCAAATCACGGGTCATCCACTGCTGTTGTGGGGGTAAGCTACCTTTGGGGGCACCATGCACGGGTGCAAAGAAAAGCTGTTCTTCTTCATTGATGACAGGGCCGTTTTTTTCAATCCATTGAAAAGCACGCTTTGCACGTTCTAGATAATCTTCGCTTTTTGAGGAAGTCTGTGGCTTAATCAAACGGGATACTCGAGCGAATATCATGGCTGCTTTGGCTACATTGCCGGTAACTACATCGGTTTGACGGTCTTCGTGAATTACAGTTCCATAGCCCAATTGTAACGAATCCGCTTTATCCTGTAGGTAGGTTAAGAAATCTGTACCATGTACGATATGCTTTAGAATTTTGCTTTTGTCAGCTTTCGAGATATCCGCTATTTCCAACACATCACACAGACCGTCTATGGCCACTACGTGACTGCTAAATTCTTGCAGGTCGCTTCCTGAATCTCGCCACCCCTTGCCTGTTCTTGTCTTTTCTGTTCGTGTGTCAAAAAAGTCAAACGCCATCACGGGGTAACATTTTTGCCACAGTGGATTGTCTGCTACTTCAATGGTATCGCTTACCCACTGTTTGCCGCTCCCATCAACTTTCAGCAGGTAACGCCCTGATTTCTTTATGGCTGAAAAATCGGCTACCCACCAGTGGGCTTTCCATTTCTCACCTTGTTTTTTTAGTTTGGCCTTATGAATAGGGTTATTATTCAAATCAGTCACCTGAAAAACAGCTTTATCGGCAAATGTACTAGCCTTATCTCCTCTTAGAAAAGCCTGTTTGGGAGCGTCTGTATCGTACCCTAATTGTGAAGTAATAATTCCCGATTGGGCAAAAAGCACACTTTGGAAGCCTGTTAATATAAACAGGAAGCCTAGTACTTTTTTTATGCGCTGTTTTTTATTCATTTTTTAGTCTCTTAAGAACCTACCTAACTTTTAATTATGGCAAATTCGCCATAATTAAAAGTAGAGATATTCAACTCTCTCTTCTAAACCCATCGAATTCGATGGGTTTATGGATTTAAAACTAGAACTGATTATCTGCTGCCAGTTATTTTGGGTTTAAAAACCTTTCAGGTTTTCTCCTTCTAAGTTGTCTTCAAAGGAATTACCATATTCCAGGTATTCTCAAAATCCCATGCTTTAGGGCCTTCACCTACAGCAGCAAAAAGATGCGTAGGCTGTCCGTCTTCTATTAATAGAAACGGACGTTCAAAATGGTTTTGACGGGTACGTGTTCCGTCTTCCCAAAGGATATTTCGGGTGTAAGCTTTTACATTTTCGAACAGATTCCAATCTACGCCATTTGGTGACCATACGTGAATACCGCCTCCTTCTTCGCCACAGATTTCACCGGAACGGTCTTTGATGATGGCTTCATAATGGTCGCCTGCCCACCAAATATAGGGGTCTTCTACATCAATGCGGTTGTTGTCTTCTGTTTCAAAACGGAACACAGGCTCTTCGCTTAGGCGTTTGTATTCCCCTCTGGGACTATCTGCCGTGGTAACGCCTAATAGCAATGGAGGTATCAATCCATCTGTGGAGGATTTGTACATTAATAAAATCTTCCCTGTTTTGGGGTCAACGGCTGGAGCGGGATTGGAGGTGATGGAGGCATCCCAATGTCCTGGGCGTGGGTCTATTACGGGTCTTTCGGCGCGCTCCCAGGGGCCAAATACGGAATCGCTAATGGCAAGCCCTACCCGTTTGTTCATCCAAGCATGTGCCCATTGCTCTTCGGTCATGTTCGGATTTTCTTTTGTTGGCATTGGGAAATCGTAGGTGTTCCCGAAATGGTACAACAGATATTTATCCTTGTATTTTATAATGCGTGGATTATGGGTACACATACCATCAAAAAACTCAGGCCCTCGCGGAGGTAAGACCACCTCCTGAAACGTGTAAGGTCCTGCAGGTGTATCGGATACAGCTCGAACCACTTCGGAGTTGCTGACCCAGTTGCCAAAGCCCACATCTTTGCTCCAGCGTGATGCAAACATGTGGTATTTGCCGTCTTCACCCTTGATGACGGAAGAACCCCATATCCAGTAATTATCGTCACGAAATCCACCGTTTTTTGGTGCAGGCAACAACCTGTCGATAAAAGCAGTGGGTGCTTGTTGTTTTGATTGACAGGATAAAAGTCCGCCTGAGAGTGCCATAGCAGCACTTCCTTTCAGGCTATAGTCTAAAAATGTTCTTCGTTTCATCTGTTTAGGTTTTATTATTGTCGTTTCAATGGCTTAATTGAGAAAGACACTATTCATGGGGCAATTTTCTTAGGTCTTTGGTTTGTACTTCATGGATGTAAATCGTTCCACTAGTGGCTTCCTTCGATATGTAACTCACTTCCAATGAATACTGGTGATTTGGCTTTACTTCAGGAAAATCTATACTGAACTCGCTTTGGGGTTTTTCGACAGGAATATTGAGTACTTCTTTTGCTCCACCGTCCTTGCCTTTTTCTACTAGTCGGATAGTTTTCACAAAAATTGGGCTGCTGTTGTCTGCCTTTGCAAACTCAAGTATATGTGTTGCTTGTGGTAATTTGTTCAAGGTTGCGGTGATATCGTATTCACCAGTTTGCGGGGTATCTTTTTCCTGTACTTGGTTATTGTTCCAATTGCCTATTTTATGTGGCTCTTCCCACCAATAGTTGATGCCCATATTATCCATTCTTTTACGATGGGACGTGGAAAGTCTACTAAAGAAATCGTTCCAATTTTTGTTTTCCGGAGCAGTCCATCCTGTTTCTGCTATGGCACCTGCTCTTGGCCATGTACAGATATCGAGTAACCATTCTTGGTGTACGAAAATGGTCCAAACATTACCTTGTATTCCTAAAATATGTTTGGCTTGCTCTGGAGTAAGTGATTTTGGCACGGGACTGTAGTTGTATACTTTTTTGAGGGGATTGTGCCCCGGCCAGTGTGGTGGTTCTAATGTAGAATTGGTTTGCCCATGGTCTAAGTAGATATAGGTTTGAGGGGACATGACTACATCGTGCTGCATGGTGGCTGCCCTTATACCTCCTTCTTCACCTTGCCAAGACATTACGGTAGCGTTTTGGGCAAGTCCACCTTGTAGTATTTCGTCCCAACCTACGAGTATCCTGTTTTTGCTGGTAAGGTAGTTATCCATTTGTTGGATAAACCAGCTTTGGAGCCCGTCTTCACCTTCAAGCTTATTGGCTTTAATGAATTCTTGGGAGTAAGCGGAGTTTCTCCAGGAACTTTTTTCAACTTCATCTCCTCCTATGTGGATGTATTCGGAAGGGAATATTTCCATAACTTCATCTAAGATGTCCTTACAAAAGGTAATGGTCTCTTCATTAGCCACACATAATACATCTGTAGCATTGGGAATATGGGGGAACCGTTGTGCTTTAAGCGGGTATTCGTACATGTGTGCTACGGGCTGAGGTGTTCCCAGACAACCAAGCTCTGGGTAAGCAGCTATAGCCGCAAAGCTATGACCGGGCATATCTATCTCGGGTACAATAGTAACGCCTCTTGCCTGGGCATAGGCTACCACATCTTTCATTTCTTCCTGGGTGTAAAACCCTCCGTATCGTTCGGTTTTTCCTTTTTCAGGGTACCCGGGCTGCATACGCCATGCGCCTACTTCGGTAAGTTTGGGGTATTTTTTTGATTCGAACCTCCAGCCATGGCCGTCTGTAAGGTGCCAGTGAAAAACATTGAGTTTATGATGCGCCATATTATCGATAAAGCGTTTTACCTCGGGTATGGTTTGGAAGTGGCGCGATGCATCGAGCATAAGACCTCTCCATTTAAAATGGGGGCCATCTTTGATAGCGACTTTAGGCAGGGCAAATTCCTGAGCGGTAATGTTGTCACCCAAAATTTCAGAGGGCAATAGTTGTAAGAGGGTTTGGCAAGCGTAAAACAATCCTGAAGGGCTTGAGGTACTAATAGTTATTGGCGACTGTGTAGTATTCAGGGTGTAATGTTCTTCTGGAAGGCTCGAATCCTCGATTACTTCAATTGTAGGGCTTCCGCTTTCTGAAATGGTGAATTGAGACAATGCTGTTTTAAGAGTCGGCAAAAGATTTTTCGGGCTTTTAACGGCAAGGTTCAAACCGATTGGTGTACTTCCTTCTTGAGTGGTTATCTCATTGGGTTGTGGTATTAATGCTATTTCAGCTGGTTGTGGTTTTTGGGCACAAGCCATGACCACTATACTTATGAAAAGTATTTTGATTATTGTTAAGTGTTTCATTTTTGATTTATTCAAATTTTTGATTTCAATTCATTTCCATTTTAAACACGTAAGCATGGTCTTCTTCCAACTCCGGAACGGATAACTTGATACCTTTCGAGGTTTGTTGCCATTCGACAGCTTCGTTTCCATCCAACAAAGTGACGGATTTAATATCGTTCAAGTCTTTAGTATGCTTTACTACAAGTTCGCTTTCAGGTCTTTCCAAGCTAATGATGTACAGCGTGTTTTCTTTTTGGGTAAAACGGATGTTGTCATAGCCAAAGGTATTCCATGTACGGGTGCCATAAATGGCTTCTCCGTTGCGTTTTAGCCAGTCGCCTATGCCTTTCAACCTGCTTATTTGAAGGTCAGTCAGGGTGCCATCAGGCTTGGGGCCAATATCGAGTAGGAAGTTTCCGTTTTTGCTCACTACATCTATAAGTGTGCGCACCAGTACGCCTACGGGCTTGTATTTTTCGGCAATATCTTCGGTACGGTCGTACCCATACGAATGTGCCATACCACCACTACTCTGCCACTTTACATCGGGGATGCTGTCCATTCGCAAATAGTCTTTTTCGTCTACACCCGCTCCTTGTGGGTAATTGGAACGTGTCCAGCGTTTGTTGTTCCAATACACGTCCTTACCCCACTCACGGGACATATTTACATAGTCGGCTATCATCTCACGGTGATAGGTATTCATAAATTTATCTACCGCAGGTGCTTTAGGAAACAAACTATTGGAAGGCGCGTCATCTATCCACATAAAGTCTGGTTGGTACTTGGTGCAGAGCTCCACAAAACGTGCTTTGTAATCTTTCATAAACGCCTCGGTCAGTCCAAAAGGACCATAGAGTTGCTCTGCTAATGGGTTCTCGGCTACTTCTTTAGCCACTCCTTCTACAGGCTCAGGGTTTTCTTTGTAGGTGTTCAAACTGCTGGTATAATAACCCCAATGACGTTCACGGTGGTAAGAAATACCGTATTTTAATCCTTTGTCTCTCACTGCTTTTCCCAATTTATCGATGAAGTCGAACTTGGGTCCCATGTCTACCGAATTCCAAGGGGTTAGGTCGGTATTCCACATGGCAAAACCATCGTGGTGTTCGGCTGTAGGAATGATGAATTTAGCTCCAGAGGCTTCAAAAACATCCGCCCAGGCATTGGCATTAAACTTTTCGGCTTTGAACATCGGGATAAAATCTTTATACCCAAACTCACCGGGCTTTCCGTAGTTTTTGGTATGGTATTCGATAAAGGCTGGCTTGCGATACATCATAGTGGCGTACCATTCGGAATACTCCCTGCCATCGCTCCAACCGGGTACAGCATAAGGGCCCCAATGGATAAAAATCCCGAATTTGGCATCTTCATACCATGTGGGAATGGGCATGTTTTGGAGGTCTTCCCAAGTGGATACCTTGGCTAGTGTTTCTTTTGAAGCTTCTTGTGTTTGTTTCTCCTTGCAAGACACTACCATCAATAATAAAAGGCTTGCGGCTAAAAATATTTTTATGTTCATGACGCGTTATTTCTGTTTGTTCTTATTATATACTACACCAGCTAATTCTTTCTCTATTTCTTCTATGGTTGGTAGTTCGGGATGTAAATCTGCTGGTATGGATTTAACAATTTCATATTCTGCAACTCCAATCGGTTGTGTTGTTCCTCGAAGTGCATATTCGGCGATTACTTCTGATTTACTTTTACACAGAAGTAATCCAATAGTAGGGTTTTCACCTTCGCTTTTCATTAAATCATCAACTGCCGAAAGATAGAGGTTCATTTTTCCAGCGTATTCTGCCCTAAATTTTACAGACTTCAACTCAACAACCACATAACATTTCAACTTAATGTGATAGAAAAGTAAATCGATATAAAATTCCTCTCCGTCAATTTTCAACGGTACTTGCCTACCAACAAATGAAAATCCACCACCAAGTTCAAGCAAAAATGATGTAATGTGTTTTACTAATTGCTCTTCAATATCTTTTTCTAATGCCTTTTCATTTAAGGTTAGAAAATCAAATTTGTATGGGTCTTTTAATGTCTCTAATGCTAATTCTGACTGTGGAGCGGGTAGTGTATCGGAAAAATTGGTAATTGCTTTTCCAGAGCGATTATAAAAGTCTAAATCTATTTGATGTGCCAAAACCGCTCGAGACCAATTATTCTCAACGGTTTTGTTGATATAAAACATCGCTTCTTCAATAGTATTCGCTTTAGTAACAATCAAGATATTATGCCCCCATGGAATTTGTCCAACAAGCTGTTGGACTTTTTCAACATCAAGCCCTGATGTAACATAAAACTCGTACCACTTTCTCATCGAAAATAGGTTCGAACGAGAAAATCCTTGCTGATTGGGAAAATGATTCCTCAAGTCTTTTGAGGCTTTTTCAACAATAGATGTCCCCCACTTACCTAAATTTATTTTTTCTGAAATTGACTTACCAATTCTCCAATACAAATCCAAAAGAGCATGATTTACAGAGATAGCTGCTTTAATTTGAGATTTTTGAACCTCTGACTTTAACTCTTCAATCCACTTCTTGTATTCATTAGTATTATGAATCAATTCCATTTTTTATCCTTTTTTACAGCAATCTCTATTCTTTGATGTATTCCAGAAAAATTCAAAGATTGCTTCACTATGTTCGCAATGACGAAATATTTTTGAGACGGCTTCATACCCATTACTTGACTTTATAGTTATAGGTGCGCTCCATGTTAGCATTCCTGATTTCCTGTGATTGAATTGTAGGTAGGTTGCTACTAGGCTTATCTAAATAGAAATAGGCGGTTGCGGATACATCATCCTTACGATACCATGTAGTGGAATAGTTGAAAGGGTAATCATCATGCACACTTGGAGGATTATCCGAATCTAAATGACGTTTGCTTGCATCCATACCATCATCAGGAACATAGGTCCAAGCCAGTTTAAAATCTACACCTTCTTGAAGTTTTCTCAAATCTGGTATCAAAAAACCACCTGCTCCAGAAATATTAGCAAGTTGCTGTATGGTGATTTTACAATCTTTGTGAAAGTAGACAGGGTCTAAGGTGTGGTACCGGTAAAAAGAGTATAGTCCTGCTTCAATATCGGTAACCAATGCGCCTTGAATGCGATTATCAAACCTGCCTTGTCCCCATCCTGAACCAATATAGTCTTCCGTTCCCGTACCTACCAGCGTTGGGAACTCAGTATCGCCATCTAGGTATACTTTTACTTCACCTTCACCAAACCACGAGCCCTTGTATATTTCTTTTTCTATGATACCTACATGGGTTCCCAAATAGCGACCGCTACCTTCTACTTTTGGAAGGATTTCAAAATCTACTCCCAGCTCAGTTTCTAAATCTCTGTGCCAATAGGCATGAAAATAAAGTACATCGTCATCGTGTTTGGGGACCTTTACAAAGTTGATTTTGTAATAGAACATAATGATTTCCTCGGACTGATTGACAATTTCTATTCTGGCTGCCGTACGATAAGGCATTGGTATAAATGCATTATGTGACTTACCTTCTGGATTGGCAAACAGCTCTGATTCGAAAGTGGTATAAATGCCCAATCCGTTTCCGAAGAATTCTGCCAAAGGAACAGATACGGCCGGTTTTTCGGCATCATCCCAATACATATTAATCAGCACGTTTCTACGTATTTCTGGTTTCCAAAGAATGGAGTTTGCAGACCATATTTTGGTAATGATACCTGCGCCTTTTTGGTCGAAAATGACTTTTGTGGAATTGGGAGCTATCAATGTATAGGCATCTCCTTTTGCACCTTTGTTGCTTGTACCTCCTTTGCCTTTTTCGGCACTGGAGTTTTCGGCACTTACCCAGCGGGTTTCTACGCCTTCGGGGGCTTTTTTGTAAAGGGTGTTAATATCGTCTAACGCATAACTGCTTTGTTTTTGTGATTCTGTACATCTTACTAGTACGATTACTAACATCAGTGCGGGTAGAGCTTTTCTGAAAATGTTCATTTGGTTTGGTGTTAAAATTGAATGTGGATTATCTTAAAAATACCTATTGTGATTGTGCATTTTGCAATAAGTCAAAAAAAAATATCAGTTTGAGCACTACCGATAGTCATCGGTAAGAAAACATTTTTTTCCTTTCGACTGCACTCAAGGTGACATAAATTGTCCAGATTACGATTAAACCAGTAAATAAACTATTTGGCTTAACGCACAACAGGTTCTGGAAACCTTGCAGGTCTTCGGTTTATTTACTCAATGCTTCCAACATTTTTCGTCTCTTTTTTCTAAAATCACCAATGTTGGTATCGTAATGTTCAAAATTATACACGGTAATACCTACCATATCTTTGGCTTTCTCTGGGTACTTTTCAGCATACATTTTTAGCAATTCATAATCCACGATACCATCGCGCATTGCTTCTAAACGTATGGATGGATATATCTCGTCTTTGGCGGGGTAGCTTATCCAGCAATCGCCACCGGGGAGTACATTGCCTGAGGAACCTATAAGTCCCGATGCATCACTGTAAGGGTCGCCTGAAACGGTAATACCGCCTTTGGAACTCCAATAATTAAAGCCCCAATGCAGGTAACCGGGGATGCCGTATTTATGGTTTACCCAATGTAGCAAGCGTGTTTTAATCAAGGGTTGCTCCACAAAGCGATTGGCATACTCGCCCTTGGGTGCCAAACAGGTGTAATACCAAGCTTCATCGCCTTGTTCTTGTTGTTCTTTGTAAAAGTCCAAGTCCTCGTTAAGGAAGTTCATTTGGGGTACCCATATATCAATCTTACCTTCAAGTTTAGATGTGTGGCAAGCCTCTATGATTTTAACATTGGGCAGAATACTTTTAATGTAATTGGATATTTCTATATATGAATCTACATTATCATCAATAGGCTCATCGGCGATGTGCTGCACGTAGTTTTCTGCCCAGCCATTGTTTTTAATGTTATCCATAAGGGCGGGTAAAAACTGGTCGTAAAAATTACGGGTCTTTGGGTCGGACAGGGCTTTGGTTTTCAAATAGGTGGTGTCTTTTTCTATAATGGGAACCTTGAGTCCGAAATCCCCACTCCAGCTTCCGTCAATACGATTACCGAAGTGTCCGCCTTCCAGCCTGCCAATCACACCTTCTTCCTTAAAGAGGTTAACGAGTTTGTTAAAGTTGGTAAAGTCGAATTTCCAAGTGCCGTTTTCTTCGGTAAATTCGGTATGGTCTAGCGGTGAAAGCAACGCCATATTTTGACGGTATTCGGCCAAGGTTTTTGCCATTACGCGAGCGAGTTTCCAATAGGTATCGCTATATGCTTCCACGGGTTGGTTGTCGTTTAAATAGCTAAGCCTATCCAGAAAAAACCAGTTGGTCACCCACAAGGAAGTTTTATCAATGATAGGTTTAAACACTTCAATACTGATGGGTTTGGTATCTGTAAAGCTTACACCATTGGCCTGTCCTGAAATCTGTACTTCGCCTTTGTAAGTCCCTGTTGGGGCATCTGTTGGAATTTTTACGGTGAGCCAAATAGGCTGTGGTGTACCGAAGGGAACATTCTTGGTATCTTGATACAAAATAGGGTCAGGAAAATAACCTGATGGGGAGCGCAATATATCTTTGGAAGGCTCCGGATTGGTACGCCCTACTTTTACGTAACCTACAAAGCCTTTTTTAATGTCGGATAGTGTGGTGCCGTCTTTTTCGGGAGCGGTTACGGTTACTTTTAAATTGCTAATGTCGGCATTGGCGCGTACGGCAAACTGAAAACTAGCGTGTTCGCCACGGGCTACATCGGTATGGGCGGTGGCATCTTTAAAATAGGTTGCTTCTGGCAGTATTTTTTCCAACGAGTCCACATAGGCAAATTGCACATTGGGTGCTTGCTCTTTACAGGCAAATAGCGATAGTATTGCCAGACTGAACAGGATTCTTGTTTTCACACGTTTAAATTTTAACAATGTTCGTTTCATCTTTACTACTTTTATATTTTTTTAACTCTCAACCTGCTAGTTAACTTCTGTTAGTTTAACGGGTCTGCCTTCTTTAAGGGATTTATTGGCGGCTTCTGCTATAAACATAGCTTCAAGTCCGTCCTTGCCCGTTACAGGAAAGGCTTCGTTATTTTTTAATGCATCAACAAACGCCCGTAATTCCAAACGATAGGCTTCTTCGTAACGGTCAATAAAAAAGTCCATATTCCGACTTTCTTGTTTCCCTGATTCATTATAATATTGATTGACGGTTTTAAGCGGATTCTCGGTTCGCATCATACCTTTGGAACCAAATGCTTCAAGCCGTTGGTCATAGCCGTAAACCGATTTTCTACTGTTTTCAATTACTGCGGTGGCATTGTTTTCAAAAGTGAGCATCACCATAGCCGTGTCAATATCGCCCGCTTCACCAATGGCTGGGTCTATTCTGTTATGGCCTTTGGCAAATACTTCTACTACTTCTGCTCCTGCGATAAACCGCGCCATATCAAAATCGTGAATGGTCATATCCTTGAACAAGCCTCCTGATGTTTTGATGTAGTCCATTGGTGGTGGTGCCGGGTCTCGACTAATGATATGAAGCGAATGCAATTCGCCCAGTTCTCCTGCTTTCAAAGCTTTTTTGACTTGTGAAAAATTAGGGTCGAACCTTTGGTTAAAGCCCATCATTAAAGGTGTTTTTGTGGTGTTTACAATGTCGATGGTTTCTTTTACTACAGCCAATGATAAGTCCACGGGCTTCTCACAAAATATTGCTTTGTTTGATGCTGTACATTTTTTGATGTATTCGGTATGGGTATCTGTTGAAGAGCCAATAACAACGGCATCTATCGCATCATTGTTGAAAATGATATCGGCATTATCCGATACGTTAGGCACGCCCAATTTTCGAGCATATTCCTGTCCTGCTTTGGAAGGGTTGACGGCTGCAACTACCTCTACATCTGGCATATTCAAGAGGTTGCCCAAATGAATTTTGCCTATTCTACCTATTCCTATGATTCCGACTTTTAAAACTGTCATTTATTTTTTCTTTTGGTCTTAGACCTTGCAGGTTTTTGAAACCTACAAGGTCAAGGTCTGTGAGGTTTGTTTATTTTTTTATTGCGACCACTCTGTTGGTTCCCTGTCCCAACGGTGTTCTGCCAATTGTGCCATCAGGCTATCGTTTAATGCTCCTTTGTCGCTGGTAGCAATGTTGGCTTCTACGTGGCGCAACTGTCGCATACCGGGGATGATGGTACTCACGGTTGATTCTCCCAAAATAAAGCGCAATGCCATTTCGGGCATAGTCATTCCTTCGGGAACAAGTGGCTTTAAGGCATCTGCATTATCAACACTGGAGTTTAGGTTTTCTGGCACGAAATAGGTGTTACGCCAATCGCCTTCTGGCCAAGTACTTTCTTTGGTAAGGGTACCGGTAAGGGTGCCTTCATCAAAGGGTACACGGGCTATTACTGCTACGTCTTGCTCTCGGCAGGCTGGGAACAGTTCGTCTTTCGGGTTTTGGTCAAAGATGTTGTAAATTACCTGTACGGCATCTATCAATCCGCTTTTTACGGCTTGTACACCATTCCACGGTTCCCAACGGTTAATGCTTATGCCTATGGCGTGAAACAGTCCTTGCGCTTTCAAATCGGCCATTTTTTGAAGTACCTTTTCGTCCTTCAACCAAGAGTCTTCCCAAGTATGAAACTGCATTAAATCGAATGCATTTAACCCCGCATTTTTCAGACTGCTTTCTACGTATTCTTCAATATGGTCGGGTGGAAAACAATCGTTTGAAGTATATTCCCGTTTACTCGGCCACTGGAAATTCTTTGGAGGAATTTTGGTAGCGGCATATAATTTTTTGTCGGGATTGGCTTTTACGAGTTTGCCCAATAATCCTTCGCTATGGCCTTCGCCATAACCCCAGGCGGTATCGAAAAAGTTACAGCCTAGTTCTACTGCTTTTTGCAGGGATACGAGTGACTGGTCATCGTCTGAACCTGTCCATCCGCCCATACCCCACATACCGTACCCTATCTCACTTATTTGCCAGTCGGTACGTCCAAATCTTCTGTATTGCATCTGTTTTTATTTTTTTTAGTTTTTAGTTCTTATTTAGACCTGTCAGGTTTCAAAAACCTGACAGGTCTGTTTGTTATTGTTATTTCGACTCCATCTCGACTTGCTTCGACTCCCTTCGACTTCGCTCAGGGAACGCCGCTCAGGAGCCACCACTCGACGACCACGCTCAGCACAAGAAAAACCTTATTTATAATTCTTAAAATCTTTAGACCTTGCAGGTTTCTAAACCTACAAGGTCAGGTCAAGATTGTTATTTAGTTCACCACAAACTCATCAATACTTATAGCACTGGCTCCACCGGGCGTTTGGTGACCTGCCGGTATTGGATTTATTGAACTGGCTTTGATTTTAATCACGTTAACCCTAGTTGGGGTTAAGTTTATTGCATTGGCATATTTTATATAGCCTTGTTCCAGTCCTTTTTCGGGTTGAATGAGTTCGCCCAATTTTACAAATTCTCCTCCGTTTGTTGCTCCAAATACTTCTACTGTATGGGGGCGATAGGTGGCACGGTCGTTTACCAAATGGGTATTGAATTTTAGGCTTTTTACTTCGGTAGGGGCATCCAGTTCAATATTTACATCTAATGAAGCTCCACCAAAAATATTCCAGTTGCCGTCATCTACACTATGTCTGGCGTAGTTAAGGTCTGTTAATTTCGGGAGTTCCTTACCTGATTTATTATCTACGACTTTGGCTCCTGCTGCTTTATGCACAGGAAAATCGATAGAAGCCACATAACCTATGGCTGTTCCGTTTTTAAAGGCTTGTGCATTTACCACGCTGCTTTCTGAAATGGTAAATTCACCTTTATACTTTGGAGAAGTAGTGGTAGGTTTTGAACCATCCAATGTATAATGAATGTCCAGTCCGTTGACTTCTGTTTTTATGGTTACGGTAATGTTTTTTCCATTGCCTTTATGACGTATCCACGGACTAAAAGCACTTTTGGCATAGCGTACGTTTTGGGCATCCCAACGTTTAAATTGAGTTTCCAAGCGGTTGGTAAAATCGTCCCAATTGCGGTTGCCTTGTGCTGTCCAGCCTACTTCGGCTATGGCATTTAGGCGGGGAAAGGTCATATAGGTCAACTTGCCCCAATCGCTAATGGATTCTGTCCACATATTGGCCTGAATCCCTTTTATGAGCTTACCTTCTTCTGCCGAAAGTGCATCGGGCACTACTTGATAGCTGTAACTTTTGGAGAGTAATAACTCGCCATAGCCAAGATTGGGTTCCATATCGTCGTGACCTTGTCTTAAATCGATATAGCAATAGCTATTGGGAGTCATAATTACTTCGTGACCTGCCTTAGCGGAGGCTATACCTCCCGATTCGCCACGCCAACTCATTACGGTAGCATTGGGTGCCAAACCACCTTCCAAGATTTCGTCCCAACCTATCATTGTCTTGCCTCTGGTATTAATTATTTTTTCAATACGTTTAAGGAAATAACTTTGCAATTCGCCTTCATCTTTTAACCCTTCTTCTTTTATCCTACGTTGGGCGTGAGGGTCAACCTGCCATTGGCTTTTGTTGCACTCGTCTCCACCTATATGTACATATTCATAGGGAAACAAATCCATTACTTCGTTGAGCATTTTCTCGGCAAATTCAAAGGTTTCTTCTTTACCGGGATTGTAGGTATTGTTTAACCATACCCCTCCTGTGGCTACATAAGGCTCGGCATTGACACAACCTATTTCGGGATAGGCAGCAATGGTAGCTTGTGCGTGACCGGGCATATCTATTTCGGGGATGACTTCGATAAAGCGTTCCTTGGCATAGGCCACTATTTCCTTGATGTCTTCTTGGGTGTAAAAACCGCCGTACGTGGGTTTTTCTCCTGGCTTTTGTTTGGGTCTGCCCCACCAACGTGCTAGGGTTTCGTCTGTGGTATTATAGTCCATTCGCCACGCACCTACTTCTGTTAATTTGGGGTAGCTTTTTATTTCTACGCGCCAGCCTTGGTCGTCGGTAAGGTGCCAGTGAAAGCGGTTGAGTTTGGATTCTGCCATAAAATCCAGTACGTCCTTTACTTGTTCTTTATCAAAGAAATGACGGGACACATCCAGCATATAGCCTCGCCATCCGAGTGCGGGTTTGTCTTTTATGCTTACCACGGGAATGTTCCAAACTACATTAGCCTGCAATTTGTTACTGTAAAATGAAGTGGGCAAAAGTTGCTTTAAGGATTGTAGGGCATAGAAAAATCCTGCGTCCGATGCGGCTTTTATGTTTACTGCCGTGGGGCTTACGTCCAGTGTATAGGCTTCTTCCTGTAAACTGGCATCTGTTGTGAAGATAATGTCCCCATTTCCTCTTACGTTTATTTGTGGTACCCAACCGGACACTGCTTCAAATTCACTAAAAAATAGATTCGCAGTTTTTGCTTGGGCTTCATTTTCTACGGAAACAGTGGTGTTACTATTTATTGCAAAAAAGCCATTGCCTTCTTCCAGCATTGCGGGTTTGGGGATGATGGCGTTAGTGCCGTATTCCATTTTTGGTGACTGGCAGGCTGTGATTGCCAGCAATAGCAGGGAATAGATTATGTAATTGGTTTTCATCAAAGCAGTTTTTTTAATCATGTTTATTCAATGGTTTTTATACGTTGCTCAGGGATTTTTTCTCGCCTGACACCCATACGGTGTTAATAGCTATGGTACCTTCTTTTATATTGACAAAGGGTTTTCCGTTTTTTAATCCTACATTTCCAAAGCCTGTTTCGGTGGACAGGAAGGTGGTGAATTCATCGCCTATTCTGGAATCGATATAAAGGGCTTTTTCTACTGCATCATAGCGTACTCCTGTAAGTCCTTGTAATAGGCCATAGCTCGCCATGGCGCGGGCGTACCAGTGTCCACATTCGTATTCGTTGAAGGGGTTGCGCACATTACCGTCATATCTGGCGCGACAGGTACGGACTATTTCGAGCCCTTCTTCTACCTGTCCTTTCATCATCAAATGTGAGGCTACCTGATATTCTATACCTGTCCACACTTCGTTGCTGTATACAAAGGGAAGCGATAGTTTACCGCCCTTTGGCCAACTGCACAGCAACAGGCCGCCTTCGGCTCCTGCTGCATAAGCCGGACGCTGGGGGTTGGGGTAATCGCGCAAGTCTTCAATAAGATTGTACTTGTGGATGGATTTTAGGTGACTGGTTACTTTGGCATTGTCCACAGGTTCTTCCAAACCTGCACAGGAGGCTATCCACATACCCAAAATTCCATCGGAAAGGCAACCTTTACCGTATTGGTACTTGGGGCCTTCTTTTTCCAGAAGTGCTTTGGCTTCTTTGGAATAGTCTGATGTCCAGGAGTGTTTTGAAAGCTCTATAGGGTCTTTGGCTTCCAATCCTGTCCATTGTATTTTATGGATGAAGTATTCGCCATCAAACAGCTCTTCTTCCATGAACTTTTTACCTTTTTCGAGCAATTGGGCATAGGTATCAAAAGATTGGTTGAGTGCTTTGCTTATTTCTACAAAGGCGGCTAGGGCTCCCAGATAAAAGCTGGTACACATGCCGTTTGGCCCCCAAAATTCTACATCGTAAGTATTGTGGTGGGGTTCTTCCAAAATGCCTTTTCGCTTGGGGTCCCAGGTACGGATGCAGTAATCCATACTTTCTTTTACATTGGGATAGAGTTTTTCCATCCAATTGTTATCGCCATAGATACGCCAATCGCGGTACACTTTCATAATGCCTCCCAATTGGCCATCTGCAGCGCTGTAAAAATTATGGTCTACTTTACGAATGGGCAGTGATGACCTAAAGGTCTGGTGTCCTTCGTTATCCTGACTGATAGTAAATTCGGTCTGTCTGAGGGTACGTTCCATGGCCGGGAATAGATGGGGAATGGCTTGTGCATAGTTCCACACGTGGGTACATGAACCGTGGCAGCAGCCTCCTTGGTCGTTGCACCCTTCCCATCCCCAAAGGTTGCCATCGGTCTGGCGCAATATGGTTGGGGATTTTAATATGGTAAGGTTGGCGGCTACTGCTTCCATGACCTCATCGGGCAGTGTGGAAGCGTAAAATGTATCGGTAAAGGCTTGTGTTTTTTCCTGAAGGTTGGTATAGTTTTTTTGCCAGAATTGCGATACTTCTGTCAGGGAGGCAAAACGGCTGCTGTACCAAGGTTTGTAAGTGTTTGATTCTGCACAAGAGTTACCGGGTTGACAATCGTTGCTCACGGTTGCTCCCAATCGGATATCGGATTCGGGTACATACCAGGCGAACAGTAGTTTTATGGTTTTGCTTTCTCCTGCTGCCAGCGTGAAAGGTACAAAAACGGATGCTCCGGGGGCTGCTCCTTCTACGGGCTCTTGGGTAGCGGTATCTCCTTTTTCAATTTTGTTCCACGCCATGGAAAGCGGGTCCCACCAGCCTCCACGAAACCATGCATGGTCTGTAGTGCTGCTATCATCGGGAACAAATGCTGCAAACTGTCCTTGTTTCCAGGGGTTGTCCTTTTCTTCTTTTTGACCCAGTACAAAACCATTCGGGTGCTTGCCAATGTAATTGCCATTGCCCTGACTCATAAAGTTTTTGGCATTCCATGAAAAAACGGCTTCTTGTTCTTTTCCTGAGGTGTTTTCAAAGGTGTACTCGAAAGCTCCTACGGGCATTCCTGAGTTATCTTCATCACCGGGAATGAAAGGACTCCATGCCGTAATTTTTACTTTCATGGGGATGTCCCCGTCTTCCAAGTCTATTTTTGCAAATGGGAACTGCCAGTCAAACTTGCATTTGCTAAACCGTGGCAATCCCAGACTGGTACCTGCTGCTCCTCTTCCTGTTCCTCTTTGTCCGAAGATTTTTCGCTCTGGCACAGGGCCTTCCAATACTTTTACACCGTTTTCAAGCCCTTTTACTTTTATGGCTGCAAAGGTGCAGGGTTCATGAAAAATGTCGGGTTTGTTGCGAACGGACATGTGGGAAATGGCTCCTGTACCTTCAATACAGAACATGCCTGCGCCCAATCCGCCTATGGGGAAAGCTATTTTGTCAATGTATGCATCGGTATAAGGGGTGTTGTACGAGCCTTTTGTATTTGTCCTGCTGCTTTCCTCTGTACCGTTACAACAATTTGAGTCACCAGAACAACTATTTAACATTACGGGTGCTGCTGCAAGGGCACTCCCCGTAAGTATGGTGCTTTGCAGAAATTTACGTCTACTGTGTTTGTTGTTGTTCTTCATGACTTTGATTTTTAGGTTATCTTTTCAGTACATGACAAAAAATGATATGTCACATTGAGCCTTTCGACTATGCTCAAGGTAAACTAAAGTCGAAATGCATCAAAAAGTCGAATTTTAAAGGTCTTCGACTGCGCTCAGACTGACATTTTGATATAAAATTAATTTTTGCCATGTACTAAAAGGTTATCTTATAATCTTGATTCTTTCATCTTTAGCCGGGTCTATCAATTCTCCTGTTAAACGGACAGGTGGTAATTTTTCGCCTTTTAGGGACTCAATGGTGCAAGACACCAAGTGTCCGTACCGCCATTCTATATCTACTTTGAAGGCTCCTCTGGCAATCAACCCTTTTACTTTACCTGCTGGCCATTCGGTAGGAAGGGCTGGCAGTAAATGAATTTCCCCTTGATGGGACTGTAACAGCATTTCTGCCATAAAGCCGGGGGTAGACATTGAGCCATCTACTTGCATATTGTTACTTTCGTGTGCCATCAGGTTTTCAAAACCTACTTGGGTGACCATATCGTTAAAAATACGGGTGGCTTTTTCGCCGTCGCCTAAACGGGTATAACACCAGATACGCCAGGTTCTGTTCCAGTTACCTCCCATGTGTGGCCATTTGGGACCGTAGAGGGTGTGCCCTCTCATATTCAAAGATTTGGTTGCTGCTTTTGCCAATTTTGGTGTTTTTATCGGGTCTATTTGCCTACCGGGCATTAAGGCGTACATGTGGGCGATGTGGCGGTGATGGTCACGTGGGTTGTCCATATCCCACGCCCATTCTTGTATTTGTCCGTATTTACCAATACGTATAGGTAACAGTTGGTCTCGTGTGGTTTTTACTTTTTGACGGAAGTCAGCATCTACATCCAATGTTTCGGATGCTAACATGACGTTGGTATACAGGTCGTACACCATTTGTATGTCTTGGTATGCTCCAGGGAGGTTGAACAGTTTTCCTGCTCTGGCTTCGCCATTGGTGAGGGCATAGTCCACAGGTTTTCCGTCCTTGAAATCTACCCCATGTTCTGCGGATATGGTAGGTGCAATGATGTATTTGCCTTCGTAAGGCACCATATTCTGCAACCAGAATTGGGCGGCTTCTTTCATGATGGGATAGGCTTCATTTTTCAGATAGTCCTTATCCATCGTGTATTCATACTGGCTCCATAAGTGCTGACAATGCCAAGCAGCTCCTGATGGATATAGCCCCCAAAGCATATCGGAGCCGGGTGAGGCAAAACCCCAGATGTTTCCTGTAGTATGACTTACCCATCCGTCTGTGCCGTAGTAGGCTTTGGCCACTTTGCGCCCGGGCTCTACGATGGTTTTTATCCAGTTGATGTAGGATTCGTGTACATCGGGGAGATTGAGTGGGCCTGCTGTCCAGTACATTTCCTGTAGGTTGATGTTACTCTGATAGTTCCCTGCCCAAGCTGCTGTTCTAGCCGATACCCATACACCTTGCAGTCCTGAAGGGAGCGTCCCTTCTCTTGATGCACTAATGAGCAAATATTTTCCGAGATTGAACAACAAGGTTTTGAGTCCTGCATCGTCATTCATACCTGTTTTTAGCATTTCGTAGCGTTCGTTGGTGGGCAGCACTTCCAGTGTTGGGTCGCCATCCATTTCCAAAGACGTTCTGTTGTACAGGCTGGTATAATCTGCTATATGGTCTTTCTTTAATTGCTCATAGCCTTTTTTGGTAGCTGCCTTCATGATTTTCGAGGTAATCTTGTGTGGGTCGGCTCCATTGTAGAGTGGTGCTATGGGCTGGTATTCGGTTGCGGTAGTGTAGTATATGGTTGCTGAAGTGGCTCCTGAAAGTTTAAAGTTGCCATTTTCACTGGTGATTTTTCCGCCTTCGTGAAGTACTTTAATTTTTACTTCGTATTTACGGTTGTTTCCATCTATTAAACCTTCTACGCGTATTTCGTCGCCTTTAATGGTCACTTTGTTTTGTTTTTGGGTGAAATCCCTACGGATACCAAAACTTAATTTCCCAGAGGCACTACTTTTAAAGCGTATTGCCATTACTCGGTCGGGATAGCTCGTAAAGTACTCGCGGTTGTAAGTTGTGCCGTTCATTTCATAACTCACTGTAGCCAGTGATTTGGACACATCAAGGGTACGTTTATAATTGGTGGCTTCGCCTTCGTGGTTTTCAAAGGAAAAATAGAGGTGTTCTATGGATGTTAGTGCGCCAAAATCGGCATAATCGCCTGTAAAGTGTCGCTGCACCATTTGGTCGGCTTTTTCAACTTCTCCTGCAACAATGGCTTCCCGAATTTCTTTTAGGTGTTTGTCGCCTTCTTTGATGCCGTAATTGTAGTCGGGGTTTTGCCCCGGGCCGCCAAACCACATTGTTTCTTCGGTGGTATCAAAGCGTTCTTCTTTTATGCCTCCGTAAAAGGAAGCCCCCATATAACCATTACCGAGGTGAAGGGCTTGGGTTCGCCAATCTTCAGCGGGGTATTCGTACCAAAGGGTAGCATTGTAATTGGTTTTTTCTTGAGCGGTAACCTCTAAATTACTAACGAGACTCTGTAAGAAAATCAACAAAAATAATTTTAATTTCATTGAATGCTTTTTATTAGGTTAAAATGAGTTCAATACAAAAAATCAATACTCAAAAACCACAGCGGTATGTGCTGTGAATTTTTCTACTTCTACAACTATAGCATCTCCTTCTTTTTCTATTTTCAAAGGTTTTCCAGAAGGTATCAAGTATGCTTTTTTCACCTTTTCCGAAAGCCTTACTTTAACTGTAGTGTTATGTATAGGTACTAAATCTTCTATCACTTGCGCCCTACCTCTTTGGTGTGCTGCGGCGTAAAGCAAATGGGCTACATAGCGTTTTTTATCGGGCTGGTGCAATAAGTTGGCTCTTCCTGCACTGGGCAAATCTACTTCCAGGTAACGACTGTTGTGCACTTGCTTTAAGCCATTGATAAACAGGTCTCGGTGAATACGGGCTCCATGGGTGAAGTAAGCGTTGTCCAGCGCATGGGCAAAATAGACGCTGTTGTTAGATTTTACTACTGCTGGATGGGCAGCATCTTCCAATTTATTGGGTGTATTGGCATGTGAACTGAAATAACCTAATGTTCTACTGAAATAGGGTTCACGGATGGTGGCCAATACTTCCGTTCCTGCTTTGGGCTTTACACGAAGGGCAGGTTCGTAATTTAGAAAAGGGGTTGGTACTATACCTTCTCCAATGGCTGGTTTTACTACGGTGTAGTCGTTATCTTTTTCAGGATGACCGATATAATCGATATCAAAATCCAATAGGAACTTTTCGGTTTCGAAATCGAGTGTACCCCTGCCCATTGTTACGATGCTTCCTCCGCTGGTTTGGAATGTTTTCAAGCGTTTTACATCTTCAGAATTGAGTCTGGCTGATGATGGCAGGATGATTGTTTTTATATGACTCCAGTCTTGTAAATTATTGACCACCTCAAAGTTGTATTGGTTTTCGAGCAGCATACGGGTCAAGCCTTCATCAGCACGATTATTCAATGTCATCCAAAGTCCAAGGGAGGCATAGTGCTCTGCGCCTATACCATAGTCTTCTATTTTTTCTACGTATTCAAAGGCATGGCCTATGTTGGTATAGGTACCCATGTCCATTTCTCCGCTGGGGTGCAACTGGTCGCCAAAGTTTGGGCTTGCTCCAAAAGCGACCATGGCTGCTGCTTCGTACAGGATAGCGTCCTTGTGCTTGAAACCTCCAAATTCCCCCCACGAGGTGTGGAATTTACCACTCATGGCCACTAGCGGCTTCCCAGTATTGGCAAAGAACTTGGCACGCATAGGCAGAATATCGTAACCGCCCCAAGTGGTGGGCAGGTCTTCTAAATCTTGTTTGGTGTTATAGTTATAAAAGGAGTGTTTAAAGGTATTGCCATTGGCGGAAAGGTGGGTCGTCCAATTGTAAAAAAGCGAGGCATTGGGCTTGTATTTTTTCACCATTTGGCTGGATTTCTCCATAAATACTTTCATTTTTTTGGCGTGGTATTCCTTGGTTGCAACGGGGTCATCCATATCCACTCCGTTGGCTTTCATATCTTTTTTACTGGCTTCGTTAAAGTTTACTTTATCGAAGGGGATAATGTCGTACCAAATACCATCTACATCATAGTCTCTTACAATTTCTTCGGTTTGGGCAAGAATCAAATCTAAATAGGCTCCTTCGGGAGAAAGTTCTGGCCAACCCCAGGGCATACGGTCGCCAGGTTTTAGGTTTTTGGTAGCCTCTCTAAAAGCTGCTTTTCCTTGTTTATTAAGTGTTTCCCATTCTGGATTTTTTAATGCATCTTGAACAGACCAACCTACGGTAATGTAGGCCTGTACGCGAACGCCTATTTCATGACAGGCTTCAATTTGGGCTTTCAGCAAATCGAAATCGAGGTGGGGATGTCGCATCCCTGCCTTGGTATTGTAGTACGCCCAAGAATGGTGGCCTTTGGCAAAGACATTAATGGAATTAACATGTCCTGCTTTAAGAGCTTCCTGAAATTGTTTTTTGTTGAATTTCTTTCCAATATCCTCTATTTTACCTGAGGTATGAAAATCGAGGTGTATTTGACGTGTGCCTTCTTTTAGACGGTATTCGGGCAATGTTTGTGCTACACAAACAATATTCATTAATACGGCAAGTAGTCCTAGTATACTTATTTTATGTTTCATCTTATTTTGATTATAAATTTTTTCAGTACATGACAAAAAATGATATGTCACATTGAGCCTTTCGACTAGGCTCAAGATAAACTAAAGTCGAATTTTAAAGGTCTTCGACTGCGCTCAGACTGACATTTTGATATAAAATTAATTTTTGTCATGTACTAAAATAAATTTTGGTACATTTCATTTAAATCAAGTGGGTCTTTCATTTCTTTTTGGAGTTCCAATAAACTCGCAAACAAGGTTTTAACGCGTTCTTTATGTTCTGGTTCTTCTGCCAAATCATGCATTTCCAGCGGGTCGTTTTCCATATCGAAAAGGAGCACTTTATCGATTTTAGGATATACTAACAGTTTGTAACCGTCTTTTCTAATCATGCGCTGGTAGTCCATATAGGCTCCGTATACGCCTTTTTCAAGACTTCCTTCGGCGGTTTCGCCTTTTGCTAATGGAAGCAAACTGTTGAAGTCTACATAATCGGGTTTTTCTATGCCAGCCAATTCCAGACTGGTAGCCATGATATCTTGCAGGTATACATCGTTGCTCAATTTCTTTCCTTTTGGAATGCCAGGACCTGTCACCATTAGGGGTACGCGCACGCTATGGTCAAAGAGGCTTTGCTTACCAATGAGTCCGTGATGCCCTACAGACAGTCCGTGGTCACCCGTAAAGAAAATATAGGTGTTATCGGCTTTGCCGGAGGCTTCCAGTGCATCGAATATTTTTCCTATTTGTTCGTCTAAGTGTGTGATGATGGCATAGTATTCCTTAAGGTGGGTCTTGATGGCGAAAGAGGTACGTGGATAGGGTGCCAATGCTTCGTCACGTACGAGTACTGAGTTACCTATACTTTCTTTATAGGGATACTCGGGTAACCAGTTTTTAGGCAGGGGAATATCGTTCAAATTATATTTATCCAAAAATGATTGGGGTGACTGTCGGGGGTCATGCGGCGCATTGAAGGCAACGTACATAAAGAAGGGGTCTTCTTTTCGGACAGCATCTGCTATAAACTCCAAACTGTGGTCTTTCAGTACTTCACTCCAGTGTTTTCCTCCTTGCCAAAAGCCTCCTTGCAGGGTATCAGTGGGTGACCAACTATGGTCATTTTCATCAAGGGGGCGGTTATAACCGGAAGGAAGGTGTTGGGCCACATCTTCTCCTTTTTCATAGGCTTCTCTCATGGCTTTGGTGATAGGCCCCCAGTTTTTCCCCATGTTATCGGAGGGCATTCCGGGTTTAATGTCCTTAGCTGTTTCAAATACTTTATTTGCGGGTACGCGCACGTGCCATTTGCCACTCATGTAGGTATTGTAGCCTTGTGCTTGCATTAGCTGCCCCCATGTATTGTTGTTTGCTATGCTATCGTTTTGTATCCATTTGCGCTCCATTTCCTGTGCCCGCCATAGTGATCGTCCGGAAATAATCATAGAGCGTGAAGCAACACAAACGGCCTGTTCCCAACCTCCCATATTGTATGCATGTGTAAAGGTGGTACCGTTGTTTACCAGCTTATCAAGGTTAGGGGTTTTAATCACACTATTACCAAGTGCATGAATGGCTTCATAGGTGTAGTCATCAGCAAAGAGGAACAATATGTTAGGCTTCTCTTGAATTTTCTTCTTTTCTTTGGTGTTACAGGATGCAAACAGGCAAATGGTCAGTGCAAGTAATAGCTGCTGTTTTATGCTTTTCATTTTTATCTTTTTATCCAATTTTTTGAGTAATGGTGTTTGTCAATGTACCTATAGGGGCTATGGTAATATTTACTACATCTTGGGGCCGTAGTGTAAAAGTATCAGGCGGGACAAGTCCTGTACCTGTCATAAGAAAGCAGCCTTTGGGAAAATTGCATTCCCTGAAAAGGTAGCTTACCAGTTCGGTATGTGTCCGCTTCATATTGCTGATGGGGATTTTTCCTTCAAACTCGGTTTTACCTTTTCTGATAATAGCGAGTTCTATTTCCGTTTCAAGGTCAATGGGCTGTTCGGGCACATAAAGGCAAGGACCAAGTGCAGCGCAACGTTCATACATTTTTGCTTGCGGTAGGTAGAGCGGATTTTCTCCTTCAATGCTACGGGAACTCATATCGTTGCCTACGGTATAGGCTTCTATGGTACCTTCTGAACTGATAAAGAGAGTGAGTTCCGGCTCTGGCACATCCCAGACAGAATCTCTTCGTATGTGCAGGGTATCGTTGGTACCCACTACCCTGTTTGCAGTGGCCTTAAAGAAAATCTCGGGACGCTCGGCATCGTACACTTTGTCATAAAACGTATCACCTCCGCTTTGTTTGGATTCTTCCATTCGGGCATCGCGACTTCGAAGGTAGGTTACCCCTGCCGCCCATACTTCTTGTCCACCTATTGGTGCTTGTAATCCCGAAAGGGCCATGTCATTTGTAGGGGAACTGTTCTGTATCTGCTCTTGTAAAAATGAATATAATCCCCTGCGGTTGATCAGGTTATCCCAATCATTAACCTGCAGGGGGAAATATTGTTCTTGGTTCTCTATTATAACATTGCTCTCGCACTTGTATAATTTCATAGAACTTTACTTACTTCACATTCGAAATTTTAAAGCTCCATGCATGTTGACATGGTAGTTCATCGTATGTTAATGATGGTATGTTCACTATTAGTTTTCCACCTTTGTATTCATACGCAAAGTCGCCTTCATGTCCCAAGAGTGTTACTTTGGTGTTTTTTGAAGGCTTTACACCTTTTACAACCAACTTTCCTTTAGGGAATTTAGGGGCAATGGCATAAACATTGTCTCCTTTTTTGGTAAAAAACAACTCTTTTACGGCCTTACCTGGTTGGGGATCTATGGTTTGTTTTAGAATATAGTCACTGCCCAGATAGTGGGTCGTCTTTTCAAACTTTTTATCACCTTTGGACCATTGTGCCGATTCTTTCCACTTACGGGTACCATAAATGGCTTCGCCGTTTACTTTTAGCCACATTCCCAATTCTTTAAGGCGGAGTTGCATAATGGGCGGAATACTTCCTCGGCTGTCAGGGCCTATGTCCAATAATAGGTTTCCACCATTACTTACAATGTCCACCAACATTAGCACCAATGTACGGGGCTTCATATAATCGTAGGCATCTTCATTTTGATTATATCCGAATGAGAAACCTAAGCCTCGACATTCTTCCCAAGGTTTATCGTAAACTTCGTGCCCTCCGTATTCTGAAGTGTAATAGCCTCCGTGATTAAAGCGGATGCCTTTTCCCCAGCGGTCGTTCACCACAACATTGTCTTTTACGTTGGATTCGTTGAACAACCAAGCTAATAGTTCTTGTGATTTCCATTTTTCGGCTTCCATATCCCAGTCGCCATCACTCCAAATAAGTTCTGGCTCGTAATTTTGAACAAGGTCTTTAAATTGTGGGTGCATGTGTTCTTTCACGAAACGTTCTTTATCGTCTTGCCACCAAGGATGATACCATTCGTAAAGCGAGTAGTAAAGCCCCATTTTTACGGAAGTCTTTTTTACGGCAGTGCTTAATTCTCCTACTAAATCTCTTTTGGGACCAACTTCCATACTGTTCCATGCATAACCCCGGTCGTTTGCTTGTTTGTTGGGCCAAAGGGTAAAGCCATCGTGGTGCTTGGAGGTCAGCATAATGTACTTAGCTCCGGCTTCTTCAAACAATGCCGCCCATTCATCGGCATCGAATAAATCGGCCTTGAACATATCGCCAAAATTGTAATAGCTAAAATGGGGACCATAGGTTTCCTTATGGTACTGCCATACTTCATCTCCTTTAAAATTGCCATTTCCGAAAAGGGCTTTGCTTTGCATCCAATGTTGGTACCATTCGGAATAGGTTCCTTTGGGCGACCATGCGGGTACGGAATATGGGCCCCAATGGATAAAAATACCCAATTTGGCATCCTCGAACCAATCGGCTACGGGACGTTTGTCCAAGGATTCCCAGTTGGCTTCGTATTGCTGGGCATTGGCTGTATAACCAAATTGTAAGAGCAGTACGGTTGTCAATACTTTAATAGTGTTCTTCATCTTATTTCTACTTTCTACTTTTATTAAATACTATTATTTAGCGTTCGTTATTTTAAAGCTCCATGCATACAGACATGGTAGTTCGTCATAGGCCAAACGAGGCACTTGTACGGTGATGTTTCCTTTTTTGTACTCATACTCAAGTTCCCCTTCATGTCCCAATAATGTTATTTTGGTATTTTTTGTGGGTTTTATGCCTTTTATCTCCAATTGTCCTTTGGGAAATTTTGGCGAGATGGCATAGACATCTTTTCCTTTTGAAGTAAAAAAGAGCTCCTTTACAGCCTTGCCAGGTTGTTGATCTATAGTTTGTTTTAGGATATAGCTTCCCTCCACATAGGATTGCCCTTCTTCCAACAACTGGAAATTACGGTCTCCAGGAGACCATTGGTAAGATTGTTTCCATTTTCTGGTTCCGTAGATGGCGTCCCCGTTCACTTCCAGCCATTGTCCTATCTGCATTAAGCGCTCTTGCATGATTACGGGAATTTTACCTGCTCCAGTGGGGCCTACATTGATACAGAGGTTACCGCCCTGGCTTACTATGTCTGCTAACATCAAGATGAGCATCTCTGGACTATTGTAATCTTCTATATCCTCGTTACGGTTGTAACCAAAGGACAATCCCATACCGCGGATTTCTTCCCAAGGTTTGTTGAACTTCACCTCTTCACGTAGGTATTCGGTGGTAAAGTACCCTCCATGCTTATGGCGCTGGCCTTTTTCCCATCGGTCGTTGATGACCACATTGTCCTTTACCGGAGAATCGTTGAAGAGCCATGCCAATAATTCGGTGCTTTTCCAGTAATCGTCCCCATGGTCCCATTCCCCGTCGGCATAGATAAGGTCCGGCTTATAATTGGTCACCAAATCCTTAAACTGAGGATGGTAGTAGTCTTTTACAAACTTCTCTGAACCTAGCTGATACCACGGATGAAACCATTCGTAGAGCGAGTAGTACAAGCCTGCTTTAAGACCAGCATCTTTCATGGCCTTTACATAATCGCCCACCAAATCCCTTTTAGGGCCCGTTTCCACGCTGTTCCATAGGTAACCTCTGGATTCAGTGGCATGTTTGTTTGGCCAAAGCGTAAATCCATCATGGTGCTTTGAGGTCATAATAACGTACTTGGCTCCTGACTTTTTAAAGATTTCCGCCCACTTTTCTGGATTGTAGAGTTCTGCTTTCCACTCTTTGCCAAAGTCGATATAGTTAAAATCCTCTCCATAGGTCTTCTTATGAAATTCGGGAATCTCTTGCCCGGTAAATGTACCATTGCCAAAAATGGATTGACCGGTAAACCATTGTTGGTACCACTCTTCATAGGTGCCTTTGGGCGACCATGAAGGCACGGAATAAGGCCCCCAATGAATGAAAATACCAAACTTGGCATCTTCGAACCAATCTGCAACCGGACGTTTGTCCAACGATTCCCAGTTGGCTTCGTAATGTTGGGCTTCCAAGCCACTACTGATGCCCAAAAGAAGGCTCAATGTTATTAAAACAACTTTTACTTTTCGCATGTTCCTATAGATTTTCATTTTTGTATGTAATCAAATTTAGTTTACCACGATTTCATCAATCTTGATGGCCGCATGCGATTTTCCTCCTTGATGGTGCCAATCAATTATCGGACTTACTTCTTTGGCCTTTACTCGAAGGGCTTTGATTTCAGTGGGGTCAAAACTGATGTTGTACGCCAATTTATTACGGCCCTGTATGTGGCTTTCTTCGGTTTGGTCATTCTCTCCAAGTTTGGTGAAGCTTTTACCGTCTTTAGAACCAAATACTTCTACCACTTCGGGGAAATACACGCCAGAGATGGTCCATCGCAGCGCATTGAGGCTTACCTCTGTTACCTCGGTCAATTCATCGAATTCCATATCAATCTCCGCACCTGCATTGAACTGTACCCAATTGGCATCTCCATTTTCCATGGCGGCATAATTTAAATCGGTAAGTCGTTCTACTCCCTTACTGCCTTTGGAAATGCCCGCTGCTTTGTGTACCGGGTATTCCAATGAAGACAAGTACCCCACCTTTTCACCATTTTTAAAGGCTTGTGCTTTTACGGTCTTGGTTTCGCTGATTGTAAAAGGGGCATCGTATTTGGCAGATGCCGTGGTAGGTTCGGACCCATCCAATGTATAGTGGATATCCAGTCCGTTTACTTCCGTTTTTAAGGTAATTTCAATTTCTTTTCCTTTGCCTTTATGGTCTATCCATGGACTAAAGGCACTTACGGCATAACGTACTTTTTGGGCATCGAGTTTTCTAAACTGGCTTTCGAGCCGGTCTGTAAAATCATCCCAATCTTTATTTTCTTGGGCCGTCCATCCGCTTTCTGAAATAGCATACAATCTTGGAAAATTCATATAGGTCAATTTACCCCAATCGCTAATGGATTCTGTCCACATATTGGCCTGAATGCCTTTGATAAGTTTGCCCTCCTCTGCGGTCAACGAATCTGGAATGACCTTATAACCATAAGAAGTTGAAAGTAATAATCTACCATAACCCAGATTAGGCTCTAAATCGTCATGGCCTTGCTTTAAGTCGATATAGCAATAACTATTAGGTGTCATAATGACCTCATGACCTGCTTTTACAGATTTGATACCTCCTGATTCGCCTCGCCAACTCATCACCGTGGCATTGGGTGCCAGACCGCCTTCTAAAATTTCATCCCAACCAATCATAGCACGCCCCCTGGCATTGATTATTTTTTCAATACGTTTGATGAAGTAACTCTGTAGCTCATAAACATCTTTTAATCCTTCTTCTTTTATTCTTCGTTGTGCATGGGGGTCTACCACCCATTGGCTCTTGTTACATTCGTCCCCGCCAATATGAACATATTTGTATGGGAATAGATCCATAACCTCGTTGAGCATCTTTTCTGCAAATTCAAAGGTCTCTTCTTTACCGGGGTTATAGGTATTGTTCTTGGCCACACCCCCAGTGGCCACATAAGGCTCTGCATTCACACAGCCTATTTCCGGGTAAGCTGCAATAGTGGCCTGTGCATGCCCCGGCATGTCTATTTCCGGAATAACTTCTATAAAACGTTCCTTGGCATAAGCCACAATATCCTTTACTTCTTCTTGGGTATAGAAACCTCCATACGTAGGTTTTTCACCTGGTTTTTGCTTTGGACGACCAAACCAGTACGAAACATTCTCATCGGTAGTATTGTAGTCCATACGCCATGCGCCTACTTCGGTAAGTTTTGGATAGCTTTTTATCTCCAGTCTCCAGCCTTGGTCGTCTGCCAAATGCCAGTGAAAACGGTTCAGTTTTTGCTCTGCCATAAAATCGATGACATCTTTTACACTTTCGGCATCAAAGAAATGACGGGATACATCTAACATATAGCCTCTCCATCCAAAAGCAGGTTTATCACCAATGCTTACAACAGGTACACCCCATACTATATTAGCTTGTAATTCTCCACTGTAAAACGATGGTGGCATCATTTGTTTTAGGGTTTGTAAGGCATAGAAAAATCCTGCACCTGAAGACGCCTTGATTGCGATGTTTGATTGGGTTACATCAAGTGTATAGGCTTCTTCTTCTAAACCGGCATCTGTGGTGAGAGTAATGTCTCCATTTCCTCCTACATTTACTGCGGGTACCCAACCTGAAACGGCTTCAAATTCACTAAAAAATAGGTCGGCTGTTTTTGCTTGGGCTTCGTTTTCAACAGAGACTGTGGTGTTTTTGTTGATTTCAAAATGGCCCTGACCCTCGGTCAAAGAAGCGGGTTTGGGGATAATATCCGTTGCCCCTGTCTGTAATTGGCTTTGTGTACAACCAGCCATAATAACAGCCAACAAAAGAGTTGATATTGTTCTTATTTTGTGCATATCGATTAATTTGGTTTATTTTTTAACATTAATGGAATGATTACTGTTTCTACTTCTGAAGCAGGGAAATTACCGCTAGAAGCTTAATAAAAGCTATATAGTAACCATCGTTTTCCATAGGTATGAGACAACAGCAATTTGTTCTCTAAAAATATCAAACAGCAATACTTTTTTTTCCTTTTAATAGTACCTTTCCATCTTAATTTGGATGGGGAAAGTTGAGCAAGTATCGAATTTTTCCAAGCCTAAAGCATTTGTTTGAATTTCCTCAATCAATCTACGAGTACCATACCCAAATCCCATGTAGTTCTATTTCAGCTACTTTATGGCTCGATTAAATTATACATATCCTCCATGTTCACAAAAGAATTGGTCTGTCATAACAAATTTGACATTTCTGGCAATAAAAAAGTATTTTACTCACGCGAAAGCTATCCCTTTCTATTGAACCCATTTCAACTTTTTCAACAGCTAAAACGCATTGATCTCTGCCAATTCCAGATTGAACAATTTTTTGGTTATTCTTTCCAGTTTATCCTTATCACCTTTTAAGTGCACCGTTCTATGAACATGCACAATGTTCTCGTTTTTAGCAAGATGGGCTGCGGGAGACGAACTTTCAATTTCATAAAAAGGACCTAATTGACTTCCGTCCTCCAAGGGGCCGTCATTGTATGAATTTACCGCATCACCTTCGAACGGGTTATCTTGTAATTTCCACAATGAATTGACATATCCTTTGTTTCTATCCTCTGGCAGGGAAAGATGTGCCAAAGTTAAAACTTGGTTTTTGGCATCATAGCTTGCTGCTATGGGCAAGGCCCTTTTTGGGGAAACCCCGATCTTGCCCCTGCTTTTACCATCTGCGGAAAACAAGATTACTCCTTTGTCCTCCAAAACGGTTAACCTATCGGCAGGAATCGCGCCATTTCCGAACTCATAGTCGGTCACTATTTTGCCCAACTCGGCCTCATCACCTTTCTTAAAAGGAATGATCACATTGGTCTCGTCACTTGGATTGAGCATGCTCAAAATCCATATGGAAAGCATCCCGGATTCTTCATTCCAGGTATTCTCCCCGGTATTGGTCAATATGTTCTCCGTTTCAAAACCGACCATATTTATTCCTTCTTCAATGTCGATTCCCAAGACATCCGCAACTTTTTCAGTAGAAAGCAATCTTACGGTCCGTTCCACCAACAAATCAAAGGTGACTCCTGAATAGTTCAACAATTGCATCTCTTTTTTGAAACTGGCCTCGTTCTTGCTCTTGCCAACCAATTCAAAAGGTTCGGTATCCAACTCTTTGGGGACATACCAATTATCAAACTCAAATGTTGTTCCAGGTTTGAAATAAATGGAATATTGACCTCCTTCCGGGCCTAACCAAAAACGTTCTTCCCCTCCCAATGGATTAAAATGTTCTTTTACTTCGCCCGATGCGATCAAATCGTAATTGAGCCAACCAAAACTTTGTCCTTCCCCGCCAACGGCGGTACTGGTCATAACCCTTCCTTGCAAGGACGGGGCCACCGCAACCTTACCCATTCCGTTAGCATCTGAAAGTTCAATGATTTCCATGTGCTCTTTCAAAAAAGCTACATCACTTTGGTAATTATGGTTCCCTTCTTTTTGATTTTCATGCATAATTTTTTCATTATCGGTTTTATCAGAAGTATCCGTCTTTGGTTTCTGTTTACAAGAAACAACCAGAGCCAAAAGCCCCAATACTAAAACATATTTGTTCTTTTTTTTCATCACATTCTTTATTAATGGTTCAACCAAAAACATATTCTATTATTTATTTTATTGAAGTGGTTTAAATCAATTCAATGCTTCATTCCGAATGGCCATAAGGTCTTTCATCACACTGAAAAGATTATCTTTTACACTGTCCTTCTCTCCAAATTTAGCATGAAGCTGTGAGTAGATTCCAAAAAGTTTGGTGTATACGGAATGCTCTGCCGCATCTGGTTCATAAACTTTTTCGGATGGTACGGAGAGCTTTCCAACAATCTCATCAATGGAAACATCTTCACCAATACTTCTTGTATGGGCCACAGCAGCCATGATAGCAGCACCGACCGCCACTGTTTCAGGGTTTTCCACCAACCTTACGGGACATCCCATGATATCCGCATAAATCTGCATGAACATTTCATTTTTATGTCCAATTCCCCCAGTAACTATGATCTCATCAATGGTGATTCCTTGGCTTTCGACCAGTTTAATGATCTTTAGCGCACCAAATCCCGTTGCTTCAATCAATCCTCTATAAATTTCATAGTCTGTTGTCGCCAATGTCTGACCGATAAGCAATCCTGATAATTGTTGATCGCTTAGAATATTTCGGTTACCGTTGTTCCAATCCAATGCCAATAAACCGCTTTCTCCAGCCTTAAGCTGATCTGCTTTTTCTGTAAGCACCTGATGATAGGAACTTTCTTGCTTGAGCACATGTTGTACCCACCAATTCAACAAATCCCCGACCGCTGCCTGACCTGCTTCAATTCCAACATAACCCGGCAGCACCGATTCTTCAACAATTCCGGCTACACCATTAAAATCTTCGGGCTTATCCTTTAACGGAAACACCATGATATCACAGGTTGATGTCCCTATGATCTTCACAAACTTTCCGTTCCCAATACCTGCTCCAATGGCCCCAACATGGGCATCCAGTGCCCCTACAGCAATTGGAATACCTGCTGGCACACCCAGACGCTCACTCCATTCTTGAGATAACACTCCTAAGGTTTCCTCAAAAGTGTATGCATTATCATACAACCTATCCCTTAATTCAGCCAACTTTGGGTTGAGTGAAGCCAAAAACTCTTTATCGGGAAGGCCTCCCCAGCTTTCTGAATACATGGCTTTATGTCCGGCTGCACAAACATTTCGCTTTAGTTTGGACACATCGGAAATTCCTGCGAGTGTGGCAGGGATAAAATCTGATTGCTCTACCCAACTGTATGCAGCATCGAAAACTTCGGGAGCCACATTTAGACAGTGCCAAACCTTGGACCAAAACCATTCCGATGAATAGGTCCCACCACATTTTGCCAAATATTCTGGTCTGGACGCGGAAGCTTTTTGGGTAACTTCCAAAGCTTCACCCACAGAAGTGTGATCTTTCCACAGCCATGCATAGGCATCCAAATTATCTTTGAACTCAGGCAAGGCCATCAAGGGTTGCATGTTCTGTTGTACAGGTATGGGCGTGGATCCTGTCGCATCCACACCTATACCTAGAATATTTTCCGAAGAAAAACCTTTGGCCTGAAAATCTTTCATTGCATTTTTGACAGCTACTTCGAGCGACCTCATATATTCCAAAGGGGATTGCCTTGCCAAAAGCGGATTATTGGAATCCACATAAGTTCCAGCTTCCCCTCCATCATAGGGACATACTCCTGTAGCTACAATATCTCCTGAACCTACATCCAAGATGCACGCCCTACCGGAACCTGTACCAAAATCCAATCCGAGTGTAAACTTCATCGACCGATTACTTTTGTCTCATTATTTTGGTTTGATCTTCCCCTCCGTTGATGATGTACAACAATGGAATAGGTCTATCTACCCCTTCTTCGTAAACTGGTTTTGCCGCCCATGGGGTAACTGATAGCACATTGGCCATGTCCATCCAAAATTGCAATCTTGACCTTTTTAAATTCCAGGTCATGTGGAAGTGATTGGCTGGCGCATAATGCTTGTATTCATCCATGGTAGCATACTTTGGCATCACAAAAGTATGTGGCCAAGTCGGGTTGGCTGTTTCACAAACGGCTTGTGCCAATTTTTGAGGTGGAAGCACCGTTTCTGCTTCGTCCCATACCATGGAGAACATTCCTGAAAGTGAGCTGTATGCCAATCGTGCAGCTATACCTTCAATTCCTTCTGGAGAAATATAGTGTACTGAATTTCCTAGGTAGGAGAAATATTCCACTGCTTTAGGAAATGTAATGTTCTTTAAAATGTCTTTGGGGTCGGTTCCAGGAAGGGCTGCCCAATCAAATGAAGCTGAACCTGAATTTACACCATCCACAAAACCTTTTTGCTCCCAAACCGCATCACCACTTAATTCAACACCTTGTGCTTTTGCAAAATCCTTAATTTCCTCTGCGCTCCATACTTTTCTAAAGTCCATAAACAATGGCGGATTACCTGCTGATAACCACGTCATGAACAATTGCGTCAACAATGCCTGTACATCGGCCTCGGTTGCATAAGGAACAACTTCTTTTGGTCCGTTGTGGTCGAATGTTGAGTTAAACAGCGATTCCATGATATCGGCTACAGGCAATGGGATACCTCTTGCATCGGATCCCCATTCCAACTGGCTCATGAACCCACCCCCAACGGCGTTAAGCTCTTTCATCAAATCGCGCACTATCAAATACAGTGCAAGACTCTTGTCCAAATTATCACTATCCACATTTTCTGGAAGCTCTATACCGGCAGACCCTTCGGTAAGCCATGTTCTTAATCTCCCCAGTTCTTCTTTATCATAGGATTCCTTGGCCAATAGATCCGCCAAGAATTTCATGTCCATACGGGTAATTTCAAGCCCAAACTGGTTTCTGGTGGCCGCAACATGAGGCAATGCAGTTTCCATTCCCATAGAATCGTGTCCAAACACCAACACTCGCTTTCCTTTAAGGCCTTGAATGGTAACCGCCGCATAGCACCAATCGATAAGCGCTTCTTTGGTTTCTTCGGTCATTACAGGATCAAGTCCCGTATCATCCCAGCTTCCAACATTAATGTGTACCAATCTGCCCGATTGTGCCAAAGCACCATTGGTAGCATGGGTAAACACTACTCCTGGCCTTGGGCCACTGTTTCCGGTGGTAAAATTAAAAGGTGTGTCTGATGGAAAATGCGACAATAAGGACATTACCGTCAGCTGCGGGAATGCCCAAGTATCCGGCACACAAACGATAATGTTAACTCCCGCTTTTTTGAATTGTGAGGCCACCAAATCGGCCTGTTTTTCCCCATCGACCAAAACATCGGAATACACTACGGGAACTTCTGTTCCATTTGGTGTTCGAACGGCACCAGAAAGTTGGTCCGAAGCCATTTTTATAATGTTCGCTGCGCGTGTACGCGAATCTTGGTCTATCCTTGGGTCACATGTTGCAAATACCCCAATAACCGGAAGACCGGTATTTTCCTTTACGTTTTCATCTAATCTTAATGAAGGCATAATTTTATATTTTGTTTATTTAAATTTTATCAATTCGTTTCAACTTTATTTTCCCATTTCCTGTAAGACAGGATACCGTAAACTGCCACTACTACGTAGCACAACAATGGAAGAATAAAAGAAAATCTTACTTCGGAAACTCCAAGAATCAATACATCATCATACCCCTTTCCTCCAAAATCCAAGATCATTCCTTGTAAAACAGGCAATATTGCCCCACCTACAATTGCCATTACCAAAAAGGCGGAACCGTATTTTGTATCATCCCCAAGACCATTCAGAGCTATCCCGTAAATTGTTGGAAACATTAATGACATACAGAAAGAGATACCCACAAGACTATACAATCCATTCATTCCAGGAATAAAAATAGCTCCCAGTGTACAGGCTATCGCCCCAAATGAAAGAACTGCAAGAAGTTTTCCCGAGCTAAAATATCTAAGCAAAAAGGTACATATCCACCTACCCAACAAAAACACCCCAAGTGCAGTCATGGCATATTTAACAGCAGCTTGATTATCAATACCTAATGTTTCAGCATATTGATAGATGTATGTCCAACACATAATTTGTGCACCGACGTAAAATGTCTGGGCTATAACACCTCCCGTAAAATGGGATTTCTTAAAGATTCGTTTTATGGACACTAGGACTCCGGAAGTATCCGTTTCCTTCTTTTCCGGCATTTTCGAAAATGCAATAATTGCCAAAACTATCAGCAAAAAGGCTCCTAAAGCGACATAAGGATCCCTTACAACCATCAAATCGGAAGTTCTAATGGCCTCTCTTGCACTGGCAGAAAGACCCGCATATTCTTCAGCGCTATAATCATCTGATTGTAATGCACCCAAAACAAATGTTTGGGCAACATATAGACCAGCCAAAGCCCCCATAGGATTAAATGCCTGGGATAAGTTCAAACGCTGCGTAGCGGTTCTTTCATCTCCCATGGAAAGAATGTATGGATTGGCCACCGTTTCAAGGAAGGCAAGACCAAAAGTCAAAATGTAAAGTGCTAAAAGAAATATTATATATTCCTCAAGTGCTGCTGCAGGATAAAAAAGGAGGGCTCCTAAAGAGTATAGCACCAGACCTAGAACTATACCTTTCTTGTACGAATATTTCCTAATAAAAATAGCGGCAGGCAAAGCCATTGTTCCATACCCCCCATAAAATGCCATTTGCACCAATGAAGCTTGAAAATTATCCAACTCCAATATTTTCTTGAAAGCAGAAACCATGGGATTAGTAATATCATTCGCAAAGCCCCATAATGCAAACAGCGATGTTACTAAAATAAAAGGTATCAACACCCCTTTTTCCACAACTTTTGGCTTTTGTTTTCCGTTTATTTCATCCATATTCTAAACTTTTACTAAAATTAAATTTTTATAAAAATCGATAAATTCTTAAAAATACCTTTGTTACACTCATATTCGTTGTACTGTTTATTCAATTTTGTGTCAATTTTTACGAATGCCGAAAAAAATTAGCAGATAAATTGAATACGGATTCACATAAGTCAATTGAAGTGCAGAATGTAATTTTTGAAGTTTGTTTTAAAACTTTACTTTTCAATGCAATTCCATAAACGAATAAGATATTGTGAAGTAAAATGCCCCAAAGGAAATCGAACATTATCTCATAAACTAATAAACGATTACGTCAAAAAAATTATCAAAAAGATTATTCAAAATGAGATTCCCAAATACCACAATTCTCTATCTCAAAAATCCATTAATTTCCTATTTCCCATTCTAATGTTTCTGATCAAACCCTTACAGATTTTATGGCCCAATTGGCGTGCCTCATCCTTATCTAATTTTTTGGTCTTATCATTGCCATAGGTAACCGAAGGAAGGCATTCATCTATAAGAACATCGGAACCCTCGGCCCAGTTAGAATTGAATGAGCAAGTATTTTTAAAATCATTTATGGTAATCACACCATCAATTCGGCTAATTGTATTTATATCCAATACAAATTTTTTACAAAAACTTGGCTCAACCATATGAAGAATTATACCGTAACCATAAAAAAGAGCTTTTTCATAAATGCCCTCCACAATATCCGAGTAATCTTTTAATCTAAACTTGGGGAAACATACCATTATTATGTCTTTTTCCTGTTTTTTCAAGGCCTTTGCATTGTAATTTGGGATGTAGTTACAGTTATAGGCCAGCTCCTTGAGCTCTGCTCTGGTCTCTCTACTTATTTCATGACAATCGTTCAACGCCTTAGATACCGTAGAAACAGAAAATCCAGAAATCGCGGCCAAATCCTTTAGTCTAGTTCTCATATAAAAGTTTTTACTTCATGGTTTTACATCGAATCCATCAACTTCATTTTACCCCTCTTGACACAATGCAATTCTTAACTCGAAGAAATAATCCAAAAGAATTCTCCGAGTATTTTTCTTGCAAAAAAATATCAATCCTCAATCAAAGATATTTCTGTATCAGAAAAGATCAGTGTACAGCTTAATCAATTTTGTGTTTATTTTTACATTCCGTGCAATAATGAATTTAAATTACCAGACCATATATGACCATGCCAAATCAGCATCAAAAGCTAAATTAGTCAGCAAAAAGTAATTCAATTTCCCTGTTTTTAAGGGTTTTAAGTTCACCATTCACAAAAACGTCGAAACTTCAAATCCTTGAGACTTGCTTCATGCCGACTTAAATTAAAGAATTTATGTATAATTTTACATTGTATGTTAATTGCAAGACAAATTTCGGAAAGTGGTGACCCATCCACTGACCATCAAATATTCAGGAAATTAAAATTTCAAGTGCTCTGTTGTAGGTATTGGTGGTTTGAGGCATGGAAGGGAAAAAAAATGTCATTCCCATATTGGAGATTATATTGGAACAAAAATCCTGGGGCGTATGTTTATTATAATGAGAAAATTTACCTTACTCCAGAGAATATCTATCTTATTCCTCCATATACACCTTTCTCTAATAATATAGACGCATCTAAGGCAGATGAAAAAACGGATTATTTCTTCAAATGCGGTAAAATAAACTCAAAAGAAGAGGAGAATCATCACGAACAAATCGGTAACATTATTCATTTCTTCATTCATTTTACGTTGGGCCATCCTTTTGACAATGTCACTCCCGGGGTATACCCATTACTGATGACAGAACAGGAAAAAAATCAGCTAAGCACAATCACACAAGGATTAATCAACGATTCAGCCAATTTTTCTATAAAACAATCCTTGACCATCTATAGTCTTGTTCTTTCCATTGTCAATAAATTGCCTCTTTCTGTTTGGTCAAAAAAGCGGACGGACGAAAAAATCAGAACCATAATTGACTATATAGAAAACAATCTTGATTCTAAATTGACCAATGAAATACTCTCAAAAAAAATAATGTTATCTCCTAGTTCTTTTTTAAGGTTATTTCATAAAAATACTGGACAAAGCCCAAGTAGTTTTATAAAACAAATGAGGTTAGAGAAAGCAAATAATCTGCTTTTGGATACGAATATGAGCATTGATTACATAGCATTCACTTGCGGTTTTTCTGATAGATATCACTTTACCAAGGTGTTTTGTAGGGTAATGAAGATATCTCCTGCCGCCTATAGAAAAACGGTAGGTTTACTATAGATTTTTGCGCATTTGTAAGATTTTGACATATTTCTTCTTTCCCTTCCCAGGGATAATCAAACTAGACCGAACCACGATATATAATTTTAGGTTTTATTATCCTCTTTTCAGTGTTAACAGTTCCTGTAATTATCTGATTCAACAACATCTCAAATATACTTGATACGATTGGGGAAATACATTGTTACACCGTAGTTAAGTTCTGACTCACAGGCAACCCTCATAGGGTCATTGTCAAAACCTATTACAGCCATATCTTCAGGCACCTTTTTTCCCCTTTTTGTTAAATACTTAATCACCCCAATTCCTATTTCGTCCCTAGCTGCTATAATTCCGTCGGGTTTTTCCATTAATTCCATGAGCATACCAGCTTGAGTGAATCCATCCATCAAGAAATCACCCGTTTCCACAACCAATTCCCTACGGTATGATAAGCCGTTATCCAATATTGCTTGCTTATAACCAGCCTTTCTGTCCTGAAATATTTTGTGTTGGTATCGTGTGGATGTGTAAGCAATTTATTCCTTGCCCGATTTGATCATCAAGGTCACTGCATCATAAGCACCTTGATAATTATTGACTAGAACTTGCGAGGCCTTGGACTCTTCAAGTACGCGATCAAAGAACAAGCAAGGGATATTCCCTTCCCTCAAAACATCAAATTAGCTTCCATGAATATTATCATTGATAACCGAGGCAATAACCTTAGCTACCAACGATAATTTACTTTTCAACATCTGGTTTTTCCCAGACTGAAATATAATTATCGAATATCCTTCATCTTGAGCAACTTCCATAAAATCAGATACAAACCTTACAAAAAAATAATGTCTTAAATCTGGAACAACCACAGCTAGAACTTTACTTTGTTTATTCCTGAAGTCTTGTGCCAAGCGATTCGATTTATACCCTAATTTATTTCTTGCGCTTTTTTCTTTATTCTATCCCTTGTTCCTGTTTTATACATCTTGTGCCCCTAAACCGTTGCCCGGGCCACATTCTTAATTGTAATAACACTTCTCATTTATACTATTTGCATTTAAGTTGTAATAGATATAAATACAATTCACCTATCTTCTATCAATCGAGAAACGAAATACAAACCAACAATACAATTTACTAGGAATCAAATGAATGAATGAATGGAGACATAATTAGAAATTGATTTTTTCTTACACGTTTTAAGTTACTGTTTCAACCACCCCAACTCTGCCAATGAAGTAGATTGATGGTTAAGAGTCTGTTTATCTTCAGGACCACAGGACGAAATATAGGTTTTACCTTTACACTCAAATATTTCGGCTGCATGGCCAAAAAGAGTCGTTACACGGTTGTTTTCGTAATCGAAATGGTTGGGATTATCAGACACTACTACAATGGTTTCGGCATAACGCCTGTGAGCATAAGTAAAAAACAGATACCATAGACCGTTACGCTCCACAAGGAAAGGAGATTCCACACCACACCAGCTTACGTTGTTGGCAATGCCCATGATAGGTTCCGGTTCTTCAAAGTTCACAAAATCGGTAGTTTTCAGTCGAACCACTTGCGATATGGTAGGTGACACACTATCATCAACACTTACAAGGTGAACCCAGTACTTACCATCATCTCCTTTGATAATGTGTGGGTCCCGAGCCGTAAGCCACAGTGTTTCGGGCAAAATGGCCTTATAGGTGCGTTCCCAGTTGTAAAGGTCATCGGACCAACATACTTCCATTCTACGGTTACCGTCCAAAAAGGTTTCCACGACCATCACCCATCGCCCAGATTCCTCATGCCATACAATGAAAGGAGCACCTACATATTCGGTGCCTTTGGATTCGTCTATGGCAAATTTTTCACGCTTCCACTCCCCAGTTGGATTTTCCGTGGATAGGTGCCCTAGATACGGATGGTATCTGTATAAAGCTTTACCTTCGGGGGGATAGGGATTGTTGATGCCAAACCAGTGTAATTTGCCTTCTTTGTCAATCACAAAATTATGGTCGTTGGTAAACCATTGGCTGTCGTCGAAATCGGGAGAAGGTTTGGCGGGAAAAATCACATCACTTCCTCCTTTGAGATACGGGATTTCAGCCCGTTCTAGCAATGAAAGCTCTTTGGTATCAGTAGTTGTTTGCTCCTCTTTTTTTATCTGTTGACACGATGTAGCCGTTAAAAGGAGTACACATGCAAGGATTTGAAACAGTGTTTTCATAATTCTATCTATTATTAAGGTTATATTTCTGTATTAAATGCTGTGCTAACTTTTCCAGTTCTTCATTGGACAGACTTCTTTCATAAATGAGAAAACGGGCAATTTCTCCATCGAAGGATTCTTTACCAGGATGGTTTGTAGCATCCCGCTCTTGCCCTATGACCATTTTAGACGGGTCAACGTCTAAGTTTGACGGATAGGGTTGGTTATCTATGGGCAGACTATTGTTCAAAAACAATTCCGAAGTGACGGTACCGGTACCTGGAGCCAATCTTCCCATGACCAGATAATAGCGACCTTCTTCCAAAGGTTCTGGAGAAACGAGGTACGGATTATTTTCGTCCCAACGGCCAAAGGTTATGGCGTTTCGGGTGCTCATCCAAAGGTGGTTATCATCGGAGAGTCCTGCCCAAAAACCTTCATATTTGCCCTTTCCGTCAAGATTGGAGTTGCGCAGATTCCCAAAGAAGGAGCTTACTCCTGGCAGGTCGGGGATTTGCTCGTAAACAGCCATTATGGCTGCCCAGGTATAGCCTGAACCTTTCATCAAGTGATCAAAGCCGTCTTCTTTATCGTTCACCAATTCCTGACGGTGAAATACCACGGTATTGTGTCCATTGATAGCGGGATGGTTCAACACCAGCCTTGGGCGACCACTACCCTTTACCACTCGACCTTCGTCCTGTTTGTAAAAAGCACCTATTTTATCATCAGGTGCATTGTTTGTCCACGCTTTTATCTTATTACCATCCTCAAGTTGTATGTTCTGATCGGCATCTAAATCCAATAAGAGTCCTTGTGTTATAGGAAGGTATTCCCAACTTTTCTCTGCTGCCCATTGAATTCCTTTGGCTATCAGCTTCCTGAAATTATCATCGGCGTATATGCCTTTGGTGTGTCCTAAGGAGGTGAAAAATGAGCGGCCCCCATCATAATGTTGATACCACGTAAAGGGATGGTCACCATTCATTTTTTCGTTACCTCGATATGAGTTTTCGTCCAGTGTCAGAAGTACATTGACACTCTCTCGTGGGCTGTACCCGAATTGGTGCCATTCATCGGTCACTGCCCATGCGTGGGGCAGGTGGTTGGTAATGGGATGCTTAGGATTGTCCACCGTAAGTGTGGCAGGTTGTACGTGAGGGTGGGTAACCAATCTTGTACCTATGAGTTTTTCATACCATTGCTGAAATTGTCCACCTTCATGCCATATCGCCCCTGCACAGTGGATACCTGCAAAACCTCCGCCATTGCGGATGTATTGCTGAAAAGCGGCTTGTTCGTCTTTTTTCAGAATAGCACCATCGGTACCGCAATTATTATTGAATATGACCACATCATAGCTAAAGAGTTGCTTGATGCTAAAAACACTTGGGTCACTGGTACTGGTTACTTCCCAACCGTGCTTCTGACCCAGCTCCTCAATCATTTGCTGTGCTTCAGGCTTGGAGTCATGCTGATAGCCATTATCGCCCATAAAATTCAGCACCTTCGTCTGGCCAAACTGGGCATGGACTGAATTCGTCAGAACAACTAATTGAATTACAGCAATCAGTATTATTTTCATTTTGCTTTACTTTTTAAAACTTGAAAAGCCATCCTCAAAAATAGCCTGATACAGATTTGTTTGATATCATAGAACTCTGACTACTACATTTTTTACTTTCCCTGAATTGCCCAACCCAATTCTGCAAGGGTTACAGATTGATATTTGTAATAATGCCTATCTTCAGGGCCACAAGAGGAAATATATTCTTTGCCTTTATAAGTGAATATTTTGGCGGCATGCCCAAATAGTGTCGTCACCACATTGTTTTCGTAATCGAAATGGTCTGGATCTTCTGAAGCGATTACAATGGTCTCGGTATAGCGTCTGTGAGCATAAGTGAATAGCAAGTACCAAATGTCATCACGCTTGTATACGCTTGGTGACTCTATAAGGGTCGCAAAGTTGTTGTCGTTTATACCAAGAATAGTCTCTGGTGCTTCAAAATTCATAAAATCCTTAGTTCGGATACGAAGTACTTGTGATTGCTTTACTCCTTTGTTACCAGTAGATACTATATGTATCCAGTATTTACCGTCAGGGCCTTTCATGATATGAGGGTCTCGCGAGGAAATCCACAAATCGTTCGGCAAAATAGCTTTATAGGTACGCTCCCATGTGTGAAGATCATCCGACCACGCCACTTCCAAACGTCTTGTACCTTCCAAATAGGTCTCAAGGACCATAGCGTATCTATCCGACTCCTCATGGTAAATGACAAAAGGAGCTCCCAAGTATTCCGTACCATCGATTTCGGTGAGAGCCATTTCTTCGCGCTTCCAGTTGCCAGTTGCCTCATTGGTTGTGAGGTGCCCCAAGTAAGGGTGGTAACGATAAAGTTCTTTACCCTCAGGAGGATAAGGGTTGTTAATTCCAAACCAATGTAACTTTCCATTCTTGTCAATGATAAAACAGTGGTCATTGGTAAACCATTCGTTCGTATCAAAGTCTTCCGAGGGCTTGGCTTCAAACATCTTGCGACTCTCACCTTTCAAATACGGAATGTCCACACTATTTACCAATTTCCCTTTTTGCGCAAATGTGGTTCCTGTCATAAGCAGAAACACCATCACTACCATCAAAGTTTTGATCTTTGTCATTTTCTATCTTAATTTTTGATATTTGATTAAATCTTGGTTTGTTTTTTTGTTATTCTTACCTAACCATCATTATCAAGGGGTGTTTCAACAGAATAGAAAACCAATTTGTTATTGTTAATGGTAAATACAAATGATTTTCTATCCATATTGGACAAGTTGATTGGCTCAATTTGTTTCACCTCTCCATTTACATTCAAACCACTTTCATAAGGGAATTTAGCAGTAAAGCCTCCCTTCCCATCACCTTTCAAAAAAACACCATAGCTGGCATCGTTTCTAGGGGTCTCTACTTCTGAACCCAGAAGGTTTCCCGCAACTATTGCGTCCAAGTGACCATCTGAATCAAAATCACCCACTTCTATGTCATTTATTGAGGATATCTGTGCCAATTGGGGCAACGGCTTTGTCTTAAATGTCCCATCTCCTAAATTTTCAAAGTAGCTAGAAGCAAAGTTTTTTGCTTCATATCGTATGGCATCCCCCAAATTTTCTTCTCCATACACTTCAGTCAATGACGCTTTTGCGAACGCATCATACGTTTTGAACTTCTTCTTTATAAAAGGCATTTGGTTAGATGAACATTCCCTCCCTCTTAAAGGGTACAGCTCATCTTTTTCATAGAAACCTAGAACGATATCAAACGTATTATTGTCATCAAAATCTTTGGCATAAATTTTAAATGGATGTTCATAATCTGCTTTATACTTGTAGTTCTTTCCTAAGTTACCTCCTATTAAATCGAAATCCCCGTCATTATCGAAATCAGCATAAGCAAGGGCGTTCCACCAACCTGTCTCATTCATCAATCCTGAAGATTCTGAAATATCCGTAAACATATTACCATGGTTTTTCAACATTTTTATCGGCATCCACTCCCCTGTAAAGACAAGGTCTTCATAGGTATCGTTATCAATATCAAGCCATACAGCTGAGGTTACCATGCCAATATCTTCTAACATAGGAGCCATTTCCATAGTGACATCCCTAAAGGTAAATTCTCCCTTGTCACTCTCGTTTAACAAGAGGGTACTGCTTGCAGGAGAGGGATACCTCCCTGGGACCTGTCTTCCCCCAACAAAAAGATCAATATCTCCGTCCTTATCAAAATCACACGGCACTACACATGATCCACTGGATATTATTGTAGGAATTGCATCTGTTTTTTTATAAAAAACACCATCTATATTTTCATAGAAACGGTCATTATAATATTCATTCCCTTGCTGAACTTCATTTCCGCCACTGACCACATAAAGATCCAGATCACCATCTTTATCGGCATCAAAAAACAAAGCTCCGGTATCTTCTTGGTTTTCATCTGTTTCAAAGTACTGTTGTTGGGATTCAATAAAACTCCCATTCGCCTGTTGTATTTGAAGGCTTCCACTTTGGTCTTTGGCCCCACCTATATATAAATCTTCCAAACCATCACCATTTACATCTCCGACGGCCATAGCTGGGCCAAACTGAGACATTTTATGGGGCAAAAGGCTTTCTCTTTCAAAATCGTCGAAAAGGTTTTCCTTATGCTGGTAATCAATGTTGACATGCAACGGAGAAAAGCTCTTGTCTTTATGTTTATCTGCAGTCGAAAAAAGTTCTTTTGTTCCGGTCATTTCTTTTTCGACCAACAATTCCTGATTTACTTTTATGTCCGTAAATTTTTGAAGGGTTCCGTCGGGCCAATTTATATGTATTGCATCCACTCCTTTAATTTTTCCCAAACCGAAATGCATAACAGGCTCCACAGATGATTGATAGCCCCTTGATAAAATGAATTCTTGGGTTTGAATGCTTCCATCTGTTGTGACCAAGCTTACTTTAGCACCCAGCCCGTTGCGGTTTTTGGCACCTCCTTTTAGTTTTAAACGAACGTAATTTTGGTTTTCAAATACTTGCCTTGCCTTGTTTTCAAAAATCAGGGCTTTTGCATCCTGATTATTGAATACCATATCCAAATCCCCATCTTTATCAAAATCGGCATAGGCCACTCCATGCGTAAATCCTTCATAGCTCAACCCCCAATTGTTTATTTCTTTTTTAAACCCTAATTCTCCAGTATTGATAAAAACATAGTTGTCAACCGGATTTTCAGGAATATACTCTACCAATCTATGCTGATTTTCAGGGGTTATTTTTTTCTGAGCAAACAATCTGCTCGAAAAAATCAGATAGTCATTGTTGTTCACATTTCTTCGCATACCATTGCTCACGAATAGATCTTTCCATCCATCATTGTTTAAATCAACAAACAGGGGGGCCCAACTCCAATCGGTATACCCAACTCCCGATATTTCCGCAATATCACTAAAAGTGCCGTTGCCATTGTTCAGCTGAAGGGTATTTCTCATAAATTGATAATGGAGTCCTGACGTTAAGGCTTCATTGAAAATTTCCGGGTTCATTGCAGACATGTTGGTCTTTTTGCCGATGTTACTGTCCGACATCATGTCGCTTTGAAAAAGATCCATATAGCCGTCATTGTTAAAATCTGCAGCATCCGTTCCCATTCCAAAATTTGATGTATGAGGAAAATAATCCTCTAATTCATCCTTGAAAGTGCCATCTTGTTGATTGATGTATAAAAAATCTTTGGCGTTAAAGTCGTTCGATACATAAATATCATACCAACCATCCGAATTAAAATCAGATATACTTGCATTTAGGGTAAGCCCGTAATTTAAAACACCTGCCTCTTCTGTAATTTCAGTGAATTTTCCATTTCCTTCATTGCGATATAATCTATCACTTTCTTCTAGTGATGGGTTTTCATTCTTCTCCTTAAAAAATGGATTGGAATTATAAAGGTTGAAAGGTGGGTAAACTGAAATGTAGAGGTCAAGGTCACCATCCCTGTCATAATCAAAAAAAACACTCTGTACGGAATTACTGTTGTCATCAATGCCATAATCAGATGCCATTTCCTTAAAGATCATCCCTCCCTGGTTCACATATAGTAGGTTATTGCGCCTGCCCGGTGGATCACTTACGCTGACATAAATATCCAAAAGGCCATCATTGTTGATATCTACCATGGTAACTCCCCTTGTCCACCGCACCACATCCAATGCTGCCACACCTGCTTTACTTGTCACATCTTCAAACTGCATATTGCCTTTATTTTTGTACAGTTTGTTCTCGACCATATTACCGCTAAAATAAATATCGGCCAGACCGTCATTGTCCAGATCTCCTACGGCAACACCACCACCAGAATAGATATTGGGATAGGTAAAATAATTGAGTCTTTTTCCCTCGGTTATCTTATTTTCAAACTGAATGCCGCTATGTGAAGGTTCCACCAATGCAAAGCTGAGTTCCCCGAACGGTTCAAGTTTGTCGGCAATATCACCTTTGTTTTTGCACGAACCAATAACCACAACTATCAAAATGCTTATTATCCCTTTATAGAAAATTGTACCGAAGCTTGTTTGCATACCCATCTTCACCCTACACTTTAAATTACCTGTTTAATTCCACAAACTGCAGTGGCGCATTGTTTTTGGCAATACCTAGCAAGCTTTTTTGTTTGTCCTTTGTTTCTATTTTGACAATATGTCTAACAACACCATCGACGGAAACGCCTATTTCATTTGGCTGAAGAATATCAAAAGTGCCTTTCCCATTGCCTCGAAGCATCATTCCAAAACTGGCATCACTCCTTATGGTCTCCACTTCTACACCATAGTTGTTACCTGCCACGAAAGCATCCAAATTACCGTCTTGGTCAAAATCGTCCACATGGATAGCATTTACGCATGAGATTTGAATTTCATTATCCAAAGACGACACTCTAAATTTTCCTTCGCCCAAATTCTCAATATAAGATGTTGAAAAATTGTTTGCTTTATAGTTTAGGGCATTCTCAAGATTTTCTCCACCATACACTTCTATCAAAGAAGCCTTTGCAAACGAATCATAATTAGGAAATTTCTTTTTTATAAAGGGCATTTGGTCAGAAGAACATTGTCTGCCCCTTAAAGGGAAAAGTTTGTTTTCATTATGATACCCCAAAACAATATCAATGGTTTTGTTTTCATCAAAATCCTTGGCATAAATTTCAAATGGAGCTTTTTTAGTGGCCTTATATTTATAATTCAAACCAAGGTTTCCAACAATAAAATCATCATCTCCATCCTTATCAAAATCACCGGCTGCAATGCTGTACCACCAGCCCGTTTCATCTGCAATTCCTGTTCTTTCAGAAATATCTTCAAACCCATCTTTTGATTGCTGAAATACTTTAATCCCCATCCACTCACCAACAACAATCAAATCTGTCAATGAATCTCTATTGAAATCCGTCCATACTGCATCTGTGACCATTCCAATATCACGAAGATCAGATATCATAGTATCGGTAACATCAACGAAAGATATAGTTTCAGTCGTACTTTCATTTTTGAGCAACACACTAGATGTTGGGAAAGGATATTCCCCTGGTTGTTGTCTCCCTCCAACAAAAAGATCTAGATCGCCATCACCATCAAAATCCACTGCTTTTACGCAAGAGCTACTAATGGTTAAATTTGGAAGTTCTATAAATTTTGAGAAATTACCTTCTCCATTATTGACATATAATCTGTCTTGATACCATTTAGAACCCTTAGCATATTCATTTCCGCCACTTGTCACAAAAAGATCCATATCATTGTCTCCATCTGCATCAAAAAATAAAGCAGAAACATCTTCGTATTTTTTTTCGGCCTGGAAAACAGGTTGAACTGACATTAGAAAACTACCATCTTCTTGTTGTATGTGCAAACTAGGAGCATTATCTTTTGAAGCACCAAAATAAATATCATCCATTCCGTCTCCATTTACATCTGCGGAGGCGAAAGCCGGGCCCATCTCTGACATTTTATGAGGCAAAAGGGTCTCTCTTTCAAAATCATTGAATTTATTTTCTTTATGTTTTTTGCTAAAATGAACTTTGTCAGATACATCAGCAAAAAGCTTTTTCGATATCGGGTTGTGTTCACCCATGTTTTTGGAGTTCACATAATTGACCTTAAGTGTGGAGTTGACTTTTACATCATTGATGATTTGCACTTTTCCATCGGGCCAAACCACTTTGAGCTTGTCCAAATTTTCATTATTGCCTATCCCAAAATGAATTGTAGGATCCAAAGAGGATTGAAACCCACGTGTTAAATAATGTTCATGATATTGTAATTGGCCATCATACTCCAAGTATAGTTTTGTCCCAATCCCAAATGGGTTATCTTTTGTTCCCCTTAACTGAACCTTTAAAAAATTGTTAGCGGAGATTTCGTTGGAATTGTTTTTATATAAAAAAGCATAGCTGTCCATATTATTGACCACCATATCTAAATCCCCATCATTGTCCAAATCGGCCAAAGATGCGCCATTGGAAAAACTTTCAACCTCCAGACCCCAATCCTTGTTCATTTTTTTAAAACTTAAATCTCCTTTGTTAAGAAATATAGAGTTTACAGCGGGCCTTGGAGGAATAAACTGAGTCAACCTATGATACATGGAATCTTGGTCAATTTCCTTATCCGCATTTTGAAGGATTACTTTTTCTTTAAACCTGACAAAGTCATTGTTTCTAAAATCTCTTTTTAAGCCGTTTGTGATGAAGAGGTCCTTATAACCGTCATTGTCCAAATCATTCAATAATACAGCCCAGCTCCAATCAGTGTTTGAAATTCCAGCCAAATGGGCCATTTCACTAAAAGTCCCATCACCATTGTTCCGTTGTAGGCTGTTGAACATATATTGATGGTGGAAGCCACTTTCCACGGCCAACCAAAATCTTTCTGGATTCATACCACTCATACTTGCCTTGATTCTGTAGTTGTCCTCGGAGACCATATCAACGGAAAAAATATCCAAAAGACCATCATTATTGTAATCGGCTACATCTACTCCCATGGAATAAAAGGATATATGTTTTAGCTGTTCTTTACTTTTTTCGGAAAAGGTTCCATCTTGGTTGTTGATGTAGAGATAATCATACTCATCATAATCATTGGAAACATAAAGATCGGGCCAGCCGTCATTATTCAAATCACCTGCGGCCACTCCTAGCCCATATCCTATTTCATTGCCGTTGATTCCGGCTTTATGGCTAATATCAACGAATTTTCCATTGTCATTTCGGTAGAGTTTGTCACCAATCAGATCAGCTCTTTTATTTCTATCAAACCCTTCAAATCTTTTAGTGAGGACATTATGGTTCAATAAGAACATATCCAAATCTCCGTCTTTATCATAATCAAAAAAAAGGGATTGAGTAGAATAGCTAGCATCTGCCAATCCGTATTCCTTGCTCATTTCCTTGAACTGTGGAATGTTGTTTTCATTGATGCCCTGATTGATAAACAATTTGTTGGTTCTTTGTTCTTCACCCAATCTTCCCGATCTACAAATATAAATATCCAAAAGCCCATCCGCATTAACATCGGCCATGGCAACTCCAGTTGTCCAACTAGGGGTATCTATAATCTGTGCTTCCTTGGTAATATCTTCAAACTTTAAATTTCCTTTATTGAGGTAAAGCTTATTGGGAGAAACTGAAGCTGTGAAGAAAATATCGGGGAGGTTGTCATTGTTTAGATCACCGATGGCCACACCTCCTCCATTGTAGTAATATTCATAAGAAAGCCCGTTCATGGTCTTTGATTCAGGCACAGGGTTTTTAAACGCCAAACCACTTATCGTGTGAGGGATGAGTTCAAATTGTTTTTTTTGTGCAATCACTTTATTATTTGCCTCCTTATCAGTTTTACAAGAAGAAGCTAAACAAAGTAATGTAATGTATATTAGAAAACTTATTCTCATTTTCATCTTCATAGCAATCAACATTTTTGAACTCTTTTATTACAAGAAAAGGAAACCCTATTAAAATAGGGTTTCCTAAACAAACAAACTAACTAACTCAAACTACTCATTAAAAATACCTATGTGTAGTTAACAGTAGTAAAAAACTTATTGTTAAAAATTTTTAGCACAATTACAGTTATTAGTGTCCAGGGTTTTGATCCAATGTCCCAACAGAAAAATCAATTTGTCTTTGAGGAATTGGCAATACCTCATCTTTCCCTGGTGTGAAATTTTCAAATGATGCAAGATTTCCATCCACACCTGCTTTTGAAGCATACCATTCGGCAGCGATACCCCATCTCCTTAATGCATACCCAAAGCGTGCTTCCAAAGCCAGTTCTACACGATATTCATGATACAGCGCTTCCCAGGCCTGTTGATCCGTTAATGTTCCTGGATCATGTGCTGGTAAATCTACCGAAGGTCTGGCCCTTACCCTATTGATCTGGGCCACAGCCGCATCTTTTTGATTATTACGCAACAATGCTTCGGCATATAACAAGATAACCTCTGCATAACGAATCTCATGAAAATTCTGAGGGGCATAATTAATACCAACAGTGGCTCCATCAGGTGGGTCCGTAACATATTTTCTGACCCCAAAACCAGTACCACCTACTCTATCTTCAAATGTAATCACATCACCATTATTTCTAGTAAAGGTATCGCCGGGTTCAAACAAAGTGGCGGCCTTTCTTGAGTCTCCATCTTCAAATTCATTTACCAAATCTGGCAACGGGCGAACAAAACCCCATCCTCCATTGGGCACCATACCTTCTCCATTAGGGCCATATATCAGGGATAGGGATGATCCTGTTTCTTGACCTCCTGCTGCGGCAAACTGAATCTCAAAAACGGATTCTGTGCTATTTTCATTGGTTCCATCGAACAAACTCGTGTACTCATCAACCAAGGCATACCCCATACCTTCAATTTCCTGGGCCTTGGCCAAGGCTGCTGGGTAATCTTGTTGCCATAATAGCACTTTAAGCAGCAATGCTTTTGCAGCACCCCTAGTAGCCCTACCTAAATCATCATTGGAGTAGCTTGTGGGCAACATGGTTTCCGCCTTTTCCAAATCGGACTTTGCCAAAGCCAAAGTCTCTTCTTTAGTAGAACGAGGAATAACAAAATCCGCCTCATTACCCGGATCCAACAATCTATCCACAATAGGAACTCCACCATACCACATTACCATATAATGGTAATATAGGGCACGTAGAAAATAAGCCTCCCCAATAATTCTATCACGTAATCCCGTATCAATATCCTCAATTCCAGGTACATTTTGTATTACTTGGTTAGCACGCTGTATCCCCACATAGCCCCTCCACCAATTATGGTTGGTCAAATCATCTTCAGGATCAATAAGGAAATCACGGACAACTCCAAAATATGAAGTCAAATCTGGGTGCTCCTGTACATTACCGGACCACATCAGCCCTGTAGCATCAAACGCATTGATTTCATTTCTTCCACCGTGTTTAAATTTAGACAATTCTTCATACGCCCCGTTAATGGCCAACAACGCATCTTGCTCGTTAGCAAAAAATTCATCTGATGCTGTTACCCCGAAAGGCTGTTTGTCCAAAAAATCATCACTGCACGATACCAAAAGTATCAGTGAAGCCAAAACTGTTAAAACATTATTTTTTTTCATAATCACTTTTTTTTAAAACGTTGCATTTATACCAAAATATATGGATCCAGCTACTGGAAAGCCTGAGTAACCTGTTTGTGGGTCAAAACCGTTAAAGTCACTAAAAGTAAATAGGTTTTGACCAGCAGCATACAACCTTAAATTGCTCAATCCCAAACTTTCTATGGTCTCCGGGGGCAAGGTATACCCCAATTGGATGTTCTGGATTCTAAAGTAATCATTATCCTCGAAGAAAAGCGTTGACGCCCTTCGGTTTTGATTTGGATCTCCTTGTACTATACGTGGCAACCTATTACTTGTACCTGGACCATGCCACCTATCCAAAAGAAAAGCACCGGTAATTTCCAAGGGCCTGATAAAGTTATGGTACCCGAAGAAGGGATCCCATTCAGTATATCCTCCTGCTTGACCAACTCCCAAAACGTTTAGGTCAAAATTTTTGTATTTCATGGTTACACTTAACCCATAATTATGTGGAGGTACTCCTTGGCCAAACCAAAATCGGTCATCTGGTGTAATTTCACCATCATTGTTTCTGTCCCTATATATAACATCACCTGGCGCCGTTCCAGGCTCTTGATAGACACCGTCCGGAGCGGCAGCGTTAAGAGCGTCTATCTCCCCCTGGTCTTGAAATACACCAATGGACTCATATATAAGTTCGCTGGTCCAAGGCTTCCCAACCCTCGACAAGCCAACAGAAGCATCGACCAAATCTTCTGAAGGGCTAAGCGTAATTATCTCATTTTTAATATAAGAATAATTAGGGCTTATCTCAAAATAAAAATCACCAATATTATCAGCATAGGTAAAAGCAATTTCAAACCCTGAATTACGAATATGCGATGTGTTTTGAAAAGATGGTTGCAGACCAAAAAGAGCGGTAAATTCAGGCTGAATGATAATTCCTTCTGTATCCTTTTTAAAATAATCAGCGGTCAACGATACTCTATTGTTGAACATATTAAGGTCCATACCAAAGTTTGTGGTTGTGGTAGCTTCCCATTGCAGTGAACTATTTTGAATACGGTTTGCCTCAACAGCCGGCACCTGATTTTGGTCTAACCCCAAAACATAGTTGTCAATAGGCACAAAGGATGATTGGTAGGGATAATCATCTTGTGCCACCTCATTTCCAATTTCTCCCCATCCTCCTCTAAATTTCAATCTGTCTATAAAGGGCACATTAAAGAAAGATTCTTCACTAACAACCCAACCTGCGGAAACAGAAGGGAAAGTGGCTTCTCTAAAGTCAGGGTGCACCCTGGAGGATTTGTCCCTTCTAACAGTACCTGTTAACAAGTACTTTCCTTTATAGTTATAGTTTAATCTTCCAACAAGCGATGAAATGGCCCATTGTGTCTTACTATTGAAGCCGTTGTCACCACTCCCGGCCAATTCGTCCAATGACAAAGAGGCATTGATTACACGAAGGCTCGGGCTATTTGTCAAAAAATTCCTGGCCGCTAAACCATAATGCGTAAAATCGGATTCCTGAGCCGTATGTAATAAAATGGCATCGAAGCTATGATCCCCAAAAGATTTGGCATAGGAAATTTGATTGTCCCAATTCCACACAAACAATCTATTGGTGTTTACTTCCAAGCGATTATTGTCCCTATTATTGATGTTGTTACCATCTGTCGGATAGAATGCAGTAGGACTGAAATTGTTTAAATTGCTCGATGAATATTCCACTCCAAAAGTGGATTTTATTTTTAATCCATCTAAAATTTCGTATTCTCCAGACACATTACCAATACCTCTTAAATTGCCTTCATCAAATCCATCGTTTTCTAATAAAACCAATGGGTGTGACAGGGTGTACCCTGGGCCGGCAAATACCAAGTTGCCCTCTGAATCACGAACTGCCTGATTTTTGGGATATTGAAGTGAGAAAAAGATGACATCTCTTTCATTAGTTCTAGCTCTTTGACCATAGGTAATATCCAAAGACGATGCTAACTTAAAACGTTCCCCTACATCGATATCATTGTTCACCCTAAAGCTATAACGGTCAAAAGCCGTGGTCTTCACCAAACCTTCTTGGTGGAAGTAGCCTGCCTGAACGGCATACCGATTGTTTTCGCCACCTCCTCTTATGGATAAGTGGTAGTTTTGTTGGGACCCTGTTCTAAGTGTCTCATCGAGCCAATTGGTATTTCCAGGAATTGCAGGAGTCAATCCTTCCGCAGGCTCCCTATCGGCATTAGTGTACCATTCTCTATTTAAAAGTTCGTATTCCTCAGCATTCAACAAATCCACTTCATTGGTCAATCTATCAAAGGAATAATAGGAACTAAATTCAATGGTAGGCTTACCCACCTTACCTCTTTTGGTAGTAATTAATACCACCCCAGCAGCAGCTCTGGATCCATATATGGCAGCCGCAGATGCGTCTTTTAACACCGTCATGGTCTCAATATCATTAGGGTTCAGGAAACCTACCCCAGTGGAGACTATCTGCCCATCAATAACAAACAGGGGAACATTCCCATCATCGTTTCTGGAACCTGCTCCACGAATGGTAATATTCGGCGCCGCTCCTGGGCTACTTCCTGTGTTTACCACACGCACCCCTGCAACACGCCCTTGTAACGCCAATGTAGAATTACCTCCAGTGGCATTGTCCTTAAAATCCTCTGCTGAAATCTGTTTTATAGAACCCGTAAGGTCTTTGGCCTTTTGGGTACCATATCCAACCACGACCACCTCATCCAACCCAGCTGCGGTTTCACTTAAAGCCACATTGATATTGGTTTGCCCACTAACAGCTATCTCTTTTGTAGCAAAACCGATATAGGATATCACCAAAATCGCATTTTCATCGGTAACTGCTATACTGAAGTTTCCGTCAAAATCACTTTGAGTACCATTTGTGGTTCCCTTTTCAACTATACTGGCTCCTGGTAAGGGAGCGCCACCTTCGTCAGTAACATTCCCAGTGATGGTCATCTGTAGTTCATCTTCATCATCCGATTCCTCCAAATCTGCCCTTTTAATAGGTATCAGTTTTTTTGGTGTAAGCACAATGTGCCGGTCGACAATCTTATAGTTCACTTTTCCTTCGCCGAACAATTTTTGCAGTACCCGTTCTATTCTAAGCTTTCGGGCAAGAATACTAACACTTCGTTCAAGATTCAATTCTGCCTTACTGTACAGAAACCTAAACTCAGTTTTTGATTCAATCTCATCGATTACCGACAAAACTGAAACCTCTTTAAGGTCTAAGTTAATTTTCGTTTTTTGCGCATAACCTGTTTCTGCCTGCAATTGGAATAATGCAATCGAGAAAAACAGGAGTGTAAACTTCATTTTCAAGTTCATTTTGGGAAGAATACTGTAACATCCTTCCACAAATTTTGTTAGTTTTTTCATACTTTTGTTTGATTTTGATTATTTGGTTTCAAGCTAAAAATCAATTTGCAATCGGAAAATGGCTCCAACATTTTCCGATTTTTTGTTATCATTAAGTCATCTATCCATACACAGTATCATTTTTAATTTGTTCACAAAAACATTACATCAATTTTCTTCTCTCAAAGAAAATAGCTTTTTCTCTTACTTTTTCATCAAAGTCACGACTCCCCCTTTTAGAGCATAATCAAAAGGCGTATGTTCATTAAAGATTCTCAATATTTGATCAAGTGATTCATCGGCAAAAGTTCCTGTAAATCGTATTCTATTAAGATCAGCATATTGATTATCAATCTCTACATCAAAATGTCTTTCCAATTCTTTTATGATAAGCTCAAAACGATCTTCAACAAAGAATAATTCCCCATTTACCCATGCTGTATATTTTTTCACATTAACCTTTTCAATGGAAATCACATCTTCCTCAAATACAGCACGCTGACCAGGAGTTATACCTACTGGTTTTTGACCATTCCCGTTATTTGATTTATATACTCCCACACTACCTTCCACCAATACCGTAGAAGTGTTTCTTTCATTTTTGTAACTGGAAACATTAAACTCGGTTCCGTACACTTGAGTATTCATTTCATCAGTGATGACCGTAAAGGGCCTTTCTTCATCCTTTTCAACCGAAAAATATGCTTCCCCATCCAAAAAGACATTTCGCGGCTTATTGTCCAAAAATTCAACAGGATATCTAAGGCTTGTTCCTGAATTAAGAAAAACTTTTGTCCCATCAGACAGGCGTAGTTCAAATTTTTTTCCATAGGGCACTGTCAACGTGTTGAATGCGATAGTTTTGGACAGCTTATCATTCCTGCTTTCGTAAATCAACCTAGATTTATCCTGGTTTACAATCATTTGTCCTTTAGCATCAGTTATTTCTTGCATGCTTGCTTCATCAAGAACTCTGACAGACCCATCTTGCAATTCAAGCGTGACCTCAGAATCAGGGTAGACCACTTCTATCTTTTTAAAAACCCCTGACATCTTAACGCCCAAAGCGGACACGAAAATCGCAGCAAAAACAGCAACAGTCCTTAAAAGAATCCTTGCTTTGCGTTTTTTTGGTTTTGGAGAAAAAATCGAATCGACAGAATCTTTTCTGTTCTGCACTATATTCTGCCACATTTCACCAAAACCATCTTCAGAAAGTTCCGTATGATCCACGGCCAATAGTTTGATGAGTTTAGAGGCGCTTTCGACTATCTTTTTTTTCTCTGGATTTTCTCTTAGCCAGTTTTCCCAAAAATTCTGAACCATGGAATCATTATCCAAAACCCATTTTTGAAAATATTCATCTTTCAAAAAATCCTCTTCCTCAAATTGCTTGTATTTCATGCAAACAAGATTATAAAATCAATGCCTTGTATTAATATAGAGAGTCAAATCGAAAAAATTACCTCAAGAAAATTGGTTTTTTTTCAAAAAAAAGTAAAGAAATCTGTATTCAGGGCAAAAAAAGAAGATTAAAAAGTATATTAAGTTCAGAGGTCAATCCATTGACTCCGCAATGCTTGAACTGCCCTACCCATTAAATTGTAAGTCGCCTTAACGGACAAATTCAGCACTTCTGCTATTTCGGTATAGTTTAATTTGGAATAGTATTTAAGGTGGACTATCTCCCTTTGTCTTGGAGTAAGTTTGTCCATCACTTTTTCCAATTTTTGAATTTGGCGATCAAATTCCTGCTTTTCAATAAGTTTTTTTTCCTCTGAATTTAATATAGTATAATTGAGGTTACCATAATAATCAAATTCCGTTTTTCTGCGTTTGGAGGCCAAGACTTCGTTTCGGATTTTTCTTCTAAGCGATTTGAACAAATAAGATCTGATCGACTTAACTTCACCTAACCTATGTTTTTTGTTCCAGATTTCGACAAACAAATCTTGTATGCAATCCCTGACCAATGGACCGTTATTGACAAACTTTATACCGTAGGAATATAATACGGTCGTGTTGTCCCTATACATCTTTGCAAATGCCTTTTCATTTCCAGATTGAAATTCGGACCACAGTTGAGAGTCTTCCATCAAAAGGCCATATTCAGCTTTAACATTTTTGCCTAACTGAAAATCTTCAACCAGTTTGTTATGGTTATGTGATAGCCTTGAAATCAAAGAGTTTAGTTTGTTAGTTTGAAATTCTTAAACAAGATATATAATCTTGCTTAATCGGTTTAGCTAAAATATAATTTATAACACATTAAACAAAAAATTAACGCTTAAAAATTGTTTAACTTGTTTTTTTAATGCTCAATCAAGACTTTACCAAAGTTGATTCGAATATGAAAAATCCTCTGATGTTCAACTAAATTGTTGGGAGTCTAGTTTCTAAGAACTATCCAATTTCCACGATGTCTAATGGCAAGATGATTTTTTCATTTAAGAAAACAGACGATTTTATTTGTTTTAGAATAAGCTGTACTGCCTGCTTACCCATGGGTCCAATAGGTTGAATACCTCTTACTAGAGGAATGTCTTCCATAAGTTCCATGAACAAATGATTTCCAAAACTGGAAGTCAAAACACCAGATAAGTTCTTTTTATTCATCTCGCGAAGAACTTTGGTTCCTAATAAAGTCAAGAAATAATTGCCAAAATATATAAGCTCTAAGTCCTTTATGTTATTTATCAGCTCTTTTACTGCAACTTCGGTATCCTCTACAATGTTATCAAAAGATACGTTTTTGACAAGAGAAGCTTCGTAAGAGATTCCATTGGCCTTAAGTGCATTCTTATACCCCAAAAGGCGGTCTTTCATATGTGGCAACCATTCATTAATGCTTACATAGGCAATTTTCTTTATGCCTTTTCCTATCAATCTCTGAACAATTTCATAAGAACCCATATAATTATCCACAACCACCGTATTGGCCTCTAGGTCATGAAAAAAACGATCGACTAACACAAAAGGAATTTTCCTTTCATGAAGCTTGTTGACCCATTCTTGGTCGCCTTCCGTTGCGCAAATTATCAGGCCGTCAACATTTCTTTCTATGAAGACATTAATTAAATTAGAAGATTTCAATGAATCCTCATCCGAACTTCCAAATATAACGTCATAACCATTTTTCATTGCTTCTATTTCAATACTTTTAGCGAGTTTGGAAAAAAAACTATTTGAGATATCTGCAACTATCAACCCTATGGTGTTCGATTTTCCCGTTCTCAACGCTTTCGCAGTACGATTTGCCATGTACCCTAATTCCTTGGCTTTGCGTTTGACTTTTTCCTCCATTACCCTGCTAACCCTCATTTCTTCAGCCTTGCCATTCATCACAAAAGAGACCAATGCTCTTGAGACACCTAGTTCTTCCGCAATATCTTTAATCGTAATTTTTTTCACAATTGTTCGCTAACTATCTTGGTGATGTAGTTTTCATTCTCATTAGAGGCTTATTCGTCAGATAACAATCACATACTTGAAAAGTATTACCTGATATTTTGTAAACTCGAAATTAATAGTTTTTATTTTCTATAGTACAAATATCTATCAATAACAAACCTCTGAACTTCTCTGATTTTATAGAGATTTTAATCAAAATCGTCCAATTACCAATAAAAAGAGTTTTCAATACTTAGGCATGGTTGCTACTTGTGTCAATAGGTGTTCAAACTATTGGTATAGTATCCCCAATGACGTTCTCTATGGTAGGATATCCCATACTTAAGCCCTTCAGCTCGAACCGTTTTGCCCAACAATTTGATAAAATCAAACTTTGGCCCCATATCTACCGCATTCCAAGGAGTAAGGTCTGTATCCCACATGGCAAAACCATCGTGGTGTTCAGCAGTTGGAATAACATACTTTGCTCCTGATGCCTTAAAAACTTCGGCCCAAGCATTTGAATTAAACTTTTCGGCCTTGAACATGGGGATAAAATCTTTATACCCAAATACTCCTGGCTCGCCATAATTTTCGGTATGGTATTTTATGAAAGATGGTTTACGATACATTTGGGTAGCGTACCATTCTGAATAATCTCCTCCATCACTCCATCCGGGTACAGCATAGGGCCCCCAGTGGATAAAAATCCCAAACTTGGCATCTTCATACCATTCCGGAATTGGAACATTGATCAAATCTTCCCATGTTGAAACGGTTATATCTTTTGGTTCCTGCTGCGGCAAAGTCTTTTCTTTTTTACCATCTCCACATGAATACAAAAGGATTACCAGTGAAAGAAAAAGTGCGTTGTGTTTCATCAAAATTGATTTAATTCATGTCCGTAATATCATTCCAAATGTTTGATATCGGCACCTTTAATTAGTTAATAATCTTTATCAGCTTATCGTTTGCAGCGTCAATTAATTCACCCATTACTCGAATAGGTGGAATATCATTTCCATTTAAGGATTTTATAGTGGCCGATACCAAATGACCATAGCGCCATTCCATATCCACTTTAAATCCACCACGGGCAATAAGGCCTTTCACTTCTCCAGCTGGCCATTCAACCGGAAGTCCTGGTAACAAGTGTATTTCTCCTTGTTGAGATTGCAAGCAATAGCATTTCAGCCATAAAACCTGGGGTAGACATAGAGCCATCTACCTGCATATTGCCACTCTGGTCTTGCATTAGGTTTTCATAGGCAGAACCCGTAATCATATCGTTAAAAATACGTGCAGCTTTTTCGCCATCGCCCAATCTTGTGAAACACCAGATACGCCATGTTTTGTTCCAATTTCCCCCCATGTGTGGCCATTTACGGCCATAAAAGGTGCCCTCTCATATTAAGAGATTTTTCTGCAGCTTCTGCCAATTCAGGAGTTTTAATAGGGTCTATCTGCCTACCGGGCATAAGGGCATACATATGTGGGTCACGGGGTTTGTCGACATCCCAGGCCCATTCTTGTAACTGTCCATATTTTCCAATGCGCATCGGTAATAACTGATCTCGCTTATCCTTAACCTCCTGACGGAAATCTGCATCAATTCCTAATTCTTTAGAGGCGAGGATTGTATTAGAGAATAAATCATATACCATCTGAATATCTTGATAAGCTCCTGGCAAATTGAACAGTTTTCCTCCTCTGGCTTCTCCATTGGTCAATGCGTAATCCACAGCTTTGCCATCTTTGAAATCTACCCCGTGTTCCGCAGATACCGTAGGTGCTACGATAAGTTTCCCTTCATAGGGAATCAGATTCTGCAACTAAAATTGCGTGGCTTCCTTCATTACTGGATATGCCTCGTCTCTCAAATAGTCCTTGTCTTGGGTATATTCATATTGACTCCAAAGGTGTTGACAGTGCCAAGCAGCTCCACTTGGATACATTCCCCATAACATATCGGCCCCGGGAGAAGCAAACCCCCAGATATTACCTGTGGTATGGCTTACCCATCCATCAGTTCCATAATACGCTTTGGCAACCTTACGTCCAGGCCCAACGAGTGTTTTTATCCAATTGATATAGGCCTCTTGGGCTTCTGGAAGGTTAAGGGGACCTGCTGTCCAATACATTTCCTGAAGGTTGATATTACTTTGGTAATTTCCAGCCCATGCTGCTGGTATATCTGACACCCAAACTCCCTGTAGTCCCAAAGGTAACGTTCCTTCTCTAGAAGCACTGAGTAACAAATATTTACCCAAGTTAAAAAGCAATACTTTTAGTCCCGCATCATCGGTCATTCCCGTTTTGAGCATTTCAAAACGTTCATTGGTCGGGAGTTTTTCAAGCAGAGGGTCACCATCCATTTCTAAGGACGTTCGATCATAAAGAGCCGTATAATCGGCAACATGTTCTTTTTTAAGTTGATCATATCCTTTTTTCGCAGCTGCTTTGATAAGCTTTTTTGTGATTTTCTCTGGATTTGCTCCATTGTAAAGTGGTGCTATCGGAAGGCACTCCGTTGCCGTGGTATAAAGCACCGTTTCCGAAGTTGCTCCAGAAAGCTTTAGTCTACCATTATCATTGGTAATTTCACCCCCATCATGAAGCACTTTGATCCTTATCTCATAGTTACGGTTATTTCCATCTATCTTTCCTTGAACATGTATTTCATTGTCCTTGATAGTAACTTCATTTTCTTTTTGGGTAAAGTTTCTGTGGATAGAAAAACCCAACTTACCAGGAACACTAGACTCAAAATGAATACCGATAACCCGGTCCGGATAACTAGCAAAATATTCTCGGGTATATTGAACGCCATTTAAATTGTAACTTACGGTTGCAAGTGCCTTGGATACATCCAGTTTTCTTTTGTAATTGGTAGCCTTCCCTTCATGATTCTCAAAAGAAAAGTACAGCTGCTCTAGAGATGTAAGTACCCCAAAATCTGAATAGTCCCCAACAAAATTCTTGGATACCAGTTTATCAGCCTTTTTAATATCACCATCTACTATAGCCTTTCTAATATCTCCCAGTTTAGCATTGCTCCCTTCTACAATACCGTAATTATAGTTTGGATTTTGACCTGGGCCGCCAAACCACACTGTCTCTTCTGTAATGTCAAAACGCTCTTCTTTTACACCTCCGTAGAATGAGGCACCCATATAACCATTTCCTATATGCAATGCTTGTGTTTTCCAATCTTCAGCCGGGTATTCATACCATAGGGTCGCATTATAGTTTTCTTTTTCTTGCGCACTAACTGATAGCGCAAAAACCAACTACAGTATCAGGAATTTTATAAATTTTGATGTCATTGTCTTTTTATCTTGTCTTATGTCGTTTGTTCAAACAACCAAATATTATTTGGTAAGTTCTCCATCTACCAATCTCCAGATACCTTGAGGGTTACCACTTTTTAGAGCATTTGGCAACAAACTATCCGGGTAGTCCTGAAAACTCACTGGACGTACAAAACGCTTGATTGCGTTTGTTCCCACCGATGTAGATTGAGGTGCTGTAGTTGCTGGATAAGGTCCTCCGTGTACCATAGAATGGCAAACTTCAACGCCTGTAGGGTATCCATTTACAATAATCCTACCTACCTTTTGTTCCAAGATGTCGAACAAATCTTTGTATTCTTCCAAATCAGCTGGAGTTCCATGCACGGTAGCTGTAAGATGGCCTTCTAAATTGCGCGCAGCATCCAAAATCTCATCTTTAGTATTAGCTTCGACCAAAACACTGGAAGGTCCAAAATTTTCCTCTGCTAGAATATGATTAGAAGCAAAATCTTCCGCAGAAGTTTTAAACACAACTGCTTGTGCGTCATTATCACCACTTGCATCCAATCCTTTAGCAAGTGTATCTACTCCTGAAACATTCCCCAATGTTTCAAGCCCTTTGCTATAAGCTGTTTTAATCCCTGGTGTCAACATTGTTGCACTCGCTGTTTCACCAATGGCCTTGGCCAAAACATCACCAAAGACCTCCGCTTCTGAAGATTGTTGCATAAAATTAAGGCCTGGATTAGTACAAAATTGTCCAACTCCCAAAGCAATGGAGCCAGCCAAACCTTGCGCTAATCCTTCCGCATTTTCTTTTAAAGCTCCGGGCAAAAAGAACACTGGATTTGTGCTCCCCATCTCAGCAAAAACAGGAATAGGCTCGGGACGTGAGTTTGCCAAATCGAACAAAGCCTTACCTCCACCAAACGATCCTGTAAATCCAACAGCTTTGATGCTTGGGTGTTTCACCAAAGCTCCTCCAACTTCAATAGTATTCCCTTGCACCAATGCAAATACTCCTTTTGGCATTCCGGTCTTTTTGGCTGCAGTTTTAATGGCTTTTGCCACCAATTCTGAGGTTCCCGGATGTGCAGGATGTCCTTTTACAACAACAGGACAACCAGCTGCTAAAGCAGAAGCAGTATCACCACCAGCCACGGAGAATGCCAGTGGAAAATTGCTCGCTCCAAATACAGCCACAGGCCCTAATGCAATGAGCATATGTCTGATATCAGGTTTTGGTATTGGCGTCCTTTCAGGTTGGGCGGTATCGATGCGGGCATCAACCCAAGAGCCTTCTTTTACCACCGAAGCAAACAATTTCATTTGGTTTACGGTTCTTCCTCGCTCACCTATAAGTCTGGCTTCAGGTAATCCAGATTCGGCTGAACATCGTTGTATCAATTCATCACCCAATGCTAAGATTTCATCTCCGATTTGGTTAAGGAAATCGGCAATACTGTCCTTATCTTTTTTCTTGTATGTTTCAAACGCAGTCACCGCTTGTGCTACGGCTTCATTTATTTGTTCTTGCGTGGCATTTTGGAATTCTCCTTCCAGCCGCTCATTGTTTCTTGGATTTATGGCGTAAAATGACATTCTATTTTTTTTAGTCTTTTGCTTCATCTAATTTTTCATGGAAACATGATTTACCAATGTACCTACAGGCTCAATGGTAATGGCTACCTTATCTCCTACCTTAAGGGTAAAATCGTCATCAGGAACCAAGCAAGTCCCCGTCATTAAGAAAACTCCTTTAGGAAAATCGCATTCTCTAAAGAGAAATCCGGCCAACTCTATATGGGTTCTTTTCATCATACTAATAGCCACTTTATCGGAATACATAACCTCATCACCCCTACTGATTTCAATTTTTATCTCCGTTTTGGGAGAAATAGGCCCTTCCGATAGGTAAATAGATGGCCCTAAACCAGCACATTTTTCAAAAACCTTGGCTTGCGGCAAGTATAAAGGATTCTCTCCTTCAATGCTTCGAGAACTCATATCATTACCAATAGTATACCCTTGAATTTCTCCATTGGAATTAATCAATAGGGTCAATTCAGGTTCTGGAACATCCCATCCGGAATCTCTTCGAATATTGACCGACTGTCCGGTTCCCACAACTCTTTGTGCAGTGGCTTTGAAAAACAGCTCCGGCCTGTCAGCATCGTATACCTTATTATAGAATACATCTCCTCCGCTTGCCTTGGCTTCATCCATTCGTGCCTCCTTACTTCTGAGATATGTAACACCTGCGGCCCATACTTCTTGAGATGCTATCGGTGCCACTATTTGTGAAGGGTCGATCACATCGCCTGCGGACAATTGGGAAATTTCTTCATGGATGTGCTTATAGAGCTCAGACCTGTTAATCAGGTCATCCCAATTTTTTCCTTTTAAATAATAAAATTTTTCCTCTTTTTCAACTGCTACGTCTCCTGAACTTAATTTATATATTCTCATGCTTATTTTTTTAATATTCAAAAACTATGGCCGTATGGGCCGTGAACTTATCGGCTTGTACTTCCAGATATCCCATCTGAGGCGATTTCCCTGGCTCATTCACCAACTTGAAGGTCAACTGCCCGTTATGTCCTCACATTTGCATCGGTCAGTATGCAGTTTAGAGTACAGAGATGAGAACATTTTTTATACTGTTCGGTTTGTTGCCATTTTTTTCAACACCCTAAAATTCAAGATTTCTCTTTATGTTCAATTTGTATTTTTTTGCACATATCGAGAATTATTCCACAATCTTATTGGTTTTACATCCTCTATCAGAATACCAGCCAAAAATTCTCTAAATACTGAAGATGTTTTAGCTATTCGGATAACCCAATGACCCTTGTTCAAACTAACTCAAACTGAATACTCAACTTTAACAAACATTGGAGTATAAATTTATACTCCAACAACGAATTTATAAAAATTAGGACATGACCTAATCATATATTTTGTTTCAACGCAAATCAACCATTATTCATACCAAGCCTTGCATGTGAAAGGCATTTGGGCGTAATGGATTATTACTTGATTCCCAAAGTAATCCTTATTTTACTACCAAGACATCATTGTTCAGTCCATATTGTAAATAGAGAGAGGCTATCCTTGATTAAAAATATTATTTCTTACCACGAGTTATTTCAAACGTCCATGCGTCGTAAGAGGGCAACTCATTAAAACCAATGTCGGAGGTATCAACAACCAATTTTCCATTTAAATAGGAATGTTTCAATATTTTATCCAAACCAAGCATGCACACTGTTACCTCTCCAGGGTCCGCAATGTTTAATTCCAATTTATCGCCAGGCCATTCCAAAGCAATAGCGTAGATATTTCCATTGTTTTGAGTATAGCAGAGATACGTTTTTAGCGAACTATAAGTGCCCATCAGACCAGGTTGAGTTGCAGCATTATCTTGAAACAATTGCGAGGCAGGCACCAGCGCTTTGTTCATTTTTTTAGAACTCCAGAACAATGCAATCTCTGCCTGAAGCTTTTTCTCTTTAAACTTTATAAGAATTGGATAAGCTACTCCTTCTTTAAGCTTGATTTTCCCATTTGTTGAAGCCCCGGTATTTGCACCCATCACATGGGAGTCTGTACCTTCGGCAGTATAATTCTGATCTATCACAAGTGTATTGTCTATGGTTACACTTGCTGCATCATCTGCTTTTACTTCAAAAGTGTATATGTCTGAAACTGGTGCAACTATGTATCCTTTCCATTCAGCCGTAAAATCATCTTCTTTAATCCCTTTCATTGGAGAATTCCGTACCCAATTAAAATTGATTAAAGAATCTATGCGTTGTTCAGAGACCATTTTTTCTTCTTCAATTTTATCATATGGTTTAGAGCCATATATTGCATCACCATTAATGCTAAGCCATTTACCTAATTGCATTAATCGTTCCTGTTGTATCAGGGGAATTTGCCCATCTGCCTTTGGGCCTACATTCAATATCATGCCCCCTCCATTGGCTACGGCTTGAATGAACCTATCTATAAGTTCCTTGGATGTTCCGTAAGCCTCTAGTGGTTCTTTCCTGTTCAGTCCGAAAGATCTTCCCAATCCACGAACTTCTGTCCATGGCCTGTCAGTTACTTTGATTCCTGCGCTATACTCGGGCGTTAAAAATCCTATATCTAGCCCATGTCCCCAGCGATTGTTTACTAAGGCATCATCTCCAACCAAGTTATAATACCAATCTATAAGCTCCGGGGCATGCCATTGCTCTGCGGTGTTGAACCATTCGCCATCTGCAAAAATTAGTGATGGCTTGTAAGTTCCTATGAGTTCCTTAAACTGAGGAATCATATAATTGTCTACATAGTTTCCAATGCTATCATGTGGGTCGGTATACCAACGGTGAAGAGGGTGATTCCATTCGGCCAAAGAGTAGTACAAGCCCATTTTAAGTCCGGCCTTGCGAATCGACTTGGTCACATCACCAACCAAATCACGTTTTGGCCCTACATCCATACTGTTCCAATTTCTGTTATACTTACTTGGCCAGAGTGCAAAACCATCATGGTGTTTGGTCACAAACATAATATACTTGGCCCCTGCTCGCTTGAAAAGGTCAGCCCATTCATCAGGATTCCACAGTTCGGCTTTGAATAGCGGAGCAAAATCTTTATAAGTGAAATTTTGCCCATATGTCTCTTTCATAAAATTGGTGCGAAGAGGCTCTTCTAATTGCAATCCCCGCAAAAACCACTCGGAATATGCTTCAGGCGCTCCATATGCAGGTACAGAATACAATCCCCAATGAATAAAAATTCCAAGTTTAGCATCTTGAAACCATTGTGGGTATGGCCTTTCTTGTAATGATTTAATAAGTGCTTCATTTTTTGCATTCTGAGCACCTAGGGTCATTGACCAAAGCATGCCTATAGCCAGTAAAAATCGTATTCCTCTCATTAATCCAGATTTTGGTGTTGTATTTGGTTATTTCTGCCGCAAGGTATTCCAAATTTTTATTTTTATGCCAATACTTCTCTATTGGGCAGAATCAAATTATGTAACCTGGATATGTTGATGCGATTTTACTTTTCCAAATCGATATTTCAACGATTAAATTTCTATCAAGGTAATTATCAAAAATCCGGCAATTTTCAAAAATCTTAATCCGTCTCCATTAGGGCTTTTTCAATTCCAATACCGGAACCTCCCTTATACTGGAATCAACGACAATCGGAGTTTTGCTTTCAAGATGTAGCAATGCCACTTCCTAACCTAATTCTTCTTTAAAAACTTGAAAATATCGGAGAGTTGAACAGCACATTTGTTTTAAAAGAATTAAACATACTTCCGCTTTTAATATATAGAAATGAGCATTTAGGTAAACGCTGGTAATGGGCCATGACTTTCCCTAGATAGGAAAAGTATTTTGTTGACTGTAAATAATGTAACAACGATTGATTTTTTATTGAAAACATTAGAATTAGACCAAAAAAAGCTCACTTCTTACCTATTGAGCAAAAAAAGTATTAGCTTATGTTTAACATTTTGTAGAAACCTATTTTTTACTTAACTACTTTAGTTTCCCTAAATAACCAGCCCTTCTTTTTCAAATTAGGGTTAACCAAAAATAACCAAACTACCAGTTAAGAAGAGGATTCAAAAAAGAACCCTACCGTCTCTTGATAGATTTAGGTTCCTTGAATCCTCTTTTTTCATTAAAGGCTTTGATGGCAGAGAATTTTTTTTTCAAAAAACAAACCTTTACCGCCCTATCTTTTTTGATATTTTCATTGAATATAATTCTTCACAAATCGCGTATCTCCAAAAGGAAGTAGCATTTATTGTGACGACTTATCCAACCGACAGTTCCTTATGAAAATCAAACATCTTAATCTAGCAATTACCATCTGCATATTTCAGGTTAATCTACAAATGGCTAGAGCTCAAACCGATTGGCTTGTAGATGGCTCGTCCTATAAAGCCAAAGTAGAACAAACAGCAGGTAACGAATTAGAAATAACCAACGGCCTAATCAAGCGGGTCTTTCGTATAGCTCCAAATGCAGCTACCATCCGTTTTGATAATCTCGTCACCGGTGAATCGTTGCTGAGAGGAGTGAAACCCGAAGCAGTGGTGAAAATTGATGGAATCAATTACGAAGTGGGCGGTCTCAAAGGACAACCCAACTACGCTTTTCTAAAACCAGAATGGCTTGATGATATGACAGCCAACCCATCTTCCATGCAATATGTTGGCTACAAAGTAAGTGAACCCAAAGCACCTTTTGAATGGAAACAGGTTAGAAATTATGCTAAAGGTTCAGAATGGCCTCCAAAGGGTGTCCACCTGCGCATGGATTATAAAATGCCCGATGCCAAATCCCTGTTTAAAGAAGGTACGTTGCTTCCCAGTGAATATGGACGTGAAAAACTTTATAAAACTGATTTTAAAACGCTCGACTCCGAGTGGAAGACTGTGTACTCCAAAGCCCACGAGCGCTCTTCTTTCCAAAACGAAGGTAAAATAGGGGAAATATATACACTAGCAAATACCGCTGTTTATGCAGAAAAAAAACTCGACCCCAAAACAAGGATCGTTGAAACCACAATTAATGTGGGAACCGACAGGAGTAAGGAGTATGGAGCGGGAATTACATTAGTATGGCCCAATAAGACCATTAAATTCTACCTACGTCCCGGAGGTAATGATTATGATGATGAAGTGGCCATGTTTGGCCTTTGGGATGGAAAAAAGGAACACAAGGCAGCCGGCGGACGTCAAATCTTGAATGTTTCCAAACCTTGGACCCTTCGCTATAGAATTACGGATGAAGCTGTTTTTTGTGAGGCAAAATCACAAGGTGGTGACTGGAGAACCATCGAAAAACTTGCACCTTTTGAAACCATGCCCACACATGTTCGTATTGGCAAAACCAATGGAAAAGGTGAAGGTGGGGACAAAAAGGACAATCTGGGCCAACTGGTTCGCATGCAGATTATGGGTTACGCCTCCTATGGAGAAACCTCAAAAAGTGGCAACGTTGGGTTCTCGGAAGATGATATCACCGTGTCTGTTCATTATGAACTCTATGATGGTATTCCAGTAATAGCCAAATGGCTTGATGTAACCAATAACAGCGAAAAGGAAATTACCATAGATAAATTTATTAGTGAAATTTTGGCTGCCGTTGAATACGGTTCTGCGGTGGAAACCCGTGAATATAATGTTCCCAAACCAAATATCCATGTGGAGACGGACTATGCCTTTTCCAGTTTTAATGTTGAGGATGCCAATCACCATGCTGTACGTTGGTTACCTGATTCCCAGTATGACACCCAAGTCAATTATCTCAGGGTAACCCCATGTTTGTTGAACGTTGGACCCGAAATTGGACCGAACAAAACCGTTGAATCTGGTAAAACCTTTAAGACTTTTAGAACATTCGTACTTCCATATGATTCTTACGATAGGGAACGTCAAGGTTTGTCCCTACGGAGAATGTACCGTATTCTAGCACCTTGGACAACTGAAAATCCATTGATGATGCATGCCCGTTTTGCGGATTGGGAGCGAGTAAAAACTGCCATAGATCAAGCTTCCGAGGCTGGATTTGAGATGGTCATCTTAACTTTTGGTAGTGGATTCAATATCGAAAACGACAGCGAAGAATATCTAGCCAAAATGAAAAAATATGCCAACTATGCCAAAAGTAAAGGTGTAGAAATTGGCGGATACTCTTTACTGGCTTCTCGACGTATTGGTAATGGCCAAGATGTGGTCATGCCTCCTGGACAGCGCCCAACTTTTGGTAATTCACCATGTATAGAAAGCCGATGGGGTCAAGATTATTTCAAAAAACTGTACAACTTTTACGAAGAAACTGGCTTCACCTTATTGGAGCATGACGGTTCCTATCCAGGCGATGTTTGTATGTCTACGGACCATCCCGGTCACAAAGGACTGGAAGATTCAAGGTGGGAGCAATATGAGACCATCCAAGAGTTTTATAAATGGTGTCGCGCCAATGGCATATATCTCAACATTCCAGATTACTATTACATGACTGGAGGAAATAAATGTGGAATGGGGTATCGTGAAGTCAACTGGAGTTTGCCTAGAAATCAACAACTTGTACATACACGTCAAAACATTTATGACGGAGCATGGCAAAAAGCACCTTCAATGGGGTGGATGTTCGTTCCTCTTACCGAATACCATGGTGGAGGTGCAGCAGTGACAATAGAACCGCTTAATGAACATTTGGACCACTATGAAATGATGATGTCCAGTAACCTCGGTGGAGGCGTACAGGCTTGTTATCGGGGTCCTAGACTCTTTGATTCCGAAAAAACGAAGGGTATGGTAAAAAGAATGGTCAATTGGTTCAAAGGCCACAGAGAAGTATTGGAAGGAGATATCATTCACTTAAGAAGGGCGGATGGCTATGATCTTGACTACTGGCTCAATGTAAATCCAAATGGTAAGGAAAAGAGCATGTTGATGGTATACAATCCGACCGATAAAGAAATTTCAAAAACCATTAAAGTGCCGCTTTATTATACGGGATTGGAAAAAGAAACCCATGTTGAATCACAAAATGGCGCCGTTTCGACCCACAAGTTGGCCCGTGACTACAGTATTGATTTGAAGGTTACAGTCCCTGCCAATAGTTACACCTGGGCTATTATGAAATAAAAGGATTTCATGTCTAATTGAATGAAAGTCCGATGTAAAAACATCGGGCTTTTTAATAAAATATAATCTCGCTTTAACAAGTTTCAACCATACATTCTCAGGATTTGTTTTGAAAACCGAATTAAATGGTCTTCAAAATTAATTGTGTTATCGTACACATTTTGATGTTGTTTTTTCATATCTTGCCTAGCGGAACCCTTCAACTGTTAATCATAAATCGCATGAAATCCTGTAAACCAATCATTTATCTTCTTCTCATCTTCTTTTTGAACGCCTGTACCATCCAAACCGAAAAGAAACCGGGAACTTTTGAGCTACTACCAACACCCCAGAATTTTGAAATTGTAGGCATTAGCGACCTCAAGGCCGATCAATTGAAAATGGCTTTTGCGCAAAACAGCGAAAACCTTCCTGTTTTGGGAGATGGTTTAGGACAACTAACCCAAGCCGAAACCCAATCGGATGCGGAAATTTTATATGGAATCGATTCAACCTTGGAAATACCTGCAGAAGGGTATCTTTTGGAAATAAAAGCAGATCAGGTAATTATTTCGGGAAAGGATGAAGCTGGATTATTCTACGCCTTTAAAACCCTTGAACAACTTACCGCCGATGCTAAAGAGCAAGATGTTTTTCTTCCCCTATGCACAATAAAGGACTTTCCCCTGCTTGCCTATCGTTCAATTCATTGGGACATAAAACATCATTTGGAAAAAACGGATTACTATTATCGGTTGATCGACAAATTATCCAGCTATAAAATCAATGCCATTATAGCTGAAGTAGAAGATAAAATCAAATTTGAACGCCATCCAAAAATTGGTTCAGCCGATGCTTTGAGCAAAGTTGAATGGAAAAAGCTTTCAGATTATGCAAAGGAAAGAAACATAGAGATCAGTCCTCTCATGCAAGGTTTAGGGCACTCCTCTTTTGTGCTCAAGCATGATGAATATAAACATCTTAGGGATGACGTTACAAGTGACTGGGCATACAATCCTCTAGATCCAGAAACGTATGAGCTTCAGTTTGACCTTTACGAAGAAGCCATGGAAGCCACTCCACACGGAAAATATTTACATGTTGGTGGCGATGAGGTTCACACCACGGGTCGCGGAAGTGGCAAATCAGCTTTGGAACTGCAATTACAATGGTTGAACAAAGTGTGCCGATTCGCAGAAGAGCATGGTCGAACTCCTATTTTCTGGGACGATATGCCATTGCAACATGCAGAAGTCTATGGGCCAATGTTCAACAAAAATTTGAGCAAAGAAGAGGTTGATAAAATCTGGGAGGAAAATGAACATAAGTTGGTGGAATTTCTGGACGAGTTTCCCAAAAACTGTATCTATATGCGATGGAATTACCATGCTCCGGAAACATATGGTAACAGCAAGGCTATGAACTGGTTCAGCGACCATGGTTTTAAGGTTATGGGAGCAACAGCTGGACAAACAAGATGGGTTCTGATGCCGCAAAGGGAAAGTAATATAGCAAATATTAAGTCCTTTGCCCTTTCTTCCATCGAAAGTGGGTTAAACGGTCTTTTGCTGACACTTTGGGATGACGATTCACCACACTTTGAGCTTTATATGAGAGGCATATTGGCCTTTGCCGAATATACTTGGGCTGGTGACAAGCGAACGAAGGAAGAAATCAAGTCAGCATATAGACATAGAGAATACGCCAATGCACTCGCCGATTCTCAGTATGCCTTCATAGATAGTCTGGAAACCCCAGTAGCACAATGGAAAAATCTATTGTTGCAGGGCAACAGCCGTAATTACTTAAAGAGTAATCCAAACGCTAAAGAGAAACTGGTTCTTGAAATGCCAGATGCACAAAATGCTGGAGAATGGGCCAAAAAACATGCGGAAAGAATAGAGAATGCTAAAAAAATAGTTGCCTTGAATGATAGTATTGCGGCCAAAATTACTGAAGTGAAAGAGTTGACCAAACGAAACACCCATAATCTTGAAGTCTATGAACAGGTAAACAACTTAGTACAATTTAGCAATAAGGCATTTTTACAACTGGCCGATTATGATCAAGCCGAAAATGACGACGTAAGGAAAAAAGCGTTGGCAGGGCTATCAAAGTTGAAGGAACAATTTAATGAGCTTCGAAAAGAATTTGAGGCCGTATACGGCAAAACCCGGATTCTTACCAAACCTGACGATTATATCCTCGACCAAGATCACCATGTCCATTTAGCAAATCAGTCAACCTCTTTTGATTGGCAGTTTTATGCAGAAATGCTGTTTCTTGAAAAGTTGGAAGAAGACATTATCAACAAGGTTACCAGCGCCAGCATTAAAGATTAAAACAGCAGAACCTATGAAAACGGGTTTTACAAGTGTATTATGCATCGGTTTAGTGTTATTTTTTGGTTGTAAATCCACGCAAAGTACTGATTCGGAATCTGTTATTTTTGTTCAAAAGGAAAATAGACCCTATAAAAAATGGAAGGTGGTATGGGAAGACGACTTTAGTTCTCCCCTACTAGATAATAGTAAATGAACAAAAATACCCCAGGGCAAATCTGATTGGAATGACCAAATGACGGATAAAGATGAAAGGTGTTTTGATTGGCAAGATGGGAAGCTTTATTTAAGAGGAATCAAAAACACAGATACTTTGACCGATTCTCGTCCCCATCTTACAGGGGGAATCTATACCAAGGGAAAATTCGCTTTTCAATACGGTAGAATCGAAATAAGGGCAAAATTAGAATCCTCCAAAGGAGCATGGCCAGCCATTTGGATGCTGTCCGAGCAAAAGAAGTATGGCAAATACCCAAGAAATGGGAAATTGACACCATGGAACATCTCAATTTTGATGATATTATTTACCAAACCACCCATTCCTATTATACTTTAGAGTTGAAACAAAAGGAAAATCCACCTTATTATAAGACAACAAAGTTTAATCCTAACCAATTCAACACCTTTGGTTTAGAGTGGCATCCCGACAAATTGGTTTACACCCTAAACGGTGAGCCCACGTTTACCTATCCCAAAATTGAGGTGTAGACCCTTCTCAATGGCCTTTTGATCAGCCTTTTTATTTGTTGATCGATCAGCAATTGAGTGGTTCATGGGTCGGTGAAGTTGATTTGGACCAACTACCTGTCAATATGATCATCGATTGGGTCAAGGTGTACCAATAAACCGAAGATTTTGAACAAATCTTTGTTGCATTCCCGAACTGGCCTGCCCTTCATACTAAATTGTATTCTTGACGTTATCATACAACCTTCAAACAAAATTAGAAATCACCAACCTCACGAAAAACTCCTTTTCTTAAGGTAATCCTATGTCGAATTTTCTGCTTTTTGTCATTTCTCCCAAAGAAGGCAAAAAAAGTATCGTTTGATGTCATTTTAGTAATAGCAATATCCTATGATATCAGATAGATTTGTTTACCCCTGCCATTTTAAAATACGAAGAATGAAGCAAGGGAACATACCAATTTAATGCTATAACTAACATGGAAAACAACAATACCGTAGTTCAGAAAAAGATATTGATTCCTTTTATTCTGATTACTTCGCTCTTTGCTTTATGGGGATTTGCCAATGACATCACCAATCCGATGGTCTCCGCATTCAAGAAAATCCTGGAACTGAACAATACTCAAGCATCATGGGTACAAGCTGCCTTTTATGGTGGATATTTCACCATGGCCCTTCCGGCCGCTTATGTGGTAAAGAGATTCTCATACAAAACAGGTATTCTGGCTGGATTGGCCCTTTATGCAACGGGAGCATTGCTATTTTACCCAGCAGCGGCCAAGGAGAACTACTTTTTCTTTTTAATGGCGCTATACATATTGACCTTTGGATTGGCTTTTTTGGAAACCACAGCCAATCCATTTATCATGTCCATGGGGTCGGAAGAGACTGCGACGCGACGATTGAATCTGGCCCAAGCATTCAACCCTATTGGTGCACTATCAGGTCTTTTTGTTGCCCAAACCTTTATTCTTGGAGCATTGCAATCGGATGATTTGGATGCAAACGGCAATAGTGTCTATGAAACACTCTCAGAATCGGCAAAAGCCGCGGTTAAAACATCAGACCTAGCCGTCATTCGTGACCCATATGTTGGGTTAGGTTTATTCGTGCTCTTAATGGGCGTGATCATCATCTTGGTAAAAATGCCCGAAACAAAACAAAAGAACAGTTCTGTAGACATGTTGGCATCCATAAAAAGAATTTTCAAAAGAGGTCATTTCACTGGAGGTGTCGTTGCTCAAACCTTCTACGTAGGAGCACAAATTATGTGCTGGACCTATATCTACCAATATGCAGAAAACATAGGTATAAACAATCAAGATGCTGTGAACTACGCCTATGCGGCCCTCGGTATTTTCCTTTTGGCCAGATTTATTTTCACATACATGCTGAAGTTTATCAACTCTGGAAAATTAATGCTGATTTTATCTTCGTTTGCTATTGTGTTTTGCCTCGGCACAATTTTTATTCAGGGGATATATGGATTATATAGTTTGGTAATGGTTTCATTCTGTATGTCTTTAATGTTCCCTACCATTTATGGAATAGCTCTAAATGGTTTAGGTGATGATGCCAAAACCGGTTCTGCATTTTTGATAATGGCTATTGTTGGAGGAGCATTTATGCCAATACTTCAGGGAATGGTCCTTGATATAGGTGGTCCTGGATACAGCGACGTAAAGATTTTAGGAACACCAGAGGTGAACTTTTCCTTTATTCTACCATTATTATGTTTTGTGGTCACATTACTTTATGGTCTTAGTACATTGAAGAAATCGCGAAAAATAACAGTAAATTCATAAATAGATAAGGTGACAAAGACCGATATGTCCATATCATCCAAAGCCAAAATATTCCCGGTCTTAGTATTCGCTTTGATTTGCCTAACTAATTGCAAGGAAAAAAAAAGTGATGTTATGTCCAACACCGAGGTCTTTCAAAAGGGAACATTTGGATATGATGCCCTATTCATAAAAAAACACTTTCCCAATACTTTTATCCTCTCAAAAGGTAACAATCAAGTATTGATTACGCCCGAATTACAAGGACGTGTAATGTCAAGTACCTTGAACGGTTCCAATGGGTCAAGTTTTGGATGGATAAACTATGACTATATCGAATCTGGCGAAAGAAGCGACCAGTTCAACCCATTTGGAGGTGAAGATTATTTTTGGGTAGGGCCTGAAGGGGGGCAATTTTCTGTTTTTTTCAAGCCTGGCGCCAGTTTTGACTTTTCAAACTGGAAAGTTCCCAGTGCAATTGACACTGAACCTTTCAATCTGGTTCGCAAAACAAATACAGAAGCTCATTTTCAAAAGGAAGCACAGTTTACCAATCATTCCAACAATACACTTCGGCTCAAAATAGACCGCACCATCCGGTTACTGGACAAAACCAAGTCAGCTGAGTTGTTAGGTATCACTATGCCTAAAAATATACAAGCGGTAGGGTTCGAAAGTGAAAATGTAATTACAAATACGGGCACCTCTGAATGGACAAAAGAGTCGGGAATGCCATCGATTTGGATTCTTAGCATGCTCAAGTCTAAGGACAATATTGTTGTAACAATCCCTTTTAAAACTGGCAAAGAAGACAATCTAGGCAAAATAGTGACCGACGATTATTTTGGAAAGGTTCCTGCAAACCGTTTGAAGGTTTCTGATAGTGTGCTTTACTTTAAAGCAGATGGTAAAAAACGAAGCAAGATTGGTTTGTCACCCAAAAGAGCACTTCCTATCATGGGAAGTTTTAATCCTGATGACAAGATTCTGACAATAGCCCAATTTACAATTGAGGAAAATCAATTCGATTATGTAAACTCCCTTTGGAAAATCCAAGAACATCCATTTGAAGGTGATGCAATCAACTCGTATAATGATGGTCCCTTAGAAAATGGAGAGCAATTAGGACCTTTCTATGAGTTAGAAAGTTCTTCTAGAGCTGCAGATCTTGGCCCTACTGAAACCCTGATGCATTATCATAGGACTTTTCACTTCACGGGAGATGAACAACAATTAAAAAAAATTACTCCATGCCTCCTTGGATGAAATAAGAAGTGTCTTTTAGGGCATGGTAATCGTACTCCATGAATACGTAGAAAGGATTATAGAAATACAGGTATATATAATTTTGAGCACTATGATACCAATATTGGTGATTTCAGAAAAAAAAAGAAGAAAAATACTTGAAGCATTAAGCAATTAAACCATGAGCATCATGCCGTACAAGAACACCTATTCAACCACGCTCACTATTTTTATCCTCATGCTGGTCTGTTTATTCCCGATTACCAGTTTAAAGGCCCAGAACCAAAAACAACCTAATAAGATTATTTTTCTCATTGGTGACGGTATGGGATTGACGCAAATTTCTTCATTATATGAACTTGGGCATTTGGAACATTCTAATTTCGAACGCTTTGACCACATTGGTCTCTTGAGGAACAATGCATCTAGCCATCAGATAACGGATTCGGCCGCTGGAGCAACCGCCTATGCCTGCGGTGTAAAAACCTACAATGGTTCAATTGGAATGGACAAGGACACTATTTTGGTAAAAAATATTGTAGAAATCTTACCTAATGATGTTTGGAATACAGGACTTGTGGCTACTAGCTCTATTACACATGCGACTCCTGCTTCATTTTTCTCGCATGTTAAGCTAAGAAGGGAGCAAGACTCCATTGCAGCTTGGATGCACAAGTCAAATGTGGACTATTTCGCAGGCGGAGGAACTCGTTTTTTTGAACAACGCCCAGATAGTCTCAATTATAGTGATAGTCTGCGACTCAATAACTTTGAGGTGCTTTATCAACTGGATGTCAAAATGATCAACAATGACAAAAAATTGGGATTTCTTCTTGCTAAAGAAGGCATGCCTAAAATGACTGAAAATCGAGGTGAATTTCTAATCGATGCAAGTCAAATAGCCATGGACTACTTATCAAAAAAAGGCAATAATTTCTTTTTGATGATCGAAGGCTCACAAATTGATTGGGGAGGGCATGCGAACGATGCAGAATACATCATTACAGAGATGCTAGACTTTGATAAAACCTTGGGTGCCGTTCTCGATTTTGCCGAAAAAGATGGAAACACATTGGTCTTGGTAACCGCAGATCATGAAACCGGTGGTTTCGCCTTATCTTCAACAGGAGGAAATTACAATGAAGTACAAGGTACATTTTCTACCGGAGGTCATACCTCCACTATGATTCCGATTTTTGCTTATGGCCCCGGAAGTGATTCATTTACTGGAATTTACGAAAACTATAAAGTATTCCATAAAATCATGCACGTTCTGAATCAAAAAAATCATTAGCACAAAATTCTTTAGCAATCCTAAAAACCCAAAAAGGGTTTTAATCCAATTTATTCTTTAGTGAGTCAAGTGTTAACTGAGTCTGTTCTAATTCCAATATCAGTTTTTGATTATCTTGCCGGTGCTGTGAATGTATTTGTTCCAGTTTTCTTTCAAACTCATCCAGCGGAACATACTCAGGTTCTAACAAAATGCTATTTAAGATGCTCAAAAGAGTAAACACAAAACTTACTACAATTGCAGAAATCAGAACAAACAACAATAATTTTTCCTTTTTAGGTTTGGGAGCATGTTTGGTCAATAACTTTTTTTCTTCTTTGGATAAACCTCGATTGGTTTCGAGTTGATCCAAAAAAACGTCCCATTTCTCTTCTTCCTTTATGTGCATATCCTTGAAGCCCCCTTCTCCCAAGAATTTAGCCGTGGTAGGTGTTGATGCCAACATGAAGATTGCAGCTCCGTTACCACTCATTATATCTAATAGCGAAGCGTCATATTCCTGAATTTCCTTGATCAGTTTTTTTGCAAAATTCAAACTGTAATTAGGTCGTAGAAACTCATCATATAGAACTTGGGCTTCAAAATAATCCCTTCGTCCCAATGCGTATTTTAGAAAACGGTCTTTTAATTCTGCCTTAAAAAATTCGCCCATTTTCTTTTAGAAAATTCTATTGTTGGTGTTAATTACAAATGTAGTGGTCAAATGAAAATACAGTGTTAATTGAACATTATAGGTTTGAATCCAATTAAACAATTTCAGCGCTTAGACCCGCTTCCAAAAGTTTGGAGCATTTTGGTTTTAGAAAGGAATATTCGCCAGTTTTCACCGTACACTTTCCATTATAGTGCACTATCAATGAACATTGTTCCGCTTGCTCAGGAGTATGTTCGCAAACTTTTATCAAAGTTTCAATAACATGATCAAATGTATTTACATCATCATTGAACAGAACAATTTCGCTCTGATCTACAATCTCTTCCTCTAAAAGTACTTCCTCTGATACCTTTTCCTTGATACCCATGATTGTTGAATTAATCAATTCTAATTTACATATTTTGCTGAAACCCAATTATTCTTTTCCAGTTTTTTTGCAATTTTCAAAGCATAATCTTCGCATTTTGAGGAAATTACCTCTAAATCTTGCATATAAAAGCCACTTAAAAAAAGTAATCCGCCTGGATTTAGGCATTTGGCATAAACTGGAATGTCTTCCAACAAAATATTCCTATTGATATTGGCAAGGATAACATCATACTTTTTATCCACCAACAAACTGCTGTCACCTTGATAAATTTCAATCTTGCCACAATGGTTTCGCTCCACATTTTCTTTGGAATTTAAGAAGCACCATTCATCAATATCAATGGCATCCAATTTAGTAGCGCCACGCATTTCAGCCAAAATGGCCAAAACTCCGGTGCCACATCCCATATCCAAGACCGATTTACCTTGAAAATCAGTGTCCAAAATATGCTGAAGCATCATATGAGTAGTTTCATGATGACCTGTCCCAAAGCTCATCTTTGGTTCTATGACAATGTCATATTCCACGTCTTCCGGATGATGAAAAGGGGCCCGAACCATACACTTACCTCCAACTTTAATGGGATGGAAGTTCTTTTCCCACTCGGCATTCCAATTTTGCTGTTCAATCTCTTTGCTCGACCAAGTAATTTTGAAATTGGGGTTTCCCAAAATGTGAAGTTCATCCAAACGGGTTTCTTCCCAATCTGATTGAAGAACGTAGGCCAACAAGCCTGTGTCGGTTTCAACAAAACTTTCAAAACCAACCTCGCCCAATTCAGCAATTAAAATATCTGATGCTGGTTGTAACGGGTCGATTTTGAAATCGTACTCAATATAAGTCACACTATATTAAATATTAGATAGCTTTGATAATGGCAATAAAATCATCTGCCTTTAGCGATGCTCCACCGATAAGACCTCCATCCACGTCAGGTTTTGAGAAAATATCAGATGCATTTGCCGGTTTTACACTTCCTCCATACAAAATGGAAACACCTTCTGCAACGGACTCATTATAAGCTTCTGCAATTGTTTTTCTGATAAAAGCGTGCATTTCCTGTGCTTGTTCCGGACTTGCTGTCTCGCCAGTGCCGATTGCCCAAACGGGCTCGTAAGCCAATACAATGTTTTTCCAAGCATTTGCGTCTAAATCAAACAATGCGTTTTTCAGTTGACTTTCAACTACGGCAAAATGATTTTCAGATTTTCTTTCCTCCAGTTCTTCACCGAAGCAAAAAATAACAGTCATTTCCTTGTTTAAAGCAGTCTTGACTTTTTTAGCCAACAGGTCGTCCGCTTCTCCAAAAAGGGAACGTCTTTCTGAGTGACCCAGAATTACCGTGTCAACGTGGATATTCAAAAGCATATCCGCAGAGATTTCTCCTGTATAAGCTCCGCTATCAGCAAAATGCATGTTTTGGGCCGCAACTTTTATGGTGGATGATTGAAGACTTCTTTGTGCTTGAGCCAAATTGACAAATGTAGGGGCCACAATAACGTCTACATGGGTATCGGGCAGTTTTGCAGAAAGTTCGGACAATAATACTTCCGTCTCTTCAAGATTCTTGTTCATTTTCCAGTTTCCTGCAACTATTTGGGTTCTCATTTTGTTTGTTTTATGTTATTCTGTTTAGTGTCCTGAGTAATTGTCTATTCTTTTTTCTTGAACTTCACTCCTTTAATTTCAGAATTGCGAAGGTAGTACATAAATGCACCAATTTTGTTGATTTCCAATTCAGTTAACTCAATTCCCTTGTTATATTGGGCATCAGAAATCAATTTCTTATCATAGGCCCTATAAAATTGTGATTTCAGTTCGCTACAAGAACCTTTTGAAAAACTCAAAAAATTGTGAAATTCTTTATTGCCCCCTCTTCCAAAACCCTCGGCAATGTTATCCATAATCGAACCGGAACTGCGTTCCATTTGATTTCTCAAGGCATAGTTTCTCCCTAAATCCGTTTGCTGAAAAAGCTCTTCAACAAATTGACAAATTTCCCTAGATATCTTCCAAACTTCTAAACCCTCAAAACTATCAACTCTCGCCATTGCACAGATTTAAAACAACAAATAGAAAAACCATGGACGTTTAAAACTCCAATTCATCAAGATCATTATAATGGACTTTTTGTAAAATAGTGCCTCTTTCCAAGACCAAAATCGCTGGATTGGAACGCACAATGGTCTTCAATGTGGTTTCGTCGGTGAAGTAAAAATCAAAATCAAGTCCGTATTCCTCTTTAATTTTATTTGCCCTGTCATTGCTAGAAGCGGACATGCCAATAACCTTATATCCCTTTTCCTTGGCTTTTGAAACCGCTGAAGCAACATCTGCAAATGCATCGCGGTTACTCTTGGCCAAATCATAGGCAACCACCATCACTAGTTTATCTTCCTCCAAAATTGAAGAAGCCATATCTTCACCTTCTTTTTCTATGGTGAAATCATGAATGGGCGGCTCGTATCCTTTTTGGACCTCCGTGGTTTCAACTCCAATAAATTCTCCATCAACAGAAGGGTATTCTCCGTTAGTAACAACAATTTTATCCTGTCCGTTTACTTTGAATTGCCATGCATACTCATAAATGGGTTTGGGGGCATCTTCGGGAACGCTCATCCCTTCTTGAATGTTCGCTCCAATTTTATAAGGTCTAAAATCTACAGAAGGCAAATGGTTTAGCACCTGGTTTGCAAACAAGACACATGTAACAAGTGATACACCTGCAATAATCCAATTGGTCTTGGCATTGAATAGAGGAAGGATATATTTTTTACCAAAGAACAAAATCAGTATCAAAATCAACAGGATCACATCTTTGGTAAAGGATTCCCATGGTGTCAACTTCACAGCATCACCAAAGCAACCACAATCTGTTACTTTATTAAAGTAAGCGGAATAAAAAGTAAGGAAGGTGAAAAAGACAATCATCAACAGCAAACTCCAAATGGTAAGCTTTGGTTTAAACCCAATCAACAGCAATACCCCTAAAATGACCTCAACTATAACAACAAAAATGGAGATTCCCAGTGCTAGCGGCATCAAAAAGGGTAAATCCAGCACTCCTTGACTAAAGTATTCTTCCAGCTTAAATGAGAAGCCTACTGGGTCGTTCAGTTTGATCAGCCCACTTATGATGAACAGGATTCCTACGAAAATTCTAGAGACCCAAACCAAATATTTCATATTTCTTCAAAATAAAATTTCAATTTACAAGCACCAAATTCTAAAAAACAAATTCCAAAGTACAAGTTCCAAATTCCAATTTTTATATCTCAGATTTTGTTGATGATAGCAGAAAGGATTTTCCTAAGTTCTTCCGATTCCTGAATCAAATCATTAAATCCATCTGAATCAGGGTTTCCCTTTTTTAAAAGTTTCAACCAATATCTGGATTCTTTTGCTTCTTTACGTGCTATTTTTAATCTAAAGGCCAAATCTTTTTCTCCAAGCTTTTCATTGGCTTCTATATAATTTGCCCCAACAGACCCCGAAGAACGTATCAATTGTTTTCCATCCTCAATATTGGCGATTGATGTTTTCAATGATTTAACCAAAACCCTGCAATTGGATGCAAACTCAAAAGTCCTTTCTTCTAAATCATAAACTCTTGACATTATTCAACGGTTTTGGGATTTGGATTTTTTCATTCGAAATTTGAGATTTCACTCAAGTGAATGAGTGCAAAAACCGCATAATTTACCATATCTTGGTAGTTGGCATCTATACCTTCACTGACCAAAGTGGCACCTTCATTATCTTCAATTTGTTTTACCCTCAACAACTTTTGAAGAATCAAATCGGTCAAGGAGCTTACTCTCATATCCCGCCATGCCTCTCCATAGTCGTGATTCTTGTTTTCCATCAACTCCTTGGTAATGGCAACTTCCCTATCATACAAAGCTATGGCTTCATCAGCTGAAAGATCTGGCTGCTCTACCACCCCTTTTTTCAATTGAATCAAAGCCATGATGGAATAGTTGATGATTCCGATAAATTCGGATTGTTCGCCTTCATCCACTTTTCGTACATCATTTTCCTGCAAGCTTCGTATCCGTTGCGCCTTTATAAAAATTTGATCTGTCAATGACGGAAGTCGAAGTATCCGCCAGGCGGTACCATAATCTTTGGCTTTCTTTAAAAACAGTTCCCTACAGGTGTTGATCACTGCGTCATATTGCTGGGAGGTGTGCTGCATTGTTATGGCTAATTTGCGTAAATTTCGTCCAAACTAAGGTGCCGTAAACACCGTGCCAAAGATAATCAAACCCATCAAAGCAGATATTCTTTATGACCATAAACTGTAAAGGAAACCTCGTTGATTTAACAATACCCAAGGTTATGGGCATTTTAAACCTTACTCCCGACTCATTTTATGATGGAGGAAAGTATAAGGACGAGTCCCATATCCTAAACCAAGTGGAAAAAATGCTATTGGACGGAGCCACCTTTATCGATATGGGCGCGTATAGCTCCAGACCTGGCGCAGAACATGTTTCGGAAGATGAGGAATTAAAACGAATGCTTCCAATTTTGGAATTAATTCTGAAGAATTTCCCAGAAGGCTTGGTTTCTATAGACACATTTCGAAGTAAAGTAGCTTCGGAAAGTTTGAAACGTGGGGCAGCGCTTATAAATGATATTTCCGCAGGCAACCTTGACCCAAACATGTTTGCTACCGTTGCACAATATCAGGTTCCTTACATTTTGATGCACCTTAAAGGCACACCGCAATCCATGCAAAAGAAGGCAGTTTACGATGATCTGATAAAAGACCTTCGTTTTTACTTTTCAGAAAAGATGGTTGAAGCAACCAAGCACAAAATCAACGATGTTATTATTGACCCCGGCTTTGGCTTTGCCAAGACCACAGAGCAGAATTACACCTTGCTAAACCATCTAGATCTGTTCAAGGTTTTTGAAGTGCCCTTATTGATAGGGCTTAGTAGAAAATCTATGATTTATAAAATATTGAAGTCGTCTCCGGGTGAAGCTTTGAACGGCACAACCGCCCTCCACGCCATAGCCCTGTTGAAAGGTGCCAATATTTTAAGGGTTCATGACGTTAAAGAAGCAAGAGAATGTGTGGAACTCATTGAAACATTGAAAGGCAATGCCCTGAAATTATAGGTTCTCCTATTTTTGCTAATTTTACAAAAACACCGCGGTTGGATTTTCTGAATTTTCTTGAATTTAAAATCACTGATGTCATAGACATTGTGCTTGTTGCCGCCCTACTCTACTACATATACAAACTGGTCAAAGGTACTGTTGCCATCAACATTTTTATTGGAATCGTCATTGTTTGGGCGCTTTGGAAGTTGACCGAACTGTTGCAAATGAAAATGATCAGCAGTATGGTAGGTGGTTTTATGAATATTGGTTTGATTGCATTAATCATCGTTTTTCAACAAGAGATTCGAAAATTTCTACTACTTATAGGTTCTACCAATTTTGCTTCAAAACGTGGTTTTATCAAGCATTTTAAATTTTTGAAGCAAGAGGCCATGCCCACAGACACCAATGTGGAGGCTGTTGTGGCGGCCTGTGAAAAAATGGGTTCGACCAAAACTGGCGCCCTTATTGTTATGGAACGGACCAATGCCCTGGATTTTATAAAGTCGACCGGGGATAGCATGAATATTGAGATTACCCAGCCCATCTTGGAAAGTATCTTTTTTAAGAACAGCCCATTGCACGATGGAGCGGCAATAATCCAAGACAATTATATCACCGCTACAAGGGTGATTCTCCCTGTTTCCAATGACCGTAACATCCCTTTACGTTTTGGATTACGCCACCGTGCTGCGGTGGGCATCACTGAAAAGACGGATGCCATCTGTTTGGTGGTAAGTGAAGAAACTGGGGCCATTTCCTATATTAAAAATGGAGAATTTGTCCCCTACAAAGGAGCTGAGGCGTTGATAAATCTTTTGAAAAAGGATTTGGAGTGATTGTGTTGTCATTCCTGCGCAGGCAGGAATCCAAAAAGTACTGGAAAAAGAGATTCCGCATCATACTTAGACTTCGCTCAGTATCCGTTCGGAATGACAATCATGATAAAAAAGAATCTGAAAAACCGTTTTTAACCATGAACCCATTTATCACTTTACTATTTGTTGTTTTCTCCTTTCCGCTATTTGCCCAAATGGATGCGGTTGTTGGGGAATATCATCGTAAACTGGGAGGCGGAAATCATGTTGATGAGTATACTTTGACCTTAAACCCAAATGGTACTTTTTTCTTCCACTCCTATAGAAATGCCAAATATGGAATACCACCTATTGTACATAAATATGGCAAAGGTACGTGGGACATAGAGGTCAAAAAGAAGTTCAGCACATCAACTATTTTGGTTTCATTCTTTACCGATAAAGAAAAAGATTTTGATGATAAATTCACTTTGGATTTCAATGGTTCCAAAGCTAGGTTAATTATGAAGTCACCGAGGGACAAAACCAATGCAAGTGTTAAAGAGAGACTGCAGTTTTACAAATCGGATATTTTTTGGATTGAAACCATAGAAATGTTTAAAGGTTGAGTCAAATGTTTAAAAAAGGATTTTGAATGATTTGATTGCACCTTGTCATTCCTGCGTAGGCAGGAATCCAAAAACTACTGGAAAAAGAGATTCCGCATCATACTTCGGCTTCGCTCAGTATCCGTGCGGAATGACAATCTTTATAAAAGAGAGGTTTGGTATAGTTTTAGTTACAATAAATAAAATATCCTATTTATCTTTCGATGTCACCTTCAACTGAACAATGCATGGAACTGAAAGACGAATTAATTAAGAACTTCCACGAACAATTTGCTCAAAATCAAAACCATCACCAGAAATTATTCTTTCAAATCCTTTCTGTCATAGTAACTGTGACAGTAGGTTACAGCTATGTTTATACAATGGGTGGTAAATTACCAAACCCTGATTTAAAACCTTCGATATTTCTTCTTTCACTAGCCTTAATTATATCTACAATTGTTTTGGGGTTGAGTTTAGTATTATTATCTAACATGGCTTATGGATTTAGGCGAGACCAATTTGTCAACAATAGGATTAGAGAAAAAGCAAACTTGATTCACAATTCAAATTCTAAAGATGATATTTTTCCAAAATCTTATGATCCAGCTTGGAGTTTTATTAGAAAAAACAAAGCATATAAAAAAAGATTGAAAAAATTGAAGTTTCCTCTTAGATACACTTACGGAATCTGGGTTTGGATTCTGATGCGATTATCATGGATGCCTAATTTTCACAATTCACTTTTTTTCATGCTTTCCTTAATTCAAATTCTTTTGCTTATAAGCTATGTGTGCAATCCATTTGATGACATCATTCTTTTTGACCTTGGCTTAGGTATTAACTGGGCTTTTATAGTCACAATATGTACTTGGTTGATTCTAACTGGGTTAGTTCTACGCTCACAATCTGTTTTTTACCGAAAATTGAAAGAACTATATTCTTAAATAGTTTTTCACTAATTATTCTTTGTGCCTTAAATTGGCAATCACATCCCTTATTGCCGAAACCACACCCTGAATTTCCCTTCGGCTAAAGGCATCTTCTTCTACATAAAAAAGCATTTCTATTCCTAAATCCAGAATCTTTGCCATTTCTTCTTTTGAGCCGTAGGCATTATTTATAAATTCCAATAAATACGTTTCGTCTTTTTTATTCAACATAATCCTTGGTGATTTGGTAAGTGCCAAGGTCTTAATTTTTATCCACATATGTAGTCCTATATATCATACCATCAGTAATTTAGTTGATTTTTAATCAATAAGAAGTGTCACTTCGAGTAGCCCGTGCTGAGCGAAGACGAAGTGCAGTCGAGAAGTCTTAAGCCTTTTTAGTTCCCACCCTTCGACAAGCTCAGGGTGACAGAAGGAATCTATGCAACCTCCTCAGCCAAAAACTGGGCTTCATAAAGATCGTTGTAGTAACCGCCCTTTTTAATGAGTTCTTTGTGGGTACCCATTTCAACTATCTTTCCAGCGTCCATAACAATAATCTTATCCGCTTTTTTGATGGTAGCCAAACGGTGCGCAATGATAATCGATGTCCTGCCTTCAGTAATTTTATCAGTAGCACGTTGAATCAATTGTTCCGAATAGGTATCCACAGAAGATGTGGCCTCATCCAAAATCAAAATACTGGGATTGCTCACATAAGCCCTTAAAAATGCAATCAATTGGCGTTGCCCGCTTGAAAGCATACTTCCCCTTTCTTTCACATTATACTGGTATCCGCCTGGCAGGCTTGAAATAAATTCGTGCACTCCAATCTGCTTGGCCGCATTCTCAATATCGCCAAGCCTGACTGTTCCATCGCGAAGTGATATATTGTTGGCAATCGAATCCGCAAATAGGAAAACATCTTGCAGCACAATCGCAATGTGCGAACGTAAAGATCTTAGGGTGTAATCTTGTATTTTATGTCCATCAATTAGAATATCGCCCGAATTGATTTCGTAAAATCGGTTCAACAGATTAATGATGGTAGATTTTCCAGCTCCTGTGGCTCCGACAATAGCCACAGTTTCACCCGCCTTAACATCGAACGATATGCCGTGTAATACTTCTTCGTTCTCCAAGTAACCGAATCGAACATCGGTGAATCTAATGTTCCCTTTTACTTCATCCTTCTTCAAAGTACCATTGTCCGGGATTTGGCTTTCCGTATCCAAAATCTTGAACACCCTATTGGCGGCAACCATACCCATCTGCAAGGTGTTGAATTTGTCCGCAATCTGTCGCAATGGACGGAATAACAAATCCATCAAAAAGAAAAAGGCAAAAATAGAGCCTTTGGTATCCAAGCCAATGTTGTCTATGTTCTGGATGATTCCAAAATAAACGACCAAACCTATCCCAATGGAATTTGATATCTCGGCAATGGGAAAGAAAATGGAATTGTACCAGACCGTTTTCAACCAAGCATTTTGATGCTTCTCATTAATTTTACGGAATTTTTCCTTTTCGATATCCTCGCGATTGAACAACTGCACAATCTTCATGCCTGCAATACGTTCTTGCACGAATGAATTGAGGTTGGATACCTGTGCACGAACCTCAATAAAGGCAACTTTCATGGCTTGTTGAAACAATCGTGTCGCAATCAAAATTACCGGGAGAATGGCAAAAACAATCAAGGCCAACCTCCAATTGATAAATAGCATTACGGCAGCACCCGAGACCATTTTAAGCAAATCGGCCACGATGACAAAAAAACCTTGACTGAATATCTCCCCGATACGTTGCATATCGGCCACCGCACGGGTGACCAAAACCCCAATTGAGGAATTATCAAAATAGGTCATTTTAAAACCCATCATCCGTTGAAACAGTCGGACACGAATATCCTTGATCACCGATTCACCCAACAAGTTTGCATAGTAGTTGAAAGAAAGCTGGCAAATCACCTGCCCCACCAATGCCCCCAACATTACCAATACCACAGTCAACAACTGCTCACCGTCTCTGTTGGTCAGAGGTTCATCTATGATGAATTTTACTAAAATAGGTGTCAATACTGCAAAGGCGGCAGATAAAATGGCGACCACAGCCACCACCCAAAAAGTAACCCGATAAGGTCTGGTGTGCGCAAACACCCTTTTGAAAAGATCAAAGTCAAATGCCTTACCTATTTCATCATTCTTGCTCATCAAATGTATTTTTTGGATAGGAGACCTTTGCCAAATATAATCCTTTTGCAGGGACGGAAGCCCCTGCTTTTCCCCGATCCTTACTTTCCAATATTTCAGTTATATCTTCAGGTTTCATTTTACCCAGACCCACATCCAGCAAGGTTCCCACAACGGCCCTTACCATGTTTCGCAAAAAGCGGTCGGCCGTAATTGTAAAGACCAGCTTATCTTCCTTTTTTCCCCAATAAGCCTTTCTTACATCACAAATAAAGGTCTTAACATCCGTGTTGGATTTTGAAAAGCACTCAAAATCTTGGTGATCTAATAAAATCTTGGCCGATTGGTTCATGGCATCTACATCCAAAGGAAGCTGCAAAGTGTGCGCCAAATTATTGTAGAAAGGATTTTTCTCTTGCACCACCCAATATTCATAAGTACGCTCAGAAGCATCAAAACGTGCATGAGCATCCGCTTTAACCTGATAGATTCTTTGGACCGCTATGTCTTCTGGCAAAAAAGCATTTAACCGATAGGTCAATTCTTTTGCATTTTCAATACCATCAAAATCAAAATGGGCAAACATTTCCTTTGCATGTACACCAGCATCCGTTCGACCTGCCCCTACAACTTCCACTTTTTCCCGCAACAAGGTGGACAAGGCTTTCTCTAAGACCTCTTGGACGGTAATTGCGTTGGGTTGGTTTTGCCAGCCATGATAGGCTTTTCCGAAATAAGAAAATTGGATAAAATATCTCAAAGGAATCCCGTACTTTTAAGTTGTTAAAGATACTTGAATCCCACCCAACAAAAATTCCCCTATCATTTTTTAGCATATTTTTAGCGTTATGACCAAAATCTTACTGCTTTCGGACACTCACGGACATATGGACGATACCATATTAAAATATGCCGCCCAAGCGGATGAAATTTGGCATGCAGGTGATATTGGGAACCTTGCTGTAACCGACAAACTTGCCTCACTTAAGCCAGTTCGTGCCGTTTTTGGCAACATTGATGACCACATTATCCAACAGGAATTCCCCGAACACAATCGTTTTTTTTGTGAAGGGGTAGATGTTTGGATTGCGCACATTGGGGGATATCCTGATAAATATAACGTCAGGGTTCGGGATGAAATTAGACGAAACCCTCCAAAGTTGTTTATTTGTGGGCATTCCCATATCTTGAAAGTGATGAACGACAAAAAGCTGAACTTGCTGCATATGAATCCTGGTGCTTGTGGCAAACACGGTTTCCACAAAGTACGCACTATGCTTCGTTTTACTATTGACGGAGAGAAAATTTCTAATTTGGAAGTCATTGAATTGGCAAAAAACTAAATGAGACCACTTTTTTTCATCGTGTCACTATTGATATTAAGTTGCTCACAAAAGGGCAAGCAACAAGAAAATACCTCTTTTAAGGACGATACTGATCGAGCAAAGGTTGAAATGTTGGTACTGGGAACCGTTCAAGATGCAGGCAGTCCGCATATCGATTGCCAAAGAGAATGTTGTTCGGCCCTATTCGAAGAACCAGATGCAAATCGAAAAGTTGTTTCACTCGGCGTGGTCGATTTTGAATATGGAAAATCATTTTTATTTGAAGCAACGCCAGACATGCCCTCGCAATTGAGAATGTTAAAAGATTTTTCTGGTAGTGAAACAGATATTCCCAACGGTATTCTTCTGACGCATGCCCATATAGGCCATTATACCGGCTTGATGTATTTAGGACGTGAGGCCAAGGGAGCAAAACAGGTTCCTGTGTATGCAATGCCCAAAATGAAGTTGTTTTTGGAGAACAATGGACCATGGAACCAGCTGGTAACATTGGAGAATATTGCCCTTAAAGAAATTCAAAATGAAAAACTGCTTCAACTTACCCCAAACATTGGAGTCATTCCTTTTACGGTACCCCATCGGGATGAATATTCGGAAACTGTAGGCTATAAGGTAATCGGCCCGAACAAGTCCATTCTTTTTATTCCAGATATCGATAAATGGCATAAGTGGGAAAAAGATATTGTTGCTGAAATAAAGAAAGTAGATTTCGCATTTTTGGATGCTTCTTTCTTCGATGAAAAGGAAATCAATAATAGGGATATTTCAGAGATTCCGCATCCTTTTGTAATAGAGAGCATGAAACTTTTTAACACACTCACACCAGAAGAAAGTGCCAAAGTTCATTTCATTCATTTTAATCACACCAATCCCTTATTGAAAGAAAAAAGCACCGAATCCAGATTAGTGCAGATTCAGGGACATAATGTTGCTGCTTTTGGGCAAAGAATAAAGCTATAGCACTATTAGACACTTATAAAATAAAAACCCCAGCTTTGCTGGGGTTTTTCGCACTAATACTACTAAGATGTTAGGTTTAACGTAAGCGATCAACAGATTTTACAAGATCTTCATCCTTTTTGATGGCTCTGTTGGCCAGAACCAGAAAAACGATAGAAAATACAGGAATCAGCATCCCAATACCCTTCTCAGAAATGGTGTTTTCTCCGGATAAGCTTAGTGATCGATAAACGAAAAATCCTAGTAAAAAAAGATTCAATATCATATTCAATCTGTTCACCACAAATTGATTTTGTCTATTCTTGTACATAAAAATCGAAATCAAGGCCAAAATTGCTGAGCTATAGAAAGCAATGCTAATCCATAGTTCGTTTTTGGCAAAAACTTCGGCGCCATTGCCATCTATCCATAGACTCAGCACAAAGGGCAATCCGCCGGCCATCAGGGCCACTATTGCTAAGAAAAACGTCTGAATCCTTTGAATCATTGTACAAATTGGCTTGGAAGGGCAAAAATAACCGTCTTTTTGATAATTGCCACGTATTTGTTGAAAAATAATTCGTATTATTGTGACGTTATTAGCGAAGCACTCGCTCAAGGAAACCTTTCCTATTGTAGTATCCCAATAACTTTTTTTACTTCAAATTACATTAGACAAGTTTAATTTATTCATCATTTAATGTTTGAGATTTCAGATCTAAAGGCTAAAAAGCTTCCTGAATTGCAGGAAATAGCGAAAACCCTAAATGTCCCCAAATTCAAGACCCTGAAAAAGCTTGATTTGGTCTATCAAATTTTGGATGTGCAAGCATCTAATCCAAAAGTCGTTCAAGAAAGTTCGACCTCCCAAAAAGAACCAGCCGAGGCAAAACCTAAACGACCAAGAACGCAACGCGCCAAAAAGGAGCAAAAAGAAAACGCCCCAACAGCAACTGCCGAGCAAAATACTTCGAACGCTTCTGTTGAGAAACCAGTGGAGAAAAAGGATGCCCCTCGTGAGCAACCACAAAAAAAAGACCACCACAAACAGAATGGGCACCAAAAAAGCCAACACAAAAAAAACAACCAACACCATAATAGGAACAGTGGTCACGAAAAGAAGAGCAGCAACTTCGACAAGGACTTAAAAAATAGGTACAAAGAACCTGAATTTGAGTTTGACAGCATTATAGAGAGCGAAGGCGTTCTAGATATTATGCAAGATGGCTATGGTTTTTTGCGTTCCTCAGATTACAATTATCTTTCGTCACCTGATGATATATATGTGTCACAATCCCAGATTAGATTATTTGGATTGAAAACTGGTGATACTGTTCTAGGAAATGTAAGACCTCCAAAAGAAGGTGAGAAGTACTTCCCTCTTATAAAAGTGACCAAAATTAATGGTTTGGACCCACAAGTGGTACGCGACCGAGTCTCTTTTGAGCACTTAACGCCTCTATTTCCAAAAGAAAAATTCAATCTAGCCGAAAGACAAAGCACTTTGTCGACACGTATCATGGATTTGTTTTCTCCAATTGGGAAGGGTCAACGTGGAATGATCGTGTCACAACCTAAGACGGGTAAGACCATGTTGCTTAAAGATATTGCCAATGCCATTGCGGCCAACCACCCTGAGGTATATCAAATCATTTTATTGATTGATGAACGACCTGAGGAGGTGACCGATATGCAGCGTAACGTTCGTGGTGAGGTTGTTGCTTCAACTTTCGACAAGGAAGCTTCAGAGCACGTTCGCGTTGCCAACATCGTCATTGAAAAGGCAAAACGTCTAGTGGAATGTGGACATGATGTGGTAATTCTTTTGGATTCCATTACCCGTTTGGCAAGAGCTTACAACACAGTTCAACCAGCTTCTGGAAAGGTATTAAGTGGTGGTGTAGACGCCAATGCGCTGCATAAGCCGAAAAGGTTTTTTGGAGCGGCCAGAAACATTGAAAATGGAGGTTCATTGTCAATCATAGCCACAGCCTTGACAGAAACGGGCTCAAAAATGGACGAAGTTATTTTTGAAGAATTCAAAGGAACAGGTAACATGGAACTACAATTGGATAGAAGGATTTCCAATCGTAGAATATTCCCTGCGATTGATTTGATTTCCTCTTCTACGCGTAGAGATGATCTTTTATTGGATGAAAATACCATTCAACGTATGTGGATCATGAGAAAGTATCTTGCCGATATGAATCCGGTTGAAGCCATGGAGTTTATGGAACAGCGAATCAAGCAGACCAAAAACAACGAAGAATTCTTACTTACGATGAATGAATAAGATGTAATCCATCAAAATTTACGGATATTATAACTTTTAAACCCTTTGAGCAATCTCAAAGGGTTTTTTCTTAAAAACATATTACAGAAAAAACATATCTTTAGTACGGTTTCCCCATCTCCTAAACTAAAATACTTTAATATGAAGAACACTAAAAATCTATCTGCTATGCTATTGGGCTCCCTTTTACTTTCAATTGGAGCATGCAAACCACCACAAAAAAAAGATGAGCCTGTAGGGGAACCCAGAGAACAAGTTAAACCGCCAGAGCAAATCATCTCCTTGGAAGAATCCAAATCCCTGTTTGACCTATACACAGTAAATCGTGCTGAAATCATCAAACAATATGAAATCGAGCGTCATCCGGATGAAGAATTTAAACCAGCTCGATTTACTTCTTATGATTATAGCACCATAAAACAATATATGGCTTTTATAGAACAAGAAGCCGAAGGCGCAGGTGTAGAAGTATCCTCACTTCGCTTTTATTTTGGCAACTATCCTGATAAAAAAACCTTTGAAGATGGGGAAAAAGTAGTTCATCCAAGACAGGACGCTGTTTTCATAGTTCCCACCATTGATATCGATGGACAGAACTATGGCTTCTATATTGGTGAAGATGGCAAGGCAAAACTTATCAAGGATGCTGTTGGTCAAAAAGAAATGGGAAGCACCCAGAAGAAAAGTCAAAAAGCCTATGCGAGCTTTGCTCCAAGCATTTCTGAGGCGCCATTATTATATAAAAGCCAAAGCCTGACTTTGAACAGAGGCCATTCCGGACCTCCGCCCAACGCGGATTATTAATGAATTATGACCCAAGAGTTCCTAAATTATCTTCAGGAAAGCTATTTTACTCCTGTATATTTATTGACATGGGTAGTTGCGGTTTCGACCTATAGAGGATATTACGATACCGTACTGAAATATTTTCCCATATTCATCATTTACACTTTTTTTACGGAGCTCTTGGGTTATTTAATTAAACATACCAACGAATTCCAATTTTTTTCAGATTCTAGATATGCATGGCATAATGTAATCATCTATAACATCTATTCCATTGTATCTTTTTCTTTCTTCTACTATATATATTGGAAAATTCTAGTGGACAAAAAACATAAAAAGAGAGTAGAATATGCTGTAGCGGTTAGCTTGGTAGGTTATGTGGTAAGCCTCTTTTTTCAAAATCCTTTCCATATCGGACTTTACTGGGCCGATTTATTGGCTTCCATTGTGTTATTGTACTTCATTACTTTGTATCTAATGGAAAAGAAGAAAGAAAACAGTTACTATAAAATGAAACATAACTTGTTGTTTTGGGTAAGTTTAGGACTTGCCATTTTCCATATTTTCTTCCCGTTTATTTTTATAGCGGCCTATGATTTTCCTATTTTTTATTATGAATACCATTTGCACGATTTTCTAAATATTCTGATAGTGGTCATGTATTTTTTGTTCATAGTTGGCTTTTTATTGGGCAAAAGAAGGGCCTTTAGGTAGTTCACAACACTTTTCAGGTTTTTTACAACTTAACAAAACCGTTCGTCGATAAAATATATTGATTCGTAAGTTTTTTCGTTCATTTATTGCAAAAAATGGCTATTTGACGGTTTGTCGACACATATTTGCTATTCGTCAACAGATCACCTAAATCCATCTTTTGCAAAATCAATTACCATTTAACAACGTGTAATTTAATCTAAAATGGGATATAGTTCCTTATAAACTTAAAAAGATGAAAAAGCCCCAAATCCTTTTAGTCTCCCTATCCTTTTTACTTGCAATGCTTCAAATATCATGCGTTAAGGATAGTATAGATAACCCCGCTCCCAACCCTGATACAGATGGTGGAACCACCGATCCGGTGGAAGTTCCTATAGAAGAACTGGAGATTACGGAATTGAAAATCCCTAATGGGTTTGAATTCAAAACAGATCAGGAAGTACAACTTGTCATCAATGATAATACCCCAAATGTTAAATATGATGTATACTCCTATAATGATGAAGTGTTTACTGGCGGAGAGATAACCTATCTAAATGAGGAAGAGGAGGAGGAAACGGGAATTGACATCTCTGTGGACAACCTCAATCATCTTATTTTTAGTGGTATGCCCTCAGGAGGTAAAATTGAACACACATTTGCAGTACCCAAATATTTTGACAAACTCTACATACGAAGAAAAGAAGGCTTTGTTTATACCTCCGAGATAATCAACGTTACCGGCCCTGTGGTAACTTATACACATTCTTCTCCAACAGGGAAAAGAGCTTCTTCTGCCAAATCAGCCATGGTAGAGGATTTTTTATACTGTGTAAATGGTTCCGGCGAGATGTTCCAAATAGACCCGCTTACTGGAGACTATACATTTATAAGTGATATGCCGATGGGAAGTTGGACTGCTGCCATAGATCAGCAGAACAAAATCTTATATTCCATAGGAAGATCTAATCCCTATCCTTTGATGAAATATGATATGGTCAATGACACGTGGACAACGGTTGGAAATTTAGGTATAGGTGGGCCCCGGTTGGATTATAATGAAAATGATGGTCTACTTTATTTTTCAAAAAATGATGTACTCTATAGCATAGATCCTCAAAACGCAAATATTCTATCCAATTGGAAAATCAACGGTCTACATAAAAAAAACGGTGGCGATTTGGCCTTTGCGGAAGACGGAACCATATTCCTATGCTCCTTTTCCGGACTGTATGAGCTAGAGCTAAATTCTGATGGAGAATATGATACCACACGAATAAGTGGTGAAGATTTACCCTTTTCACCTACCTCCATGACCTTTGATTCCAATCAAGAACTATGGTTGGCCAACAATGGTGGCAATAGCAATCTCATTGTAATGGACACTCAGACCGGAGGATGGGAATACAGATATGGTCCTAACTCAACCTCTGGAGTATCTTTTGATCGCACCATAAATGACTTAACCACATTTAGAATCTTTGATGAGGTTACCGTTGATCCTGATACCGACGGAGATGGTATAACCGATAGCAATGATGCCTTCCCAGAGGAAGCTGACAAGGCCTTTGAGCAATTTACTCCAAGTAAATATGGATGGGGAACTGTTGCTTTTGAAGATCTTTGGCCGTTCTTGGGAGATTATGATTTTAATGATACGGCTGTAAATTATCGATTTGTAGCTATTTTAAATTCCGATAACATGGTGGTTCAACTGGATATTCATTTTGAGGTAACATCAGATGGAGCTGGTCTTATCAATGCATTTGGGATTGAATTTGAAAGCATCCCTCCAAGTTTGGTACAATCCGTTACTGGTACTGTTTTGACCGAAGGTTATATTAATGTCGCTGCAAATGGTTTAGAACAAGGTCAAGATAGGGCAGTTGTTATTTTATTCGATAATAATGAAACTATGCTCCATGTACCTACAACAGTTTCCATTGATTTTACTGAACCAATTACCACGGCACAATTGGGTATTGCACCATTTAACGCTTTCCTAATTGTGAATAAAGACAGAGGCAGGGAAATTCATCTGCCCAATAGGTTTAGAACTAGCTTGGGAGTCAACAATACTTCTGTGGAAGGCGTGAATCATGATGAGGATGGAAACTATCAAACAGATTCTAGGCTACCCTGGGCCATCAACATTATTCATAATTTTAAACCGCCAAAAGAGAGTATTCCTATAAATCAAGCTTATAATTTCTTTAACCAGTGGGCTACCTCAGGAGGCACGGTCTATGAAGATTGGTACAAAGACTCAACTGGGTATAGAAACGAATCAGACCTAAAAGATTAATCCCAATGCAAAAACAAATGCCCCTTTTAAAGGGGCATTTGTTTATTTGATTCCAGCCACTATCCCTTTGATTATCGAGGGAAAGAAACAAAGTACTTTTGGCTTAACATTTTACTTACCACGTTTTTAACGGCTTTTACAACTTCTCAAGGCTGTTTATCGATAAAATACATCCATTATGTAAGTTTTTTCGTTCATTTATATGAGTTTGTTTATAATGAAAAAGATTCGATTTTTCCCCATACTTATCATTTCCATAGCCGTAGTTTTATTTCAAAGCTGCTTAAAGGAAAAGTATAATAAATACCTAGAGTCCTTAGGCGAAGATTCAACAAATGTGGATAATCGAGTCTTAACGGATTTGAAATTCCCTACTGATTTTGATTTTAAAACGGAAACCACGGTTGCCGTCCAAATAAACGACGATTCTCCTAACGTCGTCTATGAAGTATATGCATATAGTGATGAACTCATTGAGAGCTTGGATAGCATTGCCGGGCCTTTGCCCAACAAGTTTTTTGAAAGACTACCTTCCAATGGCTCTATCCAAGAAACCATTACGATATCATCATTTATTGAAGATCTATTTATCGTTCGAAAATCCAATGACCAAGTATATGATTTTGTGGTGCCAATAATTCAAAACACTGCTTCCTATACCTATGATGGCAGCACAGGAAAAAGAAATATATCAAAAACTGAACAGTCAAAGAATCAATTCAGTTTGGATTGCGCCAATGTTTATGGTCAAAAGTATTATGTGGACCTAAGCAATTACGTGGTAACCGATAATGGAAATGTAAATACAATTTCTAACATCATATTGCCCAAACAAGGGGTGTCTGCAATCATTACAGCCACTTCCGTTGATGGTGTTGAATTAAAAAATCGTTTCTCATTGGCTGGCGCCGGGTTTTCTACGCCAATTTTCACATTTTATGGATTTAATTTCTGGATAAGCTCTAAAATTGACACCAATAACGATTCGGATGGATATGTAGAGTTTGAAATGACATTTGACACTCCGGTTCAAAATCTGCTAATGCATTTTAGAAGTGTTGATGCCTCTCCCTACAAATTTGTGGGTAATCAACATACCGAAACCTTATTGTCTGGTGGTAGAGAGTTTTTTTATGATGAGTCTGAAAGAATTTTAAAGGATACCAATCCTCGGACCAGAGCAAGATATTATCGTGACGGCTATGGTACCGTTTTAATATCGGCAACCTCGGGAACCTTTGACAAAATCGTTTGGCAAAGAATTGACGATCCCGACACCAATACGCAAAATGACTCCAATTGGTTTACATTTTCAGAAGTCGAGGTATGCAATGATCAAGATGGGGATGGTGTCGTGGATTCTGTTGATGAGTATCCAAATGATGCAACAAGGGCCTATGCCGTAACCTATCCCTCTTCTTCAACCAAAGCCTCTTTGGTTTTTGAAGATCTATGGCCTTTTAAGGGCGATTGGGACTTCAATGATACTTCAATAGATTATTCGATTTCCAAAATCTTTAATGCATCTAACGAAGTTGTTGCAATTGACTTCGATTATATTGTGACTTCTGATGGAGCAGGTTTTGTAAACAGTATGGCGTTTGAAATTGAAGGACTTAATCCAAACAACGTCTCTTCCACTGACGGTCAAATTTTGGATAAAGCAGTCTTTGAACTTTCAACAAATGGCACAGAAATAGGTCAACAGCATACCGTAATTCCATTATTTGACGACCATTCCATATTGGTCAACCAAGAAAACAGGGTGAGTGTTGAGCTTGTGACTCCTATTTCCAATAGCTCCCTAGATTCTGCGCCATTCAATCCTTTTCTGGTTGCGAATGGGGTAAGGGACAAAGAGATTCATCTGGCCAATTACGAGCCAACTTCTTTAGGAAACTCTCAACCTAACGTATCAGGAAACAATTCGGATGTGGATGGAGACTATACTACCGAAAATGGACTTCCCTGGGCAATTAATGTCATCCAGTCTTTTCCTCTTCTCCAAGAAAAGAAACCCATTAATGAAGGTTATCTTTATTTTGAAGAATGGGGGCTGTCAGGTGGACAAAACAGACGTGATTGGTACAAAAATATAGAAGGGTATAGAAACAATGCCAAACTCAAAGGAAACTAAGTTCTATAACCCTGAATAAAAACAAAACGCCCCATAAATGGGGCGTTTAATATATCTTTTATCACAAATTTACATAGCAGCAACCTTGCTCATCAACTTGCTTTTCAAGTTGGCCGCTTTGTTATTGTGGATAATGTTACGCTTGGCAAGCTTGTCAATCATTCCAACAACAGTAGGCAATAAAGCTTCCGCGGCTTTCTTGTCCTCCTCGTTACGCAATTTTTTGATTGCATTTCGAACGGTTTTATGTTGGTATCTGTTACGCAAACGTACCGCTTCGTTTCTTCTGATTCTTTTTAATGCTGACTTATGGTTTGCCATTGTCTTAATTTATACTTTCTAATTCTTTCTTAGTAGCCCGTAGGGGAATCGAACCCCTGTTACCAGGATGAAAACCTGGCGTCCTAACCCCTAGACGAACGGGCCAAATTATTGAAAATGAGTTTGTTTCAATAACTCGATTTCCAATCTATCATTGAACTTTGTAGCCCGTAGGGGAATCGAACCCCTGTTACCAGGATGAAAACCTGGCGTCCTAACCCCTAGACGAACGGGCCATAAGGTCGCATAATTGCGGATGCAAAAATACAACTATTTTTAAGTCTTGCAACAGTTAATATTATTTTTTAACCGCTTAATACGCTTTAGCAAACAATACTCTTTGTGCAGAAGGTTTACCCGTGACCATACAACTCCCCACTTCTTTCTCCCCGTAAAAAGGAATGCATCGGATAGTAGCTTTGGTTTCTTCCTTTATCTTGTCCTCGGTTTCAGAAGTTCCATCCCAATGGGCAGAAACGAACCCGCCTTTTTCCATGATAACATTCTTGAACTCCTCGTAACTATCCACTTCAGTAATATGCTCCTCTCTATAGTCAACAGCTTTTCTGTAAATGTTCTCTTGGATCTCATCCAATAACGAAATGATTTTGGATACAATCTCTTCCGCTTGTACCGATTCTTTCTGCAAAGTATCCCTTCGTGCAACTTCGTATGTACCATTTTCCAAGTCACGTTGCCCTACCGCCAAACGTACGGGAACTCCTTTTAGTTCATATTCATTGAACTTAAAACCAGGTTTATGTGTATCTCGTTTGTCGTATTTAACTGAAATTCCTTTGGCTCGCAGCTCTTTAACCAAGGGTTCTACTTTTTCCGATATAGCATCTAGTTGCTCCAGCCCCTTGTAAATTGGAACTATTACCACTTGAATAGGAGCCAATCTAGGTGGAAGCACCAATCCATTATCATCGCTATGTGTCATGACCAACGCACCCATCAATCGAGTCGAAACCCCCCACGAAGTTGCCCAAACATGCTCTTGCTTTCCTTCTTTATTGGCAAATTTCACATCAAAGGCTTTGGCGAAATTCTGCCCCAAGAAATGTGAGGTTCCGGCCTGAAGTGCTTTTCCGTCCTGCATTAAGGCCTCAATACAATAGGTCTCCTCGGCGCCTGCAAACCGCTCACTTTCTGTTTTGGTTCCTTTGATTACGGGTACACCCATATAATTTTCAACAAAATCAGCATAAACATGCATCATCTGTTCGGCTTCTTCCAAAGCTTCTTGTTTTGTGGCATGGGCCGTGTGCCCTTCTTGCCACAAAAACTCTGCAGTACGCAAAAATAGCCGTGTACGCATCTCCCAGCGCACTACATTGGCCCATTGGTTCACCAGTATGGGCAAATCACGATAGGATTGAATCCATTTTCTATAGGTATCCCAAATAATTGTTTCAGAAGTTGGCCTAACTATTAATTCTTCCTCCAATTTAGCTTCCTCATCCACAATGATGCCGCTACCATCTTCGGCATTTTTCAAACGATAATGTGTAACAACAGCACATTCTTTAGCAAACCCCTCAACATGACTGGCCTCTTTGCTCAAATAAGATTTTGGGATAAAAAGCGGAAAATAAGCATTCTCGTGACCTGTTTCCTTAAACATTTTATCTAACTGAGCTTGCATTTTTTCCCATACGGCAAATCCATAAGGTTTTATCACCATACAACCCCTTACACCAGAGCTTTCGGCTAAATCAGCCTTGACAACAAGTTCATTATACCATTTGGAATAATCCTCGCTTCGACTTGTTAAATTTTTACCCATCTATAGTAGTTTGGCACAAAACTTGTGACTTTATTAACGAAAATAGTTGGGCAAAACTAACTATTTTTAGTATGTTCAACAATAAAAATTGCAAGATGACAAAGTCTATACCCCGTCCAAAAAACCAAATCATCGCCATATCCATTATGGCCGTTCTCATATTAACTTCCTGTGGTTCATACCAACAAGCTTCATACTACGATGACGATGGAATTTATTCGAGCAGTAATCGCGTTGTAAACGTTGAAAAGAAATCAGCTGAAGCAGTTAGGGCGGAAAAGCAAGAAAGTAATTTGTATGGAGAATATTTCGGACAAAAAGCAGATCAGTATGGGGAGATTTTAGAAGATGAAATCTTCACTGATATTGATGGCTATAGCAGCGGTATCGAAAATGATACTATCCCATTGGGAGAACAGACAAATTATTTTGCTAATAATAATACCTATAACGGAAACCCTGGATGGGGCGATAATCCTACCAGTGTCTCTATAAACGTCTACGATAATAGCTGGGCCTGGGGTGGTCTAGGCTGGGGATGGAATGATCCGTGGCTATGGAACGGTTACGGCTGGGGTGGATACTGGGGATGGAACAATCCTTGGAGATGGAACCGTTGGGGATGGGGCAACTACGGTTGGGGATGGGATCCCTACTGGGGCTATGCCGGTGTTGGTTTCGGCTGGGGTGGTTATTATGGATCTGGCTGGGGAAGACCTTATTACAATAGAGGTTACTACAACAGAGGATACGCCTATAATAGGGGCAGAAGAGGGTATGCCAGCAATAGAACTGCCACATCACTCCGAGGAAGATCTAACTTAGCATCAAGGACAAGTGGGTATTCATCAAGATATAGAACCAATAGCGGACGTTCCAACGTTAGTCGTAGCTCAGCAGCTTCAAGAACAGCCAGAAGCTACAGAAGTGGAACTACAGCACGAAGAAGTGTGAGCGCTGATGCCATTACCCGAAATAGAAACTATAGATCCAGTAGAAGCACCAGAACAGCTCCAAATTACAATCGAAGCTCAAGAACGTATAGGTCTTATGGCACTTCGCCATCCACCAGAAGTAGTGGCACATACAGAAGAGGGACATCCCAAAGCAGAAGTTCCAACATTTACCGAACTCCGAGAAGTTCTAGGAGCTATCAATCTTCTGGGAGAACAGCACCGCGAAGTAGTGGTTACAGCAGGTCTTCAAGTCCTAGCAGAAACTCAGGAAGCTACAGAAGTTCGGGCAACTCTAGAAGTTACAGAAGTTCCGGAGGTAATTCGTCAAGAAGCTATCGAAGCTCTGGTAGCAGCTCCAGAAGTTATAGAAGTTCTGGCGGAAGCAGCAGAAGCTTTAGCAGAAGCTCGGGAAGCGGTAGAAGTTCCGGTGCTGTAAGATCATCGGCAAGAAGTGGTCGAAGACAATAAAATTTCACACTGTTTTATTTAAAAACTAAATAGCTTAAAATGAAAAGGATTTCAACTTTCATCATGGTATTGGTATGTGCTTTTGCAAGCGCCCAAAATATCAATGATGTTTTGCGACACAGTCAAGAAAACATAATAGGTACGGCTAGGTTTCAGTCTATGGGAGGTGCCTTCGGGGCCCTAGGCGGTGATTTATCCTCATTAAATGTAAATCCGGCTGGTTCGGCAGTTTTCAACCATAGCGAACTTACTATCACCGGTTCGCACTACAATAGAGAAAATGATGCGCTTTTCGGAAGAAACACCAGAAGTACGGACATGAATTCGACAGAATTAAACCAGGTTGGTGGTGTTTTTGTTTTCAAATCACAGGATAATCCTTGGAAAAAGCTTGCACTATCTTTTAATTATGATCTTGCACGAAACTTTGACAATGAATTTGTGGCTTCTGGCTCTACTACGCAAGGTATTGACAACTACTTTTTAGCATTTGCTCAAGGTGAATCCCTGAATAATTTAAGGGTACAGCAAAACGAGACCATTGCTGACGCTTACCTAAATATAGGAGCAGACCTAGGCTTTGGCGCACAACAGGGCTTTTTAGGTTTTCAATCGGGACTTATTGAACCTACAGAAGACGACCCGGATAATACCTCCTATTTTTCCAATGCGGAATACAGCAGTGTTAACCAGAACTACGTTCAGAGGACTACAGGCTACAACAGCAAGTTTACTGTTAACTTTGCTGGACAGTACGAAGAGAACCTCTACCTAGGAGCTTCTTTGAATTTCCACTCTGTAGTCTATGATAAATTGACTCTATTGGATGAGGATGGGTATGATGCCAGTTCCTCCGTTCAGTTGACCACTTTCGACAATTTCTTACATACAGAAGGGTATGGTTTTTCATTCAGCGCTGGAGCCATTGCCAAATTAAACGATAATATCCGGGTGGGTGGTAGTTATCAATCCCCTACTTGGTATGAGTTTACAGATGACATATCCCAACGCATTAATTCCACATTGGCTGAACCGGATATCAATCAAATTGATTTTGGCCTTGTCAACTTATATGAGGAATACCGAATTAAAGTCCCTTCCAAACTAACCGGAAGTGTTGCTGTTGTATTTGGAAAAGATGGATTACTGAGCTTTGATTATGGCTATCAAGATATGTCAAAAGCTAAACTACGCCCGACTACGGACCCAAACTTCAACTCCGAAAATGATTTTATTTCGGAACAGTTAGGTGTGGTAAGCACGTATCGTTTAGGAGGCGAACTTCGTATTGATGAAGTAAGTCTGAGAGGTGGATATCGATACGAACAAAGTCCTTATGAGAATGGGGACATCATTGGCGACCTTACTGGTTATTCTGGTGGTGTAGGATACAATTTTGGAGGAAGTAGATTAGATTTGGCCTTTAGCAGAACAGAAAGAGATGTAAATACCCTGCTCTTTGATTCTGGAATCAACAGTACGGCATCTGTTAATAGCATCAATACCAACATTACTTTAGGATATACCCTAAAATTCTAAATACAATAATATAATTTGAATATTAGCCTGAAAGGGGTCGGATTTCACATCCGGCCTTTTTTTATCGCACTAGGGAAAAGTGACGTCTAACCGATTGCGCCACTAAAACACCACTGTTATCTCTTTCATAATCCAGTCTAAACCAATAATCAGAGGAAGGCAGGTCCCTTCCATTAAAAGTGCCATCCCAAGCGCTACCGGGACCTAACTGTTTTAGCAGCTTACCATAACGATCAAAAATAAACACAACAGGATTTGCTAATTGTTCAATTCCCAACACATTCCAATTATCATATATCCCATCACCGTTGGGTGTAAAAAATTTAGGATATCCGACTACCAAAAATTGCTGGTCTATAGTGCCACATCCATTTTTATCATTAACAGTTACCGTATTCGTTCCAGGAGGCACATCCAAAAAAATTGGGTCATCTTGAAATTCTCCTCCATTTAGTGAGTACTCGTAATCCCCTCCACCAATTGGAATAAACTCAACATTATAAGGGTCACTTTGATTGTTCACATCTATATCATCCAACACCTGAACATCGATTTCCGGTTCACCGAAAAATGTAATGAGAATCCCTCCAGGATCAATTACTCTAGGAGGCGTCCCAGAAGCGGTAGTAATTTCCACAAAATAACGGCCCGAATTTGGACTTGTAACCACCAATTCCGCACCAAAAGGCCCTGTCCCCGATAATGTCGCATCAATAACCCCGTCATCTTCATAATCAACGGTCCATTCCACGTTGGCAATATCGTTTCCTGCAGGGGAATTCAAAGCGCTCAAGGTTATATCGGGATCACCTTCACAAGCAATAATATCCAATCCTAAAAACTCATCCCTTAGCGTACAATCCAAGGCAGTATTTTGGTCCGCATCTACAGAAGACCCAGTAAACCTAATACTATACGGCTCAGGATCTCCATTAAAATTGGTGTTGTAGTTATTTATAAATAAATAATAAATCTCACCGGCGGTTACATCCAACCATTCATCATAAGTGTTTTGGCTCCCTACAACAAAAGGTGCCCCAACCCTATCATCTACAGGATTGACACCTATTCCGGTGGCGTTGGTGTCGTTCACTTCATAATTACAGCGAATCGGCTGTGCAGATCCGTTTCCAACAAGGGTACAAAAGTTCTGTCCAGAAGTTTGATCAAAAGGACCATAAAGAGCAAAATCTAATTCCGAAGTGACTATTCCGTTCATAACAACAGGCAATGCTTGGATATCGAAACCTATTTGCCCATCGGTTCCAGCCCTAAAAACATACCAAGAAGTGTTATTTTCAATATTTGCAGAGGCTACACTACCTTTTTCCAAACAACCAGATTGCGTGATCACATCCGGGTCAAAGTCATCAATATCACCACTACCGTCTGTATTTGACGATATAATCATGTCTGCACAAACAGGAATTGCTGTCCTACAATCAGGAGAATTAGGGGAAATTTGGGCGCATATCGAAAGAGGCATTAAGACTAAACACCATATAGCGCAAAATAGAGCTCTCATAGAATTTTGGGGCTAAAGGTTATTCTACAATAACTTTTATAACTCCCAAATATCCTTCTTTAGTATTTTTTATCGGAAAAATTATACAGTTAATCGACAAAATGCATCATTTGCTATCGTCTAAGTGAGAAATGGCTCTGAAGATATTTGGCGTAAACCCGATTTCCATCATTATCCAAATAGGACAGTTTAAACCAATAATCGGTAGATGGCAATGGTCTTCCATTAAAATTACCATCCCATCCAGGGCTGAATTCGGTCATCTGGGCAATTAACTTTCCGTAGCGGTCATATATGGTAACTATTGGGGAACTCAATTCGGAAAGTCCATCGATATGCCAAGATTCATTAAGCACATCGCCATTGGGTGAGAAAATCGGCGAAAACCCAACAACAACAATATTTTCGGTAACCTCTCCACATCCAAACAGGTCACGCATGGTTACGGTATGCATCCCTCCAGAAACATCTGCGAAGCTATTGCTAGATTGATACGCACCGTCATCGAGACGGTACTCAAAATCACCATCTAAATCGGTCAAGATTGTCACCTTACTATTCGCTTGAAAATCTTCAATTTCAACATCAGTGATGGTGGGTAGCTGAGACATATTTACCTGAACGGTTCTACTTGCTTCACAATGCAAGGCACCAACCGAATTAGTTGCAGTCAAGGTGTATTCCCCTGCCTCTGTTACACTGATGTTCGGTGTAACTTCACCAGTATTCCACGCATAAGTATATGCAGGATTGGGCATGGTTTCACCTATAACAATTCCCGCAGAGTTTTCACAAAGTGTCACTTCTTCGTCAAAGCTTAGTTCTGGCGAGACAACGGCATTGATACTAAAGTTTTGCGACGCATCAAAGCAATCTGGATTGGTCAAAGAGTATGTTCGCACAAAAATATCTTCCTGTCCAGGACTCTTTGAAAATTGTTTCGATATTGGATTTGCACCAGAAATAGCATCAGCCAGTGAAAGATGATAACTTACCATGAATATGCTCGCGTCCTGGATTCCCAAGGCTTCGCTATCTTTTGTGCTTAAGTCAAAAATGTTGGAAGAATAGCAAAACAATTCATCGGAAACAGCATTGGTGACAGGTATTGGGTTAAAAACAACTTGTACGTCACTTATAATATTTCCAGTCGGTGTATTTACAACAACTCGGTATTGGGCAGAGGTTGACACATTTAATGTCGAATTTGTTTCTCCCGAAATCAGTTGAAAACCACTTCCTGTATCGCTATACCACTCATATGATGTAGCACCAGTGGTAGTAGCGTCTAGATTTATGGAATCACCTTCACATGCCGCTACTGGCGCACCCAAAAGATTGTTTATAATGGAACAATCCAACGCATCAGTGGGATTGGTCGTAAAGATGTTCCCAGTAAACTGGATGGAAAACCCTGAATTAACATTGCTGAAATTATTGATGAGCAGGTAATAATCCTCGCCTGCATTTACCTGTAGCCAATCCTCGTAATGTACAGAACTTGAATCTCCAGTTGGGTCCTCTCCCACTCCGACAAACGATTTGTTATCGCTATTATCAAAGAAGTTACAGCGAATTGGATCTCCCAAATTAGTACAATCGCTTGCTCTATAAAGCGCAAAATCCCAATCCTCACTACTATCATGTCCGATATTGAACCCAAGCTCACCCGACGCACTGGTTCTAAATCGATACCAAACCGAATTGGATTCAATGTATCCAGTTGTTGTCCGCTCTAGACATCCGCTTGAAGCAGCACCGTTGAAGTCATCAATGCCAAAGCCATTCGACCCACCATTGACCGGTGTATTATTACAAATGGGCACAGCGGTTGTGCAGTCAGGAGTGACCTGTGAATAGGACAAGTGACTGAACAGCATTAAAACTATGGTTCTTATAACCTGTTTAACCATAAACTCTTGTAGGTTTGGGCATTATAAAAGTAAAACGGCTCTCCCCTTAACAATAATTTATGTTGTCAAAGTCTTGATACCAGATGTTAAATAGTACATTAATGTATATCTTTGCATCCTTGAAGAAACAGCAATGAAAGTAGAGCAGGCTTTGGAAGAACAGTATGAGGAAAGAGGTGACGATCACGTTGGCTCTTCTACGGAAACCCCACTTAGGGAGGACGCTTTTGTATTGAGCGATGAAGAAAAAATCGACAGGATACAAAATAGTGTTCGCGAAATTATGTTGACATTGGGTCTTGACCTTGATGATGATAGCTTGAACGGAACCCCAAAACGTGTTGCAAAAATGTTCGTAAAGGAGATTTTTGGCGGCCTACACCCAAAACGCAAGCCAAAACCCTCGACATTTCAAAATAAATACAAATATGGTGAAATGCTTGTTGAAAAGAACATAACGGTTTATTCAACTTGCGAGCACCACCTATTGCCTATCGTTGGAAGAGCGCACATTGCCTATATTTCTAGCGGAAGTGTCATTGGATTATCCAAAATGAACCGAATAGTTGATTACTACGCCAAACGTCCACAGGTGCAAGAGCGATTGAACATCCAAATTGTAAAGGAACTTCAAAAAGCTTTGGGAACCGAAGATGTTGCCTGCGTTATCGATGCAAAACATCTCTGCGTAAATTCAAGAGGAATCCGTGATGTGGACAGTAGTACTGTTACCGCAGAATATGGTGGTAAATTCAAGGAAGAAGCTGTTCGAAGGGAATTTTTAGACTACATCAATCTAGAAACCGAGTTTTAACCCTAAGTTTTTCAATGCAACTTTATAAAACCAACACCTTAAGAGTACACAATTCACTTACTGGTAAAAAAGAGGTTTTTAAACCCATTAATGAAGGCCATATTGGCATGTATGTATGCGGACCAACGGTCTACAGCAATGTCCACCTTGGAAACTGTCGTACGTTCATGTCTTTTGATATGATTTTCCGCTATTTCAAACATTTAGGGTATAAGGTGCGCTATGTCCGAAACATTACAGACGCCGGACATTTGGAAAACGATGCCGATGAAGGCGAAGATAAAATTGCCAAAAAGGCAAAATTGGAGCAGATTGAACCCATGGAAGTTGTACAGCGGTATACCGTTGATTTTCATGAAACCCTGCAAAAATTCAATTTTTTACCTCCAAGTATAGAACCTACGGCCACGGGCCACATTATTGAACAGATAGAGATTATAAAGGAAATCATTGCGAAAGGCTTTGCCTATGAAGTAAACGGGTCCGTCTACTTTGATGTCCCCAAGTTTAATGAAAATCACGAATATGGTAAATTAAGCGGTAGAAAGCTAGAGGATATGATTTCCAACACCCGTGAACTTACCGCACAGGATGAGAAAAAGAGCCCTCAAGATTTTGCCCTATGGAAAAAGGCCGAGGAACAACATATTATGCGTTGGCCATCCCCTTGGGGAGATGGTTTCCCAGGGTGGCACTTGGAGTGTACAGCCATGAGCACTAAATATTTGGGAGAGACCTTTGACATACATGGTGGTGGTATGGACTTAAAATTTCCACACCACGAATGCGAAATAGCACAAGCGGAAGCCGGTTTGGGAAAATCTCCAGTGAATTATTGGATGCATGCCAACATGCTGACCTTGAACGGTAAAAAGATGTCCAAATCAACGGGCAACAACATTTATCCGTCTGAAATGTTCAGTGGTGAAAATGACATCATGAGTAAACCCTATTCCCCTGCTGTAGTACGATTTTTTATGATGCAAGCCCACTATACCAGTATTTTGGATCTTAGTGACGATGCGCTTCAAGCTTCTGAAAAAGGGTACCATAAGTTAATGGATGCTATGGAAAGTGTCGAATCCTTAAAAACAGGCAAAACCTCTGATTTTGATTATAAGGCATGGCAGCAAAAATGCTACGATGCCATGAACGATGATTTTAATACTCCTATACTGATTGCCCATCTGTTTGATGCTGTAAAACGCATCAATTTGATCAAAGAAGAAAAAGAAAATATTACCGAAGAAGATAAATCCCTTTTGCAAAACACTCTGAACAATTTTGTCCATGATATTTTGGGGATAGAAAATCAAAAAGCGGCAAAAGATGACAGCAGTGCACTAAATGGCGTGGTGGAACTTTTAATAGACCTACGTAACGAGGCTAGAGCCAACAAGGACTTTGCCACTTCGGACAAGATTAGGGACCAACTTACCGCTTTGGGAATACAGCTCAAAGATGGAAAGGAAGGAACCACTTTCAGTATCAATTAATAATAAAGCAAACAGATTCAGAACTAAGGGAATGGCACTGAAAAAAATTCTTATCGCTCCTTTTGTTCTAGTGGTCAGGCTTTACCAACTTTTGATTTCACCTCTTACTCCGGCAACATGCCGTTATTCTCCAACTTGTTCGGCTTATACCTTAGAAGCTCTTAAAAAACATGGCCTTTTTAAAGGGGGTTGGTTATCCCTAAAAAGAATATTTAGTTGCCATCCCTGGGGCGGAAAAGGATATGACCCTGTTCCATAACATGGGACTTCAGTTATCAGTTATCAGTTATCAGTTATCAGTTATCAGTTATCAAAAATAAAAAGTCAGAAATCTACATAAAGAAAATCCCAACCATCCAACCATCCAACCATCCAACCATCCAACCATCCAACTATCCAACTATCCAACTATCCAAAGCAATAATCTAAAAATTGAATAATCCCTCCCTCTAACCATTCAAAGTAGTTATATTAGACCAAAAATTTATCCATGCACTTTTTAGGATTCAATTGGAACCCGGATGGCACATTGTTCAAGTTGGGAATTATTCAAATAAAGTATTACAACTTGCTATGGATTGCTGCTTTTATAGTCGGCTGGTATATCATCAAGAAAATCTTTTTAAATGAAAAAAAGACCATGCAACAAGTGGACTCACTTTTTCTTCATGGTCTAATATCAATCATGTTGGGAGCTCGTTTGGGGCATGTTATTTTTTACGATTGGGGCTATTACAAAAATCATTTAGCGGAGATTCTCTTACCCATCCGTGAAAGTGCTGATAGTTCTCTATTTGGTTTTATCAACGGGTACGAATTCACTGGATTTACGGGTTTAGCCAGTCACGGTGCCACTATTGCCGCCATAATTGGTGTGTGGCTGTATTGCAGAAAATGGAAGGATATCAGCATGCTTTGGCTATTGGATAGAATGGTGATTCCTTCAGCTATTGGTGCTGCTTTTGTTCGTTTTGGTAATTTTTTCAACTCCGAAATCAATGGTAAGATTGTTGATAAATCCTTTGCTCTGGCTGTTCGATTCATAAGAGACTCAGAAGACATGCCCGCGTACAGGGCTATGCGTGAGACCAAGGAAAAAACTGCCAGTGCTGCCTACAAAGCTATTGAGAACAAGCCAGAATTTGCCAGTTTACTGGAATCGATTCCTTTTCGTCATCCTGCACAGTTATATGAGGGTATTTGTTATGTTTTCGTCTTTATCCTATTGTACCAGCTTTACTGGAAAACAGATAAAAAGAACAAAACTGGCTATCTTTTTGGCCTGTTCATGGTTTGTCTATGGACCATCCGTTTCTTTGTAGAGTATTTTAAAAAGAGTCAGGGCGGATTTGAAGAATCGCTTGGACTATTGTCCACAGGTCAATGGCTGAGCATCCCAATGATTTTGGTCGGCCTCTATTTTATGTTTAGACCTTCAAAACAATAGTCAATTATCAATTTCTACAAATGTTGTTCAAGTACTTCAAATCGTTCATATTTCTAAGCCTGGGGCTTTTTTGTGCCATCAACTGTAAAAAAGAGCAAAAGCGAGAAATCAAGACCGAAACTATTACGTTCACGAAGGAAGGAGAGCTCACCGTCTCATCAACGGAAAACAATTCTACTTTAGGTCGTTTCGATATCGAAATTGCGGAAACGGAATATGAGACACAAACGGGCCTGATGTACCGTGAAACCATGGAAGAAAATCAAGGGATGCTGTTTATTTTTGACAATATGGCCATGCATTCGTTCTATATGAAGAACACCCAGATTCCTTTGGACATTGTTTATATTGATGACAATCTTAAAATTGTGAGCTTCCAAAAAAATGCAAAGCCTTTTGACGAAACAGGCTTGTCTTCAGGTGTACCCATAAAATATGTACTGGAAATCAAAGCAGGGCTTTCTGATAAGCTAGGCTTAAAAATTGGTGACAGTATATCCTACAGCAAACAATAATGCCCAATTATCTTTTAGAAAACCAAACAACCGAGCGACTGCTTTTCCAGAAGATACTTCCCTCAGATTTTGATGCTTGGTTGCCTTTTTATCATGAACCGAAGTCTACCCAATTCTGGGAGGGATTGCCTATTGATCCGGTTGAAGCATGTCAAATCCAATTTGACCGCATTTTTGAAAGATATGAAAAAAGGCTTGGCGGAATGAATGCCCTTATACTAAAAGAAACCGGAGAGTTGGTTGGAATTTGTGGGCTTTTGGTGCAAGTGGTGGATGAAATTGAAGAACTGGAAATCGGCTACTCTATTCTACCTAAATTTTGGCAACGAGGTTTTGCCATTGAAGCGGCCAAAAAGTGTAAAAATTTTGCCTTTGAGAACAATTTTGTTTCTTCTCTGATTTCCATTATTCATATAGATAATATACCCTCTCAAAAGGTTGCTCTAAAAAACGGAATGCACTTAGATAACACAACTACCTACAAAGACAACCCTGTGCATATTTTTAGGGTAAACAAAGGATACTCTTAATTTTGAAATCCATAGGATTTTAGCCAATGAACCCAGCCAACAACTACGCAATACTGATAGACAACAATTCCAAAGTACAAGCTTTGATTTTCAACTTATTGAAAGGAGTGGCTATCCAAGGCTTTGAGCATTTGAAAAACAAAAATGGATTGCTTTTTTCCCGTTCTGAAATTCATCGGTTTATGGACGAAGAAGAACGTCATGACGCCAAAATAATTACTACGGCGACCAAGCAATCTTTAAAATCGATGAGCAGCGGCGAGCAGAAAAAAGCATTGTTAAGCTATCTATTGGAACAAAAACCTGGGTTTTTGATACTCGTTAACCCGTATGATAATCTTGACATTGATACCCAAGTCTATCTCAAAGAAAAATTAACCAACATTTCAGAATCAATCTCCTTGGTTCAGGTAGTAAGTAGAATAAATGACATCCTTCCTGTAACGCATACTTTTTATCGACTGGAAAAGGAAAGTCTTCTTTCTTATCCTAATGCGGAATCGTTTTGGAAAGCTAATAGTAAAAAAACAATTCATTTTACTGAAGCTATTCCTCCACCCATAGAACCCATTATTGTTAAAGGTTCTGAATTGGTCAGTTTTAAGAACGTATCGGTCTCTTTTGATGGACGCCAGGTCCTTGATAAAATCAATTGGACCATAAAAAAGGGGGAGTTTTGGCAACTCATAGGTCCAAATGGTAGCGGTAAAACAACTCTGCTATCCATGATTACGGGTGATAGCCATAAAGGCTACGGGCAAGACCTTACCCTGTTTGGGCAAAAAAAAGGCAGTGGCGAGAGCGTTTGGGATTTAAAGGAAAAAATTGGGTATTTCACACCTGCCATGACCGATAAGTTCAACGGATATCATACTTTAGAAAACATGGTGATTTCGGGAATCTATGATTCAATCGGTCTTTATAAAAGAGCTTCGGACCAAGCAAAACGTTTGGCAAATTCTTGGGTTAAGCTATTGCATTTGGAACATAAAAGGAACAAGCAATTCCTTGATCTTACTACAGGTGAAAAACGATTGGTCATGACCGCTAGAGCCATGATAAAACATCCTGCATTACTTATTTTGGATGAACCTACAGCTGGGCTCGATGACGAAAATGCCGCCCTATTTGTTTCATTGGTCAATAAAATTGCACAAGAAAGCAGCACTACCATTGTTTTTGTGTCCCATAGAAAAGAAAATGGATTGGAACCCCAATTTGACTATAACCTGAACATTGGTACAAACGGTTCAACCGGAGAAGCCTCAAAGCACCATGGTACGGAATAATGGTATCCGTCCCATGATGTGCCTGTCTTTACTATTTTAGCATATCTGACCAAGGTTTTATCCAAAAACCGGCCACCTTATCTGTTTGGTCCAATACAACTCTGACCTCCAATTTTTTGTCTTTTTCCCCAAAACTTCCTTTAAATCTTTGAATTCCCGAAGAGACAACATTTTTGTCAGCATAGGTTTCTATGTACTCCAAATTTTGAAAATCGCCAAATTGCTTCTTTATACTCTGATAAACATTTTTTTGGGTTTCAGGTGTCAACAGATTTTTCAGCTCACTAGTGGCCTCATCTTTAAACACGTATGTCATACCATTTTTAGATTGGTTCAGGTAATTGGTTGCAAATTCTTGGGCAATCCGCACTTTACTTTTGTCAATTTCAGAATCTGATAGCTTTTTATAATCTTGGGCGCAAGAGCTTAAACCAACTGCCAGTACAATGCAGAATAAAAAAATGTTATGTCTCATAAATAATAGATTGAATTAAGAATTAATCGAATTAAGATTTCAGCAACAACTATGCTTATAATAAATGATGCGATGAGTCGTATTCCTTTTAAATTGGATGAAATTTTGAATCCATTAAACATCAAGACCATAGTCCAAGCAAGTGATAAAACATAAATCCCAAGAAGTAAATACATCTCCACGGATTGAAAAACGAAACTCTGAAAGGGTGGAATAAGTCTAACCAAGGGAACCAAAAGCAACGGCATCCTTGCCAATATGTTGGTGCCAAAAACATCCACAACCCTGAGCTTTGTGTTTGAAAAAAGTAAGCCGGACACATATAAACATAATGAAATCAGCACCCAGCTCAGCAGCTGTTCTAGGGCATATAACCAAAATTCAGAATCCTTTGCAAATCCGAGGTCAGAAAATCCATAAAAGTGGGTTCCGGTCAGATAGGCCACTACTGCAATCAAGAGCAAACCGAGCAAGCCATAAATCAAGGATCTAAACCCAGCAATTTTGATGAAAGGGTTGATCCAAAAACTATTCTCCATCAGCCTCAAGTTTTTCGATTGCTCCAATAATATCATCAAGTCTATTTCTTACGGTTGGGTAGCTCAATTTCATTTTTTTGGCCATATCCTTAAGACTTCCACTGGTCTTTACAAAATCCAAAATAAATTTTTGCTCGTCCATGGATAATTGCGATATTATAGGGAGTGAGTACAGTCCTGTGACCGTGGTTTCGCATTGATCACAGTATAATTGTTTTACCTGTAGCAAATTCTCGCAACTGGGACAGGATAATGGAAGTTTTTTGTTCATTCAAAATAATTTCGTTCAAATATATAAAAATTCATTTATTAATTAATTTTATTAAAACTCATTTTAATTTTATTAAACATTATTTTCATATGAGAAAGAAAATTCTAAAAATTTATGATGAGTTGGTTGCATTAAATCCGAACTTTGAGCGTAAGGGAAAAACAATGCCCTATACATCTGCCAATGGTTATATGTTTTCGTTGCTCAACAAAGAAGACGAGCTTGGCATACGACTTTCAAAAGAAGATCAAGCAGAATTCAATCAAGTTTTCGGGGCGGTACCATTCAAATCGCATGGTGCTGTACTCAAAGAATATGTTTTAATTCCTGAAACTTTATTGACCGACGGCATAACCCTTGGCAAGTATCTTCAAAAGGGGTTTGAGTATGTAATGTCCTTGCCTCCAAAATAAAAAAGGCCACTCTTAAGAGTGGCCTTTTTAACTAAGTTAGTAAATGCGTGCTATTCTTTTGAAGATGCAATTTTCTTTCTCAAGGCATCAAACATGATTGGAGTTGCGATGAACACCGATGAATAGGTACCCACGAGCACACCAATAATCATAGCGAACATAAATCCTCTTAAGCTTTCACCACCAAACACAAAGATGGCCAATAGTACAATCAATGTGGTCAAAGATGTATTCAAAGTACGACTTAACGTACTGTTCAAGGCTTGGTTGATGTTTTGTCCTTTATTCCAACCTTTTAGGTTGACAATCTCACGGATTCGGTCAAATACCACCACCGTATCGTTCAAGGAATAACCTATCACCGTTAATATTGCCGCAATAAAAGCTTGATCAATCTCCATATTGAAAGGCATTATCTTCCCAGTCAAAGAGAAAATTCCAAGTACAATCATCACATCATGGAATACCGCGATTACTGCACCCAAAGAAAACTGCCATCTTCTGAATCGCAACAAGATATACAGGAAGACAACCGCCAGCGAACCTATAATGGCCAAGAAGGCATTGTTCTTAATATCATCTGCAATGGTGGGTCCAACCTTTATCGACTGAAGAATTCCGATTGACTTTTCAGAAGCACCAACTGTAAAATCTTCAAAAGAAGCACCATCTGGAAGGTATTTTTGCAGTGAAGTATATAATTTATCTTGAATCTCATTGTCGACTTCAATTCCCTCAACATCAACTTTATAAGGAGTGGTCACCTTTATCTGATTTGCTTCCCCAAAAGTTTTCACTTGGGTGCCGCTACCAAATACAGTATTCAATTCAGACGCAATTTCTGATGGATTGACAGCTTTTTCAAAACGGATAGTATATGAACGGCCCCCAGCAAAATCAACACCTGGTTGTAATCCTGTAGTTGTTAAAGAAAAGACACCTATTCCTAACAAAATAGCGGAAAGTATATAAGCAACCTTACGTTTACCCAAGAAGTTGATGTTCATATTGGTGAACAAATTCTTGGTTATCCCTGTTGAGAAGTCTAAGCTTCTACCTTTCTTGGAAATGTACCAATCCACTAACAAACGAGTAATGAAGATTGCCGTAAACAAAGAGGTAACAATACCGATTAAAAGTGTAGTTGCAAATCCTTTGATTGGTCCTGAACCAAAAATGAAAAGAATAATTGCAGTAAGACCGGTAGTGATGTTGGCATCCAAAATAGAGGATAGGGCATTGCTGAAACCGTCGGCAACTGCTTGAGCCTTTCCTTTTCCGCGTGCCAATTCTTCTTTCACACGTTCAAATATCAGCACGTTAGCATCCACTGACATACCAATGGTCAAAACAATACCTGCAATACCCGGTAGAGTAAGTACCGCTCCAAGACTTGTAAGCACCCCAAAAATTAATAGGATGTTCAATACCAAAGCGATATCAGCAAAAATTCCTGCTTTTCCATAATAGAACACCATCCAAACCAAAACGAAAGCCATGGCAATCAAAAAGGACATAAAACCACTATCGATAGCTTCTTGCCCTAATGATGGACCCACAACTTCTGATTGAATAATTTCTGCAGAAGCCGGAAGTTTACCCGCACGTAATACGTTAGCAATATCCTTAGTTTCATTTACTGTAAAAGTTCCAGTAATCTCGGAACGCCCACCAGAAATAGGCCCTGAAGAAACTCCTGGGGCGGTATACACCTTGTTATCCAAAACTATGGCGATTCCAGTTTGGTTGTTATACGCATCACCTGTCAACTCTTCCCATTCTTTGGCACCTCTGGTATTCATGGTCATGCTTACCGCAGGTTTATTGAACTGGTCAAAAGTGTCTTGGGCATCAGAAACAACATCTCCACTGATTCTTGGTGTATTGTCCCTATTGGATTTTAACGCATATAGTTCTGATATCTCAGAATCCTTCGCAGGTCTTTCCCATAAAAACTTAGTGAACTGGACATCGTTTGGCAACAGCCTTTTAATCTCGCGCATTCTTAAATACTCACCAATCTCAGCAGTATCAGACACCAAGGCTCTTGCGATGGCATGGCTACCAGGGTTGGCAGGAATCAATTTGCTCAACAACGGATTGGATTGTGGAGTCAAATCCAAAGAATCTTGGGCTACATCAGATAATAAAGAGTCAATCTCAGATTCTGGCTTTGAAACTTCTTCCTCCTCTTCTTGAACGGGTTCCAAGATTTCCCTCAGTCTTTCATTTGCATTTACAAAAAAGGCTCCCAAACTTTGATTACCTTGAGAATAGGTTTCCCAGAACTCTAATTGAGCTGTACTCGACAATAGTTCTTGAGCTCTTGCTATGTCACGTGCACCAGGTAGTTCCACCAAGATCCGGCCAGAGTTTCCTTCTCTTTGGATATTTGGTTGGGTTACCCCGAAACCATCAATACGTTCACGAAGCACTTCAAAAGCCGAAACAATGGATTCGTCAATTTTTCTGCGAATAACAGGTTTTACCTCGTCATCAGTCATTTGAAAATTAACCTCATCACTCAAACCTTTGTTGGCAAAAATATCAGGCGAAGCCAATTTGGCATCTCCCTTGATATTGTCAAATGCCTCGAAGAACAGCTCCAAATAGGTGTTATCACTATTTTTGGAAGCGTTGTCGGCATCGGCCAAAGCTTTGTTGAAAATAGGGTTCTTGGTATTGTTGGCAAGACCTTTCAATATATCCTTAACAGAAATTTGAAGGGTAACATTAATCCCTCCCTTAAGGTCCAATCCCTTGTTCAATTCTTTTTTCTTCGCATCATCATAGCTGGTATATCCCAAAACCGGATTGGTTCCAATAGAATCCAAGTATGATGCTTCTAAAGCCTCGCGCTTTGCCACATAATCTTCCTCAGCTTCAGAAATTTGGCTTATAGCATAGGTTTCAGCATCCTTTTCCAACTTGCTTGTAATGAAAGTATAGGAAAGTTGATAAATGCTCACCAGACCAAAAAGAAGCGCAAAAAGCTTTATAAGTCCTTTATTTTGCATTGATTATTAAATTTTTAGAAGTTTTTATAAACAGCGTGCAAATATATCATTTCCATCAAGATTTGCCAATAGAAATTGATGGAATTGCAAATGGGCAGTCACCTGCCCATTTATTTTTAAATTCTTATTTGACCTAAAGATTACAGTTGCAGCAATCCATTGGTTTTTTTAACGCCTTCGGCACTTTCTTGCATTTTGGCCTTTTCAGCATCACTCAATTCAATTTCCACAATCTTTTCGATACCATTTCTTCCCAACAAAACAGGAACACCAATGCAAATATCATCAAGACCGTACTCTCCTTCTAGCAATGTAGAACATGGGAACATTTTCTTCTGATCGCACGCAATCGCTTGGACCAATCCGGAAACTGCTGCTCCAGGGGCATACCAAGCGCTGGTCCCCAAAAGTCCGGTCAATGTGGCGCCTCCCACTTTGGTTTCCTGAACCACCCATTGCATTTTATCTTCGGAAAGAAATTCGGATACTTTCACACTATTTCTTGTGGCATGACCAATTAAAGGTACCATACCTTTATCACTGTGCCCTCCGATAACCATTCCATCAACATCTGAGATTGGAGCTTCAAGGGCCTCGGCCAAACGATATTTGAAACGAGCACTATCCAAAGCACCACCCATACCGATTATTCTATGTTTTGGAAGACCAGTAGTTTTATGCACCAAATAAGTCATGGTATCCATAGGATTGCTCACCACAATTATAATGGCATTTGGAGAGTGTTCCAAAAGATTTGAAGATACCGTTTTCACTATTCCAGCATTGATTCCGATAAGTTCTTCGCGGGTCATACCAGGTTTACGTGGAATCCCAGAGGTAATTACGGCTATATCGCTACCTGCAGTTTTGGAGTAATCACTTGTACTTCCGGTTATTTTGGTATCAAATCCATTTAGAGAAGCGGTTTGCATCAAATCCATCGCCTTTCCTTCGGCATACCCTTCTTTTATATCCAACAAGACAACTTCAGACGCAAAATTTTTCATTGCAATATACTCAGCACAGCTAGCTCCCACTGCACCTGCTCCAACTACGGTAACTTTCATTTTTATTGGTTTTTATTTTAATGCGTCAAAAATAAGGCATTTAGGCCAGAAAAAAACTGACTTTTGTTCGTTTTAACCTATAGGCTTTTTCTGACACATCTATAGTAGAAATCGTTGTTATGTTAACAAATGGTGCAGTTCAACGAAGAAATCACATCCAAGGGTGTTATACATCGAATTAATAGCAATACTTCTCTGTAAATCACCGTTCTAATAATCCCAAATTTATGATTAACCTACTTAGACTATGAAAAAGCTCTTTTCATTGTTGTCAATAATCTGCATCATTGCCATAAGCAATTGTAGCAGTATTCCAGAAAACAACGATCCCATTTTAGGCACATGGGTTAAAAATTCAGCAGCCCAGAACGAAATTACCAGCAAAAACTCCACTACAAGGGAGGAATGGATATTTAATGATGTTTACCTAGGTAGATACCAAAGTTATACAGACTCTAACTTAACTTTTTATACTGATTTTAGATGGTCCGAAGAAAATGGTAAATACACCATTGAATTTGGAGACGAACATGTTAATGATGTTGTGGTAAGCTTAGAAGAAAGCAATAACCCTGAGACCCTAGCCCTGGAAAATGGTTCTGTCTTCGCCACCAGGGAATAAGCGGAAGACGCAACATATATGAAAATAGTAGGCCCCAACTAAAGTTGGGGCCTACTTTATTTTGGTCAGGTATTATTATTTATCTAAACCCAAAATTAATACCGAATGTAAGTGTGCTGAATTCTGCAATGTTGTAATCAGCATTGATACGGAAAAATCCTAATTTTAATTTGGTTCCAATATTACCAGAAACCCCACTTATTTTATTACTAATCATAAAGGGGTCGTTATAAACAATTGATGTTCCTGCGGTTGCAACTTCATATCTACCAAGGATATCCGTATCGGCCTTTCCGGTAATGTAGTTTAACCCTCCATAAAAGTTTATGACTGGCAAACGTGTAGAAACCACCGCGGCAAAATTCCAGGAACTAAACTTGGCATCAATACGCTGGTTATCACCTGAAATAACTCCGGAACTTGTAAAATCATACTCTCCGCTAAGATTTGTATATCCAATAACGGCAGAGATGGCAACAGGAAGTAATTTATCTGCCGGAAGGTGTTTTGTAAAATCGTGTTGTATTCCGAACCCATAAAGCCCTATGGAAACATCATCGGTATTGATTTTTGGCAAAAAACGCGCTTTTACCTCGGTACCTTTTATTAAACCTACACTTGCCTGAATATATCCTGATGGCACGAAATTCAAATCTTCGGAAGACAATCCAGAAGGAAGCTCAAATGAAGTGCTAACCTGTTGTCCTTCAATGGTGGCGTTGATTGCCACATCTACTCCTTCAATATCGCCTAGGGCAGTTGCAACCTCTGCTGTGGTACCTCCACCAACCAGCGTAAGGTTTTCATAATCGGCTGTATTTAAGGTAAAGGATTTTTTAGCGGTTTTGTTCTTGAAACCTGTAATGTTTCCAACAATTGAGACTTCAAACCCTCCCAAAGGTTTTGCATCAGCAGAGTTGTACCATCCATTTGAAATACTGTAAACCCCTGCTTCGGTAACGGGTGCCAACCAATCGGTTGTAAATCGCTCAGCATCATTTAGACCCGCAGCCAAAAGCTCATTTAAATTGGACTGTGCCATTCCAAAGGAAAAACTGCATATCGCTAGTAAAAGGCTTATTCTTTTCATCTGTTTATTTTTTTTTGATTTCTGAATGTTCAAAAAAAATGAATACATTCAGGAACTCACATAAATTTTAATCATTTCTCTATAAATTTTAGAACAATGAAAATTTATGCTTGTTTCATTTTGTAAAATTTTTCCTAAAACTAAAAAACTCCCCATGCCGCTGCGAGTTTTTGTTGTGAAACGCGCTTATCTATCTATTTAGCACCCTTCCTATGTGGACAGACAATCACATAACATATCAAAAATTCTGCCGACAAAGCCCGGATTTCAATCGTTCGTTTGTACAATAGAGTTATCCGTCGACTACAATCTATGGGTAAGCTATTCTTTTTGTCTTAAAAAAGCCTAATCGCTATTTTCACTTCAAATCAATCATTTATGAAAAAACACCTCATTCATCAGTCATTTATACTGTTAGCAACCTTTTTTTTGACTTTTACCGTATCAGCCCAAAAACGACAAGGGAATATTGTTGAATATTTTGGAAAGGAAAAGGTAAATACAGTAAGCGAAGGAAAAGTAATCCATGTTTTTAAAGATGCTTTGTATCTCACCTCTAAAAGAAGTGCCTTAAACTCTATTTCCTTCCCTTCCGACAAGGTCTTTAAAGAGTTTTTAATGGGCAGTAAAACTGTTTCCAAAGGGGAGATCGGGAGTATTGATAACTTGGGAGCTCCTCATTATTGGACCGAAATAGAAGTTGATGACACCAACACTTTTAATGACGGGGTACTTAGAGGTTCTTATATATACTTAAGCTACCGTTCCTCTAAAGAGGAAATTGTACTTTTTGAAGCTTCTGGACATACCCAGGCCATTATTAATGGATACCCACATGAAGGGGATTATTATGATTTTGGTTACAGCCTTATTCCCATCAAACTAAAAAAGGGAATGAATGTTTTTGTGTTGAAAGCTGGGAGGTTTCCAAGGGTGCGTGCAAGGTTGATTCAACCTAAAGCTCCTGTCATCTTTACAACCAGGGATATGACGCTTCCCGACCTTCTTACTGGGGAAAGCATTGCATACAAAGGAGCTATTCGAGTGATCAACGCATCGGAAAATTGGGCCAAAGACCTTCAAATTACATCTCAACATCTGGGAAAGGAAGCTTCTTCAAAGGTACCCTCCATACCGCCGATGAGTGTGAGAAAAGTTCCGTTTGACATTCCTTCCGTTGCACAGGATGCGGAAGCAAAAAAATCTATATTGGATTTGACATTGTTGAACAATTCAAAATCAACTTTGGATACACAGGAGATAGACATCCAAATTAAATCCAAAAACGATAAACACAAACGTACTTTTATTAGCAACGTGGACAACAGTGTACAGTACTTCAGCGTAGCCCCTTCGTCTACACATGATTTGGAAAATGGGGCTTTGTTCCTATCTGTTCACGGAGCATCGGTAGAGGCTGTAAATCAAGCCAATGCCTACAAACAAAAGGATTGGGGCCATGTGGTCGCTCCTACCAATCGTAGACCTTTTGGCTTTGCTTGGGAAGATTGGGGCCGTTTGGATGCTTTGGAGGTTTTGGCGGAGGGAAAAAGAATCTATCGTCCAAATCCTCAAAAAACATATCTCACGGGGCATTCTATGGGAGGACATGGAACCTGGTATTTAGGAGCCACCTATCCTGATAAATTTGCCGCTATTGCGCCTTGTGCGGGATATCCTGATCTATTGGGATATCGCGACAGCTTTATAAAACGTGCGCTCAATGCCAGTGAAGAGGAACGTAAACGATGGGGTATCACTCCTGAACGGTTAAAAGAAATGATGAAGGAACCCCAGTTGACCGATATGGACCATATGATTCTACGTGCTGGGAACCCAAGTCGAACCTTAAAATTGAAACGCAATTACCTACAACAAGGAGTTTACGTACTTCACGGAGAAAAAGATAATGTAGTGCCCACATTTATAGCAAGGGATATGAGAGAGGTTTTGGGAAAATTCCATCCGGATTTCACCTATTACGAATACCCTGGTGGAACACACTGGTATGGCGACCAAAGTATGGATTGGCCTCCTATTTTTGACTTGTTCAAACGAAGAAGCATCCCTACGGATTCGACCATTACCAAAATGGAGTTTTTTACTGCATCGCCTGGAGTTTCTGCAAAATCACATTTCGTTACCATTTATCAGCAAGAAAAACCTTTTGAAATCAGCTCTATTGATTTTTCCAAGGAAAATGGACCGAGTATCCATACCAACAATGTAGCTGTTTTGGGTATAGATTTGGATGCCATGGAGATAAAATCAGATAGTCTTACCATAGATGACACTATTTTAAATATTTCAAACAAAGGACAAGTGTTTTACAAGAAAACTACTGGTGGATGGCAGTCTACTGCCCAACCTAATTTGAAAGAAAAGGGTCCACATCGCAATGGAGGGTTTAAAGATGCTTTTCGTAATCAAATGGTATTTGTGTACGCTACAAAAGGCACACCTGCAGAAAACGAATGGTACTTTAATAAAGCGAGGTTAGACGCTGAGACATTCTATTACCGCGCCAATGGTTCTATTGAATTGGTTCCGGATGTTGATTTTGATGCGAAAAAGTTCGCTGACCAAAACATTGTGCTATATGGCAACAAAACCAATAATACGGCTTGGAAAAAACTCTTGAAAGATTTCCCAGTGCAGGTTGAAAACAATCGTGTTAATATCAATGGAAAAGATGTAAAAGGAAGCGAATGGGGATTATATTTTATTGCCCCAAGAACGGATAGCGATACAGCAAGTGTTGGTGTGGTTTCCGCCACGGGCACCAAGGGGATGAAGGCCATTTATAGCAATCATTACTTATTGAACGGTACTTCTTACCCTGATTTGCTTCTTTTCAGTGATGATATTATGGAATTTGGTACAGATGCGGTAAAATGCGCCGGATTCTTCGGCAATGATTGGTCTTTTGAAAATGGAAACTTTCAATGGCAATAATTTAGATTTAACAGCTTTGCATAAATAAAAAATCCCGGGAATTCCCGGGATTTTCTTTTTAATATCTGAAACTGTTATGCGTCAATGTTGGCGTAAACAGCATTTTTCTCAATAAACTCTCTTCGAGGTGGTACTTCATCGCCCATCAGCATGGAGAAAATACGGTCCGATTCTGTGGCATTGTCTATGGTAACCTGCCTCAATGTCCTAAATTCTGGATTCATGGTCGTATCCCATAATTGTTCGGCGTTCATTTCACCAAGACCTTTGTAGCGCTGGATTCCAGCCCCTCCTTTCATGGATTCCACAATTTCATCTCGTTCTTCATCATTCCATGCATACCTTCTTTTAGTTCCTTTTTTCACTAAATATAATGGTGGAGTGGCAATATAAACGTGACCACCTTCAATCAGTTCACGCATGTACCTAAAGAAGAAAGTCAAAATCAGGGTCTCGATGTGGCTACCATCCACATCCGCATCACACATAATTACTACTTTATGGTAACGCAGCTTATCAAGATTCAAAGCTTTGCTATCCTCTTCTGTACCTATGGTCACCCCAAGGGCCGTGTAGATGTTCTTTATTTCTTCATTTTCGAAGACCTTATGTTGCATGGCCTTTTCAACATTCAAAATCTTACCTCGTAGGGGTAATATGGCCTGAAAATTTCTATCTCTTCCCTGCTTGGCCGTTCCACCTGCAGAATCACCCTCTACCAAGAACACCTCGCATTTGGTAGGATCTTGCTCTGAACAATCGGAAAGTTTTCCAGGTAAGCCCCCGACACTCATTGGGTTCTTACGCTGGACCATTTCACGTGCCTTGGCAGCAGCATGCCTGGCTTGAGCCGCCAATTTCACTTTTTCAACTATTTGCTTGGCGTCGTCTGGATTCTCTTCCAGATAATCCGTCAACATTTCGGAAACGGCTTGACTCACGGCACTGGTCACCTCACGGTTACCCAATTTTGTTTTGGTTTGCCCTTCAAATTGAGGTTCTGCTACCTTAACCGAAACGATTGCGGTCAATCCCTCGCGGAAATCATCCCCAGAAATCTCAAATTTGAGCTTATCCAGCAAACCAGAACCATCCGCATATTTCTTCAAAGTAGTGGTCAATCCCCTTCTAAATCCAGAAAGGTGGGTACCTCCTTCGTGGGTATTGATGTTGTTTACATAAGAGTGTAGATTTTCCGAAAATCCAGTGTTGTAAATCATGGCTACTTCAACTGGAATGCCGTTTTTCTCTCCTTCCATGGAAATCACACGTTGGATAAGTGGCTCTCGAGTCTCATCCAAGAATTTGATGAATTCCTTCAAGCCCTCCTTTGAAAAGAAGGTTTCTGAAACAAATTCACCTTTTTCGTCCTTGTTTCGCTTGTCCGTTAAGGTAATGGTTACTCCTTTGTTCAAATAGGCCAGCTCTCGCATCCTATTGGCCAAAGTGTCGTAACTATATTCTCTAGTCTGGGTAAAAATGACATCATCGGGCATAAAGGTCACTACAGTACCCGTTTCAGTACTCTCACCTATGCTTTTGACCGGATATAAGGTTTTTCCCCTTTCATATTCCTGCTCCCAAATTTTACCCTCGCGGTATACGGTAGCTTTCAAATGGCTCGAAAGTGCATTTACACAGGAAACTCCTACACCGTGAAGACCGCCCGAAACCTTATAGGAATCCTTATCGAACTTACCTCCTGCTCCAATCTTGGTCATTACGACCTCCAAAGCGGAAACGCCTTCTTTTTTATGGAGTCCTACAGGTATACCCCTACCATTATCTCGGGTTGTTATGGAATTATCTTCGTTTATGGTAACTTCTATGGTATCACAGTGACCACCCATAGCTTCATCAATGGAGTTGTCCACTACTTCATATACCAAATGGTGCAACCCTCTTACCCCAACATCGCCAATATACATGGAAGGTCGCATACGCACGTGCTCCATGCCCTCAAGGGCCTGAATACTGTCCGCCGAATATTGATTTTTTTTAGCTTCTTCGCTCATATATCCTCTTTATTTACCTTGAATTTTTCAAATCTTACAAATATAAGGAATACCCTATGAAATTAGGTGCTTGAAGCCTATCGGACACCCTAAGTTATCAACAAAGTAATGTGGAAAAACAACAGCCCTTCAAAACAATAAAAACGAACCGTTTTCAATGGAAAAAGCCCCTTTTGCAAGGGGCCTTTTCGACTAACTCAAATAAAACAAAACTGCAAGTATCACTACTGCATACTTTATATACGGTTGATTATTTCACATACGCATCTTCATGGACATTGGCCACAGCCCTTCCAGAAGGGTCATTCATATTTTTGAATGCTTCGTCCCATTCCAAGGCAATTTTGGTGCTACAGGCCACGGATGGCTCTTGTGGAACGCTTAAAGCCGCTGCATCTGAAGGGAAATGCCCTTCAAATATGGAACGATAATAATATTCTTCTTTGGTTGTTGGTGTTTGTATTGGAAACTTGAAATGTGCGTTTTTCAGCTGCTCGTCACTCACTTCAGTTTCAACCAATTCTTTTAAGGTATCAATCCAACTATAACCAACACCATCAGAGAACTGCTCTTTCTGCCTCCAAGCAACACTTTCTGGCAAATAAGATTCAAATGCTTTACGCACCACCCATTTTTCCATTCGTTCGCCATTAATCATCTTATCCTTAGGGTTGATGCGCATGGCAACATCCATAAACTCCTTGTCCAAAAATGGCACTCGACCTTCAATTCCCCAAGCTGCAAGTGATTTGTTGGCACGTAAACAGTCGTACATATGTAACTTATCCAGTTTACGAACGGTTTCTTCATGGAAATCCTTTGGACTTGGTGCTTTATGGAAGTATAAATATCCTCCGAACAATTCATCTGCTCCTTCTCCTGACAACACCATCTTTATTCCCATGGATTTAATGACCCTTGCCATCAAATACATCGGTGTGGAAGCACGAATTGTTGTAATGTCATAGGTTTCCAAGTTATAGATGACGTCTTTGATAGCATCCAATCCTTCTTGGATAGTAAATTTAATTTCGTGGTGAATTGTGCCTATGTGATCGGCCACTTTTTGAGCAGCTTCCAAATCCGGCGAACCTTCCAATCCAACAGAAAAAGAGTGCAATTGTGGCCACCAAGCCTCCTTGGTATCACCTGACTCGATTCGCATTTGCGAATATTTTTTGGCCACTGCGGAAGTTACAGAAGAATCCAGCCCACCCGATAACAACACGCCATAAGGCACGTCGGACATCAATTGACGGTGTACTGCCGCCTCCAAGGCATCCTTAATCTCTTGGATACTAGTTTCATTTTCCTTTACTGCTTCATAATCCATCCAATCCCTTTTGTACCATCTCTTGAATTCACCATCCGAGCTGTGGAGGTAATGTCCGGGAGGAAACAATTCAATTTTGGAACAAGTTCCCTCTAGCGCTTTCAGTTCAGACGCAACATAAAAAGTTCCATTTTTATCCCAACCAATATATAAAGGGATAATTCCCATATGGTCGCGAGCGATAAAATATTCGTCTTTTTCACTATCATATATGGCAAAGCCGAAGATTCCGTTCAAATCATCAACAAAATCCACACCCTTTTCTTGGTATAGTGCCAAAATTACCTCACAATCTGATTGGGTCTTGAATGCATATTTTCCCTCGAACTGTTTTCTAAGCTCTCGGTGGTTATAGATTTCGCCATTGGCCGCTAAAACCAGTTTACCATCTTCACTAAACAAAGGTTGCTTTCCGGAAGCTGGGTCAACAATAGCCAACCGTTCATGAGCCAAAATAGCTTTATCATCTGAATAGATTCCACTCCAATCCGGGCCTCTATGCCTAACTTTCTTAGACATCTCCAAAAGTTGGGGTCTTAACTTTTCGGCACTCTCCTTTATATCAAATGCACATACTATTCCGCACATATTTTAATCTTTATAACAATTTCAATGCAAATATTGCTTTATAATTTCAATTATTAAATATATAAGTTAAATATGATTACAATTTATATGTAATTCATCTCATTTAAAACAAAAATGAAATAATAATTGATTAAACCATCGAATATTTAAACACTTTGAAAGGTCTGTTAAATTTTAACGTCTCTTTATAAAAACATCTTTTAAATACACCCTAGTTTTGAAATCAACTAAAATCATCATCATGAAAAAAATTTTCTTACTAAGTTTTTTAACCCTTTCTTTTGTTTTTTCTTCAGAAATAACCGCCCAGAAATTTAGCGGTCTGGACAAAAGCCCTGCTGATATATCTACTTATCCATCAAGTTATAGAGTGGCTGACAAATCTGCCCGTGTAATTTACAGCAGACCCCAGTTAAAGGGTAGAAGTCTATCTGAACTTGCTCCCGCAGGAAAAGTTTGGAGAACAGGAGCCAATGAAGCTGCCGAGATTACGTTTTACAAAGACGCAACTGTTGGCGGGAAACCGATTAAGGCTGGGACTTATGCGTTGTTTACGATTCCCGGAGAAAACGAATGGACAGTTATATTGAACAGCAACTTAAATCAATGGGGGGCCTACTCTTATGATAGCGATGCCGATGTTGCAAGGGTAGCTGCGAAAGCCAGTTCAGACAACGAATCTTTGGAAGCATTCTCAATTGCCTTTTCCGATGACGGCGATTTAGTAATGGGATGGGGCACCACAAGAGTCTCTTTGCCCATCAATTTCTAAGTTGTACAATTTTAAATACTAAAAAGGGCCGTTAAGGCCCTTTTTTATTTTACTTCCTCCCCATTGACAAAAACCCTTTCTGCTTTTAAATTTGGAATGTCATCAACTGGAATGGTCATTATATCATTATTTAAAATGATGAAGTCCGCAAATTTCCCCTCCTCAATGCTTCCTTTTTCATTTTCCTCAAAATTGGAATATGCCGCCCAAATAGTCATCCCCTTTAGGGTTTCTTCACGGGAGAGGGCATCTTGCATTTGAAAACCTCCTTCTGGATATTTTCCAAGGTCTTGACGAGCGACAGCTGCATAGAAAGTCAAAAAAGGACTCACTCTTTCCACAGGAAAATCGGTTCCCAATGCCACCATCCCTGCCTTTTCGAGTAGTTTTTTATAAGCATAGGCGCCTTTTACACGTTCTGGGCCCAGACGGTCTCCTGCCCAATACATATCGCTTGTTGCATGCGTTGGTTGGATGGATGGGATTATTCCATTTTCGAAATAATCAAAATCATGTTCGGATACCACTTGTGCATGTTCAATTTTCCACCTTCTATCTTTTTTACCTTGTAACGCATTTTCATATGCTCTCAGTACCACAACATTGGCAGAATCTCCAATGGCATGGGTATTCATTTGGTAATCCGAAGCTGCAATCCGTTCAGCAAGTGCTTCAATGTTATTTACAGATGTCACCATGGCTCCAAAGTGTCCTTCCTTATCCGAATAGGGCTCTTTGAGCGCTGCCCCGCGTGACCCCAATGCACCATCTCCGTACACTTTTACTGAACGAACATTAAGTTTATTGGTTTTAACGATTCCCTTATCTAAATAGTAATCCAGATTGTCCTTGGTATTGCTTACCATGGCATATACCCGAATGGACAAGTCCCCGCTTTGCTGCAGACTATCTATTAACTCAATGGTTAATCTATTCAAGCCCGCATCATTAACCGTGGTCAAACCATATTGGAAACAAAGTTGTTCGGCATCTTTGAGTGCTCTAATTTGAGTTGGTCTATCTGGTTTGGGAATCACGGCGTCCACCATTCCCATAGGATTATCCACCAATATACCCGTCAGCTTTCCATCTTGTTTTACAATCTCTCCTCCTTGTACCTCGGTATTGATATCGATTCCAGCCAAATCCAGTGCTTTTTGGTTTACTAAATACGCATGACCATCGATTCGCTCCAGGGCAACAGGTGTATCTGGAAAAAATACATCCAGCCTTTCCTTTGTGGGAAACAATTTGGTTTTCCAATCATTTTGGTCCCAACCCCTACCTTGAATAAAATTAGAGGGTTGTTTTTTCTGAAACTCAACCACTCTCCGAAGTACCTCATCAAAACTCTCCGTGCCAACCAAATCGACTACTTGTTGGTTCAGCCCCAACCCATAAAAATGACAGTGGGCATCAATCAATCCAGGAACAATGGTTTTTCCTTCAGCATCAATTTGATTTTCGGATGTAAAATCGGCAGTAATTGCTTCTGTTTCGCCAACAGCTACGAACTTTCCATCTTTAACCGCAAAACAACTACCCTTTGAAAAATCTTTGTCAACGGTATAAATATTGGCGTTATAAACTATTAAATCTACCTTTTCTTTGGATTGACAGGCCAATAGCATGAATGTCAAAAAGGCACAAAAAAGAAGCTTTTTCATGTGTTGTTTTTTTGAGTTTCCTCAAAAATAGAAAAAGCCTTGAAGAAATTTAGGAGGTTTATTGATCGTTTCCTGTCATTACAAACTCAATTCTACCATCTTCAAAATCATTTGCCTTGATTTTTCCATTGCGAAGCGGTTTGGTATCCCCAACACCTTCCCATACAATACGATCGTCAGCTATGCCTAACTTTTTTAGATGCAGTGCAACCGCACGAGCTCTAAGTGATGATATAAATTTGTGATATTCGGATTTTCCAATATTGTCAGCATGTCCTGTAATTTTCATTTGAACCTCGGCATTTTCTTTGAGAAATTTGAATATCTTATTGATACTGGCTAGTGCTTTAGCATCCAAGTCATAACCTTTTGGCTCGAAAGGATTTTGTTCCAACACATAGATTTTATCCTTTTCATAGTTTACTCTTGGAAGTTCTTCCAACACAAAATTGTCTACATAGTAATAAGAGAAATCACTAGACAAGGCTGGCTCATCGTTCTTTAACAACTGTGTATTGTCGTTTGACTTAAAATTCCCCAATATAATATGGTTTTCAAAACCTTTTGCATCAAACTCAGCAGTTAGTGTGACCCATCCTTCTGTTTCAGATAAGGAGTTATCTGCTTTCAATTGCACCTCATGAAATTGGACATTCTCCTGTAAATCTAACCGCGAACTATTTAAAACAGAACTATTGGGAACTTTTACTTTGCTATTGGTGAATATAATTGACATGTTTTTCAGTGCCAGTTTCGAGGTCTCTGCAAGACTAACTTGAAACGATATCTTGTACGGATGTTTTCCTCTAAGTTTTTTAGTGGTATTCAATTGGATATATTCCCTATAGTTATTCAGGGCATAAAAATAAAGACCCGCATACCCATTACCTTCCGTTGCTTTTTGAACTCCCTTAAAATTGGAGGGAACCCCAAAATCCTCTGATCCACAATTGTTATAGTAATCTCCTGAACTGGATGTAGGCAATGAAACATCTTCAAGTAAAACATTTAAACCAACTATGTTGGAGGGACAAGAAGTATAATTCTCGAATCCTGCATTAAGAATAAGATTTTGTGCGGAAAGTGCAGTGCACACTAAAAAAAAGAAGCTGAAAAATAAATTACGGAATACCATTTTAAACTTTGTTTGTTAGGTTCCCGTGCTTGCTATTGAACGCTAAGATTCTTCATATATTGCGCAATACCATGCTTTCTTGTTGATTTGGCCACACTTTCCGCATTATCCTTTTTCTATACTAAATTTGGATAAAAAGCGTTACTATAGTCCAAATCTTGCTAAAATGCGCATAGTAACCATTATGCTCATATTGTCTTTCGTCCCCTATTTTGGTTTAGGCCAAAATACTATTACGGGAAAAATAGTTGATGAGCTCGGTCTCCCAGTTTATTTAGCAACTGTTGAAATACATGATACAGAAGATATTGCCTATACAAATTTAGATGGCTCGTTCTCTCTTAAAAGCGAAAAGAACTTCCACTGGAAAATAGAAATTAAGTCTAAAGGCTATAAAACGGAATCTTTCTTTGTACTAAGTGGGGGTAGCACAGGGGAAATTGTACTAGAATATAACGCCGAAATGAAAAGAATGCTCGAAGGACAATGACACCGTAATCCGCTTAATCGTCCACAAACTCCGTCATTACAAATTCAACCCTACGGTTTTTTCTTCTTGCCTTATCGGTTAAGGCGCTATCCAATGGGATTTTGTTCCCATAGCCGTTAGAAGTAATCCTATCTCTTTTAAGCCCCAATCGAATAAGGTAATTGGCAACCGTTTTTGCCCGTTCTTTAGAAAGCACATCATTGTATTCTTCAGAACCCAGATCATCTGTATGTCCGCTAATGGCCACTTTTAAATTGGGATGTTTTTTGAGATGCTCATAAACGTCTTTAAGGCTTTGCTTGGCCTTGGGTTGCAGTTCAAAACGGTCAAAATCAAAGTTCACATGATTGAGCACATAGCTTTGATTAGGCTTGTATTCTGGTCCTAAATAGACTACTGAGATATCATCAATATAATAATAAGAATATCCTTCGCTTTTAGTCTTACCGTTTCCAGAACCCAAATAACGGGTACCTCCGTTGCTTTTAAAATTTCCAAGAATCAGATTTTTCTCAAATCCCCTGGCAACAAAGTCAAGACTTAGCTGTATCCAATCATTTTTATCACTGTAAAATGTGGAGGATGAGAAATGCTTGGCATGTGAAACTTTTATGATTTGGGAAGATAAAACAGCATTGGAAAGCTGTCTTTTGGTATGTACGGACAAATGTTTCTCAGAAAAAACGGCACCAAAATCCATCACTGCACCATCTGACTTTTCAGATAAGCTTAAAACGAGACTCAAACGATATCGATGTCCTTTTTGTAACGTCGCAGAAAGTTGTGCTTGAATGTATTCCCTATAGTCCTTTGGAGCAAAAAGATACAATCCCGCATAGGCCTGTCCTTCGTATGCTTCCTGTTTTCCTTTAAAATTTATTGGGATTCCCAATTTGGTCTTGCTACAGCGGTTGAAATAATCCGTGGTACCTAAGGTGGGTGCGTTCCAGAATTCGACATCCGCATTTAGATTGCTCATTTTAACAGGACAATCCAAATAATCTTCAAACCCTCCATTTTGAACAAGGTTTTGCCCATTCATGGGTCGAAGAATGAGCACAAAGAAAAGTGAGGTTGATATGTAAATGAACGGTAATCGCATGATTTCCAATCCAATTGGGACAGCCCCCTTTACTTAAAAAGTTTGGGTGACATAGCATATCTAACGATTTTTCTTACGATTTATTGCCTCTTATCTGTAGAAGATACCTCTTCATCATGCATAAATCAAAAAAGTGGTCAAAACACAACACGGTTCTGACCACCTTTCATCCGTACATCAAAAAACCTACTTATTACTACTTCTTGTACCTTTCATAGGAAAAACCCCGTCCGCAGATTCAGCTTTACCGCTAAATTTATCTCCATCGAACATCAATCCTACTTTAACCCTTTGTCCTTCGATATAGACTACAAAGTCAATTTTTTCACCTTTAACACTGATTTGTTCTCCTTTAACAGTACTGTAGTTCACTTTTACCGTAACCTCATAATTACCCTGAACTTTTGCCACCGTCAATACCCCTTTGCTATACTCATATGGAGCATTATCAACAGAATAGTTCCATTTTCCTTCAAAGGAAGTCGTTTTTGTTATTGGATTAATGGTTTTGTTGTTTGGTGTTGGCATGGCCAAAATAGAACCGCAAAAAAGGCAGGCTATCGCAACAACAGCACTAATTGTTTTTACTGACATCGTTTTTATATTTAAATCGTTATTATTTAATTCCAGACAAAGAAATAGCCTACTTCGCCAAACAGGGTAATCTGTTTGGTTTTTGTGACCAAATGGATTGATGCTGTGACCAACGGGACACATTGAAATCTATAGAATCAAGGAGAATGGGTCAACTATCAAAAATCAAATTTATAAGCCACTCCAGCTAGTGCCTGGAAGCCCTGCACCCTAAAATTGGCCCAGCGTTGATAGTGGTTGTTGGCAATATTGGATGCCTTTAAAAAAACCGAAAGTTGGTCATTGAAGCGATAGCCTACATGGGCATTGGCATCAAAAAAGCCATCCAAAGTAAGTATTACATCGGGGATTGCAGGCGGAAATGGCCCTGTTGCAATGGTTCTGTCCAAATCCTTACGTTCCCCAACATAGAACAGATTGGCTCCAAAATACCATTGCTTGTCGATTTGGTAATCCATGAACAGCGACCCTTTGATTGAAGGTAAATTCCATGCAGGATTGTCCGTTTCGGTATCATAATCGTAGAATTCAGCATTGACCCCAAGTGTAAAATTTCGATTCACATCAATATTGAGCTCTCCAAAAATGCCTAAGGTTTTAATATCATCGTAAAATACCTGAAATGAATTGCCAAAGAAATATCCTTTTTCATCGGTTCTTGACTGATTTTCTGGATTCAGTAAAAATAAAGGCCTTCTATTTTCAGCGGTATACGAACCTTTAATATTGTATCCCACATTTGAGAACAATTGGCCTTTCAACCCTAAATAACCTTCATATTGCTGATCCGTAGGCTGAATATCCAAAGTTGGCGAAACATATGGATTGCCTTCCACGAAACCATGGTAGGAGTTCTGTTTCAATTCTCCTTCTATACCGCCATAAGCAATCACATTCTCATCCAATAAACGGTACGAAGCCGTCACAGCGGGATAGATATAAAAATTGCTGTCACTTCTTTCCATATCCAGGCCATAAACAAAATTGGCCCCCAAATTCAGTGTTAAATCATCTCGGAGAACAAGCAGACTTGGGTTTACGCCTACTTGAAATTGGCTATAATTGATCTCCCCGGTATTTGTAGTACCATTGAGCGGAGCATTTACGAAGCTACCATTTACATAATCTAACTTGGTATTGATGGTCACCAATTCCTCGGTTATCGGAAGTTCAATGGTCGGAGCCAAAACTACACGATTTTCACCAGATTCTGTGGCATCCCAAAATCTCCGTAGTAAAATGTTTCCTTTTTTGAAAAAAGAATCTTCCATGTTCAGATGCGCTTTGGCCTCTGCATTGAAATAATTTTGTTGGCTATCGATACCCGCAATTGTAGCATCATCAAACTCCTCATTTTCGATACCGTACCAATTATATAATTGATGCTGAAGACCCACACTGGCCCCCCAATCCATATAGCGGTCTTTTTTGGCATAAGAAGCATTGAACTTGGTGCTATAAAAATCTGCATCCAAAGGTGTGGTTTCTATGGCACCACGCGATGAATGATGACTCAGGCCGAAATCCAATAGACTTTCTCCCCTTCTAAACTCCCTACTGGTGTATAAATCGACCAAGGCATTGTTATAATTGCCCAAACCTATAGATGCATAGGAATTATATAAAGTCGGAGGTGGTGTTTTCTTTACCCTGGAAGCCTTCCCCTTTGCCGGAGTAAAAGTAGAAGCCACGGGCACCGAAAAAATATTGTAATCCACCTTCTTTTTTTGAAGTACGATGGAATCGTTTAGCGTTGGGGTCGATTTAATCTTAAAGGCATCTGAAACGGTGGGGGAATACGGTTTTACAACGGTAACCGTTTCAGTGCCTATATCGTCGGTTTCCTGAGCTAAACCAACTCCCCAAAGGCTCAAAAAAAGTATTGAAAATATATAATTGATCTTGTACATGCTGTGTCTCGTTTTTTAATTGCCGTTAGGGTCCACTGACGAATTGCTCTGCGCTTCCCTTGATTTGATAATGGAAAGTTCACCACGGGCTTCGGCAACAATATCATCATATTCGGAAAAGTTGGAAATTACACTATCCAGAATATAGGTGGCCTGAAAGGCATCTCCCAAGGCATAAAAATTCTTGGCCATAACAATCAACCCCTTACCTCCCCATTCTTTGTAGCCAGAATAATCTTTGGCCAGTTTTTGAACTGCTGTATTGGAAGCTTCAAAATTTTGATCTTGATTTTTGAAATAGGCATCATAATACCAAGCTTCGGCCGCCAACTCACCCGTTGCAATCTTCTTAACTTCTTTATAAGCAGTTTTCGCCAATGCTTCATCATTTGTGGCAATGGCTGAGCGAGCAATCATGATTTGGGCATCACTTCTTATTCGGTTATCAATTTTTGGAGCCTTTAATACTTTTTCAGCATAAGCAATTGTCTGTCCGTAGTTATCTTGTCCATAATAACCCTTCATCAGATTGGATTGTGCAAAAGTTCTATTTTGGACAATTTCAGCCATACTTTCAAGCCTTTCCAAGTAAGGAATGGCATTCTTGTAATCTTGTCTCCCCACATAAATTTCACAAACCCGAGTCAACGCCTGTTCGCCATGTTCTCCTCCACTATCCGCAACAATCTTATACTTTTCCAGCGCCTTGTCTTTTTGATTTTTTCCAAAATATATCTGAGCTAAATTGAAGTTGACCTTAAGCGCATGTATCCCGTTGGGAAATTCTTTCAAATAATCTTCATACCCTCGAATGGCGGCATCAGTTTTTCCCTCGATATACTTTCGGTCGGCAGCTTCAAAACTAGCGTTTTCCAATTCAGAATCTGTGACCTCAACAAAATCAAGATTACGCGCCCACGCAGCATATTCACTTACCCTACCTTCATCTACATAAACAAGTTTAGCCGTAGCAACTGCTTGTTTGGCTTCCTGAGTATTCGGGTATTTGCCAACCACTTCCTTTAGTTTGGTCAATGCCCGCTCATTTCGATTGGCGTTATAATGCACCAATCCCTGCCTTAGCATTGCTCTAGGTGCAAACTTACTTCTGCTATATTCTTCGATAAGTCTATCATAGGTTTGCAAGCCCAAGCTTTCGTTATCCGCTTTGATATAGGAGTTACCCAATTCAAAAAGTGCATCATCACGTAATGAAGATTTTGGGTGTCGAGCTAGAAATTGGTTCAATCCTTCAATTTTTGCTGATGGTTTGCCCAAAAACCCATCGCATAGTGCCTCTTGAAATGCTGCATAATCTCTTTCGGGACCATTCATTTTTGAAGATTGACCATACGCTTTCTTCGCTAAACTGTATTTACTGGCCACAAAGTAACTGTCTCCCAACCTTAGGTAGCTATCGGTCAATTGCTCTTGATCATCAGTGCCGGAGTTAATTACTTTTTTAAAGTGTGATGCTGCATTAGTGTAATCTTTCAACTTAAAATAACAGTAGCCTAAATTGTAATCCAGATTTTGGTATATAGGGAGGTTTTTAGCCGCTGGATTACTTCGAAACTGTCCAAAATCTTCCAAAGCCTCATCAAAACGGTTCAAACGATATGCGGATTCAGCTTTCCAATATTGAGCCCTAGCCTTGAAGGATGGATTTTCAGCACTCTTTAAGGACTTGGAAAAACGCTCTAAAGCGGGTTCATATTTACCTTCTATAAAAAGCTCAACCCCTCTATAAAACGCAACTTTTTGATAGGTTTCTTTGCTTGCGTAGCCTTTGTTTTTCTCTAAAAGCTCCATAGCTCCCTCAAAATTCCTTGAAGTAATGTACGAATCCACCAACAATTCTTGTATTTCTTGTTGGTGCTCGTCTTTTGGATATTTTTCCAAATATGTGGTCATCACTTGAGGCACAGGTTCGTAGGCATTGCCTATCTCATAACTCAACCGAGCGTAGTTCAGCAAAGCATCTTTTTGGATTTCAGGACTAAAATCCATTTGGGAAGCATTCCTGAACGCATTCAGAGCTTCAGGCTTTTTATCTAGTTTCAAATAGCATTCTGCCAAATGATAGTAGGCATTTTGGGATACACTATTGGTCCCGCCAATAATTTTATTGAACTGTTGGATTGCGCCTTCATAATCTCCCTGCTTATAGTGACTATACCCCATTAGATAATAGTCTGTATTGCTAAGCTTTCCCCTTTTGCCTCGATATTTTTTTAAATAGGGCAATGCTTCGTTGTATTGTTTTAGATTGAAGTAACTTTCGCCAATGATTTTGTTCAATTCGGAAACCTCCTTGCGGTCAGATTTGGGCAATTGCTTTTTGGCCATGGCAATGGCTTCATCAAAATTGCCCAACTTGAAATTGAGGTCTGCTTGATAGTACGACAGTTTTTCATTCAATAATTCAGGGTCGGTGATTTGGTCGAACCGAGCACTTGCCTGGTCGTAATCATCCTGTTCATAAGCGATATAGCCCAAATAATACTTTGCCTGTGAACCATATTTTTGGGAAGTGCTCACTTTACTTAAGTAACGTTCGGCCTCTTTTGGCCTTTTTGAGGCATACAGCGCATATCCATTGTTAAAATTGAAACGTTCTTTATCCGCATTCGACATCGCTGACTGATCCACTTTTTTGTACCATTTTAGTGAATAAGGATATTTCCCTGTTTCAAAATAATAATCTGCAACATCCAAAAAAGCAGAATTCCGTTTGGTAGAAGTTGGGTATCGCTCCACAAACTCTTCCATCATTTTATCAGCTCCCCTTTGATTTAAACGAATTGCCGCATTAGCAGAATAGTAAGCGCTATTTGCTTCGGTCTCATAATCCTTTGTGTTGGATTTCACCTTTTCGAAAATAGTCTGAGCCGCTTGGTATTGTTGGTTGTTATAAAGTGCCAATGCATCCTGAAAATCTTTGTTTTCGTGCGAATAAATCGTGGATTCTTGAGCCGTGCAGATGTAAATTGCTCCCAAAACAAATGGGAGAAGAAGGAGGTTTTTTCGATTCATAGTGTTCTACGCTGTTCTCGATTGACTGATACCATAACGTCAAAATCCGAGCCAAAGTATATTTTATAGTTTTTCGGAAGGTATCCCTGCATATATTTTAGATCTTAGTACCTTTAGTTTTTCAATGCAAAAATATGTCTGAAACGATATTAAAATTACAAGATGTTGCCGTTTTTCAAAAAGAAAACCTCATTTTAAAAGAGGTTTCCCTTGAAGTCAAAAAGGGAGAATTTGTCTACGTAATAGGCAAAACTGGCAGTGGTAAAAGTAGTTTTATGAAAATGCTTTATGCAGATATCCCATTGAGACAGGGAGCAGGGAGTATCGTGGATTTTGATTTGAAAAATTTACAAGAAAAGGAAATCCCGTTTCTACGTAGAAAGCTGGGAATTGTTTTCCAAGATTTTAAACTGTTGCCCGACCGCAATGTGAACAATAACCTACGTTTTGTGCTCAAGGCCACCGGATGGACAGATGCCGGTAAGATGGATGCAAAAATTGAAGAGGTTTTGGACAAAGTTGGGATGAAAACCAAGGGTTTCAAGTTTCCGCATGAGCTTTCAGGCGGGGAACAACAGCGAATTGCCATTGCACGTGCCCTTTTAAATGATCCAGAGTTGATTTTGGCCGACGAGCCTACAGGAAATCTAGACCCACAGACCAGTGTTGAGGTAATGAAGGTATTGCAAGATATCAACCAAAATGGCCGAACCATTATCATGGCCACACACGACTACGCCCTAATCTTAAAATACCCCCATAAAACACTAAAGTGTGATGGAAGCAAAGTTTTTGAAGTCATCCAGAAGGCCGTTTAAATTCCAACATCAATAATCCGACCGCATTTCTTCTTTTCGCGTTCGTTAATAAATATTGGAAAATTGCAAAAAACGTAATGCTTTGACGGCCAAAAGTTTTTTGTTTCTTTGCCAAAATTAAATTTTCCCAGTTTATGGAAATTCTCGGTATAGATATCGGTGGTTCAGGCATCAAAGGTGCCTTGGTAAATGCCGAAACCGGAGAGATGTTAACAGAACGACATCGTATACCCACCCCTAGTTCAAGAAAACCAGAGGATATGGCCCAAGTGGTCAAACAAATTGTTGACCATTTTAACTATGACGGGCCTGTGGGTTGTGGATTCCCAACAATAGTTAAAAATGGTGTCTGTCAATCTGCCGGAAACTTACACGAGAGTTGGGTTGGAGTGAACATCGATGAACTTTTTACCGAAGCTACAGGTCATGAGTTCACAGTTCTGAACGATGCAGATGCGGCGGGCTACGCTTCTATGAATTATGGTGTCGGGAAAGGAAAACAAGGATTGGTGGTCATGATTACCATAGGAACCGGCCTGGGAAGTGGTGTATTCTACAATGGAGTGCTCCTACCTAATTTTGAATTGGGTCAGATTCCGTATAAAAAATATGAAAAAATCGAGCTATGGGCCGCGGCTTCAGCTAAAAAGCGTGAAGATCTTTCTTATGAAAGATGGGGTAAACGATTCAATAAATTCTTGAAATACGTAGAATTGATCATCGCCCCCGATTTAATCATTGTAGGAGGTGGAACCTCCAAAAAATGGAAGGAATTCAGTCATTTGATTACCATAGACACCGAAGTGATAAAGGCTGAGCTCATGAACAATGCAGGAATCATTGGTCCAGCAGTGGCCTGTTTACGCGAGCAACATCATGGCCATTTGACCAAGAAAAGTTAATCAATCTTATTTCGTTTTCTATCCACTTCCTTTAGGAAGAGATTTTACGTAGTCTCAAGTGATTAGGAGTTACCTCGACGTATTCATCCTTTTGAATATACTCCAAGGCTTCTTCCAATGAAAACTTGATTGCTGGGACAATCTTTGCCTTATCATCGGCTCCTGCTGAACGTACATTGGATAATTTTTTGGTCTTGGTCACATTAACGGTCATATCATCTCCTCGTGAATTCTCACCAATTACCTGTCCTTCGTAAATCTCTTCTCCCGGATCGATAAAGAATTTGCCACGTTCCTGAAGCTTGTCAATGGAATAAGGAATAGCGGTACCATTTTCCATAGAGACCAAGGAGCCATTTATCCGTTGAGCTATATCTCCCTTTAAGGGTTGATATTCCAAAAATCGATGTGCCATAATGGCCTCACCTGCAGTAGCAGTCAACAATTGGTTTCGCAAACCGATAATTCCTCTTGATGGAATCACAAATTCGCATAACATCCTTGAACCTTTAGCTTCCATACTCGTCATTTCTCCCTTTCGAATGGAAACCATTTCAACGGCCTTACCTGAAACTTCTTCGGGTAAATCAATGGTCAAGTGCTCCACTGGTTCACATTTTACTCCATCAATTTCCTTGATAATTACTTGAGGTTGTCCAATTTGAAGTTCATAACCTTCCCGCCTCATCGTCTCAATCAATACAGAAAGATGTAAAACCCCACGACCAAATACCATGAATTTATCGGCACTATCAGTCTCCTCAACTCTAAGGGCCAAGTTTTTTTCAAGTTCCTTCTCCAAACGTTCCTTGATGTGACGAGAGGTAACAAATTTTCCATCCTTCCCAAAAAACGGGCTGTCATTGATGGTAAAGAGCATGCTCATTGTAGGCTCATCTATGGCAATGGTCTTTAGTTGCTCTGGATTTTCAGCGTCAGCTACAGTATCTCCAATTTCAAAACCTTCCATACCAACAATAGCACAAATGTCACCAGCAACCACTTCCTGCACTTTCTTTCTGCCCAGACCTTCGAACGTAAAGAGTTCTTTTATCTTGGTTTTTATAATGGCTCCATCTCTTTTCACTAAAGAAACCTGCTGTCCCTCCTTCAAGGTACCCCTTTGCAACCTTCCAATAGCAATACGTCCAGTGAAAGAAGAGAAATCCAACGAGGTGATCAGCATCTGTGTCGAGCCTTGCACTGGTTTAAATTCAGGTATATGATCAATGACCATATCCAACAAGGGTTCAATATTCTCAGTTGGTTTTTGCCAATCCTCACTCATCCAATTCTGTTTGGCCGAACCATATACGGTTGGAAAATCCAACTGCCATTCTTCCGCTCCGAGCTCAAACATTAAATCGAACACTTTTTCATGAACTTCCTCAGGCGTACAGTTTTCCTTATCAACTTTGTTAATGACCACACAAGGTTTCAATCCAAGGTCGATTGCTTTTTGCAAAACAAATCGGGTCTGCGGCATTGGCCCTTCAAAAGCATCTACAAGCAGCAACACCCCATCAGCCATATTAAGGACACGTTCCACTTCACCACCAAAATCGGCGTGCCCAGGTGTATCAATAATATTGATTTTCGTGTCTTTATACACTACTGAGACGTTCTTGGAAACAATGGTTATCCCGCGTTCGCGTTCAAGGTCGTTGTTGTCCAAAATAAGGTCTCCCTTGTTCTCATTATCGCGAAACAAACGACAATGGTACATAATCTTATCCACCAAGGTAGTTTTCCCGTGGTCAACGTGTGCAATGATGGCAATATTCTTGATTTTGGACATAATCTGATTTTTAAGCCCGCAAAGATACTGCGATTTCTTTACTTGAACGACACGAGAAATGTTATTTTTATCTTATTGATTCTGAGATTGTTCGAACTCAATTTCTTTTGTTTACCACCCAGCCAAGTTTTAAGGCTGTAAACAATCCAAAATTATTATCAAATTCATCAAAAAAGTATGCAGGACCTACTTCAAATCGAAAACATAGGCCTTTGCGTCCCACACGTTGTAAACCATAGACAACCCCTGCCGCAGCAAAAAAATCTGACGCATAGTCCAAATCACCTATTACTGCCTTTCCGCTTTGGAATCCCAATGTTGGTGCAAGGTAGTTCCCTGAGTTTCCAGAGATTCGCTTGCCTTTGTCCAATCTTCGTTGCATATTGTAATAATGCCTATATTCCAGCCTACCAATTGGGTAAATACCATAATCAATACCCCCAATTAGAGCAAAACCAATGGTTGCCTCTGCAGCAAGCGTTGAATTTTTGGAAATACCATGTTCATACACCACACCTGGCAACAATGCATTAATGGTTAATTGATGGTCTTCTACAGTTTGGGCAATAGTTGCATGGATATAAAAAAAGGTGATAAAAAGGAAAGCAATAATTCTCATGGATGTTTAATTTTTGGTTACTGCCACTTTTTATCAAATACCAGACCAAAAAATCAATTTCCAAGTGGAGAGTCCTATCATAGAATGGACATTTTATCTATCGCCCTACACACCAACGTTTTTCACTTATAATCCAACCAATGCTCAAATTTACAACCGGATAAATTCCTCCCCTAAAAGGTCCTAAATAGTATCCCGCTCCAGCATCAATGGAAAAGCTCAATCCTGAATTATAGCTGCGTTGGACGCCATAAACCAATCCACCATAACCATGGATGCCATCAACTACCCTATTTTCGACAATACGTTTGTCTGGAGAAAAAATTGCTATTGTAGGAGCCACATAATTTCCTGAGTTACCATAGATAGATTTACCTCTTCTATCTCTTTTATTAAAGTTATGATAGTAACGATTTTGAACTGTAATCGCAGGAAAGAAATCGTAGTTTTCAATGGGAATCTCACTTGCTGGCTCCAAAGCGAACTGCCATGCCACCCTGAAATCAAGGGTACTGTTTACTCCTAACCCCATTTCGTATTCAAGACCGGGGTTGATTAAATTGATTTTAAACTGCCGCACCTCACAATTTCGACCAAATTGTGCCTGAGCATAGGTATATGATAATAAAAGAGTCAAAAAGAAAAGTCGTAGCATTGTAGGTTAATTTGGTAATTGTAGAACATATACTTTTTAAAAAAAGTATTTTTGCCTAAAACTTGTTTCGATGCAATTAGACGCAATTCCCCAGTTAAAACATACAAATAGCGATAATTTTTTCTTGTTGGCCGGTCCATGCGCTATAGAAGGAGAGGAAATGGCGCTCAAAATTGCTGAAAAGGTGGTCTCGATGACCGATAAACTGCAAATCCCCTATGTTTTTAAAGGAAGTTTTAAAAAGGCGAATCGAAGCAGAATTGATTCCTTCACCGGAATTGGAGATGAAAAAGCATTAAAAATTCTCAGAAAGGTTTCGGAAACTTTTGAAGTTCCAACGGTTACCGACATCCATGAAGTATCCGACGCAGAAAAGGCAGCAGAATATGTAGATGTGCTTCAAATACCAGCCTTTTTGGTCCGGCAAACTGATTTGGTGGTCGCCGCTGCTAAAACTGGAAAGGTAGTAAACCTTAAAAAAGGACAGTTCATGAGTCCAGAAAGTATGCAGCATGCTGTAAAAAAGGTAACCGATTCCGGTAATGAACAAGCTTGGATTACAGATCGGGGGACTATGTTTGGCTATCAAGACATGGTCGTAGACTTTAGAGGAATTCCCACTATGAAACAATATGCTCCAGTAGTGTTGGATGTAACCCACTCCTTGCAACAGCCCAACCAATCTTCAGGGGTAACTGGCGGAAGACCAGCATTGATTGGTACTATGGCTCGAGCTGGAATTGCGGCTGGTGTTGATGGACTTTTTATGGAAACCCATTTTGACCCAAAAAATGCCAAAAGCGATGGAGCTAACATGCTAGACTTAAGTTTACTAGAAAAACTTCTTACCAATTTAACGGCCATAAGAAAGGTCATCAACACTTTATAGGTTTTATTACATACTCTTCCTCAGGGTTTTATATGTGACGTTTGTAAATTTATTTTTATTTAGTCTAAATAATTTTTGATTGGAATAGTTTCGGCTTTATATTTGCCTTCAATTTTTATTTAGACTTATTATAAATAACTTACATGAAAAACTTTTTATTCTTATTCATTTTTGCATGTTCCTTTAGTTCCCTTTGGGCGCAAACGGGGCAAATCTCTGGAAGGGTAACTGATTCTTCCAACAAACCTATTCCCTATGCGACCGTTATGTTATCGGGAACCGACCACGGAACCAATACTGCTGACGATGGTAGTTACACTATTGAAAATGTGGCCCCAGGAAGACATACAGTTGTTTTTTCTACCGTAGGATATGGCACTATTAAGAAAAATGTTGTAGTTACAGCCAATAAAACCTCCATCGTTAGGGTTTCCTTGAAACAACAGCAACAGCAATTGGACGAAGTAGTACTTGAAGGACATCATGTCAAATATATCTCCAGGGACCCTTCCACATCATTACGTTTAAAAACCGAAATAGCAAAGCTCCCCCAGAATATTCAGGTAATTGGCGGTGAATTGTTGAAGGACCAACAAGTAACAAGTATCATGGATGGGGTAATTCGTAATGTAAGCGGTGTTACCATGAGAGAGCACTGGGGGAATTTTGCCAGTGTGCTTATGAGAGGATTTAGAATTCCAGCATTCAAAAATGGATTTAACTTTAATGATACCTGGGGGCCTTTGGCCGACGATATGGCTTTTGTAGAGCGCATCGAATTTGTAAAAGGCCCAGCTGGTTTTATGATGTCTGCAGGTGAACCCGGAGGGTTTTATAATGTGGTTACCAAAAAGCCAACAGAAAACAGAATAGCACAAGTATCGTTAATGGCTGGTAGTTTTGATATGTATAGAGCAGCTGTGGATTTAGGTGGTAAACTGACTAAAAATGGCAAGTTATTATATAGATTCAATGCTTTATACCAAAGCTCAGATACACATAGAGGAAATGAAGAGTCGGAACGCTATGGAATTGCCCCAGCGTTGACTTACAAAATATCCGATAAAACTTCCATCACAACCGAATTAAACTATCATAACGCTGAATCTTATCTGGGGTCTGCATATGTTTTTGCTCCGGCCGCAGATGGATATGGTAGCTTGGATAGGGATTTCAAATTTACCGATACCAACTATCCTGCAACAGAAATTAATGAGTTGGCGTGGTTTACCAATTTTAAACATGATTTCTCAGAAAACTGGGGTGTAGAAAGCCAGTTCGCATTATTTAGGTACGAGCAGGAAGGAAATTCTGCATGGGTATTTGACCCTGACGGGCCTGGACCATTGAACGCTGTTAATGATAATGGAGATGTCTTCAGATATGCCAACATATGGGATGCTTTATCTCTTGGTAAATTTTTCCAGACTTACCTTTATGGTAAATTCAACACTGGAAATGTATCTCACAATACTTTGGCAGGATTTGATTTTACAGAACGTGAATATTTCCCAGATTTCTTTACTGGATTTTTCCCAGTTGACACCACAGCTCTTTTTAATATATACAATCCAGTGTATGGCAATACTCCAGATCCTGTCTTCGACCGTTCTCTTGGTATAAAAGAGAGAACTGGTAATTATGAGCCTTACGATGGATTCACGAACAGATCTTTTTACCTACAAGACGAAATTGGCTTTTTAAATAATAAAGTAAGGGTTACCCTCGCAGGAAGGTATACTAACTTAACCACTGTTGGCAAAAATGAAAACGACACCAAGTTTACGCCAAGAGCAGGTTTAAGTGTAGATGTAACACCCTCTTTAACTGTTTATGGGTTGTTTGACGAATCATTTTTGCCAAACTTTGGAATAAGCAGGGATTCAGAACCCTTCGACCCAGTAAAAGCTACTGACATTGAAGGTGGTATAAAAGGACAATTTTTTGACGGTAAATTAAGGGCTTCTTTAGGTGCGTTTTTAATTACAAAACAAGATATCGCCATATCTGACCCAGAAGATCCAACATTTACATTTTCCATTCTTCAGGACGAAATACAATCCAAAGGAATTGAATTTGATTTACAAGGTGAGATTACGCCAGAGTTGAGTGTAACACTAAATTATGCGAACACCAATGTTAAGGTAACCGAAGATTCGCTTTTCCCACAAAATGTTGGCAATAGAATTGCCGGACATGCCAAGCATCTAACAAACGGATGGTTAAACTATAGCTTTGCCGCAACCTCCAAACTCAAAGGTTTTGGCGCTTCTTTAGGCTACCAATATCAAGTGGATCGTTCGACATGGTCTTGGGGTGCAGATGACCAAAGTGATTTACCGGATTACTTTAGGCTAGATGGGGCTTTATCATGGCAAAATAAACATTTAAGAATCCAACTAAACGTTAATAACCTATTAGATGAGTACCTATATTCAGGTGCAAACTTTGCCAATTATATCTATTGGCAGTCAGAACCAGGTATAAACGGAAGATTGGGAGTTACCTATACATTTTAAAATTTTGGTTTGAGTTAGTTTGTTCAATAGCCCTTGGAGTTCAAATGCCAAGGGCTGTGCTTTAAAATTAAGATCATGAAAAAAACAATAATCGCATTTATAATTACAACATTGACGGCGTGCCCAGCTTTTGCCCATTATTTATGGATTGAAACCTCTGCCTCAGGGGAGTTGGGAAATCGCCAGGAGGTTAAAGTTTATTTTGGAGAGTACACCTATGGTGTTTTAGAAAAAGTTGATGGAGAAGGATTTCCCAAAGTAGCAAACTTCGACCTTTGGTTAGTTGCACCGGATGGTAAAAAGGAAAATCTTAAAGTCAAACCAAAAAAAGACCACTATGTGGCTTATTTTACCCCCTCTCAAGAAGGCACATTTACCATTATACTGAACAACAACGAGATAGAAGTAATTGATTATACCCAATACGATTTCGGTATTTTCAAGACCCACTATCATTCCACAGCCAAGGTCTTGATAGGTAACAATAAAACAAACACCACTGCTCAAAACGAAAAAGGACTGGCTGTAATGCAATTGCCATCCGAAACAGACCAGGCTAAGCTGCAAATATGGTATCAAGGAAAGCCGCTTCCAAAGCAAGAGGTTAAAATCTTTCAAGCGGATTTGTGGGAAAAAAGTTTAACCACTGATGAAAACGGGATGATTTCCTTCAACCTGCCCTGGGACACAAAATATATTGTCGAAACCACATTAAAGGAAGAGGTGCCTGGAAACTACAATGGAAAGGATTACGAGTTTACATGGCATTGCGCTACTTTTTGTATAAAATAATCTAATATGATCACAGCAATAAGTTTGCTTGTCTTTTTGGCTTTTTACCTTTTCTATATCAACTCTAAAAGAATGCCTAGCATTGGTGTTTTTGGATTCGAAAAATGGACAGGCAAACAACCTCACCTGTTTAAAATATTGGGAAGTCTTTTGTTGATTGTTTCAGCAGCACTATATACTTCATTGTTGGGAATTGGCTCTGGTACATTCGTCTTTTTCATAGCCCTAATGATGATGGGAAGTCTTGTAATCTTGCTAGTTCCATTGAAAGTAGTCAACCTTAAATCCTCATGTTTGGTCTTCTCGATATTCTTGATTTACGAACTATTATTTTTTTGAAGCAAATGCCAGCCAACACCAAATATCTAACTCAAAATAACTGGCAAAAATTTGCCAAAATCAGTGCGGCCATTTTGGGCAGTTACATGGTTACATCTACTTTTCATATTGCTCTTGCAAGTTGGTTCGATCATGTAACGGTCATAATTACCAGTACTTACAGTGCATTTATTCTTTGGGCCGTGTTAATGGCATGCTCATTTTTGTCCAGAAACGGATGGAAATTATGGGGTATTTATCTACTTGTTTCATTGGTATTGAGTCTTTTGACCTATCTAGCAAAAACCATCAATCCAATTATCTAAATCTTTATGAACAAACGCACCTACAATATTTTATTCCACACCCATACGGTAAGCGGAATTGTTATCAGCGTAGCGCTCTATGTTATTTTCTTTGCGGGATCTTTTGCATTTTTTAGAGATGAGATAAACAGCTGGCAACATAACCACAAAGTAACCACCATTGACGAACTCCCTGCCGATTTAGACGTTCATTTAAAGCAACTTTCCAAAGAATACAACCTATTCGGAAGAGATATAGAGCTTCGGCACAACTATAACGAACGGAATATAGGAGTAAGCCTCGGAGCGTCTAAAGATTCACTAGCTACGGAAAAGGACAAAGAAACCGCCTTTCTGCATTTAGATACGGAAAATGGACAAACATCCACTTATACTGAATCCTATGCTCTAGGTGAATTTTTATATCGTTTGCATTTCTTTGCACAAATCCCCTACCCAGTCGGATATTATCTTTCTGGTTTTGTGGCGTTGTTTTTTCTGTTTGCCATTATCACTGGAATAATCGTTCATTGGAACAAAATAGTTTCCAATTTTTATGTATTCAGACCTTGGGCAAAAATCAAAACACTTTGGACAGATGCCCATACAGCGCTTGGGGTAATTGGTTTGCCTTTTCAGTTTGTGTACGCTGTAACAGGAGCTTTTTTCATGATCAAAGGGCTTTTGGTAATACCGCTGTTGTTAGGAATTTATGATGGTGATCAAACAAAGCTATATGAGGATTTAGAATATACCCACCCCGAGTTCGAATTTCATCAAAGTGAACTAAAAAGTGACCTTAGCATTGACCAATTTGTCGAAGATACCAAAACCCAATGGCCAGATTTTAAGATTACCGAAGCCCATATATTCAATTATGGAGATGATAATATGCATGTGGCCCTAAGTGGAAATATGGCCTATGATTCTAAATTCAACGGAATTGGATATAGAATATATAAAATCATTGATGGTTCCATTTATGAGGAAAAAAATCCTACCCTAAGTACATCTTATCTCGATGGGGTAAAAAACATGATGTTTAGACTCCATTTCGGAGATTATGCCGGCTATGGTTTGCGGGTTATTTCTTTTGTTTTAGGTTTGATTTCCTGCTTAGTTATCCTGTCGGGGATTATGATTTGGCTAACTGCTCGAAACAAGAACCATATTCCAGAAAAACAGAGACGCTTTAACCAAAAAGTGGCAAACATTTACATGGCCATATGTCTTAGTATGTTTCCGGTTACAGCCATTGAATTTATAATAGTAAAGTTTTTTCCTTTGGCCAATATGACATTTATCTATCGCACCTATTTTGTACTATGGTTGCTGGCCTCTATTTTCTTTATCCTAAAAAAGAACATTCAATTCACCAATAAATGGACGCTAATCTCTGGAGGTATGTTGGCCCTGTCCATACCTTTTGTAAATGGTGCAGTGAGTGGAAAATGGTTTTGGTTGATCCATGAGAACGGTTATAGGCAAATGTTTGTGATAGACATGTTATGGCTGGTTTTGGGATTGATAAGCCTTTGGGTAGTTTTCTTCAAATTAGGGAAGGGAAAGATTCAACCCATCAGTGGGTAATCTATTTTTTCCAGAAGCCCCTGTGATTTACGTTTTGGGCATCTTGAAGAATTTCCGTCAAAACGGACACATCAATTTCGTCCAACGTGCTGTATCGGAGTGATTTCATTACTTTTCGACCTTCTGTGACCATTTGATCCAAATGAACGGTCAAATGAGCCGAACTCCAGAAACCGACATCTACATAAGCTTTCTTTTTGGGAACATTCAAGTAACAAAAAGGCTTCCCTCCCAAATAATAAAAAGGAATTCTGTATTTATATTTTAATTCAAGTTCAGGAATGGTGGATTCAATAAGCATCTGTAATTGTAGTAGAATACTTCTAAAAGGTTCCTTTTGACTCAAAATATAATCTTCCGCAGGGTTCATAACTCAAAAATAACATGTCGGTTCATAATTTTGTGTGAAAATGATTCATAGAAAAGAAAAAATATTAACTTTGAAATTCAAAGTACTTTAAAATGGAATCAAAAAAATACTTGGACGATATTTCCCAAATCAAAGATTTGATGAACCGTTCATCCCGTTTTATCTCCTTAAGTGGGCTTTCAGGAATTCTTGCTGGCATTTATGCGATTACGGGGGCAGCTATAACTTATGTGTTCCTTTTACCCAAAGGTGACTATGTGGTTTTACATAGCTGGAACTTTAAAATGATCATTGGTATTTCAATTGGTGTTGCTGTCTTAAGTTTGATAACCGCTTATCTGCTTACCTCACAAAAAGCCAAAAAGAACAATGAGAAGGTCTGGGACGAAACGACCAAAAGGCTGCTCATCAACTTTCTGGTTCCCTTGGTTACCGGGGGAATCTATATCCTAATTAAATTAAATAGCCAACACTACGGGCTCACCGGCTCATTAATGCTCATTTTTTATGGTCTGGCCTTGGTAAACGCATCAAAATATACCATTGGAAACGTGCGATATTTAGGCTACGTAGAAATCATTTTGGGTTTAATATGTGCCGCTTTCCCCGGTTATGGTTTTTGGTTTTGGGTCATAGGTTTTGGATTTTTGCACATCATTTACGGAAGCCTAATCTATTTTAAGGAAGGAAAGGGGTAATATGGGGCTTATTGACAACATTAATAAATTGTTTGACCATCGCATTCGTCTGGGCATAATGTCCATTCTTATGGTAAATGAGGAGGTCGATTTTAACAGGCTTAAGGAATTGCTGAATGTTACCGATGGCAACCTAGCTAGTCATGCCAAAACATTGGAGAAAGCAGAGTACATCAAAATTGAGAAGTCCTTTATAGGCAAAAAGCCCAATACCCGTTATTCTGCCACCAAACTGGGCAAACTATCCTTCAAAAAACATATTGAAGCCTTGGAACACATCATTAAAAATCAAACATAAATTTTTTTATTAATTCACTTTGTATTTCAAAGTACTTTACTTTATAAAACATGACATCACAAAAACAAAAAATCGGAAACTGGTTCAGAAATTCCATTTCTGCCAAAATGTTAACAGTAGGATTTTTGATACTCATCCTCCTTATCCCCCTTGGATTTGTAAAAGACCTAATTCGCGAAAGAGGGTTTAGGCAAACCGAAGTCATTGAGGAAATCAACACTAAATGGGGAAATCAGGTAGTGCTCAATGGTCCCATTCTAAAAGTCCCCTACAACATATATGTGGAAGAAAAGGTATTCGATGAAAAAACCAAAACCTTTATTACTTCCCAAAAACCCGAAAGGCACACGGCCTATTTTTTTCCTTGGGAGCTGAACATTAAGTCCGAAGTGCAAACACAGCCTTTGGAACGTGGTATTTATGAGTCCGTAGTTTATTCCTCCGAAAATCAAATCAAAGGTAAGTTTGCACAGCTTGATTTTTCTTCTAGGGAAATCAAAGCAGAAGATATTCTGTGGGACAAAGCCTCTCTCCTATTCAAAACCAGTAATCTCAAGGGCATTCGGAATACAGTCAAGGTGACTCTGGGAGATAAAACCTATGCATTGAAGCCCAAATTCGATAATTCGTACATGAATACGTTAGAATCTGGTTACTTAACGGATTTGAAAGAAATCCAGGAAAAACCACTTGCCTTCCAATCCGCCATTGCCATAAATGGAAGTAGCAGCCTACAGTTTATTCCTATTGGAAAGGAAACCACAGTGGCCATGAAATCTAACTGGCACTCCCCTAGTTTCAATGGCAATTTTCTGCCGGAAACAGAAGGCAAAAAAATTACGGATAAAGGGTTTGAAGCCCAATGGAAGGTATTGGAAACCAACCGAAGGTTTGGGCAGTACTTTTTTGACAGCCTTCCAAGTCTTTCCGATTTCTCTTTTGGCACCGAATTTTTGGTTCCCATCGATGATTATCAAAAAACAGAACGTACCAGCAAGTATGGTCTAATGATTATTGGACTTACGCTTCTGGTCTTCCTATTGATTCAAATCAGCAGTAAAATAGCAATCCACCCTTTTCAGTATCTGATGATCGGGTTGGCCCTAGTGATGTTCTATACCCTGCTCATTTCCATTTCGGAGCACCAAAACTATTTGATTGCCTATTTGATTTCAGGAATATCCGTGGTCACGTTGATTACCACCTATTCACGTTCCATTCTAAAAAATCCAAAGTTTACACTATTAGTCTTAGGTTCCATGTTCAGCTTGTACACCTTCATTTTTGTGATTATTCAATTGGAAGACTATGCCTTGCTTGTAGGCAGCATAGGCCTCTTTGTAATATTGGGGATTATCATGTTCACCTCAAGAAAAATTGATTGGACCGGAACCCAACAGCCTGCTTAACGCTCATTTGCACCGCTCATAATCCTGTGAGCGGTGCTTTACCCATAACTGTTTGACATGTTCAGAATACAGCATCTATTCCGTTTTGTTTTGCATTCGTATTACCCTTTGATACTTTCTCTGGCTTTTGTAGCCTTTCTATTGAGTCTACGCATTTTAGTTACGGGCACTTTCTTCTATTCCTTTTTGGCATGGAATCTTTTTTTGGCCACCATTCCCTATGTCATAAGCCAAATGGCTTTATTTTATAACATAGTCCGAGTAAGAAAGCATTTAAGATTTATCGTATTTGCTTTGTGGTTAGCCTTCCTCCCAAATGCACCTTATATTATCACGGACATTATTCACCTTCACAACATACATTCCAGCTGGCCATGGTTTGACCTATTCATGGTTTTTGCCTTTGCCTGCAACGGACTTTTGCTCTTTGTGCTTTCCCTCGCCGATGTCGTAGAGCTTTTGAGCTCCGCTGTTTCCAAAAAGTGGATTCAGTTCCTTGTTTTCTGTATATGTATTCTGAGTGGATTTGGGATTTATCTTGGAAGGTTTTTACGTTTCAATTCTTGGGACCTTTTATTTAAACCTGAGCATTTGTTCTTGGAAGTACTTGGAAGTCTTACCTATCCTTATGCTTATTTGATGACCTTCTCTTTTGGGTTGTTTTTATGGATCATCTTTTCAATTTTTAATTGGATAAAACAATGATGCCTTTTAATCAAAAGAAAACCATGAGTATTATGCTCTAATCCAACAGTTTCATACATTTGAAAAAACCATCAGCATGAAAATCCAAACCATCCTTTTTGCATTTCTTTTTACTATAGCCCTACACGCACAACATTCGCATACGAGTACAAAGGCACTTTCGTTTCCAGATGTGCCAGGGTATAAAACACTAAAAACGGATTTTCACCAACATACCGTTTTCTCGGATGGAAGTGTTTGGCCCAATATTCGAATAATGGAAGCATTGCGGGATAATTTGGATGCTGTTTCGTTGACTGAACACTTAGAATACCAGCCCCATTCCAAAGATATTCCCCACCCAGACAGGAACAGGGCCTATGAAATTGCCCTCGATGAAGCCAAAAACCATGATTTATTGGTTATCCCCGGCTCAGAAATCACAAGGGAAGCCCCAATCGGACATAGCAATGCTATTTTTATTACAGATGCCAACAAATTAGTGGTGGATGAAGCAGCCGATGCTTTTGCTGCAGCCAAAAAACAAAACGCTTTCGTATTTTGGAATCACCCGGCTTGGCATCCGCAAAATCCTACGGGAAATCCAAATTTGAGCGATTTTCAAAAAGAACGGATAAAAAAAGGAGAGTTGCATGGAATTGAAGTTATAAATGACGGAGATTATGCCGAAGAATCCTTGGCACTAGCCTTGGAACAGGGTTTAACCATTATGGGGACCAGTGACATCCACGGACTCATTGACTGGCATTTCAAGGAAAAAGGACATGCTCGCCCTATTACTTTGGTTTTTGCCAAAGAAAGAACCAAAGAAAGTCTTAAAGAAGCGCTATTCGCAGGAAGAACGGTTGCTGTTTTTGATGATCTTATGGTGGGAAAGAAAGAAAACCTATTGCCCCTGCTCAATGCCTGTATCCAAGTTAAGGAAGCCAAGTATATTGGAAAAACCTCCGTCTTGAGGGTGACTTTGGAAAATGTATCAAGCACGGATTTATTGTTCGAAAATTTGATGCCTTATACTTTTTATTCCAACCCAGCGGTGTTCACTGTTCCTGCCAAAGGAACCAAAACGCTTCAAATCAAAACTTTGGAACGATTGGACCAAATTGAGCTCAAACTGAGTGCCATCAGAACTTATATTGCGCCAAAGGAACATGCGGTATTAAGCAGAACGGTTGCTGTAGAAAATTAGGCCACCGAAAAGAGATGCGAACCGTTTATCTCTTGGTCAAAACTGACTTTTATTTTTTCGACGATATCCCTTGGGGTGCGTTCGGAAATCCAAATCCATTGGTTTTTTAAATCTACATCGAAATAAAAACTGGAAAAATCGATAGGATGATCACCATCGAGTTGCGACAACAGAAACTTAGTGATTCTTGGCCTTAGGCGGTATTCTAAATCAATGCGGGCCTTCTTTAGTGAAGGGTTGTCATCGCCAGATATTATCCAATTAAATGTCAAGTTATTAACTATAAGGGCATTCAATATAGGAAAAAATAGTACTCTGCCGACAAATCTGAATCCACTTACCCAACCAAAGTGGTTATTCTAGGCCATCAACATAATCCTGAAGGTAGTTGTAGTGTTCCGTTAACTTTCCATTTTGGGTCATTCGGGCACGCTCCAAAATGCCATCTTCGTCATTATTAAAAAAAGCTGGAATCACATATTTTGAGAAAGCTTCGCCAAAACCATTGCTGGCATCCCTTGGCAATTCACAGGGCAAATTATCCACTGCCATTACGGCAACGGCGTCCGGATTTTTGAAATCTACCTCTTTCTCCGTTTGGGGATCATACCCATATATGGGATCGGCAATCGTACTGGGTTTAATGGTGGTGGCCACAGGACCATCGATATCGCAACTTACATCGGCCACTACCTTGATTTTGAAATCAGGGTGTTTGACATCTTCCCTAGTGTACAAATAGGGGGCGCCATCTCCGTAAAAATGACCTGCAATGTAAAAATCGGTTACTTCGGCAAAGCGAAAGAAGTTGGATCTGTATTCCTCTGGATTGGCAAAAAAGTCAGCTTTGTTTCCACGAACCCCATCTTTGCGCTTGTTGTATTCGGAAGCATCTATCTGGCAATAAACCGGTTCGTTGAAAGAATCTTTTAGGAACTCTGCTACATTGACTTTTTTGAGCTCCATGGCATCCAACATTTCACGTGCACCGTTACCAACCCTACCCCTTCCTGTAAGCAATATTTTGATGTTAGGTAGTTTTATTTTTCGTAATTCGGAAATCAGTTCTTGTTGGTCGCGAAGGGTTTCCGCCTTGGGTAAATCGAATAAATCGTACTTTAAACCATAAGTCCGCATTCCGTTATAAGCCCCCACGATTCCAGCATAGCGTCCGAAAGCCACTAAGCGCATCCCTTTGGTGTTGGTGATGACCTCATGATCGTACAGCTCAATATTCTTCTCCAGAACAGCCTTGAGCAGTTTACGGTTATAGGGTTGTTTTTTTATGGTGTGGGAAAAGAAAAAGTATTTTTTGTTCGGAATCAATGCCTCAATGGGTACTTCCTTAACACCTAATAGTACATCGCAGGTTTCCATGCTATTGTTGACGTGAATGCTCGCTTGTTGGTACTCTTGGTCCGTGAACACACGAATGGGTGAAGATTCCACCTCTATTTGTGCTTGTGGAAAGTTGGAAAGTACGTTTTGGCATTCGGTAGGTGATAAGACCACTCTACGGTCAGGAGGATTCTTTTGTTCTCTAATGATTCCGAATTTCATTAATTATATAACTTTTTGTTTTACAATTGTTACAAACATAACATTTAAGCTTTGGTATTCAAAACTTTTTTCGGAACAGTTTTTGGAATACCTTTGCTGGCTTGCCTACCGAAACAATTGTAGGTAGGTTGCGTTAGGCATCTCGACTGCTCCTTCGACAAGCTCAGGATGACAGCTTGATGTGACAAATGTAGTTTGAAAACTAAAATTTGCGTTAGGGATAGAGGCAAGTACCCCGCTTTCGCACTGCCTTAGCAGGGCAAGCGTGTACAGCCGATAGCCAGGCGCTCCGAAACCAATAGTCTTTGAAACCATTTGGTGAAAAAGACTGGTGAAGGAGCGAACGCCCGCAAAAATACTATTGTTCTTTGATAAAAAAATGAGAAAAGATTCTTGCTTTTGCAGGAATAACAGTTCTCATTATGGGGCCGACTGGTTTTGACAGCGAGACCAATTGGATTGTAAGCATGCCGAGCGCTGGGATATAGCTCGTTAATATCATTTTCCAAACTTTTAATTGGCGATAATAATTACGCTCTTGCCGCTTAATCTGAATTATAGTAAGATTAGCCTCGTCTCTACTAGGTAGAGAAGCGAGATGTTCCTGGATAGCCCTTGTTGACGGCGATTCGTTTTGGAGCACCAAAAAAGTCAACATAAGGGTACCATGGCTTTGATGGTATCACCAAAATCTTAAGAAGCTAAGTGTACAATAGGCGGTCTTTGGTCGGTTGTGCATCGAAAATTGAACAGGGACTAAGCATGTAGAAAGCAATGCCATTGCTTGTTTGGACGAGGGTTCGAATCCCTCCGGCTCCACTTTTTAGTCACTATTCTAAACCATTAAACCTGTAAATTATTGATTTACAGGTTTTTTTATTTTTATTGATGTTAAATGATATCATATAATATCGTCCAAAAAGTGACTTATTCGGTGAGCATTTAGAAACTAAAAAAAGTACTCACCGAATAGCATGTAATTAATTGATTTTATGCCAATTAAATAGTTTGTATTTGACATTTTTCTTACCTTGAAATGAATTTAATTCGGTGAGTAAAATGAATCCTTCCTTCTCTATGCTTTTTTACTTAAAAGGCAAACATCTTGAAAAATCCGTGAAAGTCCCTATATACTTGAGATTGACAGTGAATGGCAAACGCAGCGAATTGAGTATTTCTCGTAAAATTGAGCCTAAAAAATGGCATGCCAAGTTGGGAAAAATGAAGGGAACCGACCCAGAATCTGTTCAATTAAATCAATATTTGGATACAGTACGAAGTAAAATCAACAGGATTCATCAACGGTTTATAGACGAAGAAAAACCGTTTACCGCTTCCGATATCAAATATGCTTACTCCGATAAAGGGGATAAATTAAAAATGTTGGTCGCAGTTTTTAAAGAGCACAATGAGCAAATGAAAAAGCTCATAGGCAAAGATTTTGCACTTGGAACCTGGAAGCGTTACAATACTACCAAGAAGCACGTTCAAGAATATGTGAGGGCAGAATACCGCTCTTCTGATATACCTCTAAGAGATGTCAATTTAAAGTTTATAAAGGGTTTCGAATACTTTTTGAAAACCAACAAAAACTGCAATCACAATTCATCTTTAAAATATATCAACAATTTCAAGAAGATTATACGGCTTGCGGTCACACATGAATGGATTTCCAAAGACCCATTCTATAACTTCAAAGTACAATTCAAGTCTGTAGAACGTGAATATCTCACGAAACAAGAATTGGAATCAATTATAAGTCTAGAAATTCGCATGCCAAGATTAGACGTTGTTAGGGATATGTTTGTCTTCTGTTGCTTTACTGGTTTGGCTTATATCGACATCAAAAAACTCACTCCAAACAATATCGTACCCCATATTGATGGAAGTCAATGGATTCAAAGTGCAAGACAAAAGACCCGTTCGAAATTGGGTATCCCTTTGCTTCCAACTGCCATGGAAATCATCGATAAATATGAAAATCATCCACGGGTCAAAAATGGGGAATGTGTAATTCCGGTATTAAGTAACCAAAAATCAAATTCTTACTTAAAAGAAATTGCAGACCGATGTGGTATCACCAAAAATCTCACCACGCATTTGGCTCGGCATACTTTTGCTACTACAGTAACCCTTTCAAACGGAGTTCCAATTGAGACCGTGGGCAAGCTTTTGGGACACAAGAATCTTCGTACTACACAACATTACGCCAAGATTGTCAACAAGAAAGTTAGAGATGATATGGCTATATTAAAAGATAAATTGGCACATAACGCAAAGACCAACCAATCTTCAATGTAAATTCCAAAACTTCTTTTCAACCACATTTTGGTTAGCGGAGCGCAAAGCTCCCAAATCCACCATATCTAACCTGCGCTGGATCCTGTTTCGATTTTATAGCGTGCCGGTAGCTAAGCGTGAAGTAAAATCGAAACAGGGCGCACTTGCTATTTTCAAATCCTCTCTCTTGTCAATATTCTATCTCAAAGCATTGTTCAAATTGCAACAAATAACTTCAAAATAAATCCGTGAAAAAAGGTTGCTTAAATAGCCTCAATTTGTAGCAAAAAATATTATTTACAGTAAATTTTTTCAGTGCTTATAGGGGTTCCCAAGGTTTTTACAGTAAAAATCTTTTTTTACAGATTTTAAAAACATTATAATATACTGAAAATCAATTGACTAAAAAACGTAACGTCGCTTTAGCGCGTTACCCTCTTGCTTTACCTTCTTCGTCCTGCTGGCAGGACAAAAAATGTAAACACTATGTGCTTTAAGTACCTATTAAGTGAACGCAACATCCATCAAATTTTATGTAAAATTAGAATTGAATGTTTCTGCTTATTATTTAGCCATAAATGAATTTAATTGAATAGATTATCTGATATCAATTGCTTTTTTAGTACATTTTTGAATTCTCAGGTTTTGGTGAGCAATCCAATGTACATTAAGAATGTTTGTCTTGAGAAGCAACAACTCGGGTAATTTCCATATTAAGTTTGGATATGTATACACTAGGAAGCCCCAGCTCAATAGAAAGATTATATAAAAAGTCAGCTCTGAAGAATTAAAAAATGGTACGGAACCCCTACTTCTCCAATATCTTAATCATACCATTCCGCTTAAGCAATACGGAATCCTTATAGATTTTTAGCACCTGTACATCTTCAACACTTTTTTTCTCTCGTACCCTATGAAGCTTATTGTCAATCTTTATTATTGCCAATTTGCCAGATTGGGAGTCCCCCTTGAGATAGCCAAAATACTGAAGCTTTGGCCAATTGACATTGGACTCCTTTCTTCGAACGGGGGCGATATTCTTTTTTGATGTTTTGGGCAGTGTTTTTGGAATCGTGGTTTTTCTATTGGCCATAACATCCAAAAAGGGATCCCTGTCCAAAACGGCAAGTTCAAAAGTATCTTTTTTGAACTTTGGTAATGGATCATTTATGGCAATGGGGTGCAATACTGCTTTGTCCTCGTCAGTATTTCCAAAATAGAACAAGGCCCTTTTGGTCACAAAGCCCCAAATTATCAACAGCCCCAGCCCCAACACTATGTTTATGGTCTTTTTTTTCATTCCACGGTTATACTTCTAGTTTCACTATAGACACCTTGGTTACCCGAACTGTCCATAATTCTTACCCTCCAATAGTAATCACCCGTATCGGGAAAGGTATGTTGTTGTTCCCCTCCCCCTTCTTCAATGGTATATGATCTAGCAATAGCGGTAAAGTTCTCATCTGTGGAGATTTCCAACAGGCTCTCCAAAGGTGACTGTACCTCACCGGTATCATCTCCCAAATTCCAAGTAAAATTGACCGTTGTAGAAACCGTTGCATTGTCATTGGGGGCGGTCAAGATGGGTTGACCTGGAACTGTCGTATCCAAGAACAATGTCCTAGAAGAAAATGGGGTCTCACTATTTTCATTGACCGCCTTGACCGACCATTTATAAACTGCATCTTCATCCATAACACTGGAATCAAGGGTATATCCCACATTTAGAATATCCTGCTGCTGAAGGACAACCGAGGTATTGTCCCCAACTGTCTTTTCGACCTGTAATCTATAAGATTCCGCCGATTGAACGGTTCCCCAATCTAGGATCACGGTGTTGTTCTTCGAATAGAAATTTTCAGATGGTGAGTTCAAAAACACCCTTTGTTCAGAAAGATCGTTAGTAGATTCAACGGAAAAACGTTCTGGAAAGCTATAACTGGAGACATAGGCAAAGTTCTCGCCTCGTACTCGCCAATCATACGTTCCCGATTCCATTTGGATGGCAAGCGAACCACTTGAAACCAGAGAATCCAAAACTATCTCAGATGTGGGTTCCTGTGATACTTGTACCCTGTAGTTGTCCGCCCCTTCCAATGGGCTCCATCGATACGTGACCGAATTACCGATAATCACCTGATCATCTTTAGGGGATACAACGGTCATGACATCATCGGAGATATCTTCTTCAAAAACATCATCACACCCCAAAAACAATAATACCATCACTAATGTACGGCTAACACTATATACTCTTTTCATAATTCTGGAATATTAAAAGCACCTTGAGCTTATTTTTTTTCCTGTTCCGATCTTTCTGTTTTACAAACGACACTCCCACCAACGATGAAGCTTTAAAGTTCTTTTCATAATCATAGACCACCCTGGACAGGGCGGTATAACTTCCTTGCAGAGTCAATTGGTTCGTGATGATATCAAAGCCTTTAGCGTTGGAAAAATGGGTTTCACTGAGTTCATCGATTTCCACATTAGTGTACCGGGTAGCAAAATCCAAAATGGACTGTTGCGCGACATCGGGTCGGATTCCCTGTTGTCCCAATAGATTGTCATAAAAATCCATTTGTTGCTGCAATTGCTTTGAATCATGGTTGGAGTTCTTCATAAACTCCAGTTTCCCCTTAACCTCCTGCATTTGGACATAGGCATTTTTTGTGACCTTGAACGATCTTTTGTTGGCGGCTAGAAACAAGACCAACAACAATACTAAAAGGCCTATCAACTTCTGTTTATGGGAATAGTTTTCAAACATTATTCTATATCTATTTTTAGGGAGAAGGCATCCGAATTCCCATCGACTTTGTTCAAGTTCAGTATTTCAATTTTTCTCACCCAAGGATTTTTCCGCAACCTTTTCACCCATTGGTTCAGAAAAAAACTATTGCTTGTTCTACCGTTTATAAGGAGTGTATTGAAATCCATCGATATGGTTTCATTTCCCTTGACCTTCTTCAACAATGGATTTACCTGGAGTCCGTTCAATGTGATTCCTTCAGGAACTGTTTTTACAACCTCATTGACATAAAAGGAAATGAAGTTTTTGTTCAACACCCCCGAGTTCTCAACAATAAAGCGTTTGTTGATCACATCTTCCTCCATTTTTTTGAGCTGCGCATAGTTGTCATTGAAATGATAGAGCTGCTCTTCATACTCCACATACTTCTTATTGTAGTGTTGTAGCAACAAATAACTGCCCATAAGGGCCAATAAAAAAAGGGCTAGTGCTCCCACCGAAGCATATTCAAATATCCTTTTTTGCTTTTGTTCCTTTAGATTGGCAAATAGATAATCTGCGTCATAATCAATGCTATCCGATGGGTACAAGTGGCTCAACAAGGAGGACAAGAGCACAACTTCATTTCCGCTTAATCGATCGTCACCGACCAGATATGTTGGGGAGTCAAGTTCGTGACCCACACGTGCATAATCCATAAGGTCGGTATTTCTAAAGACCAATTGTTCACCATCCAACTGCAAAACATCCCCATTGACCATACCCTTGCCTATATGGGCTACGAAAGGCCCTATACTGTAATCGACCACTTGGTATTTGGCATCCTTAAATATGGCAAATTGTCCATCTACCGTTTCCTTTCGGCAGATGGAAATGAAGTTATGGGCATCCTGAAAAAGGGTATAGCTATAAAAATCATCGGGATTTCCATTGAAAAGGACTTCCTTGATGTAATTCCCTTTTGTACTGACTTTTTTACTGACAACACCTCTTCCCGAAAAATTGAGTATGATTTGTGTATCGGTTTTTACTTCCTTTTGGATCTGATCAAAATCATTTGCAGCAAAAGATTTTTTTACCGATAGCTGTTCCTTATCCTTTTCAAGTTCCAACACATGGTACTTTATGGCGTCACCAAAAACAACCCTTATGACAGCAAAGGTCTTGCTGCCGAAAATGTCGATATTTTTCAAATTTAAAAGCATCAATACACTACTGTTGGTTTGATAAAGACATGGAGTTTAGACTTGCTGTTGCTCTTCCTTCGACTACTGAAGAACCATTTTAAAACGGGAACCTTCGAAAGTCCAGGTGTTCCGGTGCCGGAATTCTCTTTGTCCAATTGATCAAGGCCGCCCAACAAAATCATCTCCCCGTTCAAACAGCGTACCAAGGACTCAAATTGTTGTGTTGCCTTTCCTGGAGGGGCATTCTCACCCTGTCTCCCTAAAAAGGTACTCCGTTCCACCAAGATGTTCAAGGTAATCTGCTCGTCCTTGGACACAAAGGGTTTGATATTGACACTCAAGTTGGCATCGGTAGATTTCCATTGGCCCGATTGCAGTATGTCATTCCCCAGACCACTGTTGATCAACCTATTGTTCTGTTCAAAATAATAGCTGGTCTCACCGATGGAGAGTTTGGCATCATGTCCGTTCAGGGTGGATATCTTGGGAGTAGATTTCAGATTAATGATCGAATTGTTCTCCAATGCCCTTAGGTTCAAGTAGAAATTCTCCGTAACCTTCCCAAGATTGAATATACCAAAGCCATTAAAGGCATCGATGAGCGAGTTTACCGAACTACTGTTCATGGACACATCGGTAGTGGGAAAAAGGACACCGGAAGTTGTCCTGCGTTCATTGTCCAAACCGGCCTGGAGCCCTGTTTGCACCTCGCTTGATTTTTGGTACTGGACAATCAATACCTCGATCAGTATCATCGGTACGACCACATCAATTTCCTTGATGTACTCTTTGATCTCCAAAATGCGTGGCCTTGATCCAGAAATAACGAATCCGTTAAGTTCAAAAAATTCTTTGATCTCTACGTTTTCCACTAAATCCTTGGGCAACGTCTCCAATACCGTCTCGATTGTCCGGTTTTCCAATTGGATCAATTCAGTACTTCGGAGTCCTTCCACATTTTGATCTCCAATAAGGTAAAAATCTCCAGTTTTCTTATAGGTGAACTTTTTGCCCTTGAACACATGATCCAAAAGATCTTCGAAGGTGATCATTTCGGAGACCAAGGTTGTGGTAAGCCCATCCGGTCGGTTGTACATAAAGTAATTGACATGCAATTGGTCTGCCACTTCAGTGATCAAAGCGGTAATATCGGCATCAAAGGCCTTTATGCTGATATATCCATTGTCCTCGACCTTGATCTCTGCGGAGGATTCCAAACTGGCCAAGCTCTTCAGGCCTTTCCCTTTTTTCTTTGGATTGTTGGACGGCTCGATGGGCTCCATATCCTTTTCCAGATAATAAAATCCATTGTCATCGATGGTCAAGATCATCTGATTGGATTTGGCCATCATTTCGACCACTTGCTCAAAGGGACGGTTCAAGATATAGGCCGATACCTGTTTGTCTTTCAAGGCAGGGCCTAGTACGAGGTTCTTACCTGAGATGTCCGTAATCCGTTTTGCCACGCTTTCCAATGGTTCATTGGAAAGCTTGATGGAAAGGAAATTGTTCTTGTCATTATAGGTGGCCTCTATTTCCTTGGGCTTGGGCAATTCCTTGACCTCTCGTTCAACTTTCTTTTTTGAAAACACGATGATATTGTTGACAATGCCAATCTCCAAATCGAATTTCTTTACAATGAACAGAAATACATCCTTTACTGGAATCTCAAAAAAACTGCTCTCCACCACATTGGAAAGTTCGGAATCCACACTCAAATTTATCTTGTACTCAAGGGCTACGGAGTTCAAAAATTCATAAATGGTAAGCCCCGAAATATCAATGGTTATCTTTTCATTCAGTGCTTCATGTTCAACTGCATAGTCAGTGAGCAATGTTTCGGCATCTGATTGCGCAAACACACCAAAGCTTATGGAAAGAAAGAATATGTATGTCAAAAAGTTCTTCATATCATGCATTGATTAATAGGGAATAAATTTCCTCAATGGAGGTCGTCCCATCCGATAGCAGGTCAAATGCCTTGTCCGCAAGGGTCTGATAATCATATTTAATGTTGTCCTTGATATTCTGGGGATGCTCTTTGATAACGGAAACGATATCATCGAGCATGGGAATCACCTCATAAATGGCAACCCTTCCCTTGTAACCTGTGTAGTAACAATCTGGGCATCCCTTTGGCCCATAATAGCTTTCCAAAGGTTTGGGTATTGTATAGCCCATGGGAAAATCCTTGGAATCAAAAGGCACCTGTTCCTTACAAGAACCGCAAAGCCTTCGTAATAAACGTTGGGCAACCGAGGCATTCAGGGTCTCAGCGATATAAAAAGCAGGCACCCCCATATCCACCAATCTGGAAATGGTTCCTATGGCCGAGTTCGTATGGATGGTGGACAATACCAAATGCCCTGTAAGCGAAGCACGTATGGCCATTTTTGCAGTTTCCGCATCCCTGATCTCCCCTAGCATGATAATATCCGGATCCTGCCTTAAAAACGATCGCAATGCACTGGTGAAATTCAAACCGATATCCTCCTTTAACTGTACTTGGTTGATTCCTTTGAGCGTATATTCGATAGGATCTTCCACCGTTACAATATTCCGCTTGTTATCATTCAACAGTTTTAAGGTAGCGTATAGTGTAGTGGTCTTTCCTGAACCGGTAGGTCCACTGATCAGCACAATTCCATTGGATTGCTTTATGGCCTCTTTATATATTCTATATTGTTTTTCCTCAAACCCCACATCTTCAAGGTTCAAGTGGGAGGTGTCCCGTCCCAATAAGCGCATCACGGTTTTTTCCCCATGCAGAGTCGGCAAAATGGATACTCGAATGTCAAAATCCTCATAATTGATACGCCCGTCCTGTGGCAGTCGTTTCTCGGTAATGTCCAGATTGGCCTCAATCTTTATTTTATTGGTCATTTCCAAATAGGAGTCCTTGGGAAGTTTGTACTTTTCAATGAGCAGCCCATCAATGCGAAACCGTATCCGGGCCTCGTCCTCGTATACCTCAAAATGGATATCACTGCTCCCAATGGCCTTGGCCTCCATCACCAGATTGTCCAAAAAATCCTTTCCAGTGGAAATGGTCTGCCCGTTATCCACGTTCCCGGTAAACTCTTCCTTTCTGTAATATTCATAGAGTGCCTTGTTCAATACCTGCTCAGGCACTTCACAGAACAGGATCCTTTTTCCCAAATAGAGCTCCAATTCTTCAGCGGTAGTCTGCGTGGCATTTGATGTCGAAACATAAAGTTCCAATGCTTCACCCGATTCCTTCTTGGGTACAACACGGTAATGGTGAGCCAAATCGGCATTGATGATCTGTCTGACCTCCACGGATATCGCTATGTTCTCCAAATACTCCAAGATCTTGTTTTATAATAAAATATCAATGTCCGTTAGATGCTGTGCCAGTGTTGTTCCAATCAAGAAAATGGACAGAAATCCTGCTAAAGGAATGGTTTTGTACTTAGGATATATGGATTTCATGACGATGAAGAGAACCAAGGAAAAGAGCATCCCCATAACAAAGAACTGGACATAGCCCCTGAAATGGAACAAGGGGACTAAAGCGATCAGAAACCATATATCACCCCAGCCAATAAGAGCATCAAAAGGGTTAACATACCTCTTTGCCTTAATTGAAAAATATAGGGTGACCACTAAAAGATTCAACGCAAGAAAAAGCAACGACGAGATCCAATCCATATGGATAAACCGCATCAAGTCCCAGTTAATGGCAATGCCCAGACCAAAAATGGCTACTGGCAGCAATATATGGATCAAGCGTAGTTTGACATCTTGGTAAACGACCAAGGCCAATACCGCCATCAATATGATATATAGTATACCCTGTATCAATCCTTTACTGTTTCGACCAACAATTTGTTATGATCCACCTCCCAAGTGTTGAAGTTGCCATCCCCATCAAAATCGGATAAGGAGACCGCCCTTGCCTTAAAGGAGTTTATCGAAGCTTCCATAATCTCTATCTTGTATATGGCCTGTCCGCCTTCGCTTATGGTCGGAGCCGGCTCAAATCCCAAAGCCTGAAAATCACTCGAATACTTTGAAAACCTATAAAAATGGCTTTTCTGCAGTCCATAAAGGTGGTTCAACATGCTTTGAGCCTCAATGGCCTTTGCCTGTGCGATTACCGAGGTCTGGTTGGGCAACACCAAAAGGATCAATATCCCAATGATGCAGAGTACCACCAATAGTTCCGACATGGAATAGGCCTTTGCCCACATTTTCTTTCGCAGGTTCTTTTTGAACCTTCCATTGCTCTTTATTCTTTTCATACGGTTAGTTTTGCAAAATTTTACTCAAATCGAACATGGGGGAATACATAGCTATCAAAACGACCCCAACAATTGAACCTATGACGACTATGATCAAGGGTTCAATGATCACCCCGATCATTTTGGTCTGGTGCTGGGTCTCCTCGTCATACTGCTTGGCCAAGCGTTCAAACATTTCATCCAAGGTATTTACCTGTTCCGCCACACTGACCATGGAGATCAGCTTAAAATCATAGATGGCATGCTTTGCCAATGCGGTGGATAGCAAGGTTCCTTTGGAAACATCGGATTTCACCTTTTCCAGACTGGCCTCAAAGGGATAAAAACTGATCATTTTTTGTATCAGGTCCAACGAGGTGATCAAGGGGGTCTTGGCACTCAACAACAAACTCAACGATTGGCAAAAACGGGTGACATATAGTTTTTGGACCAAATTGCCCAGAAATGGAATTTTGAGTAGCATTTTTGATCGGATCGACCGGTACGTCATATTTTTTCGATAGACATAGTGCAACACCATAAAAAATACAATGGTGCCAAAAAACACCGATGTGATCAAAGTGAAATTCTCTGAAAGCAATATCACTTTCTTGGTCAAAGCCGGTAGTTCCTTTCCAAATTGCCTGAAAACAGAAGAAAACATGGGCACCACATACTGCAACATGAAATACAGTACCCCAAGGGTCAAGAGCATTACAAAGGAAGGATAGGTGAACACCGATACCATCTGACGGGTGGTTTTCACCTTCCGGTCAAAAAACTGGCTCAGCTCTTGGAGCACCTTACCCAATTTCCGGGTCTCCTCCCCAATCTTTATGCTATAGTATTCATAGGCCGAAAACTCTCCGGATTCCTTAAAGGCCTCATACAGCGACTTGCCCCGCACCACCTGTTTGGTGATATCGGCAATAAACTGCTGGTGGACTTTCTTTTTTTGCTGGTTCTTCAATATATCCAGGGCCTGCCTAAAATCCACCCCGGAGTTCAACAGAGTGGCAAATTCCTTATAGAATTCAACCTTGTTCTTGTTTGAAAACCCTTTTTTGAGCTCCATTTTAAGAAAATCGGAACCCGCCTTCTTTTTCTGAAGGTTTTTTGGTCTGTTGGACTGGTATGTGGATATATTAATGCCCATTATTTGGTATACATCGAATTGATTCGATCCGCTATCGGTATTTCCTTTGCTTCATAAATGGTGATGGGCTCCCCGTCCATTTTGGTGGTCAATGCAATGCCCATATAACTTTCATTGGCTTTCAGTTCAAAACCAGAGATGCCAAGGTCAAATGTATCTTGTAAGGCACCTTCCCTATTTCTGATCACTTTATCCTCTAGGAACAGATAACCATGCTCCCCTTGCCTGAACCTTATGGTCAATCTGTTTTCCGTTTCCTTTTCAATGGCCAACCCCAAAAACAGATCAGTGGCCAATACGTGCTTAAACTGGTTAAAGGACACCATTTCCTCTTGATGCCTACCATAGGTGTACAATTGCTTGTTGAGCTGAACATAAATGGCGTATACCATCCCTATGATCAACGAACTGATGACCATGGCCACCAAAAGCTCTTGGATGGTAAATGCCTTGATATGTGCCTTTCGGTCATGGAGCAACCACATACGCATAGTTTTTTTTGCCATTGGGCAGATTTGCAATAAAGGTCACCTTATACGTATTGGCCGATCCCCTATGCTGCTCCACTTTTTTGTTGATAGTGAACCCTAGGAACGTATAGTCCTCATCTTCCAACTGCATTTCATATTGTGTTGCCCAGAGCAGTTCCTTTACTTTTTGTTCAGCTTTATAATAGGGCAATCCCCTATCCCTTTTTAAAACACTTACATAGACCACAATGGCAATGGACAGGCATACCGCCACAATCACCATGGCGATAATGGACTCCGTCAGCGAGCTTGCTTTTACTTTATAGCGTTTTGATGATGCCATAGGTCCTGTTATCGTTCTCGTTTACAATACTTCCCAGAAAAATATCGGACATGGCCCTGCTGTCAATGACCCCTTCCGCTATATAGTTTTCATAGGACGATGCTTTTGTCCTTAGGTAAAAGTTGCCCGTGTACAATGTCCCCAGAATTTCTCCCTTTAAGTCTGTACTTCCCTCACAGTACACCTCGCCGACAACTTGGGCATTCTTGGCAATATGGATGACGTTGAACCCTTTGTTGTTCCCCAATACACCCGTCATGACCACTTTTCCCAATATTTTAGAGCTTTCAGCGAGGTTCACTTTGGTTTCCTCAAGTGCTTTGCCCTTTAAGTAAATAGTGGATGGGTATTTTAAGGTGACGTTTTCCCCAAGAACCACTTTCTGCGAAGCAATGACCTGTACCGTGCCTTCAAAACCTTTTTCAAAAGCAACTATGGGTGCATCGATCAAAATATCCTCAAAGCGGTTGTCCTTTTTGATGAAAATGGAATCTTGGGCACGCAATACGATTTTCCCCATCAGTTCCCGACCCATGATCTGATTTTCCAGCATTCGTATATGCAACGGTTTGTCCTCGAATGTCCTATATATAGGCTTCACTTTTTCAAATTCATCCAGAAAATGTATCGTATCATTGCGTTGCTCAGGCAGGTAAAATGCTTCTTTAAGTTCGGGCAGTTTATTCTTTGAACGGTATTTTGTCCCCTCCAAAAAAGTAAAGGCACTGAACGATTGCGTGGTAATATATCCCCTTTTGATCCCTTTCTTGGGCAAATGGGCATCACCTACAATCTTGGCCTTGCCCACCATTTGCAACGGCTTGTCATTGTCCACCAAGTACAGTGCTGGCCTCGATTCCAATTTCCGACCTACTAGGACACTTCTGGAAACGGTGTCCTTTTTAAAGACCGATCGCACATGTAGTACAGGGTAAAGGCCCCATTGGGAAACGGTCCCATGGGAAACTATCCCGTTTTCAAAAAGATCTATAGTTTCAGAACCATTTTTAAGGCTTTCCACCTTGGCCAAATAATAGTTGGTGGCCGAGCGATTGTTCTCCAAAAGCTCGGTACGGGTCTCCATGTTCAGGGCGAAGAGATTGGAAAAATGGCTCATGAGCAATAGGGCCGAGCAGCAGATGCCCACCAACACACAGACCATAATGGCATAATATAACGAACCCGCCTTAAGCATTGGTCTTTTTTGGTTTTTTATCCTTTTTCCCGAACAGACGTTTAAAGAATCCATCTTTCCCTACATCGGCCTTCCCTTCAGGTTTTTTGGACTCTCTATCCTTTTTCTTTTTGGGCTTTGTGCTGGGTTTTTTCTCCCTTTTAGCAAAAAGTCTTTTAAAAAATCCTTGTTTTTTGAATGTTTCAGGGCTTTTTATACTTTCTCCACCAGCATCTTTTTTCTTTTTAAATAAGCGCTTAAGGAAAGAAGGTTTTTTAGGTAGGGAATCGTTGGTTATGGAGTCCGTTGGAACCAAGTTTCCCTTTTTAAAATAAAGGGTGTCTCCTTCCATGGGATAGATCCATTTTCCATTTTTAAAACCTTTCTTATATGTACCGGTCTCCAAGGTATTGCCCAAACTGTCCCTTTTCACAAACCTTCCGGAAATCCTACCACTCTTCCATAGGGAACGTGTGGCCAATCTTCCGTTTTGGTGCCATGTGTTCCAAACAGAAACTTTTAGCCCGTTTTTAAACACACCCTTTTCGGCAAGTTGGCTGTCCGGATAATACTTGAGGTATTCCCCATCCAGCAGTTCTCCGGCATAGTTGTTCTGAGAGGTGTGCACCTTTCGGGATTTGTACCAATGGTACATGCGCTTGCCCTTGGGTTCCGGGGTCTTGTCAGTCACATAAACAATCTCCCTACCTCCCTTATCATTGATGACCTTCCGATGTACCGACAGTTCAAATGTCTGCCCTAAAAGATTATTCGCGGATAACACAAACAACATTAAAAGAAGAAAGGGGATATACCCCTTGTTGAATACCAAATGACTATTTCTTGGTTGCCTTTTCATTATTGGTCTATAGCTTGACTTTATTTATGGAAATGACATTTCCTGTATTGAACGGACTCTTGGATCATGCTTCAAACTTCCAGTCTGGTGTTGTTCAGAAGTCTGTAAGAATCAACAGTTCGGTGCCCTATCCATTTGTTTATGCTTGATTGGGTTAATTGGTAAATGATTCCCCTGTTTTCATATAAGAATCATCTCAAATTTGTTCGAAAAGGATTGTGATAACAAGTCACATTCGATGAAGTGCAAAAAGTGCATCATGAAATACTCTGGAATTCGGTAACAGGATCTATTTCTTCGCTGTATTACCCTATAAGGACTTTATGAAAGACCTAGACTACGGCATTGGTAGTGATGGAAAAACCATCATGTTGTAAGAAAATTGTGTGTTGCACGTTTCTAATGGTCAGGGTGCAGAAAAGGCATGTAAACTATAGTTTAAACCGTGAGAAGGTGATTTTGTTTCCTTTTTTAGAACTCATGACAGTGTTCAATCCTTGGTCCATGAATACGCCTTTGATCAAAAATTCCCCATCATTATTTAATCTATTCAGATGTTCTCTGAAAGCGGAACTGTATAGGGCAGCATATATGATACTACGGTCCAACTTAAGATTTTTATAACCTGTAATCTTTTCGTACTCGGAATCCAGACCACTGAACTTACTTTTCACATCATAAAAACCAGAATTGGAATAAAACCCGTATTTGTCATATTTTTCTTGAGCGATCATCTCACTTGTATTTTTATCCACGATATAAAAATCACAGTAACTCTTCCCTTTTGTGGAATTTACAGAGACACCTATGAATTGTGGGTAAATATCGAATGAAAGATATCGGTTAAAACTATTAAGATACCGTAGTTGTGTATCACTCAACTGATGTTGTCGTTGCCATAATAAACTACCACTGGAATCATATTTATAGATTAAAATACTGGAATCTCCTTTTTTGGGTTTTATCCCTGCGTAGACATAGATTGCCTTTTCATATGGGTCGTATTTAATGTTACAATGAGCGTTGACCGTAGCGAAACCATATTGATCTAAATCTGTATTGCCCACAGTATTGCCCAGTCCGTAGTATTTTGTTACTGTTACAGTGGCAAAACTGCCATTTTCCAAATTTGCATAAGCAAAAGATTCATTGTTCGAATCCAAAATATCCAAGGATACATCTACATAACCCAATAGATTGCCTTCATAGTCATAAGTAGCAACACGATATGTTTTATTGGTCTTGTTCCCTTCCAAGTAAAAGGAAACCAAAAAATGCTCATTGTCATGGTATAGCACTTTCGTAGAGCCTCCATTGAAATAACAACCTTCCGGAACTTCAATTTTGAATACAGTCGTCTTTTTATCAGCCATACCTGTACGCAGCATATAGTGGTTCTCTGAGTAGACATCTTCTGAATTTATCCAGGCACTATTACTGAACAATTTTATCTTTTTGTCTATTATTTCCTTCCCTATTGCCACATGATACCCTTTTGACAACACTTCTAGGTTTATCAAAAAGTCCTTATCGGTCAAGCTGTTCATATCCAGTTCCGTATCAGATACCAAACTCCATTCGTTGATTTTTCTTTGATAGGTAAAGTAATTTCCAATACTGGATATTGCCCCTATTTCAAAACCATCTATTTTCTTGTCCGCTGTAATGGTTTGGAACAAATTAAAGTTGGAGTCGAAGGCCCGATATCTAGTTTTATAATCCTTATCCTTAGCAAACTCCATAATATAAAAATTACCCGATGGAGTAAATTCGGCCAACTTTACGGCATGGTCAGGCTCTATATTGACTTCTATTACTTTTTCTTGCGAAAAAATAGGCGCTTGGAGTATCAAAAAACAAGCAACGGAAAATACAATACCTTGGAATCTCATCATATGCAGGTTAGGTTATTATAACAGTGGAATGAAATAAAAATTCACATTTCAAACATATCCCGATTGTATTGGACTACGAAATACTTGTTGTGTATATGCGGTTCTTGTATATAAATACTGCATGAGAAGAAAGGATACAAAAACTTCTGAGGTGGACTTCCAATAAAAGCTTGCGAAATAAAAAACCACGACCAAAAATGGCCATGGCTTTCTCTTATTTTGTTTGACTCAGCAACGACTACTTCGGCACAGATGGTCACATATTAATGGAAGCATTAATCCTTTTAAAATGCATTTCGCCATTATCCGATTGTAATTTCATTATGACACTACCCTTGTCATCAGATAAATTTACTTTGAACGTACCGTTTAAATTCTTTAAGTCTGATTTGAATTTTATTGAATCTAAATTCGAGTTTAATTCAAAATTTGCCTTGATAACTTTTTTATTTTCATCATCAAGAAAAACTATCAGTTGCCCATTTTTTGTAAACGTTGCCAATTTAGAAAAATAGACTACATCATTGTCATAATAACCGACAAAATCCTCTCCATTAACGTACATATATCTAACATTCCAATCACCATATATCGGATGTTTTTCAGATTTATCAGCACAAGATGTAACTATAAGCAAAAAAAGCAATAGCGTCAATTTTTTCAACATAATTTAATTTTTGGTTTCTGTAAATATTATGGGTGTAAAATCCTCGCCTGTTTCATTTTCTAAAACAGGGCCTTCTTGCTTTCCAAACACTTTATCTAATATTTTTCTTCCGGCAATTTTAGCTTTTGGCGACTCATTCCCATCTCCGCCATACAACACAATATTAGTAACTTCTGAAACGAATTGAACATCTGTTGCCAAATCTCGAGGTATTAAACCAGCAACTATGGCTTGTGAAACATCCTTTGTTGCTTTTGTCAATGGAGAAATATGGGGTTCCCATCTACTTTGGATCCAATTAAATCTTACTCTATCCATAGCTTGTTGATCAATTGTAGACAATATATCACTTAGGTCTATGTTATTTTTCATATTATATCCTTCAATGACAAGACTAATTACATCTAGGGCTGCTCCAGTTTTTGATGTGCTCCCGCCATTCCCTAATTTTATCCGCTTAGAAGAAAAGTCCGCTATCTTGAATTCATAAACTGGTTTCCAATTTTTAGAAGATCTAAAAGAGGTTAAATGGGGATTCCCATCCTTCTTATTAACTCCTATAAACTTGAAATTATTGATTCTGGAAAAAATAATTTTTTTGGCCTTTAGATTATGTTCAATAGGCTGTTGGTTTAGTGTTTCCGAATGGGCCAAACCATCTACCATGGGATTTGTTTCCACCTCAAACAAGGGACTTTCCGTTAGTCTATCAGTTGGCACTCCATCGTAAGACAATCCAAAACCGGTTCCACGTGACTTTATATAGGCGTCTCGAAAATCACTTGAAGTATTAGAAAGTTGAATTATCGGATATCCTAAAGCTAATTTGACTAGTGCTTTGTTTCTTTGAAGATACTCTGCACCTTCTAGTTCTATACCATCGATTACCCTATTTTCTGCAAATGCAAAAGGTGAATTATGTGGATAATCCGATGATAAAGGGTCAAGACTTAGGAACTTTCCTAATCTTGTGTCGTACATCCTAAATTTATAATTAACGGATAAACCTTCTCCTTTCAACTCACTGTCCTTCTCCTGCCCCTGGAAACCGTACCTGTATTCTTGACTGTCAAAATTCCGGTTGGGCTGTGGCATCCCGAAGGGGTAGTAGTTATTATAACTCACCACATTCGCGGACAATGTATTGTCACTTGTATCCAAGTTCTTTCTATCATTGACCACAACCCTTACGTTGCCCAAATGATCCTTAAGCTCATAATACTTTTCACCTATATTACGGTACACTACCCCATTGGTTGCAGGTGGCGTAATCCCATTTATGGTATACGGTTGGTAGGGTTGGTACCCCGTAACCCCATTGTTGGAGGTGGGTAAATTACCCAAGGTTACAATATTGGTAGCTGCCAAGTTATATTCCTGCCCCGAATCGGTGCCTTCCACAAAGTTGTAAAACTTGTTGTTCTTATTAGCCCTAAGGTCACCAATGTTGTTGTTCACCACTTGTCCATCGGAAGCCCGTATAATCCGTACGGTCTCCGTTGCAGTGCTTATCTCTTGGGCCCGTTGCGTATAATACAACTCCGTGCCCGTATTTATCAAAGAACCTTTGCCAATATTCCCACCTATTGTTGTTTGTTGGGTACTGCTCTGTAAAGGTAGCCAATCTTCATTTAATTGCCATGTACGCAGTTCTGCTTCACCCAATCCCGTCCACTGCGTGGCCAGTCCAGTAAAGTTGTACATATTAAGGCTATTACCATCCAACGCAATCTGCAGTTCTCCACTACCTTGTATATCATAGCTTTCAAAGGGATCCAATACTGCTCCCTCCTCGGTAATGGCACCTGTACCATCCAAGGCAAAGCGTACCAAGGTGGCCTGCGGTGGTGTAACCACATTGCCGTCCACATCCACCACGGCATCGGTATGGGTAGTGGCATAGACAAAGGCACGTTGCATCTGGCGGTCGTCCACCACGGCCATATGTCGGCCATAGTTGCTAGAGCTTCGCTGTACCGTTGTGGTTACCTCCAAACTACCAGAGGCTGTACTTAATGTTGCCGTATGCAAGTTGCCCGCTACATCTTTATAGAACAGGAAGAACTCATCGTTACGTCCGGGGTTTTTCACCACCACACTTTTGGCCAAATAATCCACGGCGTCCGCGGTATCCGCATTGATCAACTGCAATCCGGGAATCAGATTTCCGTTGGTGTCATAAATGAGCATGACCCCGTCCTCGGCATTGGCACTGAAATAATTGCTGGCCACTACGCCATATCCCAGTGGGTTTTCTTCTACATCCTCAATCAAGAAGATGTTGTTATCTGTTGTAATCGGGGTACTGTCGGCATCCTGAATAAGGGTGCTATCGTACATTAGTTCAACATACTCCCCATCAACCGTAGCGGTCGCCAAGTTTGTTCCGGGTATGGTTATTGTATTCCCATCCACATCAAAAAGTCCCGCAACTATATTTTGGGCCACCAATACATTGCCCAAGGCCACACTATTGATCTGCTCTACAAATTGGAGCATCACGGCATTGTAATCTGCCTCACTGCCAAAGTTATAAACGGTACTGTATATTTCCTCTTCATGGGTGTCCTGTCCGATACGGTCACTGCCGTACATTGGGCGTTCCGTTGTTTTGAACACGGCTTTGTAACTGGTATCAGTCGCATCACCGGGCACTACTTTTACGTCTTCCCGCTTATAGATGCCCATCACATTGCCTTGGGCATCCAAACTGTAATAGGTGGTCTCCAAAGCTTCCGGGTTGTTCACCTGTGGGCCATTGCCACTTTCATAGGGCAGACGGTTCACTTGTTTAACAATACGGTTGCCCATACCATCATAAGTGAATTTCATATGCACCTTTTGCGTATTGGCATCACCGGTGTCATCCGGAATGATCTCGGATACCTTGCCCGAAGTGTTCCAGACATATTGCAAACCTTCGCTGTTGTCTCGTACCAGTTGCCCAATGGCATCGTATACATAGTTACCATTGTTCTGATCGGGCAGATCGTTGATCGCTGTGCTTACTTGACCCACGGCATCGTCCACATGGGTCAATTTATTGGACAGGTTAGGATTGGTCAAATCATAGTTATACGCCAAATCGTCCATCAATTGCCCATCATCCTTAAAGCGTCGCAGTGTCAATAAATTACCATTGCCATCATAACTGTAATTGGTCTTAAAGGCATCGGTCTGTCCATTGATCGGTTCAAACACCTGACTGGCCTCATTAAAGGCCTTTGTAGTCGCTTCTTTGATACGGTTCAACTGGTCATATTGATAGGCATTGCCCACCAAATAGCTGTTTACATTTTTAGCCTTGGCCTCTGCCGCCGTATGCGAGGTCCATGTACTGATGTTCCCATTGTACAGGTCCTGCGAATTACCATTTATCTGGTTTTCCAACACAAAGGGATTGGCTGCCGTCAAACGGCTATCGAATACTCCATCACGGGCAAAGTCCCCACCGTAATACCCCAGTGCCATACCAAATTCATCCTTTGCGTGGGTATTGGGGGCATCGCCTTGGGTATTCACCCCATCAGGATTATAGGCGTTTTGCGCCAAATCGGGGGTGTTGATGCCCTTTAACCACCCATGGATGGTATAGGTGAAGTCCAATCCTTGAATCCTATCCTCACCCAATTCGGTACGGGCCAGGGGACCATGCAAGTAATAATCATACCGTGCATCTTCATCCCAAAGATGACCATTCTTCGAAGTCTTAACGGATACAATACGGTTGTCCTCATCATAGGCATATTGGTGATGGTACTCATCCACCTTACCCAAATTAAAGACCACTTGGTTCACATTACCAGAAATCAGGTCATATTCGTAAGCAACCGTAGTCTGTCCAATGGACGGTAAGTTTTGTACGATCCATTCTACATTGCCATGGGGGTCATAACTGTAGTATGTATAACTCTCCTGACCGTTCTTGTCCAGATTAAAGATTTGACTCACCCGATTACGCAAGAACCGCTGTTCCTCACCTTGGTAGGTGATAGAGGTCTGGTCATTAAAGGTGGTTTGTATGTACTCCACCTTCTCGGCCAATGGAATGGCCTGTGCCACAGTTTCATCAGCCTGTCCGTTCACAAAGAAATCGGTCGGGAATACTTTTCCGGCCAATTGGGCCTCCCCGGCCTCGATGATACGGCCCAATTTATCATAAATACTGTATGAAAAGGTATTATCCGCAATTTGGCGTTCATTCTGCGAATAGAGCAGCTGTCCAATATCGTTGTACAGGAAGTTCGTTGTGCCGCCATCAGGTGTATTCTGGCCGCCCAATTGCGAAATACTGTTGTAATCATAACCTGTGACGTAGGTGTGATCGGTAGCTACCCTTGCCACGTTTCCATCGCCATCAACGGCCAAATTCACTCCAGCTGGAGGTACCGTACGTACCAGATTACCCGCTCTATCGTAGTAGTAAAGTGTATAGTGGTATACCTCACTGTTGCTGGTATAGGCTAAGCTTACCGTATCCTTTACCTGTTCAATATCCTTTAGGAAACTGGCCACATTGGCTCTGGATACCTCTTGGGTCTCCGCAATACAGCGTTCTATCTGTGTTGCAAGTGCCAACCTATAGTTTGATGGCCCTATGGGATCTACTTCAAAGGTTCTTGGATTTGGATTTTCATTTTCCTGAATCACTTTGGAACTCCAAGACAGGTTGATGTTGTATTGTCTAGCTACCTCGGGCTGGGTCACAGCAGTTACCAAACTTTCTGCGGTACAGCCATTGGCATCGGTGATCATAACTTTATAGTCACCAGCAGTGATACCCACATAGGTGGACGTACCTCCATCGGGTACTATTTCTTGGTACACAAAAGATTCGCTGGTCACTTCAATGCCTTCAAAATCGGTCGTTGTCAAAATTTCATACCACCTAAAGGTATAGGGTGCCGTTCCCGATGTATAGCCAGATGCCGCGGGACCACCACTACCGGCTATGGCCTCACAAGCGGTCTGTACATCCTCAATAAATGGTGCTTCCAATGTATCTGGATCCGTCAATGTAAAGGTCAATGGCACCGGAACATCACATCCCTTTGCATTGGTCACTGTAACTTGATAATCCCCTGCTGCCAATCCAGTAGCTCGGTACCCCGTGGATACCACTTGGCCACTCTGGTTTGTCCATTCATAACTAAAGGTACCCGTACCACCATTGATAACCACTTCGGCACTACCGGATGCCTCACCGGCACACAATGGATCAATGGTGTTCAAAGAAGCCGAGAAGGTGGCACTTGATGTAATGCTAAAGGTTCTTTCCACATAACAAGCCGAAATATCATCTGGATAACCAGAGGCATTTTCCGGTCTGATAATAATTTTATAATTACCCTCTCCAAGACCGTTCAAATCCAATTGATTAGAGAGCCCACTAATGGTCTGAGGGGTACCGATAAAAGGATTGCCTTCGACATCCGTATCATAAACTCCAAATAAGGCCTCATAATTAGGCACTGAAAAAGCGGAACACGTTGGGATGTTATCATTGATGTTCACAACAATGTCCTTGGTCTCGTTGGCAAAACAAAGCTCTTGGTTAGCAGGTTGACTGACCGTCACCTGATAGGTGTCGATAACAAATGACCTGGCGTACACGCAACCATTGTCCGCACTTACTTCCAGCGTATAGGTGGCATTTGGCGCCACATTGGTCAATACACGAGACTGTGTATCGGGGAAATTTCCTGTAAAATTCAAAATTGCGGTTCCCGTTTGGTTATCGGTCACCACGGCATTGTATGCCGTGCTATTTAGCACACTGTGCAAATCGGCCATATCAAAGCCCATGGTAACATCACCAGATGCCACACCACAGGGCAATAATGTTGTACAGAAATTTGTTATCGGGTTTCCAATGGTTGGAACGTTCAAGGTTCGCTCAAACGTACAGCCATAATTGTCCTTAAAATTGATGGTAAACGGCCCTTGTGGTAGGTTTTCCACGGTTATGGATTCTCCATCATTGACCATTTGACCAATCGTCACCGTTCCCAATGGGGATGCACTTATGATTTCAAAAGGTTGCTGTTCTGTAAACCCTGTTCCCTGTTCTCCAAAAATGGCCATTGATATGCTGGCATCAGATTCTCCAGCACAGGTCACTCCCTCTATCAGGCTCATGTTAATTGTGGCCCCCGGATATATTTCCACATCCAAATTAGCCGTTCCGGCACAAGTTGGGCTATTGTTGCCCACCGGAGATACACTGACCTGCAATTGGGCAGCGTTGAACAACGTAAAGGTAAATTGGTTGTTGTTCTGTGAGGTCGGTGCAATATTCCAGTTAAACACATATTCTGAGTAATCGGTCACCCCTACCAGTTCAACAGCTACAGTAATCGGTGTTCCTTCACATACTGGGGTGCTAGTAATTGGGTTTATGGTCACCTGTGGCAAGGTAATCTGAGCGGCGTTGTCGGTATCTTGTGCTGTGGTCACCTGTAAATCACATGCCAAGGCATCCGTAACACAGGTAGCTTGTCCGTTTTGCACCACATCCACGGCATAATCAAAGGACAGTACATTTAAATCGGTTAGATTGGTGAAAATACTGAACGTCTGTGTTCTATTGGTATTGATGTCATTGATATCCCATGTCAACACATTACCGTTCTGAACTGGAGCTGGCGAACCATTAGCCACTCCGCCATAGGTTACCCCGTTCGGCAAGGTCAATCTAATTTCTTGCTGTGCCACATCAGGATTCGGGTCATTATTTGATAGGTTAATGTCCACTTGGTTCTGCGTACTGCATACCAAAAAGTCACTGGCCATTACATCCACTGCCAAATCAGGCAATACCACTCCATTGATGGGGAACAATCGGTTGAACAACAAATTGATGTTGTCGTTACAATTGGTTACCCCATCCAGATCAAAGCGTACTGGAATCCCAGGATCCATGGTACAATCTGCTATCAGGTTGATATTGAAGGTAATCTCATTCTTTCCCTGTAATCGGGAGCCTGGAATGGTGTTGTCCCCTGCTTCTATCCCAGCCGTCCCTGCAGCCACCAACAAATCGGTGACCAGTTCAGAGACCTTAATTTTAAAATTGTCCGATGCCCCGGTATTGTCCTCAATAAAATTGGCCACGTTCACCAATCCGGTCACGCCGTCATATTGATATTGGATATTGGCAATATCTTCAGGAGTAATGCCTTGCGGTAGGGTTACGGTCAGTTCCGTGTCATAGACATTGGCAAATTTTGAACTCAATACCTTGACCTCATAAGTCAGTGCTTCACAAAGGTCTACCTGATCTTCCAAACGATTGACTTCCCAAGTCAAGTCCCCTGTTTTGTACCGAAGTGTTACCTCTTGTTCATCCAATCGGTATTGGCAGGAGAGAACTCCATCATCTTTGATAGATCCGATAGCAGCCAAAGTTGTCGAATCCAGACCATCCAACGGATGGGTTTCGCAAGCAATACTGGAAATCAAATCAATGTTTTGAACAGCATCATTTTCACAGTTGATATATGTGACCCTTGGGAAAATTGTCACACAGGTATTACTAATAATATTGTCTATCTTCACCAACATTCCCCTTGCCGTTTCTGGAGTAGTCCCTCCATAAAATACTACTTCCAATTCATTGCCAGCCTCGTCCGTAGCACCTTGCAACTGTGTTCTATCGTCCGTTTCTTTTAATTCCAAAGCAATCCAAGGAGATGTAAGGGATTGGCTAGTACCACCTTCATGACAAAACAATACTGGCCAAGAGACTGAACGTTCAAAACCTTCCTGTGTGGTGTTGGGTTCTATGGAGAATGGAAGGTCGATATCCAAACGCTTATATTCGCGTGTGGAAACAATTGGTGGCTCATCGTTGAATAGATTAATATATTGGAATTCCCTGTTATTTAGTATTGCTGTGGCAAATGGAAGTCTTTGAAAATTATCGTCACAAATTGGCACCAATTTTTGCCTAAAGAACGATGAGTATGATCGCTGCCTAGCTTCTAATATGGGTACCTCATTAAACTGAAATGCTATTTCATTGGATACTGGGTCTTCAGAAAAAGTAATTGGAAAATTTGTATTCAGAGTGACAAGAAAACTACCTGCAGGATCATAACGATAACCATCAGGTGGCATGGCCACAAAAGATTGGAAAGAAATAACCGGTCTATATTCATTTGGAAAATCATCACCACCTGTAGCTGAAGTAATAGATATAATTGCATCATTCACCTCTCCCGTACAGTTACCGACTTGCCCAGTCCCTGCAGAAGCACCAGTTCGTGGTGTATATAGTGCAAATTCGGATCCCTTACTCCCTGTACTGCAACCTATGCTACCACTCACTTTTCTTCCATAAAAATTCGCACGGAATATAGAAAGGTTTCTTATGCCAAAACCAATCGCTCCTAGGTTGGATAGCTCTTCAATCTGCAATAGTAAATCAGAGACGCTAATTATTTTTTCAACCGAATTATCGAAATTCATAGAAATCTCGTAGGTATAGGTAACCCTGTTAGTGGCATCAATTGAAATCGAGGGTGCTGTAGTCAAAGGTATTGAGTTGCCATCTATAGTTATCGTACCTGTTTGATTTGATGTTAAGTGTTTCAATAATTCCCCACTGTATCCTTCAGGCAAATAAAATCCAAATTCAAAATAAAGCCTATCATATGATTCAGGTGTTGTCGACGCAAGTATTTTCCCTTCCGCCTCAACCATTACTTCATCCAAAGGATAGGCAGCGTTTAATTCTATACCAGGTGTGTTTTCATCTGCTCTTGGGGCAGTAAGGATTTCATTGTGGGTATAGTAAAGCAACCCCTGTCTTGCAACTGTAGGCATAAGATAACCAAAGGTATTCCTATCAATATTGAATGAATCGGTAGCGAAAGCACATCCATTACCCGTGCCTCCTCCACCTGGATTACAGGATTCGTATGCTGTAAAAATGGGTTGACTTAAATCAACTACGGTATACAATTCATCTAAACTAGGGTTTGGGCAAATATCTAAGTACATTTTCCAATCTACCGCACCAAATTCTGACACTCCATCAGCACATTCTACTGTTACATCCAATTCATAACTTCCCCTTTCTTCTCCCCCAAAAGCCCTATACCTGTTATTCCCAAGGTCTTGGACATTCAGAATCTGTGTACTTCCAGAACCAACTGTGGAATTCCATCGTATTTCATTCACAACGTAACCTTCAGGCACGGTGAAATCCGAAAAGAAGTTGCCAAAATTCAAAACTCCTGTTGGACTTGAACCCAAGTCACGTCTGTTAACTCTGTAAGTAAATGTCTCCGATTGATTGGTAGCCATTTCTTGAGGCACCTCCATGGACGGAGCGGACAGTTGGTTAAAGGACATAGAAACTGATAGCGAGCTTCCTCCGTAACGGGAAGGGTCACATTCGTTACTGTCATAATATGGGAAAAGTGAAACCAATGAAATAAAGGTTCTGGTAGTCAAAGTATCATCCCAGGTTGCATTAATATCAACATCAACAGATAGTTGATTCCCTACGGCCAAATCATCATAGAACCCATCATTATCCAAATCTTCCAATCCACCAGGTCCATCAATATCTGTTGCAAAAAGTGGGTTCCCATTGAATATGGATTCAAAAGTAGTGGTTGGATTATCATCAGTCAATGTAGTCCCATTAATGGAAAATGATGCTGTGATAAAAGATTGTATTCCTGTCCTTAAGAGGACATCAAATGCAGCATCGGATTCTTCATTAGTTGATCCTGACCCTCCATTTGTAAATGTATACCTTACCCGAACATCATCACCACAAAAATCACCACTATCCATGTTGATTAATTGTATTCGAGATGATGGGTTATTCAGATTAGGCCTTCCCGGCACAAAACTCAAAAAGGCAATTGAGGTAGCTTCTTGATCCCCATCGTTACAAACGGTGGCATTACATCCCCAATTTACCTTGTAGTTGGTCTCCAATGCAGATTCACAGGTTCCAAATAACATGGATACCTTATCGGTAAATGTCATAACCTCATCCTGCTCAAAAAAAGCATTCCCATTTCCAATGGATGAAAAGTCTGAGAAGGTATAGGTGTATCTATTGACATTAGGATCAGTTGGTGATACCCCCGTAGAAGTGGGAGTCAAAACCTGCCCGTCCAAAGACAGCTCAGAAAATACAATCCTATTGTCCACATCCAAGTAAAAGGTGTATTCGGACAACCTCCCAAGTCCGGAATTGCGCACCTCTATCTCACGAGTAAAGACCGTTCCATCCGCATCTTTTTCCAGAATGCCCGTAAACTGGTTCACATCATCATCAGCAACCTTTACTTCCAGTTCTGCAAAACGGATATTATAGGACTCTGAATTTCCCGTAAAACTGATTTCAGGGCCATTGTCCAGGCTGTACCGCACCGTGTTTTCATTACTGACGTCAAATTCGGTATCATCACCGAAGGTGCTTTCAAATTCATCCAACAGCTCGCAATTTCCTGAAATCTCGTAAGTAAAACTTGCTACCGAACTTGCCGGTATGTCAGGTATCTGAAAGATTGGAAAATCCAAGGACCCTATATTGGTGTATTGTGATGCCGTCACGGATATACCAACTGGCAAATCCGATTCAAAACGAATGTTCGTAGCCGCCGCAGAGGAGGAATTGGTGATGGTCACCGTTAAGATTTCCGAATCACCACAGAGGTTCAATGATGCCGAGGCATTGGTTTCCACCAAAAGGTTCACATCCGATTGTGCAGCTGCAAAAAAAGATGTCAAAAACAGGCTTATAAGGAGGTAAATATTTCGCATCTTGAGTGTTTTTAGTATTCAATGACCTTTTGGTAGGAGTCAATCAGGTTAAAATCTTTGTCCAGCAACCTTACCATCACCGAATGCTCTTGGAGCATCCCAAAATCATGGGTAAAGTTCATTGTCATCTCTCCCGGGGACACCATTTTTTCATCCCCATCACAGGACAGGTAGAACTTTCCGTCCTTTTTCTGGTTGAGGGAAGCGACGTTCATTGCCAGTTCATTGCCCTTTTCCAAGAATTTGATCTCTATGAACTGGACATTGGCCGTATTGAACAACTGAAACTGCATTTCATAATTCACAGAGTCCAGTTTTTGGATCTGATAATCGAACAATGTGCCTTCCTGTGCATGGGAAACCCCTATGAAAGCAATCAAAAGAATAATGGTGGCTATTGTTTTTTTCATGGTCATACGGTTAGTTGTTATCTATTTCTACTTTTATACCCACTGCTGGTGAGTTTACCGGTTCGTTCAATGCAGGATCATTGGGCGAAGCAGGTGTTGTATTGTTCTTTATGTACTGATCTCGTTCCACAAAAGTGTCACCTGGCCCTGTCGGATTGTCCTTGGTCACATATGGACTGGGTGCAATGGAAAAACTTTGTTGTATATCATACAGTCCTGTTTCTTCATTGAACAGGTACACAGGTTCAATGGGAAGACCATTGGAATCATAGGTCAATGACACATTGTAGTTCCCAAATTCATCACATTTGCTAGGTATATCCAGGACAATGTCCCATTCCATGGCCTGTGTCCAACGTGTAAATTCGGCATAGGTCAATGATCGACGGACGTCCCATATGGAAGGATCGGAACCATAATCGTACTTTTCAAAGGCCCCTGTGGCCGATACGTTCTGTACCAAAGCGCCCTCCCCCGTATCCACAATGGTCGCCGAGTTGGTATCGATGACCCTAAGGGTCTGGTTCTCACGATTGGATATGCCAGTGACAATCGGACCACTTACCCCAAAATCAATATAGGAGGTATTGAAATCATTGCTGGCCTCAGGACTGCCACCAAATTCCAAAGGAGATTTGGTAGGTAAACGACAAGGTTCATCAGAACATGCAAAGGAGCTTATGGTACACTGTGATTTACATTGGGCCACAATCTGATCGACCATCAATTCAATGTCCTCATAGGGGATAATGTTATCATTGGGGTCAATCTTACATTCCCCAATCTCATAACAACGATCAGAAAATGCCCGTATAAGTTCTTCTCGAAACTCATCCCTACGTTGGTCACAATTAGAGCTACATTCCTCCATCATGGCATAAGCATCATTTTCAATGATACTTACCCCAGTAGTCTGGGCATCCCCATTGATATCATTCATTTCCACAGGTCCGCCTTCCGATTGCAATTGTTCAAATGTCTTATTGGAAACATACGTATCGATCAGGTCTCGAGATAGATATGGCAAATCCACAAAGGCATCCAACGGTATGTCCGGATTCAAATACTGCAGTACAAAATCCCCTGTATTTCCACCATCTTCATCCAATAGTTTTTCAAAATCAGGGTTGACAACATATTCGGTAGCCTCATAGTAGTTTTCGCAACTGATGACCACACCGTCAGGAGTCAATACTTCATCATAGTTTTTGATCATATCGTAAAAGGTGAACCGTTGGTCACAACTCCAACTACTTTTATCGTACGGGCAAGTGATATACCCTATCCCACAGAAGTTACAGGGTACGGGATCTTGTAGCGTCCCGCCACAACAAGGGATAGGGTTCCCATTTTCGTCAAAACAAATATTGGGATCCCGATAACAGGTCTCCACTTCCAAGCTTGGAAAGGTTCCGTTCTTATATGCATAGTACTTGAAGGCATATACGGGATCTTGGATATTGGGAAAGATATCCCTTAAAATTCCTGTTGTCTCTATCGCCGGGTCTGATGGTGGTTGTACATAGGTTCCAGCCGCAACGTTTTGATCAATGGAGAAAAATGCCCAATCAGCACCATTGCCTCCATTTAAAAGACGCTCCTTATTGTATTCCCCATCATTGATGTCCGTGTCAAAATCATTATCAAATTCCGCAAAATTGTTGGAGGGTGTATCCGGATCCAAAATATCGGCAAAGACATAGCCTGTACAATCCAAAAAGGTCTTGACCAAGTTATTGTCCAATTTCTCCACTTCGTCCCTGATATCATCCGTGGTGCTGGCATTTTTTTTGCGTAATTTCCGCTTGATCTTGCCCCTTGAAATCCAACGGATAATCCAACTCTTTATATTTTTTACGGCATCATTGACCGCATCTTTATTCTGATCATCCACATTATTGGCCACGTTGCTATCCTGATCGATATCCGCAGTGTATGGATTAACGCAAATTTTGTTCACCAATTCAATGACCAATGGCTCCCAACATTCCGCCAATTCATTGACAGAATATTGTGCGCCGTTCAAACGGACAGGAGCTTCGGGAATATCGCAAATATTATACTTTCCAATATTGGGATTGGGCGTACCACCAACAAATGTTGGTGGGTCATTGGGATCCGATCCATCGGCTCTATTCGCACATCCATTTGCACCATAATCGTCGGTAGCCATATGGTAGACCATTTGGTTCAATAATCCAGGCCTGTGCCAGCCCCGCATGGCGTTGTAAATTTCATCGGCTGCCATGTTTCTGGTATAGTTAGTATCCGTCAATGTCTTGCATTCATACAGCATGGAAATGGCATAGCCTTCAAAATCCATGGGATAAGCATTCCTATTGGTAATCGTGATGCTTCCACTTCCGTTGTCCTGATAGGTGAAATTCGAGGCAGTATCCGTTAAAAATTCGTTGTTGGGATTGATCGCATTTGATGGTGTATCAAAATAGTTGGTCGAACCATTCAGTTGACCAACTGCCGTTGCATCGGCCGTATAGGCCTCCAATGCTTCAGGCGAGGGTTTTCTAAATGGAGGCGTAAATACTATAGGGATATTAAACTCACAGCAGGGCGTCGTAAACCGTACTTCGATGGGTTTGATATCCCCTAGACTAGATGTCTGGGCATAATCAATGGGCACCAGATTGTTCCCATCAAAATAAATAATCTCTACGCCATACAGTCCGGGATTCTGTTCGTAAAAATCTAAAAATTCATCTGTGGCTTCAAGATCAGCGCTGTCCTTTCTTTTGAATTGATAGGCTATGGTTGAACAATCTGTGCAGTCAAAATTCAAAATATTGTCGGTATCCAAACTGGCTACCAAATTCTGGTTGGCGAGTATCTGTCCATAGAAGAAAATATCGTTGTACAGGTACTGCATCTCCTCTTCACAATCAATTTCGTCCAGAGCACTGACCAACCATGCAAAATAAGGTTCGATAAGTTTCTTGGTGTTCTCTTGATTGGCCACCAATTTTGCCGTAAAGTCATCCACAGGTTCCAAGGTCTTTTGCACATAATACGTTCCTGTGTCCAAATTGACGGATCCAAAATCCACTATGATCTTTTGGTTCGTAGGGTCAGTGGATAGATCGCCAATGCTCTCTTCTGTAAATTCTTGAACCATTGTACCAGTGTCCGCATTGAATATTTGTATGTGAAGTTTATAATCCACATCAATTTCAAGGTTATTGCAGAGTCCCTCCAAAACTGGTTTGTCAATCGTATAACCGATGTTCAAATCCGTGGCATCCTGCAGAATGGTAATTCGCTTGGAAGCCTTGAAACCTTTTTCCGTTGCCGTATTATTTGTGATTTTATCATTTATCCCGGAAACAGTGGGACCTGTAGTGATCTTATCCAACACAGTGTCATCCTCACTGAAAGTCAGTCCTGTAGCGATCGTATTCCCTTCCTTGGTGATATAAGCTACGGATTTGGTGTTGTTTGGATCAATCGTAATGACCTTGGCCACTTGTTCGGGATCTGGGGCCTCATCTCCAAAAAGTGCCACCAATTCCTCTTCGGTCGGAGTGCCATACAAAGTTCTTACCGTACGTCCCTGTCCAATGGCTTGATCGCCCAACATATGGGTCTTGCCCACTCCGGATTGTTCAACGACCCTGTCTGTACCATCATTGCTAAAAATGACCCTTGTATAGGGGTATCCTTCTGAATTTGGTATCCGTTTATCCGTGTTCAAGCTTGAATAATACGCAAAGGCACCCGTTGCATCAATGGTGGATGGCTGTCCATAATTGGATACCTCATCAAAATGCTTGGCCCGGTAAAGCTCACCGTTTGTAGTAACAAAATTGTTCCTGTACCTATCAATACGTTCCCCTTCTATGGGAACGGGCAATGTTGTCAAAGTCGGCCTGCCCGAATGGTCCAAAACTGTTTGCGACACAATTTTATAATCCTTTGAGGGAAAGTAGCGCTGGGTTTGTTTTACTTGGTTCAGGGTAGTGGCATAGGTTGCTTGCTCACTTACCTTGTTTCCTTCTGTAAACACCCTACTATACTGGTAATTGGTATTGTCATCGGGGTCCTCAAAAAAGAAAGCTTCCACAGTCCCTGTTGGGTCGTTGAATTCATAACTGCCCGCGTCATAGGCAGATGTGTTCCATACTCCCCAGTTCTTGTTGTTCCCTGATCCATTGTCATAGAAAGTACCTATGGGACGCACCCGCCACACATAGAACCCCTGCCCCTCACCAATGGTAAGGGAAATTTGGTTACTGGAACTAAACGTATGAAAGTTCAATGCCTTGCTCCAATCCACTGTTGTTCCAATTTGTCGCTCATCGGAAACCAAGGTCTCGTCCTTATTGAACAGACGGAGCAATTGAAATTCGTAATTGGGAGCTTCGCAGGTATCCGTCCATTCAAAGGAAACCACCTTGCCGTTTGGCGTTACGGTATTGGATACCAAATTCACTACATTATTGGCTACATCGATGCCATAACTCAATTCATAGTAAAGTCCAATCCCCATATTGGCCTGTACATCAATGGTTCCTAGACCATCTGAGGCAGAATTTATGGTCGCAGTGACACTGCTTATCGATTCGGACAAATAGGAAAGTCCCGTAGCTGGATTTGTACGATCCAGATACTGCTCCAAATCCAAATAAACCAACCCTTCCGGGTTTTGGTTATCCAAGTTTACATCAAAATTAATGGTCGGATTGGTGCCTCCTGAAGTGACCAAGGTTAAATCGAGATTGACGTTGATATCGAAGAGCAGTCCAGCAGTTCCGCTACCAAAACCATATTGTTGTCCCAAATCGATCTTGACCCATGTTTTTCCACCCTTCACATAAAAATCAGAGCACGGGGTCGTGAAATTCAAGCTTCCTGTTGTCGTATTTCCACTGGAAGGGACCGCTATCATCGTATGATCCGATCGAACTCCCAATTCCTGGGCTTGTATATGCTGTGTGGCGATAAAACAGCCTATTGCTATTAGCTTGGCAAAAAAGTTCTGTATCCGCATAGTGTCAATTTTTTCTGTTATCGATGATTTCAAATCCTTTATAGGCAGGTTTTAGCTGGTGTCCTTTGAACAGGGCCGCAACCGGGGAAATAATTTCTTTTGGACTGTCAAAGTCCATTTTTTCATAGGTAATCCGCTGCTTTTTGATCTTGCTTTGGCCATTGTAGCCGTTCTCAACACTGACGATCTTATCCTTTTTTGGATCATATGTGATCTTTTGTTGCACCAACTTTGTCCGTTTGGCAAAATCTGCGTTCGGAATCACGGTTATCAATGTCAGTCCATTGTCTTTATGAACGCAATCAACAGTTTCGGCCGAATCCAATAAAGTGCGTTGTATTTCAAGAAATTTCCTGTACGTATTGATATCATTGAAAATCCTTGGGTCTGAATTGTTCCAATAGATTTTTCCATGTTCCGGAAGTACCACAAAGATGTCTTTTTCGTCCCCAAAGACACTCATGTTGCTATCATAGACAGCTATTTTGTTGGCCGTTGTGAACACCTCGGTATCCGTTGTTTTGGACTCCACCCCGCTATTCGAGCTGAACTTAGTTTCCATGCTGTACCTCACATGGTAAACCTGCCCATTTTTTGGGGCGCTCATGGATTCCATCCTATTCAAATAGGACATTAGTTTTTCCTTGCAGTCCATGACATTACAGCTGGGGCCATGGCTCCATCCCATTATGGGAAACAATGCTAAAATGACGATTTGTATCCTAAAGATTATTGCGGTTTTCACGGGGTGTATTGTATTGGGTTTCTGTAATGGTTTTCAATCCTCTTTCCGTTTCAATGAGTTTTCTTACCAACTGGCCTTCATTGTTGTATTGATAATACAGACCAAAATGCTGGTCATCGAAAAGGGTAATCAACCGCAAAGACTTCACATCATAAACAAAACAGGTCGTTTGTGATTCTTTTGGATTGAATTTGATATCATCGATATGGGCAATAGGGTTGCCAAAGCTCAATATCATGTTCACTTGTTGCCCAAGAGGCAGTGATGCTGCATCGATAAAGACCCTATAAAGTGTCCACTCCCCTGTCTTGGCTACCAATTCTGGACTGTAATCTGTTCCAAGTACGGTAATAATCGGGCTGTCCAATACATCTTGGGACCTCGTCCAAAACTTGAGCCATCCACCTGTGGTGCTCAACAAATCCTGTGCAATCACATTGGAAACAATGGAGGCACCAGATGTAATTTCTTGGGAATACCTGCCTGAATGGGCCACACCTTGGGCTATATTGGGAATACTGCTCCCTTGCTTGTCCTCAAAGTGCTCAAAATAAATTTCATCATATCGTGCATTTTGCCCGATCATTATGGGTTGTGTAAAATCATATCCAAATTTTGATGCACTGTAAACCCCTAGGACATCTTGTTCTTCCAAAGCATTGCCATTTGGCGAATATTTGGTGACCTCGCTCAGTTTTACCCAGCGTTCGTCTTGATTGGCCCCTATGGTATAGTCAAAAAGAGTATAGTCCTCAAGTACTCCACCTTCATATATCTTACCCAACTGGGTATCCCTATTGGAGGATTTTTTGGTCTCGCCCTTGTACACATAACTCTGGTGCAGACGCCATATCCTTTCCAATTCAGGGGTCGCCCCGGCAGAATTATAAATGGCATTGATGTTGCCATCCATCCAAGTAGTGATTCCAGCCAACGTATTGAATGTGTTGGCTCCGGACGAGATGACCCTATCGGTCTTGATGTCCCAAGTACCTACATCCCCATTCGTGGGGTTCAATGGGTTGGCCCCCGAACCATAGGTCACTACCTGTCCTGAACTTGCCAACAATTGGTTGGTATAATTGGAATTTTCGGATTTTCTACCCATCTGCGCATAGTTCCAATGCGCAGGAAGGTTCAAACTGTAGATCGATCCATCATGCACATCCGTCGTTCCCGCCAGAGGGATGTTGTGATACGCATCAAAGGTCCTGGTCAACAAAGGTCTTCCCGTAGCATTATCGAAAGCCAGATGTTCTGTTTCGGACGCAATATTGTCACTATAGGAAACCACCTTTTTTTGGATTGCGGGATATTTGATGACCTTGGATATGGCATATTTGCTCAGTTTTTGTTCACTAAAACTGAACTGTAACCATCCGGACACAAATATGGGCGGTGGAAATACCAGACCAACACTGACATCGATTTCAAAATTGAAATCCAAGTTTTGGTTCTGTAACTGGAATTTCTCCATGGTAATATCCATTTCCTTTCCCGGGGTATCCCAATAATAGGTGCCATCCCCCTGCATCATGGGAACCTTCTCTCCAGGTTCGTAGTAGTAAAAATCCTGTCCTGAGGAAATATAGCTGGTATTCCCCATGGTATAATCCCCGCCATAGGTCCGTACCGATTTGGGCTTTCCATCCATGGAATTCATAATGAATCGAAATCCCTGGGAGGCCCATGCCTTATCAACACTATAACTAAAGTTAGGTGTTGGAATACGAAGTTTATCATCGTAACTATTGTCCTGAAGCACGGAATAGTCAACCCCTCTAGCTGGTTGTGCGGCCCCTATATCAAATTGATCGGCAGCCCCATTACCATTTTGGGAATAATCATATAGTTTGTCAAAGGGATAATCCCTGCAGGTAAAGAATTCATAGACCGTATAACCAGACCCTGTCCTCCCTTTATGGATATTTTCGACCACTACTCGAGCATGCTTTACAGAAGGGGAAGGAAGTAGGGATTCCCCTATGGGCCCTTCCGATTGTTCCATGTCCTTCCCAGAAATCAAGCGGTTCAACCAGGATTGATCGTCCTTGGGCAAAAAGCCAACAAGGGCATTTTCCTCACGCATCTCATTGGGTTCGTTGGTGGCAACACCACTGCTACGGCCATCTTCCAATTCATAGGTGTACTCTTGACCATAGATGGCGGCATCCCCATCCTCAATTCCCTTATCGAACATCAGAACCCTTTTGACACGGATGCCATCGCCACGTTTGGCTTTGTTAATGGGTATTTTCAAATAGGACAGTTCCGGGTTGAGCGCCATACATACCTCCGATTTCTCAGGATATCTAGAATTCACCGATAGCCCAGAAACGACTCCGATACCTGCAACGGTAAACTCCGCAATGGCAACAGCTTCTCCAATATTATTGACCAATGGGCCTTCACAACCCGCCAATTCATTGATACGCCGTTCATATCTTCGCTCTATATTTGATTCACAGCCAGCAGTGAATTTCCCCCATCGCTGTGTGGTATAGTAATCATAACAAGCCTGTCTGGGCGTCAGACGATACCCTTGATCTTCCACAGGGTCGTCAAAAAGACCAACCCCCACCAAGTTTTTCCCGTCATTGGAACCGTCCAATTGGATGGCTATCTGGTTATTGCCAGAATCATACTGTACATCCAACACTTTGGCATAACCGGTAACATATTCTGATTTGCAATTTTCAATACCAGCAAAAGTTCCCTCAAGTGCGTACAATAATTTGAAGTATATCCGCTTGTCCACTTTGAGATTGCCCAAATCCTTGCCCAATATATTGGCCAACCCTCCATTTACCGGTATCGCCGTATCATCATATTCTTCCAAAAAGTATGTTCTTAAATATTGATGGAGGTCTTGAATCTTATCGGCATCTTCCACAGGATCATACCCTATGTCCGTCAAATCAAGGGTATAGGTCGGAGCATCATAATTGTCATTGGTATCCGAAAGTTTCACCAAGGCCATCACATTGCGGTCCTGTACATAGGAATAATCCTTGCTCTCGTATTCCACCAAAATTTGTCCTCCCGATGGCAGGGTCACCTGTTTCAACTGCCATGCAGCCGGATCAAAAGCATTATCCGGGATTTCACCTTGATAGGGCCATTTGATCAAGTTCAAATGCCTTTCCCTACCATTGTATTGGTTGGCACCCCAGGCATCGAGTAAATGTGGGCCATAATCCGGGTTTTGCGCATTGACCGAATAACGATCACTCAATGAAAAGAAACTGGCCAGTTCTGGTCGTTCCGAAACCAGATAATCGGGATAATCCGCTCTGTCCTTGTAACGGTAATCAAATTTATACGAACTGATACGGGCTCCCACGACGCCTTCGAACTCAGACCATACTTTTCTTAAGGTCAGCTTGCCGCTATTCCCGGTTGTCGAGCTGTTGGGAAAATTGCCATTGGTATTATTCGGAAGGTTTCCCACCAAAGAATAATCATACTTGAAGTTTGTCGTCTGCAAAGGGATTTCTGGTCTATCCTTGGCAAACAACACCACTTTTTCAAGGTACTCCAATTGATCAACAGTATTTTTAGCACTTGCACTATTGGCCGATGGATCTTCAGTGGTAAGAACGGAAGCAGCCAACCCATCAAACCGATCCGCACCGGTACCCTGTAAAAAACGGGCCTGATCATTTGATCCGTCCACACCAAAACGGTCTGGGGTAGATTTGTTGGTCACAAAGTAGGCCACATGGGTCTTGGTCTCCACCTTTTTCAACAAATAGATTTCCTTTTCACCAGTGGTCACAAAACCCGTATCATCCTTAATATCCGAAATTGAATTTTTTGAATAGAACAATCCATTGTAGGGAATTCTCCATCGATACCAATTTGAATTACCCTCGTCATTTGCATCTCCATACTTTTTGTGATATTCAAACTTGGTCCATCCCCCAAAATCCCCTTCATCAGGCCCAGAGGCTCCCAAATCAATATAATCTGAAGTGGTTATACTGGTCAGAAGCGAGGTAGCGGCATAGCCTTCTTTTTTAACATCGCCCACGACCACGTTGTGAAGGCACTGGTCCACATCAAAATTGTTATCCAAAAACAATTGCTTGAATGCGAGATAGTTCTCTTCAATATTGTCATTGTCATTTACATCTATGGAGAGGTTGGCCGTATTTTTGACTTTCATATCCACATCATAGGTATATTTCAAGCCCGCCTCGTTATGGATACTGAAACCAGAACTCTCCTTTTCGATATACGAGGCATGTTTTGCTTGGGTTTCATCCAAATCTGTAATCTGTTCCGATGTTAAGGTTGGAAATACCGTTGTGATGCCGGGAAAATTTGGTGAAGCGGTCAAATCCGCTTTGGCCAAGTCATTATTGCCATACGCCATCTTACCTCCCATATCGCCGTAGAAACGATATAAATTATCATTGGCTGAATCGTTGAATGAAAAGCCACCTGCGTTGGTATTGCCATCCCTAGCCCAATCCTTGATTTTTGACTTGGTATTGCCAAAGGCCAAATTTACCCCTACACCGATATTGGTCCCGAACATCCCTTCAATACCTATCCCATAGGTCCGACGTTTGTTCTCATCCCCGTCAATCATTTCAGGGAAATAGTGCCCCACACTTTTTCGATAGGGTCGGAAACCACCGGAAAGCCCTTCCCCGGTCAACATATAGTTATCGGGGGTTGAAAATGGAATTCCGATAAAGTAGTCCCTACGATCAAAGGACTGTGCTTTTTCCGTAAAATAATCGGACCGATAGTTGCCAATACCGGAAGGTGTATTTAAATATCCATAAGTTGGCACGGATTCTTTTTCTTTGGTTACAGTCAATCCAAAGGTCCCTGTTAGTCCACCTTCAATACCAATGGGGGCCACTGCGGGATTGACCTGCGCCCCGAAACTTACATTGAAATTGTATCCACGTAATTTGGATAGTGAGGTCGTAACACCCTGATCGGTAAAGGTTCTAAAAGGACTTAATGTCCCCAATATGGTATTCTGCCCTGCGTTTAGCGTTGATGCTTGAGCATTTTTATCAAACTTTAAAGCGTTTTTATTAAATCTAAAAAAGCCTTTATCCTTATTTGTTTTTAACCCTTTTTCTTTTATTTCTGCTGGTTCTCTAAATATCGCCAATGGATTTACCGTTGCACTAAAGGTAATCCCTGTTACGGAACGGTTCATCGAAAGACTACCATAACCATTGGAAAGCCCTATTGATGAAGTTTTTGCTACCCCTTGATAATTATTAAACCGGACAAACTTGCTAAGGTTGACTGCCCCTAAACCTGTTCCGGATACTGGATCTTGGCCTTTCAAACCAGCTTCTGCTTTTTGCGATTTACTAAAAACCTCAAGATTTAATTTTTCAGATCCACTTAAAGTCCAATTAGGCCGAGTCTTGTTATACACATCGATGGGAGTATCATTGTACTCATCGGGCAATCCCCTTACATTTCTGTTAATAGCACCTGGGTTCAACGTCCAACCATGGCCTACCCAAGAGGCCTCTTCTTCCGGCGAGGTACCACTGTGATAGGAAAGGGACATGGCATAGCCCCCGCCATCCGGACCGGGAACTTGAATCACTGGAAGATTATAGGTGAAATTCCCAGATAATGGATCCACCAAATTGGTCGTCGCCACTGGTTCAAAGCTTGTGAATTCCGGTGTGGTCGGACCTGAGGTCAAAGCATATATCGCATTTGTGGAAGGTACCACTATGGTCAAAGCCATATCGAACAATAGTACATATGCCGCTGCCTTAATGTGTTTTCTGCAGATAGAGATCATATCGTATCAGTTTATAAATTCAAGTGTGGGTATTTGGTCTATATGTTGTTTTTTGAACACAAAATGGCTAATGCCCGTATCCAAAAAAGGGTCGTCAAAAACAATATCTAGGGATTCTGTTTTCCATTGCTCCTCATCGGTTTTCGGAAATACCACATAGAAAGTTTTTTTGCCTCCTATCTCATAGTTATTCTCAAAAGTTGTAAGTACCGGCCTTATTTTTTTCCCTTCTGACCCTTTGATAAAAAGGTGCTGCTTTAGGTCAAAGTTCAGTTCGTTGATGCGCTCCTTATAAGCGGCCATGTTCTGGACATCGTAATTAGTGGCATCGATACCGTGCATATCATGTTCTATGGAAAACAATATGGACATCGAACTTTCAAAATCGTGCAACAACTCGTTCCAACCCTTTTCATCATTTCCCTTTTTCAATTCGGTATAAGCCACATATTCAGAGGGCAGGAATTTTAAGGAGAATGAAAAACCATTGGCAGATGCCTTTTTTACCAGTCCATTTTTTGGATTGTCAAGCCATTTCAAAAAAGCTGTTTCCGAGCCGATTGACCTGGTGCAACTACTGAACGCTAAAGCTCCAATAGTCATGACCATAAGAATTTTACTGAACCCCTTCGACATATTCCTTATTTAATGCGTTGATCACTTCTTGGGTTATGTCAATTTTTCCATCCACATACATTACATTTCCTTGCCCATTGGCGCCCAGTATGGCGGCATAGCCTTTTTTCTTGCCATAGCGTTGGACGAAATCATTGATCTTGTTATACACACCTTCCAACAACTTGGACTCCTCCTCGGTTGTTTGACCTTCTATGGCAGTACCGAGCTTCATTAATTCTTGCTGCATAACGGCCAGATCGGCTCGTTTTTTTGACTTCTCGGTACCAGATAGTGAGCTTTCCAAAATTTCATACTCCTTGGTCTTGGATTCGAACACTTTCCGTTTTTCATTAAAACTTTTGTTCAGGTCATTGATCTTTACCTCATAAGAGTCCTTAGCTTCCAAAAAGCCTTGATATTCTTCCAAAACCCTTTGTGAATCAACCACGACGACATTACCATCTGTTTTTGAGAAGCTAAATAGGAGCCAAATTGCTATTATGGCCAGAGCTCCGGCCACGCTAAATAGTATCTTTTCTTTCATGTCTCAAAGTATCAGGAATTGTCCGTTGAATATTTTCTCTTGTATCCGAATCTTGAACTTGTACAGTCCAGGCTGCGCTTGTGTTCCATCCCATACAAAATTGTTATTGGGAATATCCGGTGCAATGCTTATCGAAAAATTGTCCGGTCCGGAGATTTCCAGATTGCCCCCTTCCACACTCAACACTTCCACAAGTTTGAATTCCAAGGGGTTCAATCGGTCGTATTCCACTCCGTTCACCAGATTCAGTATAAATGGGGAAATAGTATCAGAACCCTCAGTCGTAAAGGATATGGTATCCCCGCTAATAGTATAAAACTCTTCACTCAACAAAAGCCAAACGCCATTTTGGAATACCTCGATTTGAAATTGCTCTTGATTTTTAGTTATTCTAAGGTTCAGGGGCGCCTTTGTTGTAGTTCCCAAAACATTTATCAAGAGTATGATGTCCTCTCCATTGGCAGGACCGGTCTCAACAAACACTTCGCTTTCCTCAGTACCACTGATCAAATTATCTATCGTTATGTCCCCAAAAATTATCTCGAATTCTGAACTGGGAAGGCTTTTGGTATTGATAGTGATACCCTCAACATTTGTATCACAGGGTTGGGTCGTGGGATCCAAATAGTCATCGTTCACATCCCAATACCCATCACAGGATATCACTTTACCCCATCGATTGACCACAGGAACGCCTTCCCCTAGAATACCATCATTGTCAGGATCTTCAAAACCAGCCTCCAGCACATCGTTGCATCCATCTCCATCGCTGTCCAAATCCTTACTATTGATAATGCCATCACCATCCAGATCACGGTTGCCAAAAGAGGAAAAAATCTGGAATTTTGAAAAGATGGCCTTTCGGTAATATCCATAAGCCCCTTTAAAAGAAGTATCCAGATAAAAACCTATATTTTCACCAACGTCAATGGTTTTGATGAGCCTGTCATTTTTAAAGAACTTCAGCTCATCCCGTTCATATACAATTTTGAACTTGTCGTTGAACCTATAGTATTTTTCATTGGAAATAGATGAACCGTTGGCATATATGCTAAATCGGCCTCCATCAAATAAAAATCCGTAATCAACGTCATCCCTGCCTATCCCATTCTCTTCGATTCCAAATCCCACTATGGCCTTTGTAGAAACCTTCGCATTGAATGAAACCGCATAGTTCTTTATAAATCCAAACGAAGTAAAGGGTTGGGAGTTTACTGAATTGTTCCACCCCAAATCTCCGCGTCGAAAGAAAATATCATTGCGCCAAGCACTAACGTTTACACGGTTTACCCAATTCTTCATGGGGATTTTTCTGACCCGGTTCTCGTAACGATCAAAGATTCCGTCATTATCGTCATCAACATCTCTTTTGTCAATTACACCGTCGCCGTCGGTATCCAAACGGCCGTTCCTTTGTGCTTGCATTTGGGTTGAGAATGCACATATTAGCAATAGGCATAGAAATACTACTCTATTCATCAATAGTCTTGTTTGGTAATTATGTTAAAAGAATAAGTTTGCGATGGAGGGATACACGCCAGCTCTAATGGAAATAAAAACAAAGAACAGTTATTGTTCAAAGAATTTTATTCCATGCATTTGTTTAATATGATTCATTGTTTTTGGTTTGGTTTTGATCATTAAAAATGTTCCCAACAAATCTGTCCAATCCAATTTTCTTCAACAAAACCGATTTCGATGAAGTGTTGAAAAAATCCCACGAAATACTTTTTGCTCGATGAATTGCAGTTTTTGTCGACATACAACCAGCCCTTGGTTGGTTACGTCTAATTGTTTATCGAGTGGGGAGTGATGGGTATTCCATCATTCCGTAAGAATAATCTACAGTTTGAAATAGTCAATCCAAACAATGGACATACAGTTCCGAAATTCTTACAGCGTTCGAGATTGCCATATTTAGTATACAAGAATTAAACGTTCATATACAAAACATCTTTTTAACAAAACATTAGTCAGAATTATTCGTTTGGAAATGTGTTATTTAAAAAATGAAGAAAATGTCCCAAATTTTAATCATTGACGATCACCCTATTACCGTAAAGGGTTACAAAATCTTATTGGAAAATCTTGAAATTCCGACTTCTCTGGAGTTTGATGGCGCTCATAGTTGTGATGAGGTACTCTTAAAAATGGATGAGTTGGAAGGTAACTTTTTTGACATTGTCCTTTTGGACATCAGCCTTCCCGCCTCCAAGGATAGAACGGTCACAAGTGGTGAAGACCTTGGATTATTGATTAAGAAAAGATTTCCCAAGACAAAAATCATTGTACACACTGGATTGAATGAAATCCAACGTATTTCCAATATTTTTAGAACCTTGAAACCCGAAGGCTTTTTGATAAAATCAGATATTGACCCTAAAACATTGAACCATGCTGTGAGCAGAGTACTACAGAACAAGAATTTTTATAGCGAGAAAATTAGGACTCTGTTAAGCCCTGATGATTTTGAAAAAATTTATGTTGACTCATGGAACAGAAAAATACTGTACCACCTTTCCCAAGGACATAAAATGAAAGATTTGCCTTCGCATATTCCTTTGTCAATGCCAACCATTGAACGTAGAAAGAAACGGATAAAATCTTTGCTTGGGGTTCCGGATGGAAGCACAAAGGAATTATTGGATGTGGCTCGAAAAAAAGGATTTATTTAAATCCGTTTCTTTAGTTCCAACTCACAATAGGATTAAACAACAGCAATAAAAAACTATTTTTATTGCACAGCTTAGGTAAGCCCCAATACACATTTTAATTGACAGGATTCCACAATACCTAAAATAATTAGGTGTCCTATTCGGAGAGCACAAAAATGCAAAGGCATGGAAACCTCAGTAAACAAAGCCATTTAAAATCTAGGTTCTAGTCTTTATACAATCTATTTTTTAACTACATAAACATTGTATTCTTCGTTTACGATTTAGTCTATTACTTACTCCAAATAAACAAAAGCACCCCATTTCTCGGGTTCTTCCCGATACTTTTGCATCATTGTTGTTTGGGCCTCTTTAAAAGCATCTTTGGGATTGTTTCGTTTTTTCAAATTTCTATAAAACAACTTCATAAACTCAGCGGTTTCCTTATCCGGAACCTCCCAAAGGGTCATTATTATGGTGTCAACCCCCGCCATCTTGAAAGCTCTTTGAAGACCATAGACTCCCTCAGAACTAGGGATGTCGCCCAAGCCTGTCTCACAGGCCGATAAGATAACGATGTCAGTGTTTCTGAGGTCGAGATTCGAAATTTCCAATGCAGTCAATATACCATCTTCATCTTCATGCGGATTATTGCCGTTCTGCCACGCATAGTTAGCATTAGCCAGTATCAGGCCCGAACGTAATAGTGGGTTCTCAGCATGTACATAAGGCTTCCCTTGTCTCAACAGACGGTCTTCTTTCTTATTCTCTAGATCAGGGAAGAAATATCCATGGGTCGCAATATGGAGGACCGAGGGGCTATTGCCACTCAATGCCTTGAAGGATGTCTCGGTGGCCGTCTTACCGCTCCATATCTTGCTTGCTGGCAACAGGGATTTGATGTCCTCTACTTCCTTTTGAGTGCCTGGAAGATAGTTCCAGATGCCTTCTCTGGTATTGCGGTTTTTGTTCTCCCAGCTGCCCAATAGCTGTTCGCTCTCAAGAACACTGAATCCCCTATCGCCTTCTGAATCGATAGTATCTCCTTCGTAGGCGTATTCCACACCTCCTATCAAGAGCACATCATTTAGATTCGGTTGTATTGGATACATGTTCACATCAGCAGTATTACCCATTCGGCTCAGGTCATGACCTGAGCCTAATAACTCGCCTTCCTTATTCGGCAGGGCATCAAACGCTATTTTGTGCAAAAGCCCATCTGGGGAGTAGTAAATCTTTGAAATGTTTTGGGTATGTTCTTCCAAGGGCTCCCATACCAACTTGTAGATACTATCGGAAACCATGGTGCCTGAGGAAACCGCCTTCGCGCCCCTGATATTGTACAATTGGTTTGGCGAACTGGCATTCACAAGGTATTTTTCTAACTGCCCTGCTTCAAAAAGGTTAATCGCCTTGGGCGCCTCCCAGCCCTTTTTATATAAGTACGCCACATACATGGTACTGTCAGTCCATTGTTTGTTGTACACATCAAAATAGGTAAATTCTATCGCAAGGTCTTCTTCTTCTAATTTAATATCCTTAAAGTCCCGGACATAATTCATTTCCTCACCAAAATGCTCGTCATGAAGATTAACCAACTCACGTTCTAAAACCTCCAATTGCGATCGGCGTTCCTCAAAATCCTTGGAACGTTTGGCCATTGGAAGTTGTTCCTGGCTTTGCATAAAGCTCATATTGCCACGAAATTCGTTTACCTTTTTATCAATGCCAACTTGACCAAGGGAACTTAACTCTTCCAAGATATTTTTAGATGAGTTCAATAAAATGCCTTTTCTGGTCAAAATATTGTTCATTGCTATGGTTGAAGCCTGTTTGTATTTCGAATCTGAGATATAATTAAAGTTGGAAAAAACTTTAAAGTTGTATTTGCCAATATTATTTTCAAAAAAACTTTCTTTTTCTTTAGCTGTTTGATAACTAAAGTTTCTTGCAATTTGAAGTTGAGTGATTTTATTGTACTCCTTTAACGTTGTAAAAGCTTTTCCATAATCGCCCAACCTTTCATATACAATTGCAATATTCACTAAGACTTGTCCATAGTCGGGATGGTTTTTTCCTAGGTTATGTTCCATATTCTCAAGAGCTTCAATACTTAATTGCAAAGCTTTTTGATTTCTGCCAGTTTCCAAAAAAAGAATAGCTAAATCGTTTAATCGAAGTCCATAGAGCGGATGGTCCCTCCCCAACAACATTTCAGTCTCATTTTTAACTTTTAATGACAACTCTAAAGCTCTTTCAAAATCCCCCATGGATTTATAAGACTGGGACAAATTGGATAAAATTGTTACATAGTTTGGATGATTTTTACTAAGGGTGGTTTCAACATTTTCTTTAGCCCTTAAAAATAGAGACAAAGCTTTATTATAGTCTCCCATTTCACGATATAATAAGGCCAAATTACTAAGAACAATCCCGTAGTCCGGGTGGTTCTTACCAAGAATTCTTTCTGTATTAGTCATTGATTTTCTATATAATGACAGTGCATTTTTAAAATGTCCTATTTTACGATAAAAATCAGCGAGACTATTTAAAACTGTCCCATAGAATGGATGGTCTCTCCCAACTGAGTTCTGAACAACCTTCAAAGCTTCTAAATACAATGGTAATGCTGTCTTATATTCTCCGATAGCGGTATATGTTTGTGCCAAAGTTTTTATTCGAATTCCATAATAGGGATGGCTGCGTCCAAGTGAGTTTTTGGTATTTTTCACTGCCTCTATGAAAAAAGGCAAAGCTTTTTCATAATTCCCAAGCTGACGAAATAAATCGCCCAAATTATTCAACCGATTACCATAATCGGGATGGTTTTTTCCAAGTGAATTCTCGGCATTTTCCAAAGCCTCAAAATATAAAGGTCGAGCTTTTTCAAATTTGCCCATAACCTTATATAATTGAGCCAGATTGTTCAATCGAATCCCGTAATCGGGATGGTTTTTTCCCAGATTCTGTTCTGTATTCTCGAGAGCTTCAAGACTTAACGGTAAAGCTTTTTGAAATTCTCCCATGTCGTAATAAAGTGTTGCCAAATTATTCAATCTATTTCCATAATCTGTGTGATTCTTACCAAGGAATTTTTCGGCGTGTCGTAAGGCGTCTAAACTTATAGGCAAGGCTTCATCATATTGGCCCATCTGAGTGTATAATTGACCTAAATTGTTTAAAATTGCTCCATAATTTGGGTGGTTTTGACCAAAGTTTTTATCAAAATTTTTCAAAACCTCCAAATACAGAGGTAGTGCTTTTTGATATTCACCCATTGAGTTATACAAATCAGCCAAATTATTCATATTAATTCCATATTCAGCATGGGCCTCTCCTGCAGTTTTTTTAGTGCTTTCAAGTGCTTTCAGTTGTAAGGGCAAGGCTTTTTTGTAATCGCCCATATCTTGATATATACCTGCAATCATTGATAAAAACGTACCATAATATTGATGGTTTGTACCGTACAAATTTTTAAAACGTTCCAATGCCCTTTGGTAAGTATTTATGGCTTTATCAAAATTTAGTTTTGCTTTGAATTCACTAGCTTCGTTATATAAGCTTAAAATCTCTTGAAATTCAAGTGAATTTTCATCAATCTCTACTTGTTGCCCTGAAGCCTCTGACGCAAGAAAAAAAAAGAAAAAAAAGAGGATTTGAATGCGCATTATTAAAACTGATTTTTAACTTTAAAAACTAGTATTTTAAAAAGTCCATTATCTGCTCCACTAACATTTCAGTATCATTAGCTTTAATGGTGCTTTTTAGTTCAGAATCCCCACACTTTTGTTTCATCTGCAATTCAAGGCCATCTTTAGTTTGCTTGTAAATACCGCTCAACTTGCACGAATCAGGAAAGTCTGGTGTATCAAAAAAAACCAAGTCCGCATCTACACCAATCGCAGAAATTGTAGATAGTTCTTTATCTACCAATTCAGTCAAACTCAACTTGTCATCAAAACTGTCGCTGGAAAGGAAAGATGACCGTACAAACACTTCCTTTGGTTTGGCGAGGGGAATCTCTTTCCGTTCCTCTTTGTCTAAAATACCGATGTAAACCGCTCCACTCTCCAAAAAAATATCTGGTTGTTGAATACCCCCCAATGACTCCGCCAATTTTGGCACCTCTTTTTCCGCAAAGCTCATAATTGGAATAATGTCTACCAATTTGTTGTCTTCTAACTGCTGAGCTCCACGTATCCCTTGTAAAATGGTATAGGTCAGTAAACCCTGACCAAAACGACTGGACTCATAACTGACTGCATCGGCCGCACTTCCCGAAATTATCGAAGTCCCTGCGTCATCAGCCATTCTATCTAAAGCCTTTTTCTTAGAGGGGTCATCATTGCGGGCTAACTTTATATTCTCTACCGCTTTGCCCGAACCACAGGCGTCAATGACCACAACCCGTTTTTGTGCTGCAATGTCTTTTAACCAATTCTTTAAATCTTTTGTGGAAACCGTTCTTGTATCCCGGATGGCCTTATCGTTGTATACCTCTTTATTGGCTGAAGTAGCCTCTAAGGTCAAATAATGAAAGTCCCCTTGTAGGCCTCCCCAAGTAATGCCATGCCCTGCCATGTAGATAAAAATGATGTCTTCGGCATTGGCCTTTTCTGCAATTTCTTTAAAAGTATTCTCAATATTTCTTTTGGTCGGTTTTAGCCCTTCATCTGATGTAAGTTTGTACATAAAGGTACGTTTTTCTTCGAACAAGTTTGACGCCCCTTTCTCTACAGCTTTGTATATTGAAGTGGCATCTTGAGCGGGATATTTGAGGTTGATTTCAGCATTTGCATATTCACTAACACCAAGGATTACTCCAAAAAATTGTGGTTCGGGCACCTCATCTTTATCTACTGTCAAAATCGCTTTTGCTCCGCGGCCCTGACCAAAATATTCATCTTTTCCTGAAGCCTTGACCCCAATTTCGTTATCCCCATCAACTAAATAGGGATGATCATCAACTTTTAGGTATAACGTCTGTCTTTCTTCGGTGTTATCAAACTCACTTCCTCGGACATCATCAATAATACGTTTGCCATTTAAGAAAACAGAAACCTTACCATAGCCACCTTCTCGCTTTGTAAGGTGAATAGGTAATTTTCCCTCAACTATTTTACCCAATTCAACTTCAGGGGTCAACTGGTACTCGTCCATATCACGTACATCGGGTAAGATTTCACCTGCCATTACCTTTTTCCATAAGCCCGGAAGCCAATAGCGCTCTTTCAACTGTTCAAATTCAATGATTTCCGAACCCTTGGTCCAGTACATCAATTTCATGGCTTCGGGTGAAGCATCAAACAGACCAGTTGGATGAAGGTGGAGCCACTTTTCAGGATTATCCTCAAAAATAAAATGACGTATCGTAGTTTCTTCCTTATCCAAGCTGAATATTTTGATGCTTCCATCTTTTGAAGCAGTCATAATTGTATTATCTTTTGGATGAAAAACTATAGAATTGATTTCATCAAAATGCCCACCTATTCTTCTTAACTCTTTGGCAGACTCCAAGCTCCACAATCTAACATAATTATCATCTGAAGCACTTAAAATGTAATTACCATTTTGACTGACTATTACGTCATTAACCCTTCCTTTATGACCTATAAATGTTTTAAGTGTTTCACCAGTTTTTACATCCCAAATCTTTATCTTTTTATCAGCAGAAGATGAAATGATTTTCCCTTTGTCAAGAAATCTTACAAATCGAACGGCGGACTTATGGCCTAAATAAGTAAAGTTACAGTCTCCTGTTTCTAAATCCCAAATTTTTGCAGTATCATCTGAAGAAGCAGTAGCGATTTTTTTTCCATCCATATCCATATCAATACTCCATACCCAATCGGAATGACCTTTAAAAGTTTGCAATAAGTTAGAAGTTTCAACATCCCACAGCTTTGCTGTTTTATCCCAAGAAGATGTTAAAATAGTTAAATCATCAGGCCCAAATATTGCAGATGTGATTGCTCTGTTATGACTGCCTAAGAATTTCAATATTTCTCCTGTCTTTGAATTCCAAAGCTTTGAGGAGCCATCCCATGAAGACGTTAAAATATAATTGCCGCCAGAACTAAATTTGGCTCCGGAAACATTGCCTCTATGGCCTTCAAGAACAGCATTCAACTTGCCATCTATCGTATTCCATACTCTGGCTGTTTTATCAGCATATGAGGAAACAAAGCTTTGCCCTGTAGCATCAAACTCAGCAGAGTTTACTTCACCCGTATAACCTTTAAAACTTCTAAGACAATTACCACTTGAAACATCCCAAACTCTTGCCGATTTGTCCGATGAAACGGTTAAAATGTTATTTTCATTAGGCGAAAATATCGCGGATCGAACGCTACTTTTGTGACCAATGAAACTCTTAATTTCAGTTCCTGTTTCCACATCCCATAATTTGGCGGTCTTGTCCCAAGAAGCTGTTAAAATTCTTGACCCATTATTATCAAAAATAGCTGAATCCACAACTCCATCATGCCCTTCTAAGACATGTAATGGTGCGCCAGTTCGAACATCCCAAATTCTTACGGTATTATCATAACTAGCTGTTAACAAAATTTTTTCATTTGGTCCAAATACCGCGGATATTACTTTATCTGTATGGCCAAAAAATTGTTTCAAAAGTTTGCCGTTTTTTGAGTTCCATATAGCCGCCGTACTGTCAGATGAAGAAGTAAGAATCATATCTCCATTTTTATTAAAAACTGCAGAATTAACTGCATCCTTATGAGTTAAGGTGGTTTTCAATTTTCCATTATGGATATTCCAAGTTCTGGCAGTTCCATCATCTGAGGCTGTTAGAACCAATTCCATGCTAGGGTGAAATGCTGCCCCAACCACCGCATCTTCATGTCCACTATATGTTTGAATAGCAGTACCACTGGAGACATCCCACAGCTTTGCGGTAAAATCAGCAGAACCTGTTAGCAATAGATTTTCCTCGGAGCGAAAACAAGAGGTTTCTACACTTCCTGCATGACCATCAAATGACTTTAAAAGCTCTCCTGATTCTACATCCCAAAACTTGGCAGACCCATCATATGAATTTGTAATCACAATTTTGGATTCAGAATCAAACATTGCAGACCAAACATAACTAAAATGACCATTAAAAATTTGTAGCAATTTTCCTGTTTCCACATCCCATAACCGTGCAGTTTTATCATTTGAACCCGTTAATATTTGTTTACCAGTTTTGTCAAAATATCCAGTAATTATACCGTCAGTATGCCCCAAGGGCAATCCCAATTTCACTTCTTGTGCTAGTGAGATATTAGCAATAGACAAACCAGATATCAGACACAACAATGACGCTTTAAGGAGATAGAATTTCGGTAAATTTACACGAGTCATTATTTAAACTTATTTTCCAAGTAAATCTTCCAATGTTTGAATCACTAAATTCATATCAAATTTATTATTCAAAATCAATGACTTACTGAAATCATTTTGATTATTATATAAATCCAACTCTAAAATTAGTTGGCCTTCTTCAGATTTGGTATAATGACCAGCTAAAGTATAATATTCATTATTACCAGAATCAATGCTGAAATAAGAAAATAATTCATCTTCTCCATCAACATAGTCTTTAATAGCTTGAATCGCCTTATCAGTTAACCCTAATGGGTCACGGGTAGTTCTAGTTTTTGAGGTCAATCTAATTTCTTTGACAACAGGTTTACCACGCAAGCTCGGGAAATTTTTGTTAGCTTTTTCATCTAAGCTGCCAAAGGGAAAATTAGCGGTACCAATAATTTTTGGTTGCTGTTTTACACCTAATTCTTCAGCCAAATCCTGCACTCGTTCCTCGGCATGCTGCAATATCTTTAAAGAATTGATGGGGCTTGATTGTGGCGTGTTCTTTATACCTTCCAATAGGGAATAGGTCAACAGACCCATCTCATAATTGCTGGTCTCGTAGCTGGCCTGATCTTCCTGACTCCCCATGATCATCGCCGCTCCGGAAGCTGTTCGGAGCCGATCCAAGGATTTGGCGATAGTATTGCCTCCACTTTTTTCGTTGTAAAAACTCCCAGCCTCACAGGCATCCAAGACCACCACTCTCTTATTGGCCTTTATCTTTTTCAGCATTTCCTTAAGTTCATCGCCTGAAATACTACGTTGCTTAATCAAATCTCTAGCACCCGGCCCATCCATGTCAATGTTTACCCAATCATTCAAGAGTAAATGAATGTCCTTGTCCTCAGAACCATCTCTAGGAATGGCCTTGCCATGGCCACTAAAATGCACCCATACCACATCATTTGGGCCAGCCTTTTCGGCAATAGTCGAGAATACTTTTTCAATATTGGTTTTATTAGGTAGGGAATCCACTTTTTTTGAATGGGTGCTTAGCTTGTAAAAGCTTCGTTTTTTAAAAAATGAAGGAGTGGCCAATTTTAAGGCCTTTCCCATGGCTTGCACATCTTTTTCGGCGAACTGGAGATCCAAATCTTGAAAATTTCCGTCAGGGTAATCCCCAACCCCAATGATAACTCCATAAAAACTGGGATCTTCTAAATTTTTGTTGTTGCTAACAGGTACTGCTCCCCGATTACTAGTAACTTTACCATTTGCTGTTTCTGCAATGATGCTTATGCTATTTTTCCCGTTAGGTAAGTCCTTTTTTGGATCCAAAACGAGCTTCAATTTTTGAACCGCTAAAGCACTATCAACCTGTTGGTTCAGGTCATGTGCAATTTCAACCCCATTGACATAGACCCGTATTACGCCCAAACCGCCTTCCCGTTTGGTAACCGTAACGGGTATGGTATAGCTATTTTTGGCCAATTGCTTAGGGTACTCCACTTTTGGAGGAAGATAATTTTTGAGTTCTTCTTTTGAGGGAACATCTCGCAAAGGCTCATTGTTCATAACCTTTGGCCAAAGGTCAGGTTCCCAGTATAATTCTTTTAATTGTTGGAATTCTAGGACTTCAAGACCATAGGTATAGTACATGAGTTTCATTGCTTCTGGCGAGGCATCAAAAAGGCCGCCTGGGTGAAGGTGGAGCCATTTATTGGGATCCCCATCAAACATAAAAAATCGAATCAATTGTTGCACGCCACCTGATTTCCAAATCACAAAACTGCCATCTTTTGAAGTACTAATAATTTTATCTTTTTTATTGGATAATTTAATTGATGTTATACCTAGGGAATGTGCTTTTTCCGATTTAATTAAATTGCCTGAAGAAACTTCCAATTCACTTAAAAAGCCCTCTTCATTTCTAGCTATTAAAATCGTTTGGTCCTTTGGGGTAAACACTGATGAATTATGATAACCATGCTGGTTCTTAAATTTTAGGATTTTTTTACCAGTCTTAAATTCCCAAAGAACCGGATCTTCGGTAAATGCAGAAGTTAATAGGTATTTTCCGTTGTTGGAAAAAATTGCATTGGTAACATACTCTGAGTGACCTTTTAAGGTTGTCAATTTTTCGTTTGTCCGCAAGCTCCATGATTCTATCAACGAATCGTTGGCAATCAAAATGGTTTCGTCGTCTGAAGAAAAACCTAAAGATTTAACTCTTGAACCACTGGTTAAAAACGAGGCTAAAAGATTTCCTGTTATTTTATCGAAGACATTAACCTCGTGTTTTGAAATTTCACTTGATTTTTTGTCCCTACGAAAAAACTGGGTAACCATGACTTTATCTCCTTTATTGGACATTTGATCCCATACTATAGAATTATTTGTCTTTAGTCTTTTTTCAATTCCGAAATCCCAAAATTTTAATTCTCTACCTGCACTAGTTATAATCAATCCTGGCTCCAATAAATCGAACTTTGCCATTGTAATCTCCGATTTGTGGCCATCTAGAAAGGTTAATAGTTTATTTGCTTTGAAGTTTATACTCTTCAGAGTATGACCATCTTTGATAAACCAAAGGCTTTTGCTATCTGGTGTAAAAAACATTGTTTTGGGTGATAAATAATAGTTATTCGAGTATGAAAACAATTTTTCATAAGTATTTAAATCCCAAACACTTACATCTCCTTTATTTGATGCGGTTAAGAGTATTCTTCCATTTGGCGAGAACTTGGCAAAACGAACAGGGTTTTTATTTTTAAAAGGTAGGGTGATGGTTTTTTGCGAATTATTATCAAACAGAATGGAATTACCCCAGTGATCTAAAAATGTTTTTGACCCATCAGGTGATATAATGGGCGAAGAATAATATCCCTTCCACAACTTCAATTGAATTCTAGATTCTAAATCCCATAAGATAGTGGCATCATTAGAACTGGAAAGCAAGTATTTATGGTCGTGTGAAAACTCCAATCGAGTTATTCGTTTGTCGTGGCCCTCCAAAGTACACATTAATTGTCCATTATTTAAATTCCAGATTTTAATTTTATTGTCAAGGCCCGCAGTGGCGATTTGCTCACCTGAAGCAGAAAGACCAGGACTTGCTGAGCTGTAATTCTCAAAAGTATAATTCAACTGGCCATTAGAAGAGTCCCATACCTTGATGTAATCATCATCTCGAGCTCTGGTTATTAGACTTTCATCCTTAGGATTCACAATTATTGAAACAATATGGGACGAATGCGCCTTTATAGATTTGATTTGTTTAGTTGTTAGAACATTCCAAATCGATATTGACCCTTCTTGATGGCCAGTAAAACAATACTGGCCGTTAGAATAAAATCTGGAGATATTATGAGACTTACCGTTTTCAAGTTTTTTAGTAATTCGATTTAAGTCAATATCAAATATACTTGAGTAAGTTTCCATATAATTCGAGGAAGAAATCAATATGTGTTTTCCATCAGGAGAAAGATCAATTGATTTCATAGCGGTGGTCAGCCCGTCACTTATAAAACTTCCTTTTCCAGTTGAGGAGTCTATTATTTGAGGCATACTTCCTTGAATATTCAATAAAATCTTACTGTCATCTTGGTTGAATTCAGCTGATTTAATAGCGTGAGTTTTTGATTCAAGCGAATGGATTAGTTGTCCGGTATTTACATCCCAAATATTTACCGTACCATTAGCATGAGACGTTAAAATTTTATTCCCCTCAGGAGAAAATTCGGTGGAATATAAATGACTTTTATAGTCCAACAAATGGATTAAATCTCCAGTATTAACATCTCTCAGTTCCGCTTCATCCAGAAAATTTGCTATAAGGACTTTTTTTCCATCTTTTGAAAAGACTTTTTCATCGAAGTACCAATTGTTTTTGTTACTAACAAAACTGGAAATAGTTTTTTTTGAGTTTATTTTTTTAATTTCTGTCTTTCCACTCGAGGCAATCAAAATGTAATTGCCTATTTCCGAAAATACTGCCCGACAAGTTTTATTTTTATAATCATTAAAAGAATGCTCCAACATTCCATTTAAAAGTTTCCAAATTTTGACCGAACCGTTTAAAGATGCGGTCATGACATGATTTCCACTAGGAGAAAATGAAACAGAAGTGACATGGCCTTCATGGTCTTTAAGCGTGTTTATCAATCTACCTGAATTATTATCCCAAATCTTTGCAGTCCCGTCCCAGGACCCTGTAATTGATTTCTTTCCATCTGGCGAAAATTTAGCTCGATATACAGTCTCACCATGATGGTCAAATGAATGAAGTAAATTTCCTTCTAAAACACTCCACAGTTTGGCTGTGCCATCTTTTGATGCGGTAAGAATTCTACTCCCATCGGGAGAAAAGGTTACAAAATAAAGAGTGTCCGAATGTTTTTCGTAAGAATAGATAATCTCACCTGTTTCAGTGTCCCAGAGTTTTGCTGTACCATCCCAAGAGCTGGTGGCAATCTTTTTTCCGTCTGGGGAAAACGTAGTAGAATGAACCATGTTTGAGTGTCCTTCCAGTGAGTGTATTAGTTTTCCTGTCTCTGAATCCCAAAGTTTGGCTGAAGAGTCCGCGGAACCTGTCAAAACCAATTTACCATCAGGGGAAAACTCAGCTGGAATTGCATGGCCAGAATGCCCCAACGGCAACCCCAACTTAATCTCCTGTCCAAAACAAAAAGACCAAAAGACAAGCAATAACAATGTAAAATAGCTTTTCATAGGAAAGTATCTGCTTAAAACTAAAAATATTAACAACAAAAAGTATCACTATAAGTGGAAATTTTAAGGAAGACCTCCTGTAGAAAACAATGGTTTTTACTATTTTGGGTCATATTTACCCTATCAATGAATATTCAATTAGTACATTCAACCATTTGCTGTTTTGTGACAATTCTAATTTCAATATTGTTCTCAGTTGGACTTTACTCGCAATCTAGAGGGGCCAAACCTATTGTCTCAAATGAAAAAGCTATAGAAATTAGAACAATTTATTCTGGAAGTTATGCATTGGTCATTGGGAATAGCTTATACCAATCTTGGGATAATCTTCCAGGCGTAAACAAAGATATAGGTGCAATTAAAAAGGTACTTGAACAGCATGGTTTTATTGTATTTACCAAACAAAACCTGAATAAAATAGAGCTTGATAATGCATTTTCCAATTTCATCAGGGATTATGGTTATCAAGCGAATAATAGGCTTCTGTTCTATTTCGCAGGCCATGGATATACTTTGGAAAGCTCCTATGGGGAACAATTTGGGTATTTGGTTCCTGTGGACGCGGAGAACCCAGTTTTTGCCAGTGATGCCCAATTTAAAAATAGTTCTATACCAATGAGTAGGATAATAGAATATGCCAAAAGTATAGATTCAAAGCATGCTTTATTTTTATTCGATGCTTGTTTTTCAGGCTCCTTAATCAATGCAAGAGGGGGAAATCAAAATTTGGCAAGTATAGTAGATAGTGTAAAATTACCTATTCGATATTTTATCACAAGTGGTTCTCCCAATGAAACCGTTCCGGATAAAAGTATTTTTAGAGAATTGTTTGTTGAAGCATTAACATCTTCAAGGGCCGATTATACTCAAGATGGTTTTGTGACGGAAGAAGAGTTAGGTCTTTTTCTAAGGGATAATGTTATCAACTATAGTTATGGTCAGCAACATCCTCAGAAAGGCCCGATTAGAAACAATAGATTAGACAAAGGTGATTTCATTTTTAAATTACCAATGGTACATGAAGGTTTTTCTTCTTCTGATAGAATTACATTTTCGTATGAAAGCAGTGAAAATTCCAATAATTCGGCAAGCCCTTCAAATACTCCAAAAAAAAGGAAAATTAAGGAGGAGGAGTTGAAAAAATTAAGAGATTTCGGAAGAAAAATATTGTTCAACACAGGAAAGTCTGATATTAAGTCTGAGGGTATTTCTTCTATACTTGAAATCGTTTTAATACTACAGAAATATCCTGAAACAGCTTTTTTTGTAGAAGGACATACTGATAACATTGGCGACGGCCCTACAAATCAACTACTCTCTGAAAAAAGAGCCTCGGCAGTTAGATATTACCTTATCGGTAGAGGAATTAATGCATCGAGGCTTACCAGTATTGGATATGGAGAAAGCAAGCCAATAGCTACTAACAGAACTAAATCTGGCAGAGCACAAAACAGAAGAATAGAATTTCGACTGAAAAAATAATCTTAATTTGAAAATTCAAAACTCATTTTTACTCTGGCGTGATGCTCTTGGATGTACCCTTTTAACTTTTTTGATTGGGGGCTTTTTCTACTTGTTATTGAATAGTGCCAATTTTTTAAGTCCGATTGAAAATGCCTTTCGGGATTTTAATTATAGTGACATTTATTATTCCAAACTTCAGGATTCTGTTACCAAAACGGACAAGATTATTTTGGTGAATGTGGGCCATGCCAATCGTTTGGAGATAGCTATGGGTTTGCAAACAGTTACTTCGCAAAACCCAAAAGTCATTGGCTTGGATATGATATTTAAAGATGCCAAAGAGCCAAATAGTGATTCCATTCTTAAAGCCATATTAAAAAGCACCCCTAATTTGGTCTCTGCCTTTCGTTTTGATCGGGACAGAATAGTAGATAATCATCCCAAGTTTGAAATTCCCCTGAAAAATTCTGGATATTTGGATTTATCAATAAATGATGAAACTTCCGTTGTGCGGCAGTTCACTGGGGCCAAAACAATTAAAAATAACACCTTATTGGCGTTTCCAGTAAAAGTGGCTTTAGAGGCAGGCTTTCTTGATAAGGATAAGATAGCTAAACTTTATGACCATGAATTGACCATTAATTATTTTGGAAACCAAAATCGTTATCTGAGTTTTGACATTGAAGAATTATTGGATCGGAAAAACATCCCAGCCATGTACAATGCCATTGTATTGTTTGGGTTTATGGGTGATAGTTTAGGCGACAATTTTTCTTTGGAGGACAGACATTACTCCCCCTTGAATCCTAAGTTTGCCGGAAGGTCTTTTCCAGATATTTATGGGCTTGTGATTCATGCCAATATCATAGAAATGTTCACCACTAGTCAATTTATTTATCGAGTACCTAATTTTTTTAGTTGGTTATTTGCGTTTATTGGCACATGGGGCCTAATTGCGTTGGGCATGAGAATTGGAAAAAAGAATGCCTTCGCCTTTGATTTTGGCATCAAAATTGTACAAATTTTAGCTACCATTATCTTATTATACCTTACATATGCATTGGTAAAGACAAACATTCATTTGCAAATTACCCCCTTAATAATTTTGTCTTTATTAGGTTTAGAAATGATTTGTTTTTATACTCATTTAACCCGATTTGTTAAAAAACGCTGGCCATGGAAAAGCTATGTTATAGATTAATTCTCTTCCTTTTTGTTCCCGTTTCCTTTTATGGTCAAAGGGTCAACTCACTACTTGTGTTCAGCTCAAAAGGCGATATCATCAATATGAAAACAAGAGAAGTTATTTTAAAAGGTGACATCCTGAAAAAGCAAGATGTTTTGCTTTTGGATAATGAAGCAAGTATTACAGCTATTGATGCAGACGGACAGGCATACACCTATGAAGGTGAAGCAAAATGCAGGTTTGCTGATTTGCTCGAAAAGAAAAAAAAGTTGAACAATCTGACCGTTCGCTATTTTCAATTCATCTATCAGGAATTTACAGGACAACAACCTAAAGAGTCAGTCATGGCTGGGGTTTATCGGGGTAATGATTTGCTAATTACGCCACCAGATTCGGCAATGGTCTCCAATCGAAATCTAAGATTCTTTTGGGAACATGCTAATACCAACTTCTATTACTTTTTCCTTCGGAACAAAACCACAGAAGAAATTTTTAAAATCGGTGTTTCTGGAACCCAAATTAAGCTTTATGAAGAAAAGTCCATTTTTAAAGGTTCGACCCAATTTGAATGGACGGTGGACACCCGTGAATATCCTGATTTAAAAAATATTGGATGGAATAGGTTTGAGATAAAAAATTATAAAGAAGTTGAGACTGAACTATTACGCTATGAAAAATTCATTGAAGACATGAAAGTACTCGGATTTAGTAAAAATGAAGTTACTAAAAGAATTTGTGAAAGCTATGGTGTCTGCAAATAGTTAAGATTTCAACGAATAGTTAGTTACCTGCCACCATTTTACTCCAAGACAACTAGTGATATCATTTATTCTAATTTGAGGTAAGAAAAAAGTTCTGTGTATAATTTTACCTTGTATTTGAATGAAAACAGCATAATTCCCTATAGTATTAGAAATAAAGGTTAAAATGAAATGAGAAATACAACAAGCAATAATGCTGGCATTAACATCATTACAGAGCCTAAAAATTATTTTTATTTAACACTTTTTTCACTATATCCAAAATGATATGAACTAAAGCCAATTAGCATGAATCAAAATTCACACTTATCGTTGTTTTTGTTGGCACAACTCTCCTTAGTGCCCAAAAAAGAGGTGCTAAACCAGTCGCAAAAACTAGTCCAAACGAGTTCATATCGTTATATCAAAACAGTTATGCCCTATTAATAGCTAATAGTAATTATAAAGAAGAAAATTGGAATAAACTACCTGGGACAAGAGAAGATATATTGGCAATAAAAAAGGCGCTTGAACAACACAATTTTAAAGTTGAGTTACACTATAATCTAAACCTCAGAGAGATGGACGAGGTGTTACAAAATTTTGCGGAGAAATATGGCTATCAAGAAAATAATCGTTTGTTATATTACTATGCCGGACATGGGGCCACACTTTACAATAAGGTTTTAAAAGAAGATGTCGGTTATCTAATTCCTTTAAATACTCCTAATCCAGCCAAAACCGATAGCCCTGCAAGATTTAAAAAAAACGCTTTCCCTTTTTCCAAAATTATTGAATATGCAAAGACACATGTTGAATCGAAACACGCTTTGTTCTTATTTGACGCTTGTTTTTCCGGATCCCTTTTCGAATCGCGTTCAGGAACAATCGAACCAAAGAATATTCCCAATTTCGACCTACCCATTAGATATTTCATAAGCAGTGGTACGGGCAAAGAATCAGTTCCCGATAAAAGCGAATTCAGAAGACAGTTTATAAAGGCTTTAACTTCTAATGAAGCGGACTATAACGGGGACACATATCTAACTGAAGAAGAATTGGGGTGGTTTCTAAGAAATAGTGTTTCTTATTATACTTCTTCTGCACAAAACCCCCAATTTGGTGCGATAAGGGATTCTCGTTTGGACAAAGGGGATTTCATATTTAATTTGCCAAAAAAAGAATCCGGGTTGGTACAAAATCAATTAAATACAGGCACTTTGGCACCTAAGCAGGCACTTGTTGCATTAGAAGCTGAGTCGGCCAACCTTAGTGTGGTTGATAATATTTTTGCCTTTAGCGAAAGACATCGAACAGCAGTAATCAGGCTAAAGAATTTTTCTGACGTAGAAGGAAACAATGTTAAAGTACGAGGTTTCGCTTATTTGGATAATCGTATAGAGGAAATTGATTTTACCAGTGAAAAGTTAATCTTTCCTGGGGACATAAGTATTTTAGATACTGATTTACGCGGATTTCCATTAGAAAATAAACCTCCAGATTCCATTGTTTTATGTATTACTCATGGCAATAAAAACACCTCAGTAAAAACTAAATACAAGTACATGCTGGATGATCGGCGCCCTTCACTTTCAATTCAAGCAGCCACCTACACCTACCGTGTAAAACTTTTGAATCGTTACTCATTCACAAATAAGGAACCCTCTTGCCTAACAGATACATCAAAACTAACTTCGGATACCGAAAGGGTGGAGCGAGAAGCCACTCTCAAAAAGAGAAATAAAATTCGTCATGATGCGATAACATTTCTAATGGGAATGAATAGAAAAAAAGAGAACATATTTGAACCTTATTGCACCAAAGAAGTGCTTTCATCTGTTAAAAATATCCTCAGCAAACAAAATTTTGGATTCAAACCAGATATTGACATCAACAACTTCAATACCAAAGTAGCTTATGTTACTATCTATATGACAAATAGTGAATTTAAAAATAGAATGGTCGAAAACACCATTGCCCTATACAACCGCAGCAAAACTTTTGAAGATTTTGAAAACGAAAGTATTTTACCCTTTATGAAAGAAAATGGTTTTACGTGGACTGCCAAACTAGTAAAAAAAGGTGAAAACTGGAAGTTTACGGTGCATGAAGAGTCGGAAATGGCCAAAAAAAAATAAATTTACTGAGAATACATACCCGACAGTTTAGCTTGCCCTTAAATCGAGATAAAATTCTCTCCTTTACTTGGATTTAAAAAAAGTATTTAATAAATAAAAATCAGTCCATTTCTAAGTTCACAACTAGAGTATTTGGTTTTTAAAAATAGAAAACAATATTCTAAGAAAAGGGAGAGTTACATATGAAATGGTCAATACCATAAGTCCCAATTTAAATACTTATTTGATTCTCTACTTGTTGGTTGCTGTGAACCTCCAGTAATAATTGGAACTGTTTTAAGAATGTAATTTTTAAGTTCATTTACGCTTATAATTCCATTTGAATCCTCATCAGCTTTATAATCTAGTAATCCAAGTTTAATAGTGTAAGTAAATGATCCATTCTGCCATCTTGAAGATTCTAGAGCAACACTATTTCCGGAGGCTGCAGTAATTGTTTCCAGACCAGTTGTTGAACTAAAGCTTGAAAAAACATTTTGCATCAATAAAAAAGCTGATTTTGCTGAAGTTTGGTTTTGGGTCTTCATAGAGGTAGCAACAGCGCCTTTGGTTGCAAACTGTTTTTCTTTAAGAACGGGTTTGTCATCAGCAATAATATCAGATTTTTTTTCATCTGAAGATTCTGTTGTATCTACTAAACCTGAATAACAGGAATCTATAAGCAACAACTTTTTATGCGAGTTTAATTTTGAAAGGAGTTTTTGAAAGTCTTTTAATCCCATTCCACGAATTTTCGGGTTATCAAAATCAATATCGTAAGTGGCGAAATAAAAATCATCGTTTTCATCCAAGAGTCCATGTCCAGACAAGAAGATTACTACTTTATCATTAATACCTGTATTTAATTGAGTTAATAGGGCTTCAATATTTTCTTTGGTTACATCTTCATCATATAATTCTTTAGATACAACCGATTTATAGGAGTCAGATTGTCTTTTAAATGCTTTAATAAGATCTTTTCCGTCTTTCGTGGCATACGTTAGATTATAATTTGAGTTTTGGTATTTTGAAACGCTTATGGTGTAGACAAATAAATTCTCATTTGCGGTTTTTGACCTTGAACTTATTTTTAACTCCTTGGCAAGCCTACTGTTATTTTGAATCAGTTCAATATGATTCTCACCATAACCTACAGGAATTTGTATATTCTCTATCGATTCTTCATCTTGTTTTATGTTTTGCCCATTTACCGTTTTAATGACTTTATTGCGCTGTAGCGGTTTTTTTACATGTATTTTGACCATATTTTTATCCGAATTAAAAGACTGTTTGTCATAGTCTATGGACACCATACTTCTATCGCTGATATTTGAAGATGTATTCATGGATTCAAAAAATTCCTTTCTCAACTCATAGGCCTTATTATAGAGCGTTACAGTTTCATTATCTGACTTCCCAATAGATTTTAAAACAATATCAGGCCTGTTAAATTCTATATCCAAAAATTTATCATAATATATCTCTCCGCCAATTTGAGTAAGATAGACATTGGTCATTGGATTGGAACTACAATAATATTCATCTTCGTCCAAGCCAATAATTTCTCCATTGCCATTTTGATAGACCTTTGCTAATAAATCTCCACTATTCGGATTTCGGAGATGAACCGCACCACTGGATTCAACAACAATCAAAAAATCTTTTGATTTCGTAACCAATATCTTGATAGGTCTAGAGCTTAATGGGCGGAACTCACCCCATTTTTTATCAATTCCATTGAATGGCACTATTCCGAATTTACCATAAGATTTTGAGAAAACTGTAGTCCAAATAAGTGAATCGCTCAATTTAGACATTAGCATAACACGTGTGTAATCATCCGGTATACTTAAAGTATCGTTTTGCACAGAATTATTGGGATGATATCTTACTATATTTGTTAGTTGGGATTTTAGCAAACTTCTATCATTTAGCCTAATACAACTAAAATCTGGAGCATCAAATGAGATGTAAAAGTGGTTTTTTGATGCTATATTATAACTCGATAATTTTTGTCTTTTTTTGTCCCATGTATAAAATTGATTTCTGGAATAAAATGTAATTGTGTTTTCATCAGAATTAAAATCATTTTTTATGAATATGTCATCTTTTTCTAGAAGAACTTTTTTTTCTTGAATATCAAAAATCTTGAGACCATCTATTCTATCCCAAGAATTATATCCCTTGACTTTTTCAAGAAATAAATATCTATCATCGAAAATTGCAATAGGCCTATCAAATCTATTTACCCCAGAGCTATCAATAACAGTACTATCAGTAGTTTTAGTTTTTAAGTTTTCATTAAACGCTGTTTTTATAAGATAGGTTGGAGAGTTATTGGAGTAGCCTTTACTGGTAATTGAATAGTTAATTATTCCGTCAGAGGTGAGATTGGTAATTCCTTTTTCAAAATCTACTTCATGTTGGAAATTGGAAAGATTGGTAACATTATTATTTAAGCTTAGTACCCCCCCTTGCTGTTGAATTTTAGTGATTGGTAAATTTGAATTGGTTAAAACTTTTTGAACATTATCTCCCGATAGTTCTAATACATAAATATTATTGTTGTTTAATTTTACCAATAACCTGGTGCCTCCATAATTAATGTTAATATCATTTATTTCAAAGTCATAGCTATTATTGTAACGTTCAACGGGTAAAATACTACCGCCAATTATTGTCTGTTGGTTATAATCATAGCACATAAGACCAACACCCTTATAGTCTTCGACAGCATAAAATATCCAAGGTTGGGTTGGATGAAATTCAGCTATTTTTGAGATATTATGGGTAATAGCAATACTCTTTTTGGGCTTGGCAAGATTTATAATCTTTTCATCGTACTCATCATCTTTTATCAGTAGTCTTTTTTTACTGTCAAAGGCCAATATATTTAAGCGGTCAAATTCAAATTCATAAAAGGGCTTCTCTATGGCATTTTTAACATTGTAGAACTTCATATTTTTACCCTCATTGTTATATATACCAATATTACCTGATAAGGGATCATAATATGTTTTAAGGAAATAATGTGAGTATTCTTGATTTTTTATTGTAGCAATTGTATCCCCAGTCGTAAAGCTTACTAAGTTTATTTGCGTTTTAGGCACATCCAAAGTGAACATGTAATCTGAATGACCATTTACATTTAATAAATTATTAGTGCTGTCGAATGTGTATTTTGGTATTAACGAATTATTTTTAAATTCAAATATGTCAAGTCCAGAAGTGTATGAGGGGTAAACCCAAAAGTGCAATAAAAATGGGGCTTTACGGGTTTTGGTATCATCATTTATGATAATCCCATGTTAATTTATATGTGGTGACTTCAGCCAAGTTCCAGTAAAGGTATTAATTTCCCCATTAAAAATGGGCGTTTTTAACCCATTGTGTTCATACGAACGGATGCCTTTACAAAGGCCAAAGCCCTGATGCGAGAGATTTCCAAGTCACGGGGCTGGTGATGCTGGTTATGACTGACAAGCTTGACATATTTCTCTCCTTTATCCGACTTCTGTATATACTTCAATGTAGTAAAATCATCACCGTCCATGTCGATGGATATAAGGTACATCTCCCCCCAAAAGATGTTGTTCTCAATATCTTCAATTTGTTTGTAAAGCACTATATCCCCACTCTTTAAGATGGGGTACATGCTGTCCCCGGTAACATGTACCCCTCCATCACAATGCGGTAGATTGGGTATCTGCACATAATCAATGGGTTCGTAACTTTTAGTATCGGCAAACAAAGTCACAAGTCCGGCAGAGGCCTCAATATTATATAAAGGTACAAGCTGATGCTCTACATTTGCATCGCTCATCAGGGCAAACTTTTTAAGGTACACGTTTTTTTTACCGTTCCCGTTAGTAATGACAGGGGTTTGTTCCATTTCCATTACCTCATTACTTTGCACTTTTGGTTCATTCTCGTAAACCTTACCCTTTTCCTTACCATAATTTTGAGTAAGGTTTTTTGCATTTTTGGGGTTAATCATTTCACCTTTTCCGGTAATCAACCAAACGGGATTTATGTCGTGATAGTTTTCTAAAATATTTTCAAGCCATTGACTTTTAATATCGGTTTTCTCTTTGAAGGCTCTCCTAAGCATGCCATTACTAGCACCTATACTGCTTTCAAAAGAACTTACGGTAAGTTCTTTAAAATTAACGTACTCCTTTATTCTCTGTGTAATCATAAGCCTTTTGCAATTAAAAATCAGATAGTTTTCTAACACACTATGAGATATTTTTCTAAAAATATTTTATGTTTAGAAAATTTTCTAATATATTTGTTCCCAATAAAGATAATTTTCAAAACTACACAATTATGGGAAAATCAAAAAGAGCCGGTACATATTACTTCCATGGCATTGGGGTATTGATCGCCAATCATACAGGTTATAGCACTAAATATGTGAACGATGTATTGGCTGGCAGGCATGATGGCCGAGACTCAAAAGGCGTCAGAAAAATAATGGAGACCGCGGAGTTGTTCATGACACCGGTCAAAGATGCTGAAACTGCAAAACCCGCATAGGTGAATTTCCAAAGAGGTGACATAGTGGTCAGAAAAAACAATACCAAAGGTGTTGAGACTATATGGATAAGTCAAAGGCTTGTCAATGAAACTTGTGGTTTAAGCGATGAGTATTTATGGAAAATCCGTTCTCAATATAAAACATCTGTCACCCCGTGCCACCGCCACCACAACATCCTTCCCGATACCGGTAAGAGCTGGCGATGGGCGAAAATAAGGAATGACTTTTATTACGACCTCAATCGCATCCCCAACCGTAAGCCCACAGCCTACCGTGACCGCTTTGGCGATGCCGACACCTTGGTCAGAAACTATGCCCTGGCATTAAGGTCATCGTTCGAGTCCCATTTCGACAGCAGGCTCTCTGAGCATATTAAAACTAGGCACCACTATTTTATCAATTCATACATAGAGCATACAACAGAGCAACGAACGGCATTGGCAAAGGCCTGTGCGGTACTGGAGTTCACTTTGGACTATATGGACGAAAACCCCGATTTAAAAGTAAATGCTATTTATAAAGATGTATGTGCCGCGGTTACACGTAAAGACTTACGCTACTTACCCAGGAACTACAGAAAATTCAAAGAAAAAATTGACCGTATTATCAATGAAAACTTAGAAGTGACTCAGGTCATACGGTTACCACGATATAAAAATACCAACGGAGTGGTATTTGACGACCCTGAAATCATTGCCTGTGCCATCAAGATGAGGGCAATGCCCCAAAATTATTCAGGCGCGTATATAGCAAGGACCATCCAGCACCTTTGCAAGATCAGGGGCAGAAAAGCCCCGGGCCTTAGATGGTTTGGCAAAAACGTCTTTGAAAAGCAAAAAGTTAAGTTTTTGACCGATACAGCCCGTTATGGTAAGGGAAGTCGTAAAGCCTTTGAAAACACTGGATATATTCCAATGGAAAACGCCCTATTTGCCGGGGATTGCTGGCAAATAGATGCCACTCGTGTCAATTTGGTCGAGCATACGAAGGATGACAGATCCAAAGGCTTCCTGTTCGTCATCGCGGTCAGGGACGTGCACAGTGGAGACATGATCGGGTACAGCTTTGACTATTCAGAGAACAGATGGTCTGTATTGAACGCCATTAAAATGGCAGTTGAAAACACTGGTTATCTACCTTATGAGCTGGTTGCCGACCGCTTTCCGGGACACAATACCGATGAAGTAAAGGCTTTAATTGCCCATATGAAGGCCTTGGGCGTAAAAGTGACAATTACACACAAGGCAACCGGCAAACCACACGTTGAGCGTGGTTTTAGCACATTGCAAACTGTATTTATGCCTGATAGCAAGTACTACTATGGTGAGGGCATACAATCCCGCAGAGCTTATGCGCACAGAAGTCCTGAATACTTAAAGGAAATCCGAAAAGAGGCACGAAAAGAAGATTACGGACTGGCCAAGGCGTATAATGAAGCCAAGGCCATTATTGAACGCTACAGAACCACAAAACTATCTGTTTACTCACGAAAGCACCACAATTTGGACAAGTCCCCCAAAATGCTGCACGATGAGAGTGACAAGCCTAACGTAAAACAGTTGGAGGGCCACCAAATATCAATGCTATTTGGACTTAAAAAGAAAGTCACAATTAAGCATAACGGTCAAATCAAGATTGAAATACAAAAAGCTGATTACATCTATCACATCAATGATTATGGGCTGTATAGTGAACATTACAAAGACAGGGTGATATTGAGCTATGATTTAGGGGATTTAAACAAAGTCTACCTGTTCAAGCCAAGCGGAAATATGCTCATACACCTTGGCGGGGCAGAACTCTACACCAGGCCACAGCCTTATGGCCCGCAGGCAGAACATAACAAGATCAACAAAGAAAAGCAACGCTTAAAGGCGATTGAGGAGCGTAAAAATAAAGAGTTACAGGAGGTATCTGCCGGTTCTAACGAAGTGGATTTGATGATGGGTCGGTTTACGGACAAGAGATCTGCCGAAGACTCGGAGACACTAAGACTTTTGAACGGCATCGATGACAGGCCGATAAAAAAGGCCGTGGGCAGTGATGTCGGCACTGCGCACAGCCAAGAAATTGACATCGATAATATTATCACAAATCAATTTTAAATATTCTATTCTATGACAAATTTACAAAAATCAGGGATTGTCACAACGATCGAAAACGAGATCCATCGCATTGGCAGTGCCAACAAGTTCGCCAATAAATGCGGTGCATCCCCTGCCATTATCAGTCAGATGCGCAATGGGGAATGGGAACGTATAAGCAATGGTATGTGGCACAGGGTCGCCAGCAGATCGGGTCACGTGTTCTCCAACTGGCAGATTGCTGAAACTACCAATTACCGCTTGATGCAAAAGGTATTGAACGATGCCAAGGGGGAGTGTCTGTTCGTGCCGGTATCCTACAGGGCCGGTGCAGGGAAAACAGAGGGTCTAAAAGGCTGGATGAGATTTAACAACCGTGATTTCAACTATATGTTGAAGTGCCGCCAGTGGGCCGCGCGTGAGTTTATTGAAAACCTTATCCAAGAGCTGGGGCTGGAAATACCAAAGGGCTATATGAGCGTTGACAAGCTTGGTCAAGTTGCTATTGACCGCTTTATTGAGCTTAAAGAGCATATACCGTTACTGGCCCTGGACCAGGCGAACTCATTAAAGCCGTCGGCCCTTAAATTCCTGATCCACCTGTACAACGAGCTTGAGGATGAGATGTCCGTGGTGATTGTTGGTACCGAAAACCTTGAAACGGAGATCAAGCGGGGCGTTCGCTACAATAAGCACGGCTATGATGAGATAGACAGCCGTTTCGGACGTAATTACATCCATCTAATAGGCTCGACAAAAACGGATGTTGCCGCAATCTGCGAGGCCAATGGTATCACCGACAAAAAACTCCATAAGGACATCTTTGACGAGTGCGGGCCAAGGCCCAAAAAGGTCGGCGACCAGTTTATCCATGTCGTAGAGGACACTCGCCGTGTTAAGCGTATCATCAAAAGAGAGAAAATCAAACTTAAAAACAGTAATTATGAAGCGGTACAGGTACAACCCTGAAAAGAGGCAATTGGTCTTTCTAAGTGCCAAAGGGGGTCCGGTGTTCGGTCTCGCTGGCCCAATTGCCGAGAAAGTGCATCAAAGGATGCAACAATCCGAATTGAAAATTAATCCAAAAACACAATAAAATGACAATTGCACAGACATCAAAGGACAAATTGTGGCTTGACGAAAGTGGCCAGGCCGTTCCTTACAACAGGACCACAAAAGCAGAGCGCTTGATGGAACGCCAAAGCTATAGACTGCTCAAACAGGCCCAGGGCCTGAACAAGCGTTTGGCAGACTTTAAAAATGAAGTGGCCCAAGTGTGCCAGAAGGCCTATGATGCCTTTATGGCCGAGAAGGGCGTAAACCCTGAAAACCGAAAGGGCAATTTTACGTGGTACAACTTTAACCGTACGATCAAGATCGAGGTGAGCATCAACGAACGTATCGATTTCGATGACCTGACCGCTCAGGCCGCCAAAGAGAGATTTACGCAGTTTTTGGACACCAATATCGAGAGCAAGGACCAGTTCATCAAACAAATGGTACTGGATGCCTTTGAAACGTCAAGGGGCAAGCTGGATGCCCGTAAGGTTTTCGGACTTATCCGCTATAAGGCCAAAATCAAGAGCGCCCTGTTCCAAGAGGCCGTAAAGCTATTGGAGGAAAGCATCCGAAGGCCTGAAAGCCGTACCTACTTTAGGGTGTGGACAAAGGATGGGAATGGCAAGTACAACAATGTGGACCTTAATTTTTCAAGTATTTGACCATGGGAAGCATATTGGACAATCCATCAAGATTAAACAGCTATGTAGTTCGCACAGGGATGCGAATAGACCACGGTACCGATGCAAGTGCTTATTTGGTTTTTAAAAAGCTGGAGAGACGTGTAAAAAGGTATGTAAACAGCTTAAAAACACAATACGATCATACAAAGGTTGTTGCTGCGCCCAGTGCTTACAACATCACTAAAACCAAGTACAATCAAATCGTAAGGTATTTAGACAGCACACAGAATATGTGCCTGACAAAATTAGACGGTATCAGCAATATATCAAGGTTAGAGGATTATCTCAAAATTCAAGATACTAACAAAATGATATACAGCATTACAGGACGTAATATCACTATAAAAATCGATAATATTTTAAACTAAAAAAGATGCAAGAAAATATAAAACTTGATTTCAAATTAATCGAAAAAAAAGAGCTAAGAGATTTGTTTTTGGAGTTTGCTGCGGATGCTCAATATAAAGGTAAAAGAGCAAAAACCCACCATTCAAAAAGAAACCATAAAAGGACTGTTCAAATATTTGGAAGTGCAGCAACTTATATCACTGAATTAATGGAAAACAAAAACAGTAATTGATTATGAGGGTACTACACACCATCTGTACGATCCTGGGCTACTTGATCAAGGCACCATGGATGGCCCTGAAGTGCACGGTCTTCCTTGTTTTCCTTCCAACGGTGTTGCTCGTGGCCCTTGCGGCCCTGTTGTTGGGGCTTCCCCCTAAGAGAGTGTTGGGGCGGCTAAAATGGCATATCGCATATGAATACGGCCTATTGAGATCGTATTGAACCATTCCTCCCCCTGATCGTTGGCAGGCAGACCGGTTCGAGGCCGGAGAGGCAAACAAAAGACATTTTGAATGTGTTGGGGCTGAAGCTCCGTAGCAGAACGGTTTGGGGTTTTTGGTAATATTCCCCCATTAGAAGAGACTGTGGGATGCAGTGTTTATCCGTCAAAGCTGCACGTAACCTGAGCAGTATGGTCGTTACAGGTGTACACATTCGCATCAGCACGGTACAGTGATGTACCGTGCTATTCAAAAACATAGGGATATGGCAACACATAAAGGATTGATGACACTTTTTGGCAAGCTTGGATTTGACAGAAGGCAACGCTATGAGCTTATCTATGCTTGGACCGGGGGGCGTACAAAGTCCAGTACCGGACTTTTACCGATTGAAATCGATGAACTGTACACCATGCTACAAAACGATTTCAAATTTAGCAGCAATACAGATGCCCATATCGAGATATTATGTAAAAAAAAGCGCAGTATCGTGCTTTCCATTGCTACAAGAACAGGTATTCACGACCCCAATGACTGGAATAGGTTTAACCGCTTTATGAAAAACAGTAGCATCCTGAAAAAGCAGTTAAACCAGTATGAAATTGATGAGCTGGACAAGCTCATAAAACAGTTTAGGGCATTGGAAGATAATTACGGGAGATCAGCCAAAAAAGCAGGCACCAAAGCGTGGAGCCACAAGCATGGTCTACCCCGAATATCACATAACTAGCAAATGGCTTACAACAAAAAGAACTATTACAAACGCATCATTGAAATCCAGGAGCTTACCAAAGAGCTCCAGGAGATTGGCCTGAACAATACCAAGATCTACAATAAGCATGTAAAGGCTAGGTACCACATCTGTAAGCGCACATTTGACGAGTATTTGGGAGTGCCTGCAAAACGAGAGCTTAAAAGGCTCTTGGAGACTGAAAAGCAACAAACAAAACTATTCTAATGACAATAGAGGATAAATGCACACATCCAAATGCAGAAACAAGATGTACCGGAGGAGCTATTACCATTGAGGAACTAGTGGACCATTGCCCTGATTGTGGTGCAAAATGGAACTATAGATCGGAATGTTAGGCATGACCTGGAAAGAAAAATACAGCGAGAACAAAAAGCTGATCGCGTTATACGATAGCTATTTGGCAGTAGCGGAATTAACCTTTGACAGTAGGCTAAGGCCCATGACCGAAATAGGACGGTTGAGCCGGCAGAACAAATATATAGGGCAAATGCCGGTATCGGAATTTCATAAAGATGCCAACGATCATATGTTTAAAACCAACTGGATGTCATGAACCACGTTTTAAAGCTAAGAATAACATACGGGCAACTTGCAGCATTGAACCAGGTCTGGGGCTATCTGGACTTTTTGGACGAAACCGAACCGGAAAACCGGGCCATTATAAGCATGGCCCGAAAACTGGCCGAAAAGCTTGTGAAAAAGCAGGTCTCTATGCAGTTTGGAGAGCAAAAAAAGGATAAAAGGCATACCCTTTCATTTGAGTACTACCAGGCCTATTTTTTTGAAATGTTGCTGCGTAGGAGCCTAAATGTTTTTCCGGAAGGTTACGGGCAAACGGTAATACACAATATCGCAAACGAACTGCACAGGCAATTACGATAATGGAAGCACCAAGGACAATATATACGGTAAAAGGAAAGAACACGCCCATGCTCTGGGAGTTCCGCTACGACCTGGAAGGCTATTTGACGGACTTTAAAATACTGGAAGGACGTCTAAACGAAAGGCAGATAAAATGGCTTTTTACACCTATCAGATTTCCTTATAGGGAGGCTTCGATAAGATCATGGAAGGCAATAAAGAACTTTGAAATGACCATAGGAAGACCAGAGCTGACATTCGGGGTGTTCTGGAACACCTACAATTACAAAGTTAAAAAAGTGGTCGCCCAGAGAGCTTGGGAACGGTTAAGCCAGTCCGATAAAATGAACGCGATCGCTGGCATAAAAAAGTACGATGGTTTTCTGCAGCGAAAAGTAAGCCAGGCGAAAGCAAATCCTGCAACTTACCTAAACCAACGCTATTGGGAAGATAGTTACGGTAGCATTTAACAAATTACAATAAACAAAAAAATATAACGGCTATGACAACTAAAGCAGCTTTAAAAAAACAAAATCAAATTCGCTACAACCTATACCTAGAAATTAGAAAAGAAGGGTACAAGCTTAATACACGAAAGAGGACTATTTATGTGTTCTATAAAAATATTTATTTTACCAAAAACGTGTTAAGGCTTCGTAATGAGTTTGGATACTCGATACAAACAGAACTAGCAAAACCAATAAACCCGTAGTATAATTAACAAACACTTGAAATTATGAAAATATATGTAGCAAGTAGCTGGCGCAACGAGTACCAGCCCGAAGTCGTAAAACTATTAAAAGAGCTAGGACACGAAGTATACGACTTTAGAAGCCCGAGCGGGACCGACAAAGGATTCAGTTGGTCTGAAATAGACCCTAACTGGGAAGACTGGACATCGGAAGAATACAAAGAGGCCCTAAAACACCAACGGGCCGAACAAGGCTTTAACCTAGATTTTAACGCCATGAAATGGGCAGATGTTTGCGTTATGGTATTGCCTTGTGGCAGAAGCGCAAATACCGAGGCCGGCTGGATGAAAGGCGCAGGTAAAAAAGTTTACGTATACCAACCTGTTAAGCAAGAACCTGAATTGATGTACAAGATCTACGATGACATTATCAATTCAGTAGAAGAATTAACCTCTTTATTTTCTACACTGGAACAACTAAATTTTTGATTTGAAAATAAGGAAAAAACAACCTTACGGAAATCCGTAAGGTTGTTTTTTACATTTAAATACTATTTAACCGGCAATTAATCAAATTGGTGCTTAATACCTGGGTCCATATCGATATCCTCTCCAGTGGTATACTTAAATTTTTCCTTGTTCCTACCGATGTATTGCCCTGTGTAGGTCAGCAAATGCACGTTTACAATCGCATCATCTTTGACCATTTCCTCATCAATAAGCTCCAGTTTACCATTTACCTCGCTCTCCAGCTCGTCAATAAGCCCGTTTGTGACCTCGATAAAATCAAAATATTTTAAGGCATTGTCCATCGTTTTACTGATACTGGAGGTATCCTGTGGTTGCTCATAGCATACATGTAATGTAATCGTTACAGTTTTATCCTTAAGGTTTATCCGATACTCAAATAGTACTGCTGGCAATGGAAAAGTATCGAAAGCCTCCCAGTTTAGGTATTGGCCCCTGTACAGGTCAACAAATTTACATGCTGGCACCGATGCCTCTTGATAGGCAGTCTTAGCCTCCTTGGAGCTTAATCTTCCAACGATTCTTTTATAGAGTACTTTCATCTCAATGCGTTTTTCAATTCTTTTTCAATCATGCGTTCAATACGCCTGCTAAGTATGGCAGACTCACCGATAAACTGGCGTTTGGGCACTGTTAAATCCATTTTTCTCTTATGCGATTTTACGGTCGCCCGACCACCTTTGCGCCCTCGTGCAATACGCCTTTGATGCTCCCTGACCGTTACCGTTTTATTGATGGTACCGCCCTCATTGTGCAATTGTGCATAGGGCACGTCCGTACCGATCAGGATATGGTTATTTGTAACCTGTAGTTTCCTGATCGAACGCTTTAGCCTCCCTGTGCGCACCATCAGACTGCCCCTGCCCTTTCTGCCTGCCCGTCTTTTAGGCCAGGCCTCTCTCGAATTATCGACCCAGTTTTTGCGCACAAACCGCTCCTTGCTGAAATTGACGGCGACCACGGCCGCACGGTTGGGCAACCTACTGACCACATTGTTAACACGGTTCAACCTATTTATAAAATTATGGTTAGCCATTGCTCATCTCAATTGCCCTTACCATTCTAAGTCCTGTCTCGATAAACCACTGCTCAATCTCCTCCTTGCTCATTTTTGAGAGGGTCGTATTTTGCGTATTGATACCGCCTTTGTTAAGCGCATCAATATTGACCACAATACTGCGGGGCTGTGAGGCTTTCTCGGTTACACCGCTCAATTGACCGCCTGCGGTCTGTCCCAGTGATCCGCCGGTGGATGCTCCAGTCCCGGAGCCATCATCAGCCAAAAGTCCGTCACTTTTAGCATCGGTTTGCTTAGAGTCCGATTTTTTCCATTTGAGGCTGATGCCCTTGGACAGCTCAACGACCTGTTTAGCATTGTCAACGGTTTGCTTTTTAAAGGCATTGACCTGATCCTTGCGCCTCTTTTCCAAGGCTTCGAGCTGTTTGTCAGCCTCGGTGACAATTTCCTCCTTCATCTTGTCCTTGGCGGCACTAAAATTGCCCTGCCAAGCGAGTTTAACGGCCTCTTTTACCTTTTGTGCAAATCCGACTATATGCTGTCCGATGTTCTTAAATTTCAACCATAGCTTTTCAACGCCGTATTTAAACGAGTCCACGAAAAAGAAAAAGTTTGCTTTCATCTGTGACCAGACCACTTTGGCGATATTCTTAAAAGCTACCCACGATTTACCCCAGCCCTCTGTCTTTTTGACCACATAGATGATCGCTCCGACCAGTGCACCAATGGCTACGATAATTAATCCAATAGGGTTTGCTGTTAGAGCGGCATTTAAAAGCCATTGTACTCCAGTCCATAATTTGGTAAGTCCAACCGTTACCAAGGTCACCCCATTGATGAGTCCAAGCTTAATCAAGTGTGCTGACAATGCCCCTCCGATGGCATACATGGCAATTTTAAAAGCTTCAGCTCCAGCAGTACCACTGTCCAGCCATTTGATAAAGCCATTGTACGCATTGTAAGCTCCGACCAAGATGTTATTGATAAGATTTAAGCCCCTTGCTACCATAGGTAATATGAGCTGTCCCAGTTTAGACATTGCTGTATTAAATCTATTTTTCACAATATCTCCTAAAACTGTTACATCACCTTGAGCATTTTTAAGTGCTGCATCCAGATCATATTGTGAGGCATCAAAGGCAGTGAGTGTCTTATGGAAATCATCCGCACCGGTCTTTAGCTTTATAAATAAGTTTCTCAAACCTTCAGGCCCTCCAATTTTAGCGATCAGGGTATCTATTTGCTGAGGGGTCATCTTTTTAAACTTCCCTGACACCTCTGTCAGTACATCGCCCAAGTTCCTCATATTCCCATCAGCATCATAAAGGCTGATACCAATGGACTTCAACCCTTTGACCGTGTTTGCCTGGGTCAGTCCCTCAAAGGCGGATTTTGTCATCGTTGCGGCCGTGGCACTGTTTTTGGCTATCGAGGTAAAGGCTGCGAATATCTTGTTTGCCGTGTCCACGGACTGCCCGGCCCCTGATGCTGCGCCTGCGTATTCGGTCTGTACCTTTGCCAGTTCGTCAAAGGTGGTGATACCGACCTGTACCGTTTTGGCATTCGAGGTCAAAAAGGCATCAATATCCCGTACACCGAGTCCAAAGGCCTTCATTGCCTTGGTAGTGGCGTTCATACTGTCTCCCAATTGTGCACCAGTGGCAATACTGTAACGCCCTACCTTTTTAAAGATCGATACGGCATCACCACCATACACCCCTGTAGCGGATTGTAGGTCATAAAATGCCTTGGTGGAATCCTGCAGGTTGGTACCCACCTCGAAAGCGGCATCCCGTATGTTCTCCTTATAACGGCTTAACTGACCGGTACTCTTATCGAGGTTGAGCTGTTTGATCTGTAGAAACTCATGGTTGAACCGTTTGGCCTCTCCGTAGCCCTTTCCAAAGATGGTGGCCAAAGCCAGGGCACCGGCAGCGATCAAGGCATAAGGATTGCCAAGTAAGTCCACGGCCCTACCGAAAAGCGGTATTTCTGCTCGCATTGCCCTAAAGGCGTTCAACGTGGATAATTTGAGGTTTTTGATATTGCCCCTCATCTTATTGGACACCTTTTTAAACTTACGTTGGGTCTCTACCAGTTTTTTATTGAAGAGCCTGTTCTTCAGCTCCAGTAACAATGCCAGTTTTGATGTTGCACCCATATTTTTGTATATTTGTGGTCTAAACAGGTTTAATACAATCCTTTAATAGGCTTTAAATGGTCACTGAATGCGAAACATACCAGCCTTAATATCCTTTAGGGGGAATGTCTTAGACCTTTCGTTTTTTAATCAATAATCCTTTTCTTATATCCGCTTCTTTGGTTTTCATGGCGTACCATGTCAATACCTCCATATTATTGGCACCTATAGCGGTATCAATGATGATGGCCCGATCCTTATAGAATTTCAGGTATCGGGCCTGAAACGTCTTGTTTGTATTGCTGTGGGTATGTAGCCACATCTCATCAGGATTGCTCAATATTCCTTTTAGGTGCGGAAAAATACGGTGTCGTTGCTCGGATTTGTTCAGGTATTTTCCCTGTGTATGCTTGTCGAACACTCGCTTTTTAAGGATGATTTTACGCTTTAGGTAATCCGTAAAGCCCATAAATTCCTGCTTGCCCTGTTTGCCGTCCGCTCTAAAGAGTTCCCTTACATTGTCACCGGTAATGGTCTGATCGAGTTTGATAGCTTTTAAACGCTGTTTGAATGCCGTCCAGCTCTCCAGTTTATAAGTACTCTCAAAGTCCATGGTATTGAGCTTTTTATTCAGCCCTTTGATGTCGCTGTAAAACTGCTTTTTGGTAAACACCTGTTTTAAATCCCCACGGTTTACATCGAACTGTGATCCAGGGAACCTGTCACCGAGCAATCGCTTGGCCGTACTGCCACTACTTACCACAGTATTACCGTCACCTAAATGCTGTACCATCTCACAACGGCAATTGTACCCATTTGGCGGCCATAGGTCACGAGCATCGGTATCACTAAGATTGAACACCTTACCGTCCAATAGTTGATGCTCACTGCGTACCTTGCTGTCCCCTACGGTCTGATAGCGTACAAAGGAGGTCACCGTATCTTTTTCGCTCATAAACCTGAGATAGTTTGCCGAGTTTTGCCCAACGGATACAGAGAGGTTGTACTCCGTTTCCAAATATGTCCCGTTAAACTCCTTTGTGATTTTCTGTGCCTCTTTTTCAAAATCTGCAAAAGAGCGTATTTGCAATACCTCCCTATCGATCAATAGCTGTGACAGGGATGCCAGTCGTGCCTCTGTCTTGGAGGAGGCAAACTCAAAGAGGTTGAACTCCATCATTTGCATTGCCAAGTGGTCAGGAGCATTGTAGTCTATGGATACACGGCGGTCTCCCCATCCGTTAAAAAGCCCTTTGATAAATTCCAAGCTCTCCAGTGTGATGATTTTGACCGCCGATGGGATGGTGGGCCCATTGGCCCATAACTGGCTCAACAGCTCCTTATGATATTTCTGCATCAAGCTCTCAAAGTTGCTGCTTGTGGCATAAACATCATGTGTGTCACAGCAAGCCCCGACGGGATACCCAGGTAAATTTCCCCTTTTGATTTCCCCTATCAATGTTCGGTTTTCGATGGACTTAGGTAAAATCACCTGACTTTTTTTTTTACCGACAATGGGAATACTGAAGGTCTTGGATAGCCATTCCTCATCCACTTCATAATCGGTCATCACGCCTTTTGTAATTTTCCAGAACTTATCCAGTTCCAAGTTATGGGACTGGTTGAACTGAAAGCGGTCGCCGTCCCTCAGAAAGGAATAGCCCTGATTTCGGAGCAATGGTATCAAAAGATCATTGACCAGAAATACAACGGAGCGTTTATCTGAGACCGCAATCTTATCATCCAAATTGCGCTCGTGTACCTCGCTTTGACTTCGACTGCTACCATCATCGGTCAGCATGGTACCGCCCACGATGGCCTCACTGATTTCCCTATTGTTACGGGATGTGAATTTGTCAAAGGTCTGGAAAGCGTCCGTACGGTTGGCCTCTTTGAACTCCACTGAGGTGCCCTGTGGAAAAACACCTCTTGATGCCTGGGCCAATTGACTGAGCATATAGTCTATCTTATCCACGGTCTCAGTGTCATATTTATTGGTCGTGGCCGTGACCATGGGCAATCCAAAACGCTCACAGAACTCGGCCCATGATTGCATTACATTCCGTTTCCAAATCAGGTTGGGAACAATATTGTTGATCATCCCCAGCTCTTTGTCCCTACCTATCTGAATGATCCAATTTTCATAATACGGATCACTGTAGTCAATACCTTCATCTTTGGTCAAATCGGGCAGCACTAATTTTAAAGCCGGCAACACATTACGCTGGGGGATAACCCCATGCTTTATCCTTTTTCCTCCAAAACTTTGGAACTCCACGACCTTGGTACCTCTCAAATTGACACCAATGACCTCCTTTAGAAAATCGTAAAACCATTGTTGGCGAAATAAGTCCGTGGCCTCATCGTTCATCTTGCCGTCAGGGCCAATGATTTGAAACTCGGTATTGAGTGTCGCGTTTTCCCGGAGTTGTATCTGTGCCTGCAAATGACCGTCCGTCATTAGATCATCAACGAGATCGTGATAAAAATTAAGTCTTGGCCTTTCAGGGTGATCGGCCATTTTTAGGGCCAATCGCCATTTTTTGATGTCCTTACGGCTCATGTCCTTGAACTGCTCGATCATCTTACCGACAATCGCTTTAAATTCATCGATCTCCCTAGCTTTAAATCCAGTGGCCTTTGCCCGAACTCCATCAAGGTTTGTTTTTTGACCTCTGTTAAACGATATTTCCCTTCCCAATATCTTCATACTTAAAAATTGTCTTACGCTCTTAAAATTGAATTTAAACGGTATTTAAACACTCTTACCACCTGTTTTCCTCGTTGGGATATTCCGATGTTATCCTAAAATCATATAGATCATTTCCATTATTATCTGTTTTTTTTGGCAAATCCGCCATTGCTTTTCCACGGGATACATCTTTTAACCAGTTCAGCACATCTTGGTACCGGTCTGCCCGATGCTGTGGTATTTTGTTCGGGGCCAATGAGGTGTACAAATGGTACACGGCACAGTCAATAGTGACCATTACTATATGTGCATTGCGCCCATCAGGTTCCCCGTCTGCCCGTGGTTTGAAAATGGCATCGGTATTGTATCTCCCAAAGAGATAGTTTTTTATTTGACTTATCGCCATGTCCTCTGCCCGATACAGTTTAGCATCGGTATAATCCTCCAGTAAAATATCCTTTATCTCATCTCGGAGCAATGCGGAGTAATCCTGATCCGTTATAAATCGTCCCATAGTTAAAATCTGTTAGGGTTTCTGTTAATTTCCTCTTTTCGAGGCGTTATGATAGTCTCAAACTGCTCCACAAAAGTGACTGCATTGAGTTTTGATATGGCACCATGCTGTGCATCAGGGGAGTCATCAGGGGTACCGCTTCCTTTTTCAAAAGCCAAAAGATGCTCCAGGTACAGCATTGTATCAGGATCGTCCTTGAGAGCTTCATCGATAAAAATGCTTTTTCTATTATAGTGTCCCGTCATTGACTCGATCCTATCCGTCTTATCTGTTTTAGACCGTTTATCAGCCTCCACAGGAATATGATAACCTCGTTTATCTCCTTCAGCATCAAAATCATTCACAAACTCATCCATAGCGAAAAGCCCCTCGATGAAATATTTTATATTGTATTTACCGAGCTTCCAGTCCTCATACAAATTATAGAGCCATTCAGCACACAAGGCCCGTGAGGATTGCCTATTGAACACTTTTAGAATATGGTATTCCCTTTTGTGCTTTCCCATGAACATCATCGCTTTAAAATCCCCTTTGTCCTTGTATGATAAATCCCCATAGACCACAAGCCCGTCATATTGTCTGAATTGTAGACGTTTCTTATAAAGGATCATTTCATTTTTGAAAATGACCCCCTCAACAATATGCTTGTGCATGTATTCACGCATAAATGAACGGTAAGGGGTATTGCGATACTTTTTTTGCCAGTACTTTGCAGTTGTTTTTTCCGGCCAATTTGGTTCAAAGGTTTTTAAATTTTTAACGGCCGGAACGCTAATGATGAAATGCTCAATTTCATCACCGAACTCCTTGGCCTGTTTGATCAATTTTTTGAACTCTTTTTTGAGCTGGTTAATGATCGTATTGCGATGAAAGTTATTGTTTGCAACAATAAATCGCTGTCTTTCTCCTCCCTCGTCAAATGTTCCCCTTAAATCCTCCCATACCCATTCATAGGCCTCCCTACTAAGTTGGTCATTTTTACAACGCCTTTTAGTATCGGCATCATCGATCAATATATAGTCAGGTCGGTTTTCCTCCTCACTTTCTCCACGTGGGGACTGACCAATGCTCATAGCTTTGAATTTCACGCCATCTGTAGTGGTAAAATCCCCATTGGTCCAGTCCCCATATTTGAAACGCCTCCCATAATCATTTGTAAGACGTTGATTGTTTTGGAGCTGTGCCTGTATTTTCCCAATGAGCTTTTTTGATTTTGGATCGGTCTGGCCGATCAACAACATATAAAACAGGTCTTTTGTAAAATAGAGGAACAAAGGAATGCCCATACCCAAATGCACTGATTTTGCACCTGAACGATATATCTCTCCAAGTAGATTGATAATCTTATATTTTATGATAAGATTGGCCATACGCTTATGAAACCATGCACAGGGTTTTTTGGCATAGTTTGGGAAATAATACTCAAACCACTTTATATAATCCTTTTCAAGCTCCTTGATACGCTTGTGCTTCTCCTGTGGCGTTTCATTGATATTTACGGTTGTGGCCTGTCTAATTCTTTTACAATGCGCCTCATAGTCTTTAAGGTATTTCTCCAGCTTTTTGTCCATTACTCTAAAGAGGCCTTATATAGGATGAACTTTTTATGCCAGTCCAAAAACAATATTGCCGTCTCAGGTTCCTGCTCAGCCATCCAGTTATCAAATTCCTTAAATGCACTCAATACAATTTGAGTGGATACTTTCCCTGAAATTCCTTCCAGTACCTTACCTACTTTTGACAAAGCATCGGCATCGATCTCGGGTTTGTTGCCCTCGGCAATACTTTGTAGTTCCTTGGTCAAAATCTCTTTGATCTTATGGGGTGCGGACAACAACTCCGCTCTCCGGGTATCCCAGTCTTTTTCTCCCTTTCCCCCTTTACGCCATCTCCCTACTGTTTGCTCTGTGGTCTCCAACTCCATAGCAATTGCCTTGGCGGTCATACCATCATTAATGAACATCCTTTCGGCTAGAGTACGCTTTTTTTCATTTGTCAACTTTCCCATTGAAATATCACTTTACGAATGTAAAGTTCGTCTCCACATCCTTTGGAATTGCTGAATTTTGCAAGGCATTCAGAGGAATATGCAAGGTATTCCGAGAATGTTGTCACAGTCTATTTAAGTGCTGATTTTTGACCTATAAAACGCACGGATATGATTGTAAAAGTCGACCAGAACAACATCCATATATATGGGTATTTATACCATGGGGATGGCATTCGTTTTCTTGGCGAGTTCTCAAAAATTGACGGTACCTATCCTGAGATAGAGGTGTATCTGCACACCTATGGAGGTTCTGTATTTGACGGCAATATGATTTTTAATACCCTGACCACTGCTAAGTCTCAGGTCAATACCAATATCATAGGTGTAGGTGCCAGTATGGGAGCTATCTTATCTCAGGCTGGAAAGGTACGCAGACAGGTAAGCAATGGATTTATGATGATCCACGCTGCAACTGGAGGTACTTATGGAACTGCTAAAGATCATTTAAGCTCAGCCAATCTACTTACCGAAATCGAAAAGCAATTTATACAGCTATTGGTCTCCAAAACGGGATTAAAGGCCAAAGAGGTCAAAAAGTGGCTTGTTGGTGACAATTGGTTTTCTGCCGGGCAGGCAAAAAAAGAGGGCCTGATCGATGAGATCATAGACCCACTTGCCACCTTGGAAATAGACATAGATGACCCTGAGAGCATTGGCTCCGAGGAAGTATATAACCGCTTTGCCGCTAGTTTAAAAATAAAGGACTCAAAGCCAGTGGCAACACAAAACGAACCGAGTCAGGAACTAAAATCAAAAGATGTAAACATGAAAAAAGATGTAATTCGATCATTGGGGTTGCAGAATATCAACGGTCAGTCATCCGACACGGCTGTAATTTCTGCAATTGAAGAGCATATCAATGCTAAGGTCAATGATTACAAAACCAAGTACGAAAACGAGAGAACAGCACGTGAGAACTTGGAAACCGCCATCAACGCACAACGTGATGCCAAGATCAAGGCAATCCTTGACAAGGCCGAGAATGTTGACAAGACAATCACGGCAAAGCAACGTAAGGACATTTATGAGCCTATTGGGAAAAATACAGGTTTAGAAGCTTTAGAGGCTGTTTTGGGTGGCTTAAAACCCCATAAATCCATCACTGCACAGGTAGGTGGTAAACCGTCAACGGTAACCGCTCAAGATGGTTGGGACTGGGACAAGTACCAAAAGGAAAACCCTAAAGCATTGGAAGCTCTTAAAAAGGACGATCCTGATGCGTTTGCGGAACTGTTCAAAGCAAAATTTGGGGTTGACTATAAGGAATAGCCCACGGTTTTCCATTACGGCGGATTAGTCACCAAACCATACACCCAATACCCAAAGCAGTACAAAAAACAGGTATATAGTACCACTGAAACATTAAATAAGGATAATTAAAAAAAATAAAAGAAAATGGCAGGATTAAACCAGGAGATCTGGACGGATGTGCTTGTCCAAGATTTCAATGCTACCGAGGAAGCGAGCTTTTTAAAGGAAATCCCGGACGAGTCGAGACATGTTGCGGCCACCAAAGGGGAAAACGAAGTGATCCACTTGGTAGATGTGGGCGCTGACCCTGAGGTCATCGTAAACAATGTCACCTATCCTATTGGGTTTGCAACACAAGAGGATAAGGACATCCCTATCTCTTTGGACACTTATGTGACCAAAGCCACTAAAGTATCTCAGGAGGAAATTGAAAACGTATCGTACGACAAGATCCGTTTGGTGCAGCAAAAGCACAAGAACAAGATTATGGCCACCAAGCACAATAAAGCGGTACATGCTCTGGCATCCACTTCGGAGAAGGCGACCACACCGATATTGGCCACTACCGGCCCGGACGATGGTACAGGTAGAAAGAGACTAATTATGAAAGATGTTGTGACTCATAAGGTATCGTACGATAATCAAAAAATCCCATTACAAGGAAGAAACTTGGTGTTGTCATCTGAGCATTACAACGACCTGTTGATCGAGGCCTTGGAAGCTAAAAAGGCTACCGACCATTTGAGCTATGACGAGGCCGGGCTTTTAAAGACCCGCCTGTTCGGGTTTAAGACATGGTTGTACATCGATGTGCCGTACTTCAACTTGGCCACACTTACCAAAAAGGACTTTGGGGCCGTCGTGGAGGACGGGGACGTGCAAGGGTCCGTGTCCTTTTATGCCCCAGATATGTTCAGGGCCTCGGGACTTACCAAGAACTATGCGGATGAGCCGACGACCCAAAACCACGCTTGGCTGTACAACGTCCGTCACAACTACATCGTACTGCCAAGAAAAGAGAGGGCCGTGGGCGCAATCGTATCGGCCGATGTTTAACCTTTAATACTTACAATAATGAAAAAAGAAATTAAGGACAGGGCAAAAAGGATATTTGAGAACTCGGATACCGATTTGCTGTATGTCAACAAAAAAGGCAGCTTTTTCACATCTAAAAACCTTGCTCTGAACAGTGTCGATAAGGTTGAGGACATTGAGGAGATCAAAAGAGAAAGTGTGCTAAAGACCAATCCAAAAGGTTCAAACGGATCTAATGACGGCAAAGACGGTTTAACTCCGATGCAAAAAGCAAAATCAAGAGCTGAAGCCATTGCAAAAATGGACACAATAGAGGCGATTGAAAAGGCTTTGGAGGGTGAGACCGCCAATTCTGTAAAAAAGGCCGGAGCGGAGCGGATCAAAGCTCTAAAGGAGTTGGCATCAAAGGGTGGTGCCGGCAACAATGGGGACGGAACCGATGGAGCTGGTGATAATAATGGTAACAAAGCGTAATCATGGCAGACCTAACCGGAGTAAAAATCGTAAAAGGAAAAATTGGGGCCAATACCATTGCCACTGGTGATGGTATCTCAGGAATGGTCATCACCAGTCCAGCTCCGGGCAATCTAGCTTTAGGAACGGTCAAAGAGGTGTACAACCTTGTAGATGTTGAGTCTTTAGGGATTACTCCTGAATTTGATGCAAACAACGATGTAAATGTCTATCGTCATTTACGTGAGTTTTTCAGATTGGCCGGAGAGGGACAAAAACTATATATCTTATTGGTTGCCCAGGCAACAACAATGGTCGATATATGTGAGGACACCAATGAGCAGTATGCCAAAAGGCTACTTATTGAAGCTGATGGCGAGATCAGACAAATTGCAATCGCAGTAAACCCTACTGGTGCAACTACGCATTTGAACGGTATGCCTGACGATGTCTATAACAGCATTGTAAAAGCCCAAGGCTTGGCATTATGGGCATTTAACAGACACTTTCCGTGTCAGGTCCTTTTAGAGGCCTATGACTATGCTGGCCCGGCCAATGCAACGGCCGATCTCAGGGACCTACCCAATTTAAAGGCAACAAAGGTAAGCCTTGTCAATGGCCAGGACTGGGCGTATGCCGATGGGCTTACCGGGAATGCCCGGAAGTTGGCGGACGTAGGTACTGCATTAGGGACACTATCCAAAGCTAGGGTAAATCAAAACATCGGGGAAAACGAAAGTTTTGACCTGACCGATGCCATCCGTAGCGCATGGCTTATCCCAGGCCTTTCCTCTCATCAAAAAAATGTGGAAGTCCATGCAGACCTACAGACTTTGGAGAATAAGGGCTACATCTTTGGGATGACCTATCCCGGACTGGATGGCGTGAGATGGAACAATGACCATACCTGTACCGAGATCATCCTAGATGCTGAAGGGAATGTAAATGAGCATACCATCGCATACGGACGTACTTTGGACAAAGCGGTACGTTTGTTAAGAGCTGCGCTATTGCCAAAGGTAAAGACAACGCATCCGGTAAACCCAAAAACGGGCAAGCTCCCTATCGGGGTGATCAAGAACTTTGAGGGAATTGGGGACACCGCACTGGGCGGTATGGTATCCCGTAAAGAGATTTCAGATGGCAGGACCATCATTGACGCTGATAGTGATTTAATCATCGAAAAGATACTACGTGTAAAGTTCAGAATTGTGCCATATGGCTCGATCACTGAAATCGAGGGAACCGTTAACCTTAAAACCAATTTGTAAGATGGCAAACGTAATCAAAAATAAGAAAGCCTATGACAGTGGTGATGTGGATGTTTTTATCAATGGGGTGCCCATTGATATCATGGAGATCACTTACGATACCGAGCAGGAACACCAACTCAATCACACCTTAAAAAATGATGCGACATCATGGAGTCAAGGCAAAAAGACACATACTGCATCCGTGACATTGATGATGCACGATGCCGTGGCATTGGAGTACGCTGCCGGAGGCGACCTATTATCAATAAAGCCCTTTGATATCAATGTATCCTTCGTGAACGATTACAACGAGATCGTAAACGACACCATCACGGCCAAGTTTATGAAACAAGGACGTGAGGTGACCGGGGACATGGGACTGAACAAGCAATACGATCTATTCGTATTGGACATCAAGTATAACAATACAATAATCTAAAGTAATGGCAAAGTTGACAAAAGAGCAAAAAGAAGCATTCATCAAGAAATACGGAGAGACCAACCTAAGACGTGTAGAACTTCCTATGGACGACTTAAATACGAAGAGCCTTGAAGTGATCGTAAGAGTACCTGACAGGGCCACAATGAGCCAGTATATGAAATATGCGGATGTGAACCCTAAAAAGGCACAGGAAATCCTGATCAAACAATGCCTTTTGACAGATAAAGAGCAGGTGATGGATGATGATGCTTTGTTTATGACCGCTGTATCCCAAATTGCTGAATTGATACCGATTAGGGAGGGACGTATAAAAAAGTTCTGAGGGAGGATTGCTCAGGCCTCCATCACAGCGACGTAAAGGATGTGATTTTCAAAATTGATGCCTACATCAGCCATGTACTGCACATCGCTTTTCCTGAGCAACTCTCGGACACCGAATGGTCTGAGAAATGGGCGCAAGTCCAGTTTTTAGCGGAAAAGGGCATTTTAGGCAACTTGAAAGAAGGTAGATTGTTATGACACAGGTAACCATAGATTTAGGGAAACGCTATGCTGCGGCATTTGGACTCTTGGCGGTGAACAATTCACCGTCAAGGGTTAACCTGTCCAGGGAGCAAAGCAATTTTAAACTGGAGTCATTTGAGGGTATCAATGACGAGTTTGAAAACATCCAGTTTATCTATGAGGGTACCGAAATCAATTTTGCCGCACTTCCATTTACCAAAGATGCCGATAAGACGATCGGAAATGTTTTGGCCCCGCCCCCTCTTATCAGTTTCAGCCGTCAAAAGCAACATATTGAGACCCCTGTGAATGACAGTGACAACATTGTCGTAGAGCGTTGGGGGATCCGGCCATGGGAGATGAGGGTACGGGGGCTTTTAATTGATGTGGAAAAACGGCACTACCCGGAGAGTCGTGTAAAACAGCTTTACAAACTCTTTGAATACAATGGAGTGGTTGAAGCATCCGGGACACAGTTCTTTGACAAGGATATTGCCAGCGTGTATTTCAAGAACATTGAGATCAATGGCGTACAAGGGTTCCAGGATACGATACAGTTTTCATTACAAATGATGAGCATTGGCCCTGTGGGCTTTTCGCTTTTAAATCCATAGGCTGATGCAGTACCTGTATTATAATATGAGTTGTGAGGTGGCCATCGGAGCCGTGGTGTTTGACAGGGTTAACAGTATCATCATACTCCAGTCAATAAAAAAGCTATCCGATACAGCGACCATCGTTGTGCCTCGTGCCTTCAGTAGGGCGACCGTATCAGGTAAACTCACCTCGATGGAGAAAAGGAATATTACTGACTTTATCAAGGTAGATGATACGGTAAGCATCAAGCTGGGATATAACGGAAGCCTACATGAGGAGTTTAAAGGCTATGTGACCAAGTTGGGGGCTGATATGCCCTTACAGGTCGAGTGTATGGATGAGATGGCCAAGCTCAAGAAAAACAACTATGTAAAAGTGTTTTCCAAAGCAAGCCTTAAAGATGTGCTCAACTATATCGCTCCTGGGCATAAACATGAGATTATTGACGATGTTGACCTCGGTAAGTTTACGATCGATAATAAATCTGCTTTTCAAGTGCTGGAGCTTTTACGCAAAAACTACGGATTGCACAGCTACTTTAAAGATGGGATTTTAAACGTGGGCTTTCCCATATCGCTCACTCCAGTGGCCACCCACAGATATGTTGTCAATAAAAATGTGAGGGCAAGGTCCAACGATCTAAAATTTGTCAAAAAGGACGATGTAAAACTCCTTTTAAAAGCCATTTCCATCAATAGAAACGGTCAAAGGCTTTTCAGTGAATTTGGGGACAAGGGCGGTGTACAGCGCACATTGCATTTTACCGGGAAAACAATAGGGGAGCTTAGAAAGCTTGCAGAAAAGAACTACAAGAGTTTGAGCTTTGACGGATACCAGGGTATGCTGCCTTGTTGGGGAGAACCCCGAACCATTGCAGGGGATGCCGTGGAAATCACAGACCCAAAGTACAATGAGCGCAATGGTAAGTATCTCATTGAAGCGGTAACGATCAAATTTAACGGATCGGATGGATTTTTAAGAGAAAACAAATTGGGATTAAAGTTATGAAAGTAGCAATAGTTATAGGACATACAAAATTAAGACAGGGGGCATACTCTCCACATTTAAACATTACAGAATGGGAGTTTAATAAAATCATTGCTGAGAGATTAGAAGATGTTGCCACTGTATTCTGTTATGACAGTTATAATGGAGGTTACACGTCCATGATCAAACGTATGGCGAGACGTATAAATCGTCAAAAATTTGATTTGGTCTTAGAGCTTCATTTTAATGCTGCGGAATCAAAACAAGCTAACGGATGTGAGGCTCTTTATTATTTCAATAACCCCTATGCTAAATTGCTGGGGGAGGATTTCTGTGAATTAATGGAAATCGCTTTTAACATTAAAAACAGAGGTGCAAAAGCTCTATACGGCAAGCATCAAAGAGGGTTTGCCGCAGTGTATTATCCAAAACCCACAACGCTCATTTTAGAGCCTTTTTTCGGCTCTAATTCCGAAGATTGTAAAAAGCTGAATCAGCATGGTGACTGGAATAAATATGTTACAGTAATTAAGGATTTAATTAGAAAATACAGAAATGAATTTACGGATTATTAGTATAGTATTGTTACTCGTTTTTTATAGTTGTGATATTCAAAAACGAGCCATAAAAAACAAAAGGGACACACAGCTCATTGAGCAAATAGAGACCATTAAAAAGCGTAAAGGTGACACCGTAACTTTTACCATACCAAAAATCAGGTATAGGGATACAACTATTGTTAAAAAAAACTATGTCACTGGTACTACTCAGGTATTACGATATGACAACACTGGGCGTATTGAGTTAGCGCAATGTATCTCCGGAGCTGTGGAGGAAATTACAAGACAAAACAGGGAACTAATTGAAGCTATAAGGGATAAAGACAAAGAGAAAACGGAGGATTTTGACAGTAGTATTATCCTCTATGGTTTTTTAGGTATTGGCGTATTGTTGATTGTATTATTTGTAGTCGGAGGTTTTATGTTTAAATAGTATTTAAAAGGTGTTTAAATGGAATTTGAGGAAGTGTTTGGCCAAATCATAGATGCTAAAAACAAACAGACCGAGAAAATGACGGTAACACTGGGAACGGTTACAGAGGTTAGGGACAATGACTGTGATGTAACACGAGAGCAGATGCCTGAACTTTTAGAGGTACGCTATCATGCCATCATAGACAATCTTGAGAACTACATCAAGATAATCCCAAAGCAAGGCAGTAAAGTATTGTGCGCCATCATAGAGAATGACATCTCAGAGACTTGCATCATTGCATACAGTGAGATTGAAAGGGTAATGATAAAGATTGAGGGTGCTGAGTTTATTATGGAAAACGGAAAGTTTACCATTAAAAACGGAAAGGCTGACCTAAAGGACATATTAAAAACTGGATTTGAAACCCTTAAAAGAGCAACCATAACCACACCGTCAGGGCCAGGCCAATTCTCGCCAGATGACAAATTGGTTTTTGAGCGGCAGAAAAGCAAAGTATTAGAATTATTTAACTGATGGCATTAGTAAGATCGACATTAAAAAATGAGATAAAGACCCTGTTAAACGACCTGAAGGACGATTTGAACCAAGACAGTGCGATCGAGAAATATGCGGAGGAACTGTCCCTTGCCGTGGACAATTATGTGAAATCGGCCATAGTGGTCGGCACAGACAGTCAGGGCGGCCCGATAAAGGGAAGTTTACAATAGTGAAATTATGGCAACCGAGAGAACGGACATACTATTGGATGAGGATTTTGACCTCAAAATTGAGAACGGCGATTTTGTTATCGCCCCCAGCGACCAGCAACATGTACGGGCAATTTTCAATGCCCACATGGGTGAGTACAAGGAATGGCCCCTCACTGGCTTTGGAGCTTCCAGATACCTTAAAAAAAGTACAGTGTCCAAGGCTGTATTTTCAAGGAACTTAAAAGTACAATTGAGCTATGACTCGTACACAGATGCTGAAATAAATATCGATCAAGGAATAGAAAAATTAATCATAGAAATATAATGAAAACGATCAACTACATATTGGACAGCTTTGGCTTTCAGGATTGGGCAGACTTTAAAGGGAGTGCTTTTGGTTTTATACTGTCAGGAAAAGTAATAAATTTTGCGGCCGTCATTGCCTTTATAGCATCCTTGATCAAAGAGCTTTTTGGTATTACGATTTTCTTTTTTATCGCCTATGTCATTCTTATCATTTTCGAGTGGCAGACAGGTGTGGCCGCATCCTTAAAAAGAGGGGAAAAACACGAGAGTAGAAAGCTGGGCAGAATGATACTGAAAATAGCAACCTATTCCGTGCCCATCTATGTACTTAACACCTTTCAAAAAGAGGTGCAGTTCCCTGGGATATTCGATTATGAGATAGACCCATTTGTATGGTTGTACTGGACGGTGCTACTGGTGATCATTTGGCAGTTGTTGGTATCACTTTTGGAGAACTTGGACGGGCTGGGATATAAGTACGCCAAGACACTATTGAAGATTATCAATAAGAAGTTTTACGAAAAATTTGATTTGAACGATGAGCAAAACGATAATATTGGATAGACAGAGCATCTTTGACATTGCCCTGCAAAACTACGGCAATATAACGGCTGTTTTTGATATGGCTTTCGCCAATGGACTGAGCATTACCGAGGAGCTTGCTGCCGGTCAAACCATATTGATCGGGGAAAATGGGGATTTGAATGAGCCTGATGTCCTTGGTTTTTACAAAGCACACAATATAAAGCCCGCAACCGGTGCAAACCTGAGAGCGCATGACACTCCGTCAACGGCTATCGGCATAGGGAAAATGTCAATTAACGGAACATTTATAGTGGGATGAAAAAGCCATTGCACATCATAAAGACCTGGTTTGAGACGGGCGATGTTCCGACCCAGCAACAATTTTGGGATACCTTTGACAGCTTCCACCATAAGGACAACGGCGAGATGATCGTGGAAAAATCGGTCAACGGTGCTGGTGATGTAACGTTTAAGTTTTCAGACAATAAAGAGCTGACCATAGAAAAATTTGTACCGGACGTTTCCAAACCCATGGGGTACATAGAGGGACTTGTAAAGACCCTTGGTGCCATAAACAACGGCATTACCACTTTGCGATCGGGCAAGGTCGACAAGGAGGAGGGGAAAGGGCTATCCGAGACCAATTTCACACGGTCGGAAAAGGAAAAACTGGAGGGATTGAAGAACTATACACACCCAGGCTCCCACCCCATATCCTTTGTAGATGGTCTGCAGGATATCCTTGGCACACTTGTCCAGGACATGGGTCTAAAGGAGGACAAGGTGGACGGTAAAGGATTATCGAGCAACGATTACACCGACGGGGAGAAACAAAAGTTGGCCGACTTAAACCTATTGGCATTTGGTAGGGTCGTAGATACAGACGGCAACAGTATTGAAGCTAATGGGCAATCCGACGTACTGACCTTTGAAGGGGCAACCATTGACGAAACCGAAAAAAAGGTAATTATACCCAAAGGGTTTTCGGTAAGGGATGAAAATGACATAGAGCGATTTAAAGTAGAGGGTTTTGTGCAGTTTGAAGGATTTTCATTTGACCCCATCCAAAAGAAAATAGCGATAAATGTTGCCGACCCAAGAATTATACAGAACGAAAACAATTATAAAATACACCCAAAATTTACTTTCCATAAGTTTTCGCACCATTTTCAAACGGGAGCAATTAAAATAAAAGTTCCTAACTGGATTAATGATTATATAAGGCTAACAATAGAGGTTCAATCTTATTCGGACGATAAAAATCTAACATATACATTTTCTGCATTCCATAGAAACGACAGGTTATTTAAAAGATGGGAGAAAGTTACGATCTACGATTTGCAAAAGTCACCGGTAAATACCGCTTATAAACCCACGATAAGATTGGGTAACAACGGTACGGACAGCTTTATTTATTTAGGGGATTTGGACGAGACACATTATCACAGTACAATCGTTTATGTAAAGGAAATCACTTTGGGGGGTTATGGCGCAGCTTTGGACATGAACACTTTAAATAACTTAATAGATGATCCTTGGGAATTTAGTTTGGAGACTACCGCTTTTGAAACCATAGATAAAATACAGACTTTTTAACAAGAATAAAATGAAAGATCTTAAGACAACCGATATAGCTGTTATCACCACCGGAACGGTAGAAAACACTTTTGACAATGTTAACGCCTATTTACATGCGGTCATTGAGTCTGTAAAAGACGATAATGTAAGCCGGACAAGAACTTATAAAGTGCGTACCGACCTTGTGGGCTATAAAGATGTGGAGCTACCAGTTCTGGACGAGGACGGTAACCCAAAGTTTGATGAAAACGGGAATATGGAAACAGAGATCAAAGAACAATTGATTTGGTTGGAGCAAAAACAGGACTGGGCCCTACAGACATTTACCTACGACCAAATAGACGGTTTCGCCGATGTCGTGGCCGCCCAGATTCCCGAAGGACTGACACGGACCCAAAAGGACATCGCCGAACTACAGGCAATATTCCTGGCCAAGCGCCGGGAGGATGCCCCGTGGGGAATTGCAGCAAGTAAATGGCGATCAAGAACAAACGAAGATCTATTAAAGGACAAGTCATGACAACAGTATTGAAAACAATCGGAGCTGTTTTATCAATAGTATTGGCATTAGTGTTGTTCGTTGCAGTGACCCCTTTTGCCTTTTTATGGAAAATCATTGCAAGTATCAAACGTAAGACCTTTGATATCGGCGTATCGCATTACCTTATTGAGATAGCTGCCAGCTTCGACCAGTTGGGCAATGCCGTATTTGGGGGCTTCTTCAACTGGCTGTGCATTGCCAAAGAAATGCAAGATCATTACAGATTTGGGGACAAGGACGAGACCATAAGCGAAGCATTGGGCTGGAACGATCATTTAAACACACTTTCAGATTTTGGGAAGGGTTTAGTGTGGATGCTTGGCAAACTAGACAGGGACCATTGCAAAAAGGCCATGCAAAGCGGAATAGATAAGGCAAAACAAAAGGTTTCCTATTACGAAACATTAAAAGTGGTTGCACAATGGCAAGATCGGTAGAAGCGATACAACAAATGATTTTGGACCAAAAGTCGGCAACCAGCAAGTTGGCCGCCCTGGAGGTTCTGACGACCAACGAGCAAAGCTCTTTGGCCGATCTTACCAGCACTTCCAAAGTGGCCATATGGAGGCTTTGGGTGTTTATCATGGCCTTTGCCATATGGACCCTGGAAAAGCTCTTTGATATTCACGTTTTGGAAACCGACAAAAAGGTGGCCGAGAACGAGGTGCACAATTTCCCCTGGTACAAAAAGAAGGCCCTGGCATTCCAGTACGGACATGCTTTGGTGCCCCAAACAGATCATTACGATAATTCCGCTCTAGGGGTCGCGGAAATACTGGAAAGCAAAATTATCAAGCATGTCGCCGTAACACGCAAGATAATCAACGGACACGGTTATTTAGAGTTGAAACTTGCAAAGGAGACCGGTAATGAGTTGGTGCCGTTGGGGCCTTCTGAAATACAGGCCTTTGAAGCCTATATGTTTGCCGTTGCCGATGCCGGTACCTACATACAATATATTTCATTGCCCCACGATGACCTCAAGCTTGTTATGGACATTCATTACGATCCCCAAATATTATGGCAGGACGGGAGCCGTAAGGACGGGACCGATAATACACCGGTCATAAGGGCGATCAATGGTTTTTTGTACACCCTTGAATTTAACGGAGAGTTGATCTTGACAAAGCTTACGGATCATTTACAACAAGTTGAAGGGGTCAAAATCCCTAAAATACGAAAGGCACACTCCAAATTTGGAGCTTTTGATTATAGTACAATCGACGAGACATATATAGCAAGGGCCGGATATATGCGTTTGGATCTGGACAACACGATAATTAACTATATACCCCGTGAACTTTGATAATATCTACATAGTGGATTATAGAAAGCTGATAATATGGCTTGTTCCCACTTTTTTAAGAAAGGTAAAACTAATTGCATGGTTACAAGTATTGATTGCGCCGATAAAAGGACTGTACAACGACTTTTTAAAGTATCGTAAAAAGGTTGATTACAAATTGAACCATAACTCACAGGTATGTTATTTGCAAAAGGTGTTGAATGATGCCTTTGACAATGAATCAAAACGCATTTATATCGAGAACGGCATTTTTATACAGGCCCTTTATGTCTATGCCCCAAAAGAAGAGTTGCCCGTATATGTGGGCACACAATACATTTATAGCGATGGGGACCTAACGGGCGGGCAAATCGATTTTATCGTTAATGTGCCCATTGGTCTGAAGCCTTCCGACCCTATTGCACTGGAAGGGTTTTTAAGTGATATGAGAGCATTGGTAAACGAATATAAGCTTGCATCAAAAACATATAATATAAAATGGATAGAGTAGAACTTTACAGCGGTGGTTTTCCCGTAACGACAACCACATTTGATTTTTTACAGGATGCCTACGGGAAGGAGATAAAAGCATTGACGGCCCTGGGCGGGGACACTTTTATCCTGGAAGGTGTGCAGGTTGCCGGGGGCAATGTGACCAAAGGGTCCATTGTCCATAATGGCGAGTACCTGCCCTTTGTCGGAGGTGCGTTCAATGGTACCGTGGGTATTTTTGAGAATGTACAGGAGGTGGCCTATAACGAGGATACCGACAATGACGGAAATTTGGACAATAAGAGGGCCTACGTACAACGTTATGCCAAATGTGGTACGGGAGGATTGGAATCCTTTGGCTTTGATCTGTTAAAACGGTTTACGCCCCTTACAGGGCTATCGATGCCCGTCGGGATGATTACCATGTGGAGCGGGGCGATATCGGACATCCCAAAAGGCTGGGCATTGTGCGACGGAAGCAACGGCACCCCAAACCTAAGGGACCGCTTCTTAGTGGGCGCGGGGGGCGAATATGCCGTTGGACAGTTGGGGGGGAAGAAAGAGGTGACCCTCACAGAAGCGCAAATGCCCAAGCACAGCCATAAAGGGTCGACCGAAGGCGCAGGGTCGCACAGGCACACCGGGAGAACCCATTCGGCAGGGAGCCATACCCATAACGTCCCCAATAACACACGCGAGAGCGCAAAGGATGTCGACAATTCGTCGGACGAATGGGGCGGGCACAAGAATGTCAACCAGTACGTAAAAACAAATGCGGCCGGGAGCCATATCCATACGCTCAACATCGATATTGCGGCAAACCACACCCATGCCGTCAACACACTTGACAAGGGAGGTGGACAAGCTCACGAGAACAGGCCTCCCTATTATGCACTTGCCCTTATAATGTTCAAGGGACTTTAACAAAAAAACCAAGATGATGAAGATTTCAAAGAAGACAAACGGCAATATCCTGATAATGGACGGCAACGACCTGATACAACATGTAATCGTGAGCGATGTGTTTCTCCAACTGCACCCAAGAAACGGAAAGGGGGTGCTGATCAGCAAGACACCTACAAATCAGGATGAATGTGAGGCCATAGTGCTTTATGCGGACAGGGTGAAGGCCATAGGAGAAGAACCCTTTGAGGGCAACCGTAACGACCTGATGGCCAAACTTTCCGAACTTTTTTGAAAAGGAGGGGCAACGTTGGCAAGAGCGGGTTGCAGAATGCGGCTCCCCCCTCAAGGGTCGGGGGAATCACAAGGGTCGATGGGAACTGGGTATGGGTCAGGGCGAGCTCAGGTGCCCTTGAGGATGACGGAACACCTACCCCCACCTTCTATAGGGTCGAACAGGCGGTCTATGATTATTGGAGCCACAGGAACAACAATAGGGATTGGATTTCCTTGGCAGAGGGGCTTTCCAGCACGCACGCTGCGGTAAATAAGCCCGAGGGGTGGAACTGGTACAACATACGTGTGCAGGCGTACAATAAATATGGACAGTCCGAATGGAGGTATGCCCGGGAGTTCAGCGAGAACTATAGTTGAAAAGTCACATATTATACTAATGGAAAACCAAACTCAAAGTTTGCCTACATTAGGCTTAAAACCTGTACTTTTGGTCGCCCCGATTATAAGTGGAGTATACAAATTCTTCCTTACCTATGAAGTTTTTTTGAATCTTTGTGCTGTCTAAATAGTTTCCAAAAACAAGTTTCCTTTTTTTGTTATAACCTCTGATTATGGATTGTTTCTGGCCAGCAAAAACCTCTTTAAAAGTGTTGTATTTTGAATCCCAAATATACTTTCCTAAATTCTGACTGGAAGTATTACAGTGGAAGGTTTCTCCACTTTGCACCAATATGTTCTGATCATCTAAAAACTCCATGTGCGTAATATATTGACATTGAATACCATTTTTCTTTTTACCTTCCCATCTATTTGTATGAGTTATAAGGTTAAATTTTAGCGGCTCAATTAAGGTTAAACCTTCGTTGTTTTGAACAAGTATCTTTTGATGTTTAGATAAGTAATTAAAATCCCTGACAAAACCTTGAAATTCAAATTGGTTTTCAAATCTCCTTGCTGAAAAATTATAATTTTTGAATGTATCGATATGACCAATCCAAAGATTATTTCCTTCCCAAGTTAGTTTTCCATATTCATTTATTTTATCGACTTTTTTTCCAGTTTGCAAATCAAATACAAGTGTTTCGTTATCATCATAGTTGTTTTTTTCAATAGAAATTGCTAGCAACCCTTGTTTAGAATTGATACTGATATCTTCAATTTTATCTTTTTGACTTTTAAATATATAACGTTCAATATCTTCCGTTAATGTACTGTAAATGAAAACATAATGCTCAAAAAAATTCGGATTAGAATAAATTATTAAAGCTTTATCATCTACCTTCTCTAATCTCTTAATATTTATAAAGGTGTTTTGAATCTCGGGTATATTGCCCATAGCCATCACTTTTCCGTCATCCAAAGAAATTTTAAATAAGGATGATTGTACTCCATTATAAGTGAAATTTGAACCTACATAAAGACTATCTTCAATGAAAATCAATTTTCCACCATTGATTATGGACTTACTTGGGGTTAAGTTTTTGGACGTCAAACTTTTCATTTTTGTTGGGCCGTATTTGCCTGGTTCGAACTGAAATTCTAATTTTTGAGATATGATATTCCAAATAAAAATATTGCCGCCGCCATCAATACATGCCATTTTTTTATTGTCTTCGCTAAAGACTATATCATCAATTGCATTGCCGTAAGTTTGAAATACCTGCTTTATAGCTCTTAGATTAATATCCCAGAGAATGACTTTCCCGTCATCAAAGCCACCTGTTGCAAGAGATAAATTATCTTGACTAATTGCATAAGTACTTATTCTACCAGAATGCCCAAACTGTAAAATCTTTTCTTGCGTGTATACGAAACATGAGAGAAAAAACGAAAAAACAAAAACCGATAATCTCATATATGGTCTAGTATTTCCACTTTTATCACGGTATTTGGAGTAAAAAATTATGTTGCAAAGACAAATTCCTTGTTGAAAATCTTTTAAACATGAATTTTAACCTTATGCTTATTGATTGGAATGGTTAAGGGTACCAAAAAACCTATTCAATAAGAACAAATCTTATATATAATAACCAAAGCTTATTCTCCATCCAGAGGAGGCACAAGTATAAGCGAACCTTCTGAAGAGGTCAACTCCATTCTCACAATAGTTGGATCGTCATCGCTCAAAGGAAACATAGTACCTGTATAGACAATTGGATTATTCCCATCATTTCTTTGAATGGTAAATTCAATTTGCTCTTGGTCAAATGTTCCAACGATTTCATTCTCGTTTCTATTAGAATCAGATTCGTGTCTTTCTTCTCCTCTAAGCGTTCCACTACTTTCATCAAAACTTTCGTTTTGCAAGAAAATAAAATGTTCTTCATCATTCGCATCGCTCCAATTATTACTGAATAGAGGTATAAGAATTAATGTAGTGGTTGTAGGGCAACCCATTAAAAAAAAAGTCAACATTAAAACTGCAAAAAAACTTGCCCTCCTTTTTTTACTTTTTGATTTCATATAAAATAGTATTTGTGTTTATTATGTCAATTTATTTTTGAATATAATTTGGTGAGAAATTTTTCCTTGTCCTGGTCAACTTCATTGATTGCACGCTTTAAGCTATCTACTGTTTTATTTAAATCGGCAGCAAGTTCTTTTTTCTTAATTTCTGCTTTCTTTTTGGACCACCTTTTTCGATTAGCCTCAGTTCTAAAACCATTAATTCTTACCATAAAACCATTAATGTTTTCAAAAATGTGTTTCTTGTGAATTTTATTTAAAATGGCTTGAAAGATTTTCTGTAAATCTTCACCACTGGCTTTTCCCCAATATTCCTCAAATTCTAATTGATAACCCTTATTATTTAAGCTAATTAATTCAAATATTTCGTTGTACTCTTTTACTACTACAAGTATTTCGTCAAAAAAAGCTTGATCTTCCAAAGCGAATAATCCAATATTGGAATATGCTTTGTGAACGTTATCCACCCTAGTAAAATAAATGTTCAAAATCTCGGCAATGATCTTATATTGAGCTTTCCTTCCTTCAATGATTTCTTCGGTATTTTGGACTGAATTATTCTTAGTGCTTTTTGGTCCATAAGGTTCCGGTAATATGAAAACAAAATCGCCGTCTCTAAATTGTCTGATTCTGCTTTTGCCATATTGCGGTGTTGTTGTACTATGTCTATCATTAGTCACTGTATTTTGCAAAAATTCACCTAATTCAGTACCCGATAGGTAACCGTCTTTATTTCCTCCATCAGCTTCATTTGTTGTAAGTGCCTTCACAAATTGCCGCCTGAAAATACTTGAATCTGGAACTTTTTCCCCGGCTTTACCTGAAGTAATAAATTGTCTAACCGGTGATTTGACTTTTTGGTTTATAATTTTGGGAATGAAACCATTGCGAAAATTACTTTCAAAAATTGTCCCTGCAAAGCAAGCATCAAAAATAAAAAGGACGTGTTTCGATGCTATGCGCTTTGAAATTATATCAATCTGATCCATTTCTATAGCATTGGTCTCAAAATCACTACTGTCTCCTCCTGGAGCTCCAATAGGAACTATATAACCCGTATTGCCTGTGTCAAATGGGTTTTCGATAGTATGTCCATGTCCTGCATAATAAACAAGCAGTCGATTCTCCGGTACTTTTCCATATTCCTTAACAAAGGTGTTTATTGTATTATACACTTGGTCTTTGTTAAGATTTTCAGCGATACGTACCTGAAAACCATGTTTCCTCTGTAAAATTTTTGATACTGTATCAATATCTTTTTTAACACCAGGCAACCGTTTCCAATAAATACCATCGTATTCGCTATTACCAATAAGCAGTGCATAACTATTTCGATATAACTCCGTAATCGAGTCGCCGATTGCCACCTTTATTGGTATACTGCCACGAGTATCTTGAGCCTGTAGGTGTAACATGGGCACTAAAGTCAATATCAAAACAAGTCTTTTCACATCTCTAGATTTCTATGTATTGACACTATTTATATAAACAAACTCACTTCCCTCTTACCCGTATACTCAATTACTTTAAATTGAGAATTATTATCGCTGTTAGCTAATAAGCTTCTCGAAGTTCACTTTGAAATTTTTTATCTTTCCCGAACAATCTCATAAACGAACTCATAACTATACCCGCTAATATTTTCATTAGGTGCGACTGGATCACGTCCTCTAGATTTAGTATAAGTTTGACCTACAAATTTTTCTAACGGACTTTTAGGTCTTGCCATAGGTCCACGCGTTATGATTGGACTTAAATCCAACTTTTTATTAGAAGCAAAGCCCTTTAGTGTTAATTTTTCAAAGGGTGGGCCAAACCTAAATGCTTTCTCCTTAAAGGTAAAACTCCGCCCAGGTTCTAAATAACGTTCCTCGTCAGTATACTTATGGGTAGGATTAGGAATAAAATCAAATATTTCTCCTTTACTATTAATTTCTATAATGCTAAAATATAAGGGTTCTGTACCTCTATTAGTAACTTTTACAACCACATAATCCTTTTTAGGCCTTACCTTAAAATTTCCATCCGCATCGGTGAACCTAGACTTATCACTAATTTCAATTACCTTTTCTTTTACGGTATCATATCTTACTGGCAACAATTCAAATTCAAATTTATATTTTTCATTTTCAAATTGAAGGTTCTTTATATACTTGCCTTGAACATAATTGAAGAGTTTCTCCTTTAAATCATCCAAAGCCCATGCTCTCCGGTTTTTGTGAAAGGCTGTTAGTTCTCCCGGTTTTATTAATTCATATGTACCTCTATTATTAACAATAGCAACTTCTGCTTCTAAAGTGTCTTTGGTTATTACACCCAGGTTATTTTTGGCTAAAAACTCAAAGACGGAATCTTTTATAGCTTTGTCTAGGATGGTATTGTCAAAATAGACTTTCATGTTTATCTCATCGAAACTAAGCTGATCTACGAAAACCCATAATTCTCTTTCATTTTGAATAGTAATTTCATTTTCTAATTCAATAATTGCTTCATTGAAATTAGAAGAAAGAACCGTAGCCTTTGATATTATATTCTCTTCCTTTGGATTATTAGTCCCGGCTGAACAAACGAAAAGACGTGCATTAGGTCTGAGGTTATGTATTTTACCACCTTTTATTTTTAACTGGTTATCGTCTATGATTTCAAGAACCGAAAAGTATGGTCTTTGAGCCACGTAATTGTTATTAAATAATTCTAAATCAATGTTTCCTTCAATCACAGGGGTCTGATTTGGTACAATGAGGTTCATTTTTACATTAATTTGCGCAAACAATTGGCGGTAGGTAAAATTTTTGGGTAAGTTTGCCATTACCTGAGAAAATGCAAAGGACAAAGAACCCACTTTCAATTTAGAGTGTTCATAATTCAATTGATTCGCGGCAGAAGCGGATATGGCAATAAAAGGAGAGGCATTTTCATCGACATCTCCTCTATCAATAATTGATATGTTTTGGTCTTCCATATTTTTCGGTTCATAATCCCTAGGTTGAAAAGGAATTACAGTACCTCTGGTAATTGCCCCGATTTTTCCTCGACTCGCAGTACCAGAATGACAGCTATCCATGAGTAGCAATAATTGTCCATCCGAACCTAGTCGATTACGAATTTTCGCCATTAAATCCCCAAGCTCGTCATCACGTAAGTGCTTTTCTCCTTTATATCCATATGGATTGTAGCTAGCCATGGCATCATAGGGTATTATCGCCTCATCATAGCCATCTATTTCGTCCCCATTATCATCATAAATGGGCTGACCATGTGCTGAAACGTGGATAACTGCTATATCTCCTGTCCTCAAAGTTGCTGTAAATGCAGCAATAGCATTCTTAATACCTTGATATTTGGCATCTTCATCCTTTAAGACAACTATATTGTCCTCTTTGAAACCCTTATCAAGCAAAGCCTCTTTTATCAGGTTCACATCATTTGCCGAACTGATATCACCCCAGCCGGATTTCTTCGGATAGTCCCCAATAGAAATAATTAAGGCGTGTTTATCATTGGCAGAAATGCTAAAAGATATTAAAGCGACTAAACAAACTATTAGATGTTTTTTCATGTTATGATCAACGTTAATTTTTATTCAGTTCAAAGAGGCTAAAGGAAACCCCAAAAAAGAAGCCCACATCATAAACGGTTTTTGTTAAGTCTGATTCACCTAAGGCAGTAGTATCGGCTGTGTTTAAACCATTTTTTAAACGCCGTACGGGACCGTAGGCTAAACCACCTGAAAACGAAACACGACTCTCACTACCAAAGAAAAAACTAGGGCCTAGCAAAAAATTTATCCCATTGGGAGTCTCATCCGCCGTAGAAATTGGGATTGAAACCCCAAAGGTTCCTCCAAAATTGAAACTCTCGCCCAACACCGGGTAGAAGTTAATCATGGTACTCAGATTTGGGGTGTAAAAATCATTATCATCTGATCCAATAACATCGTCCTCCCCATCAATTTCGTTATCAATGAGAAAAAAATCCTTTGACCGGCCTCTGTAGTTATTCAGGGTAATAGCAATGCTGGTATTAACCTTAATACCACCCTTGGCAAAAATCTTTATACGTCTGTTCTTTAAGGTTTCTTGATTACTTCCAGATTCGTCAAGATCGTTGGAGAAAGTACTTTGCTTGAAATCAAGATTGATATTCGCTCGATCAGCCTCGATAACATAATCAGTAGTCTTTTCAAATGAAGAAGCTTCTAAGGCAGCAAACAATGATTTGATTTGTCTTAAATCAGCCAACTTGGAATCACCGACACTTTTGATTCCATGAATCGCTTCTTCTATTTGGGATTGCCGTAACCGAATACTGACTCTTTGTCCTCTTGACAGAGTTTCATCTTCCATCAGTTCTTCTTCCTCATGACTTATTTCATACAAAAGGCCAACGATTCCTTCACTATCTTCTGATAGAATCTCTTCCAATTTGGCCAAATAGGTATAAAAATCACCTTGAGTTCCAGCAAGCCTATTATCTTCAAAGATTACCGAAGGTTTTATGGCATTGGCCATTATCTGTTTTTTTGACAGATTAGGATTTATAAGATTCCCTATTAACTTTGATTTTATTTCCTCAACACCCGTATATAGGGATTTTAGATGTCCATAATCTTCCTCAAATTCATCTCCTCTGGAACCTCGACTAGTCTCCTGGTCGCCAGCGGTAATTTCATCAATACCATCTCCGGTTCCTGAGCGTGTAAAAATATTATCAGTGGGAAGGTTTTTAACATTTAGGCCAAGTCCATTATCATTAAACGCGGAAATACCAGCTAGCAATGAACTGGGGTTAAAACCTAAATCAGTTGGATTAAAATTTTCCTCAACTATTTCTGGTCGTACTTCGATTGCAAAAGGATTTATATTCTTCAATTTTAGCTCTACCAGGCTATTACGCTTCAAAACAGCGTTTTTTAGGGTATCATCGATTTGATTCTTCTTATCGAGATGAAAGACCCCAAGTTTATCAGTTTGATAATCATATACAATACGATAGCGTTCTTGTGCAAATAAATTTTGGACTGAAATCAATAGTGCTAAAAATGCAAACACCAAAGTGATTCTAAATTTCATAAATTTTGTTTAAGAAGTTGATTTCTATTTCCTTAGCTATTCAAAAGCAGAAAAAATTCAATTGCGATTTATGGGGAAGTAGAATTGCAACACATCAGAATCAATTAATACCTATCTGATTTTCGAAGAATTCCTTGTTGCTAAATTTAACAAAAAAATAGCTGAACTAAGTTGTGCAAAAACCTTAGAAATTATATGGTTTTTATACAGTTGTTTAACAATTATTATCTTAAAATTTGAGATTATCTATCGAAAGTCACCTATTCGGTGAGCGTGAAATTTTAAATAGCCAAAAAGTCCTTATTTACTGGGCTTTTCAAAGGTAGATTCGAATCCCTCCGGCTCCACCTACGCCCTCCGTAGCTTTGAGCGAAGCGAAAAGCGAAGGAGGGCTTTTCAACCTCCTTTTTATTCTGAACCCTCGGGCTTCGGTGGACCCGGTCCACGGTAGTTCCATTAAACTTTTTAGGCATGAATTGGACGGTTTATATTCTTAAATGCAGCGACGGGAAATTCTACACAGGTTTTACCAATAATCTGCAACGAAGATTGAAAGAACACCGGGAAGGCAAATCTTTTTCTACCAGTTACCGATTACCGTTTGAGTTGGTCACTTACATTGTGTTCAGTGATAGGCAAAAAGCGTATGCTTTTGAAAAATACCTGAAATCTGGCTCTGGCATTGCGTTCAGAAACAAGCGTTTGATTTAACTCGCTCCGAAGCTTGAGCGTAGTGAAAGCGAAGGATGGGATTAGAAAGTCATCGAATACCATTATCTTCGAGATTATCAATTATTCCCATGTCCACAGGAAAATCTTGGTTACGTATTCTTATCGAGCTCATTGAGACTTTTATTAACAGCAAGGAGGGCAACAAACGGATCACCAGCAAACATCGCAAGCAGAGTACGGCGATTCGCAAAGCTAAAAGTCTGGCCAAAAAATATAAGGCAGACGTTATAATTCATAGAGCAAGTGGAGGTATTCGAGAGCGAATTAGTTATGAAGATTAATCATAGGGCATACCACGTTGAATCTCGACTGAAACACACCTAAAGTTGGACTCGGAAATTGCTTTCCTACACAAGATATTTATTTAAAATACTCAATGTCAACTTTTTGTATGACATCTTTTTCAACCTTATGTCTTTCCTTTGGAAAAGGAAAACCCAAATCACTTTTCATGGAAAAAGACAAAACAATAGACCTAGAAAACCTAGACCTCCCTTTACAAGCCTATTTTGGTTCGTTAACACCCCAGAAAAGGGGTTTTAGTGCCACCCACCTAAAGTTTAAAGGTTATCGTGACCTGCTTTTTAAGCTGGAGTCGTTGCTCCATGTCTGCATTTTGGCCCTCGACAATGAAAATTCTGGCAATCATAAGGATATCGTGGAACCAGATGTGAACGTCTTAACCGTTCTGGAAATGGCCGTACAACTAATTCCACACGAAGAGGCCGAGTTTTTGGATGGGGTTTGGGAGGGGGTTTTGGATTCCAAATGTCCGAATCACCATCCTCAGTACACTTCTAAAAGATAAACTTCACCATTTTTCGATAAAAAAACTGGTCGAAATGCTTCATTTCTCGACTAAAATCCTGCCGCATACCATTCGACCACGCTTTTTTGTCTTTGTCGATTGATCTACGACCTCATCCGTGTTTTTCGAAACTTTGTTTCAAAATAATTCCCCATGAAAACTTTAGTGAACAATCTCAAAAAAGAATTTTCCATTCCTGACAATTTAACCGCTGCAATTTGCTGCTTAATCCTTTCCATCTCCATTTTCTTTATAATGGGCGTTCTGAACAGAGGTATGCTTTTATAGCCGGCATCAAGTATATCCATAGCGCATTTCTGAGCATATGGTGATGGTCTTCTTGCCTTATTATTTGTATTAAATAATCCTTATTTATAAGTTAGGATATTTGTCATTTTTCTATTCTAGAGACATTTTTTATACATTTAACGTATTAAATCATGAGTTAATCAATCATTGATTAAAATGGCAAGCTCTGAGGCTATAACCAATAAACTACTCTTGACAGAATTCCAAAAGGGCAACAAAAAGGCTTTTAAAAAGTTGTTCGAGCAATTTTGGGAATCTATGTTCATTAATGCCAAATCCTTGGTTCTTGATGAAGATATTGCAAAGGACATTGTGCAAGAGATTTGGTTGAATCTTTGGCTAAAAAAAGATAATCTGGTTATAAAAAATTTTGAGGCCTACATATTCAAATCTGTGAACAACGGTTGTTTTAAATATCTGCGGGACAATCTCAAAACTCAACATCTTCAGGTTATAGACTCCCTGGAATTAGTTTCAGAATCCGATGCTGAAAACAAACATAATTTGGATCAGACGCAATTTATCATAGAAAAATCACTGACCGAATTACCTCCTCGATGCCAGCAGATCTTTAGACTGAGCAGGCTGGAAGCCGCCAGCAACGAGGAAATTGCGCAACGACTGGGCATTTCCAAAAGATCTGTTGAAAATCAAATGTCGTTAGCCTTAAAATCCATCCGTCAAAATATTAGGTTAGCCCAATCTTCCTTGACCTCTTTGTTCATCTTCTGTACAATACTATAGTTGCATAGCACAGTTAAACACGATTTTTATCTCCTCAGAAATGTTAAAGAAATGTTAAACATCCAAATTCAATGTGAGTTCGGCCTGCTTTGCGGTTCATATTTATATAGGCACCGAATATGCAAGAGCAAGAATTCAAAAAACTATTGGACAAGTATCTCAACGGATCTATCTCCAATCAAGAACTGGAAGTTCTAGAAAAATTCAAGGAGGAACTTAATGCGCTCAACCATGAATCCCATTTTAAAGACGAAGTCCACAAAAACGATTTAAGGGAATCAATGTGGGCAGCAATTCACGCCCAAACGCCAATAAAAAACAGAAAGTCCATTATTTGGAAGGTATCTGCAATAGCAGCCATCTTTTTAGGATTACTCGCTACAGGATATTTTTACCTTCAAACCTCAACCCAGCCAAATCTTGCAATTCCTGATAATGCCATCACATTGCAGCTTGAAAATGGTGATGTTAAGGTTATAGATGAAGATGGATTTATTCAAGTAATCGACCAAGAAGGAGAAATTGTAGGGAAACAGGAGGGCAAAAGCTTAAAATATGCCAATAACACCTCCAAAAGAGAACTGGCATATAATACTCTAAAGGTTCCTCATGGAAAAACCTTCCAACTCCAATTATCAGATGGCACAATTGCCCATCTCAATGCTGGTTCTTCCATTACATACCCGGTTCAATTTATTCAAGGACAAAACCGTCAAGTGTCGGTAGTTGGCGAAGCATATCTTGATGTGGCGAAGGATTCCGAACACCCTTTCATTGTAAATGCCAACGGATTGAATATAAGGGTATTGGGAACCCAATTTAATGTTTCTGCATACCCTGAAGATGAAACCACCGAAGTGGTGCTTGTTGAAGGTTCTGTAAGTTTATATACCGAAGGAGAAAAATATGGCTCAGACAAAAATGTTTACCTAAAACCTGGTTTTATGGGAAGTCTTGACAAGGCCAATAACCATATAGCCACTGCTGAGGTTACCACGAGTCTGTATACTTCATGGATCAATGGTAAATTGATTTTTAGAAATATGACCCTCAAAAACATCATGAAGAAACTCGAAAGGCATTATGCCGTGACCATATTCAACAATAACTCTGATCTTATGTCAGAGAAATTCAATGCCAACTTTGGAAACGAACCCATTACCAATGTCCTTCAAGAACTAAAGGATAACTATGGGATTCAGTACCAAATTTTGGACGACAAAATTATTATTCAATAAAAGCCGAACAACTAAATGCTTAAAACAAGATTTGCCTATGACATAAATTGAACAAAGACGTAACCAAACAACATGATTACTTCTTTCAAAGGTCAAAATTGGCTATAAAAAAATCGGAAAATGCGGCGAACATCTTCCGATTGGTCGAAGTGATCAAACGTAAAAGATTAACCACATTTAACACTATAAAAGTATGAAAAAACTTCTTACACTTAAAAGAAGCCTATTTCCAGTATTTAAATATGATCTGAAAATGAAACTTAGTACGCTGTTCATTATTGCCGCTCTCTTTACCATGCAGGCTAAAGATGCGTACGGACAACGAACCAAGGTAACACTAAACCTAAAAAATGTATCCGTCGAACGGTTGATCGACGAGATTGAAAGCAAGACCGAATTTGAGTTCGTTTATAAAATAAAGGATGTAAATCTTGAGCGAACGGTCTCCGTAAATGTAAATAGAGAGCGTATTGCCAATGTGCTCAAGACCGTTTTCAAAAATACCAATACCACTTTCAATCTTAACGACCGCCGAATCTACTTGGTAAAAAGGGAAGAATCGGAAGCCGTAGTACCGGAAGAATCCAATTTGACCGATGATATGCAATTTTCTGTTAGCGGCACCATTACTGATGAAAGCGGACAACCACTCCCCGGAGCCAACATTGTTGAAAAAGGAACTTCCAATGGAACGCAAACTGATTTTGATGGAAATTTTTCAATTGCTGTTGCAAATGAAAATACAACTTTGGTAATTTCCTATATCGGTTTTGCAGCAAAAGAAGTTCAAGTAAATGGGCAATCTAGTATCCAAATCACGCTATTGGAGGATTCCGCCCAATTGGACGAAGTTGTCATAGTGGGTTACGGGTCAGTGACCAAGGCTAAATTGACCGGTTCTGTTGCTTCAATAAAATCTGATGATTTTGAGGATATCCCTGTTACCAGTGTTGAGCAGGCCATCGCGGGACAATTGCCCGGTGTAGAAATAACCCAAAACACCGGGGAGCCAGGTACGGCAAATGGAATCACCATTCGAGGTACAAGTACAATAACAGCAGGCACCCAACCCTTAATCGTTGTTGATGGGCTTGCCTTGTCCGAAACAACATCTTTGAACACGATAAATCCTAATGATATTGCTTCTGTTGAAGTATTGAAAGATGCTGCCTCCGCAGCTATATATGGATCACGTGGGGCGAACGGAGTAATCATCATTACCACCAAAAGTGGGCAAGAAGGTAAACCACAATTTAGTTTTAATTCATTTGCAGGATTTCAGCAGGTCGCTGAAAGATTGGATTTACTGAATGCATACCAGCATGCTGAATTTAGCAGGGATGCAAGGAACAATTACTATTTGCAATTTGATGATGGTTCATTTTCCGCAAATGATGACAATGCAACTAGAGAAACCAACGCTGCTACTCTTGGATTTAACCCTAGGAAAGCTATTATCCCAAGTTTTATGCAGCCATATTTAGATGGTGTTCAAGGATTAACAGACACAGATTGGCAGGACGAACTCTTTAGAAATGCTTTAATTCAAAATTACCAGCTATCGGTAAGAGGAGGAGGACCTAAATCGAAGTATTTTATTTCAGGAGATTATTTTGACCAGCAAGGTGTAGTTAGGGGAACAGATTTTGAGCGCTTTAGCTTTCGAGCTAATTTTGAAGCACAACTTTCGAACGATTTAAAGTTTGGAATCAATTTTGCTCCTTCTTTACAACAAAATAACGTGATTGAAACAGGATTCAGCAATGGCCCTATTAATTCACTTTATACAGCATTGCCATTCTTTCCGGCATATAACGAAGATGGTACTTTGGCAATTAGCAACCAAGTTTCGCAGGCAACCGAAGGAGACCAGGCTAGAACCGAAAACCCTGTTGCTCTCGCTACTCTAAACAAAGACTTTAGAAGAACATTGATTTTTCAGGGAGGAACTTTTCTTGAATATGAAGTATTGGACGGGTTGAAGGCAAAAACATATTGGGGCGTAGACCTTTCCAGTAGAAGAAGAGATCTGTTCAGGCCTTCCAGTGTAGGTAGAAGAAATAATCCTGCACCGGTAGAAGCATTCGGATTAAACTCATCCCTAGATCGTCTTAATTGGTTAGTTGAGAACACACTTGACTATACCAGAACTTTTGGAGAGAACCATAACCTAAATCTACTTGCTGGATTTACCTACCAAGAGCAAACCGAACAATTTAATGAGACCAGGGCCACAGGATTTCCCAATGATTTGGTTGAAACTTTGAATGCGGGAATAATTGATGGAGGAAGGGCTTTTAGCAATAAATCAACTCTGGTGTCCTATTTGGCGAGATTGCGCTATGATTATGCAGGCAAATATTTGCTTACCGCAGCAATTAGAAGGGATGGGTCATCTAGGTTTGGTGCTAACAACAGATATGGTACTTTTCCTTCTATATCAGCAGGATACAGGATAAGTGAAGAATCTTTTTTTCCAAAATCTGATTCCTTTAATGAATTGAAGATTAGGGCTAGCTGGGGTTTAACTGGAAACAACCAGATTGGGGATTTTGGATCACAGGCCCTTTTGGGCCCTTCGAACGCAATTATCAATGATAATATTGCAAGTGGTCTTTCACTATCGACCTCACCTAATGCTAACTTGACTTGGGAACAGACGAGTACTATTGATTTTGGATTGGATCTAGGTTTTTTCAATAATAGATTATCTGCAAGTTTTGATTATTACGTAGCCACCACCGATGACTTGTTACTGCAAGTCCCTGTTCCCGCCCATAGTGGATTCGAGAACTCTTTGCAAAATATCGGTAAAGTGGAAAATAGGGGTTTTGAAGCCGCTATCAGGGCAAATTATGAAATTGGAGCTATTAAATTTAGGACATCATTCAATCTGGCCACTAATAAGAATGAAGTACTTGAATTGGGTCCTGGGCAGGAGGAAATCATCTCAGGAGGGCGCTCAATCACGCGTATTGGAGGCGAACTGGGAGCAAACTATGGATATGTAACCGATGGGATTTTTCAATCACAAAGCGAAATAGATAGTAGACCGAGTTTATCCACTGCACAGGTCGGGGAATATATTTATGTGGATGCCAACGGCGATGGACAAATAAACGGAGATGACAGGGTAGAACAAGGATCAGTATTTCCAGATTATACGCTAGGAATCAACCAGAACATCAGTTACAAGAACTTTGACCTAGGGGTGGTTTTACAAAGTGTTCAGGGAGTGACCATACACAACCGTACCAACAGTGTGTTGTTGTTTAACCCTGAGGGATGGAGCAATCAATTTGTGGATTATTTTAATAACTATTATACCCCCGAACGAGGAGAAAATGCAATCTATGCAAGACCCAATTCGTTGCCCAGGGATAATGGGTTTTATAGAGAAACAGATCTTTTAAAGGAAGATGCATCGTTTATCAGGATACGAAATATTACACTGGGATATACTTTTCCTTCTTCAATTACAGAGACATTGAAAATCACTTCACTTAGAGTATATCTAAGTTCTAAGAATCCATTTACGTTTACGGATTACCGAGGGTTTAATCCCGAACAGAGGAGATCGGATAACCGGCTGCTTAATTCACTAAATCCGGTTTTAGCGAATTGGAGCAATTATCCGTTGGAAAAATCCTTTGTCCTAGGATTTAATTTAACTTTTTAACTAACATTTTCAATCGTAAAAAATGAGAAAGACAATAAGTAAATTATCCATAATTGTTACATTGATTCTCGTTCAATTTAGCTGTGACAAGCAATTGGAAATCAGCCCAATTTCTGAAGCAAGTTCCAATGGTTTTTTTGCTACAGAAGCAGATATAGAGCAAGGAGTCGTATCTATTTATGATGCTTTGCAAGATAATAGCCAATATGGGTTTAATTTTATGTTCCTGATGGAAATAAGGGCAGATGATGCCTTTGTAGAGAGCCCAACAAATGACAGTGGCGCACAGGGTGACATTGATTTGTTTCAAATGTCTTCCGATAATTTCCGGGTTGAGGGTACATGGAATGGATGCTATAATGGTATTCAGAGGTGCAATGTTGTACTCAACAGGATAGATGATGTCGAAATGGATGTCGGTTTAAAGAACACACGCATTGGCGAAGTCAAATTTGTAAGGGCTTTGACCTACTTTAACTTGGTAAGGCTTTGGGGGGATGTTCCCTTGGTGGTTACTGAAACGGTAGATCCATTTGATGCTTTTTCCATTGGAAGATCACCGGTTTCCGAAGTTTATAATCAGATTGTCGCCGATTTAAATGATGCCGTCGCCAATCTACCCGTAACCAATGATATAGGAAGGGCAAATAGGGGTGCTGCACAAACCTTATTGGGTAAGGTTCATTTGACTTTGGGCAACTGGTCTGATGCCGTTTCTGTATTACAACAAGTTTCTGGCTATAGTTTACAGGCCAATTTTGCAGATAATTTCGGTATTACCAACGAAAATGGTATAGAATCGATTTTTGAGATCCAATATAAAAATGGTAATGGTGAGGGAAGTTTATACCCTAATAGAGTAGCACCAGTTGGATCAGGTGCCGAACTGCTCAATGGTATAGGTAACCAAAGAGGGGAGAACATTCCGTCCAATGATCTTTTTGACTCTTTCGAACCTGGAGATTTGAGAAGGGATGTTTCAATAGGTGTGCTGTCTGATGGGGTTACCAAATATGCCAGTAAACTAATAGACATCCCGACTCAAAATGATGACTCGGATTTGAACTTTATAGTAATTCGTTACGCAGACGTACTGCTCATGCTTGCCGAGGCGTTAAATGAACAGGGATATACTGCAGATGGTGAAGCTTTTACACTAATGAATCAAATCCGTAATAGAGCGGGATTGGCTTCGTTGACTTCAGTAGACCTTCCAGATCAATCAAGTTTTAGAGGTGCGGTTTTAACGGAAAGAAGACATGAATTTGTATCAGAAAATCAAAGATGGTTTGATTTGGTAAGAACTGGAAGAGCGGTTGAAACGTTAAATGCTAGCACTACCATATTTACAGTAAGTGATTTCCAATTGATTTATCCTATTCCTTTGGAAGCTATAGATGCAATTAATGACCAGAGTATTTTTCCTCAAAACCCTGGTTACTAAATCATCATTGTAAAAACATATTACCCGAGCGAGACTCGATCAATGGATTTTTTTGACATCAACCGGAAGAGGTATTATGATTCTAAGAAATCGTAGAAAAATTAGGTTTAGTTAGTTTGAGTTAGTTAAGCTAGAAGGGGGAGTATTCTGTTCCCCTTTCTTTTCTTAACTCTAAAATGTAATAAATCATTATGTATAAAAAACTGGTTCTATTATTTTCCTTTTATTGGATTTTTAGCTGTACCGAACATGAAAAAAGTAAAACTGAAAAAAAGAACAATCTTGCTGAGCAAGCCATCCTTTTATCAGAATGGAAAGAAGGCTATTTAGACATCCATCACATCAACACAGGCAGTGGGAATTGCACCTTTTTTGTATTGCCTGATGGTACCACCATGCTTTTTGATGCGGGAAGTATGGACAAGGAGAAGTTTGAAGAAAAATATGCTCCTTTAAAGGCTACCTCTCCTGTTCCCGATGATACCAAACCGACTTGGGAATGGATATCCAACTATATTAAAACGGTTACTCCTAAAGAGCATCAAGATGCAGTTGATTACGCATTGATTTCTCATTTCCATTCCGATCACTATGGAAGTTTGGTTGGATTGGGAAAAGAAATTCCCTTTGGGAAAATCATTGACCGGAACTCTCCAAATCTTGATTTTCCTCTCGACCTGACCACTTTTTTAAAGAACGACATCATTTTCCAAGACTACCTATCTTTCTTGGAATCAACCAAGGTACCTGTTGAAGCCCTGAAGGTTGGCAGCAAATCCCAATTGAAATTATTGAACAAGCCAGACAAGTATGCCAACTTTTCTATCCGGAACGTTAAATCCAATGCCTCTCTGTGGACCGGAGTTGAAGAGCATACCAAGGAGCTTTTTTCAGCAAAGGATATGACAACGCTCTATAGCGGTGGATACAATGAAAATCCTTTGAGCCTGGCCTTAAAAATATCATATGGTGATTTTGACTATTTCACTGGAGGAGACAATACAGGTCTACAGGGTTATGGTCTTCCCGAGTGGTTCGATGTGGAAACACCTATGGCAAAGGTTGTGGGGCAGGTAGAAGTGACAACGCTGAACCATCATGGAAATCGTGATGCCACCAATGAGTTCTTCGTTCAAACCCTGAACCCCAATGTAGTGATTCAGCAATTATGGTGTTCTGATCATCCTGGGCAAGAAGTTTACCAACGCTTGATTTATCAGGATGATGAAGCTCATGACCGGGATATTTTCTCAACCAATATGCATCCCGAAACTTTGGTCACTTATGGCCCCTGGTTCAAAAACAATTACCAAAGCCTTCAAGGACATATTGTAGTGCGCGTCAATCCAAATGGCAAAACTTTCAAAGTCTACATTTTGGATGAAGCCACAATGAACATAAAAGATGAATACGGTCCCTACCTGTGCAATTAGAACCCTAATTGGCTCTGCCAGGTTTTAAAATAAAAGAATAGGAATAATCGGTAGGTTTAATGGTATACTCATCATTCACCATTCGGCCCCAGGAGGTATCTCCCCCTACTCCCATTTGTAATAAATCGATATTCCATTGCACCGTTTCATCCAGTTTGATGTCGGCTCCGTGCTTTTTGGTAACGGGTACCAATCCAGAAGCCGAAGCCGCACCATCTTCATCTGGATTAAAATCCAACTCCGTCATGGCAAAGGGCCAAACACTTGAATTTATCAGCCTATCTCCTGTAACCTCTACAGACAAATCTTTTGAAGCAACTTTCATCCAGCGTACGTCGGTTTTATTACCTGTTTCTTGAGGACGTGAATACCTATGAAATTGATTTTTCACTTTGCCAGAATAGATTCCTGTTTTAACCCCTGTTTTTCTATCCCAATAGCTTTCTTCAGGACCATTTCCATACCACGATACCTTATCAAACTTCTTTGGAAGGGTAAGGAACATTCCCAATCGCGGAATCTTCGGTAAATCCTTATCCTTTGGTTCAAAGGTATAATTGACTTTTAGGGCACCATTTGCATGAACTATAAATTGAGCTGTTACAGTTGTTTCCATATTGGGTAGTGTATACCCAACTTTGTAACTATAACCAACAGCCGTTTTTTGGGGTTTCTCTATGAAGTTTGGTTTATAGCCATAAGTGGCATCTTGCCAAACTTTTGCCCATTTGGGCATACCGTTCCCTAAATCGTTATCAGTGGGAGGACGCCAAAAATTGGGTCTAATAGGATGGTTGGTAATGGTTTTCCCTTTGAACTCCCAAGTGGAGATTTCTCCAGATTTCGAATCAATTTTTAGAGAAACAACATCATTTTTAATTTCGATGGCCTCTCCTAAAACAGCTTCTAAATTGTTTTGCACAAGCCTGCTGTCATCCACTCGCTGTGCTTTATTGAGCACAAACTGGTCCCAAGCTACCTCGTGTCCTTTGGGTATTAGGTTTTCATTCAATTTCTGCACCAAACTGATTTCCAAGATATTTTCAACGGAGGTGTTCAACGACTTTGGAAACTTTGCCAACTGAAATTTCATTTTCCCTTGTGGTTTAACCATTGGTGAAACTACGGCATTGGACATTGTTTCTTTTCCATCCTCTAACAATTTCCAGATTAGGACATAATTTGAAAGGTCTTTGAAAAAGAATTTGTTCTCTATCTCAATCACACCATTGCCCAAATAAGTAAAATGGACTGGTTCGTATACCTTCTTCACCTCAGAAAGATGTGGATGTGGGTTTCTATAAGGATCTACCAAACCATTGTTCAAAAAATTACCATCGGTAGGCAAATCAGCATGATAATCATGTCCGTAAGCTAAATAAGGTTTCCCGTTTTCATCTTTGTATTCCAAACTCTGATCTACCCAATCCCAGATGAATCCGCCTTGGAGGTTGGGATATTTTTCAATGATATCCCAATAATCTTGCAAATTACCGACGGAATTACCCATTGCATGGGCATATTCGATCATAATGGAAGGTTTATCTGAATTGGATTCACCATGCTCAATTAAGTATTCTGGTTTCGGATACATTGGGCAATACAAATCCGTGTAGTCTTCCTTTCCAGCAGGTTCATACTGCACAATACGGTTATCATCTTGCTCCTTCAGCCATTTATAGGTGGTTCTAAAAATTTCACCCTCACCTGCCTCATTTCCCAAAGACCAGGAATAAATTGAAGGATGGTTTCTATCCCGATAATACATTCGTTGCGTGCGCATCATGTGAGCGGGAAGCCAACTCATTTCATTGCCAATCTGTGTTTTCTCATCAATGGCTAAGGGATGACTTTCAATATTCGCCTCATCTACCACATAAAGTCCATAGGTGTCGCATAAATCCAACCAATATGGGTCATTTGGGTAGTGTGAACTTCGAACTGCATTGATGTTGTTCTGTTTCATCAACTGAATATCTCTTTCCATAGATTCCCTTGACACTACATGACCCGTGTAAGGGTCAGTTTCATGACGGTCCACTCCTTTGACACAAATAGGTTTCCCATTGATCAATACTTGGGCATTTTTTATTTCCACCCTTTTAAATCCAACACGACGTTTGATGTAGATATTATTTTCTGGTTGAATGGAGTCTTCCAAGGAGATTTGAAGTTGATATAGATTAGGGACTTCAGCGGACCATGGCTTTACATTATTAAAGAGGTGTTCAAATTTGATTTCTCCAGTATTCTTAGTTGGAATTTCAGCACTGGAAGTTTGCTTGTGGATAGATTCATCTCCATTGAAAAGTTCCAATGTAACCTTCCTTGTCACTTTTTCATCAGATTGATTATCAATAAAAATGGATGCCTTAAAAATACCATCGACATAATTGTCGTCTAAATTGGTGTAGGTATAATAATCTGAAACAAAAACTTTAGGGCGGGTATAGAGGTAAACATCTCGTTCAATTCCACTCATCCGTAGCATATCCTGACTTTCCAAATAGCTGGCATCGCTCCAACGGAACATTTGTAGCGCAATGAGGTTTTTTCCTGGTTTTAGGTATGCTGAAATCTCGAACTCGGCAGGTGTTTTGCTTCCTTGGGAGTATCCTACATATTTTCCATTGAGGTAGACATACATGGCTGACTTTGCCCCCGCAAAATGTAGGATCACATCCTCCTTGAGAAATTCTTCGGAGATTTCAATTTCTTTACGATAGGTTCCAACTGGATTATAATCTTGGGGAATATTGGGCCATTTTGTATCAAAGGGATAACGTTCATCCAAATAAATGGGATGGTCATATCCTTCTACTTCCCAATTGGCAGGAACTGGTATTGTATCCCAATCACTATCGTCATATGTTTCATTTTGAAAAGCAGTAGGTCTTTTTTTAGGGTCCTTCACAAAGTAAAATTTCCAATCTCCATTTAAGCTCATAAATCGCCTCGAGCTGTCCTTATTTTCCTTTTCGAAAGATTCAAAACCAAAAAAGCTAGCCCTCGGAGGAAGTTTGTTCTCTTCAAAAATTTCATGATTGTAATGATACGTTTGTTCTCCTATTCCGGTCGACTGTTCTACTTTGCAACCAAAAAAGGCACATAGCAATAGGCTTAAAAAAATATATCGCATTGGATTGGTTTTAAATTGAAGTTTGCATGAAATCCTCTTCAAAAACTTTTCTCAAATAAAGAATCAGTTCTTTGGCGTTTTCCAAGGAAAAAACTATCGGAGGTTTTATTTTAAGGACATTATGGTCAGGTCCATCAGTGCTCATCAATATCCCATGGTCTTTCATACGGTTGGCCAGATGCTCGGCTTTATCCCCCATGGGATTCAAAGTGGTATCTACCAATTCAAAACCCAAAAAGAGTCCTTGTCCCCGAACATCACCTATAATGGGGAAATCACGGCTTAATTTTTCCAATTCTTTCTTAAGGAAGTTCCCTACGGTAAGGGCATTTTCCTGCAGTTTTTCTCTTTTCACAGTCCGAAGCACTTCAGCTCCTATTGCACAGGATACGGGATTGCCTCCAAAAGTGTTGAAATACTCCATCCCATTAGCAAATTTTTCAGCCACCTCTGGGGTACATGCGACGGCGGCCAATGGATGACCATTACCTAAGGGTTTACCTATGGTAACAATATCCGGGATTACATTGTGCAGTTGGAAGCCCCAAAACGTTTTACCCATACGTCCACAGCCGACTTGAACCTCATCAGAAATACATAATCCTCCAGCTTTTCTGACATATTCGTAGGCCAAGGTTAAAAATCCTTCTGGGAGCTCTATCTGACCTCCGCAACTGATGATAGGTTCTATAATAAATGCGCCAACACCTCTGCCCTTTGCATGTATGGCTTCAATTTGAAACTGTACTTCTTCCGCATACAGTTTTCCGGTGTCTTTTCCTCTATGTTTTCCGCGGAAAGTATCAGGCAATGGAAAAATATGGGTATGTTCTGGAGCACCGGAACCTCCCTTTCCATCAAATTTATAGGAGCTGATATCGATGCACATATTGGAATTGCCATGATACCCCACTTCTGAAGCGATGATATCCCTTTCCCCGGTTACCGCCTTGACCATTCGAATGGCCAGTTCATTGGCCTCGCTCCCAGAATTCACAAAATGAAGAACGGATAATTCCGGTGGAAGGGTTTCAAGTAATTCTTCCGCCAAGGCATTGACATTTTCATGTAAATAGCGTGAATTGGTGTTGAGCAAAGCCATTTGGTCTTGTCCGGCCTTTACCACAGCATAGTTTTCATGTCCGACATGGGCCACATTGTTCACGGTATCCAGGTATTTTCGGCCATGTTGGTCTATCAAATATTGACCTGAGCCCCTAACCATTTTGAGGGGTATTTTATATTGAAGACTAAGGCTCTTGCCTAGATGCTTTTTTCTATAGTCGATGACAGATTTGTTATCTTCTCTTTTCGGTGGTGTCAGATTTTCTAGCTTGAAAAGATGATTGGGATCCGGACATAAATCTTTCCAAACGGATAGCTGATTAGGATAGGCTACCCCTGGAAAATCGTTTTTATAACCAAGCATCGACAACATAATTTGAAAATGAAGATGTGGTGCCCAGTTTCCATTCTCGGGAAAATTCCCTAAAACCCCTATACGCTCTCCCTGCTTTATCTGGTCTCCAACTGTATTTTTAGTGGCACTTTCAGGAAATAAATGTCCATAAAGGGTATAAAACTCAAGCTCCTCAAAACTATGTTTTAAAATAACCAGTCCTCCGTATTCCTTGTCTCCTTCATCATTGATAGCGGTCACAACCTCTCCATCGAACAGGGCATGTACGGGAGTATCGTGGGGCAACCAAAAATCGACCCCAAGATGTACCGTTCTGCTTTCACGACCACTATTCCCAACCTTGTCATACGATGTGGAAGTATAAAGCGCCCTGGGTTCCAAATATCCTCCTGCAATGACTTTATCGGGATGTTCTTTTTGAAGTCTGTCGAACTTAAATTGAAGTAGTTCCAGGTCATTGAACTCTTCTTGATGCCCCACCCACAGGCTTGAGACACTTAAATCTACTTGGAAAACATCGTTGCCAAGTGCAGTTTGAAATAAGGTTTTTAGAGTGAAGTTATTTTTCTGAACCCAATGATCGAACTTCTCTTTTTGAGGGTGTGCATCAAATCCACAAGCTTCACGGAAACTATAATGGGCAAAATCAGCATTGATTCTAAACCACTTTCTAAGTACTTCCCAAGCCGGTTTTTCACTGACCAATAAATATGTGTTGTCCGGCTCTTTGATTTTGTTCAAGGCAGATTTGGTCACCGAAATGACCAATCGCATGGCAATAGCCACGTACAAATGCTCCAACTCCTCCTGTTGCAACCGGAAGGTAGAATGGTATCCTTTTACTATGGGCAATGCAGCATCCAATGCATCATTATGGTTCATGATTGCATAGGCACAAGCAATGGCCACATCATTGATGATTTGGGTATGAATCGCATCGCCATAATCGATAAAAGCATTTACTTTCGGGTCAATCAAATCGTTTGTGACTATGATATTATTATCATTGGCATCATTGTGAACTACTGACTTTCGAAGCTTTGCATATCTATCTTGGCAATTTTCAAACAGCTCAATGAAACGGGAGAGTATTTCCCTTTCTTCCTGGTTAAATAAATCAAGATGTTGTTTTGTCCATAAAGCTTGGGCCACATCCCATTCAAAATCTCGGTTAGCTTCGGGATGATCAAATCCCTGTAAGGCAGTGGTCAATAATCCGCATTGTTCACCCAGGTTGAAACGTAATTTATCCAATTGCGGATTTACCCTGCTCCAAATGCGTCCTGGAATCCAACTTAGCAGACGAACTTTTCTGATATTCCCCTGGTCATCGGTATATTCAGAAATGGTCTTTCCATTTTTGTCCTTGACAACGACAGGAGAAATCAATCCCTCCCCTTTCTCCTCAACATATTGCAACAATTGTTGCTGATATTCCAGATAGGCCACATCCTCATCAACACGGGAAACTTTAAGGATATAACCATCTCCTTTTGTCGTTTTTATCCTAAAATTAAAATCGACTTCACCTGGTAAGGAAGATGCTTTTCCTTCAACATTAAACAACTGTAAAAGAATTTTTTCAGCCTGTTCTGGTGTGATTCTCAATGTCAAATATTCCATTTGGTCATTTATCTTTTGTCAGCAACATTAATATATGAGCCGCGCTCCAACTAAAGTTGGGTGCATTAAGTCCTTCTCCAGTCAAAGGGTGATAGTTTTCATAAATGGGTGACCCTATGTCGAAAAGCCCCTCAGCTCCATTCAATAATTTCACCGTGGCCTCATCCGCCTCCTTATCAAATCCATAGTTTCGCAACCCTTTAATTCCAAAATACGCCTGGTCCAACCAATTAGGACCTCTCCAGTATCCTTTTAAAGGGTTGAATTTTGGATGATCGGCAGACATGGTTTGAAAAGGCACTTTTACATAGAACTTTTTGGGGTCCATCATTCTGGTCTTTATTGCATCTGCTTGCTCCGCTGTAGCTGCTTTAGCCCATAGCGGAATCCATCCTTCGCTTCCGGCTCCTTTTATAAAAGTATCACCTTTTAGATTGGTATCGTAAAACCAGCCATCTTCTTCATTAAAAAATTGTTTTTGGATACGCTCTTTCAACATGCTGGCATCACTTTTCCATTTTACTGCCTCTTCATTTTTCTTTAAAAACTCGGCCAAAGTGGCCATATATAGCTTTTCGGCATATAGGTAGGCATTCAAATCCACACTTTCCTGATCTAAGGAAAACGCATTTTCTGAATTTTTGAGGATTTTGGAATCATCAAAGCGAATGGCATTGTCCATGCCACTTTCCCATTTAGCTGCAATTATGGTTCCATCGGTAGAGCCATATTCGCATAGCCCATCTTGGTCATGATCACGGTCTACGTACCACCAATTATGGTATTTTTTTAGCTTCGGATACATCTCCTGAACAAAACTGGTATCCGAATCCTGCTCCATTATTTTTACAACAGCCCAAGCCGAAAGAGGAGGTTTAGTATCTCGATAATTATGAGCCTCGATGGTCGTATCTCGATACACACAATCCACTATAAAACCATTTTCGCTTTGAAAATCATACATGGCCCTCATCTGATTCTTTGCCAGTTCGGGGTTATAAAGTGCAAGTCCTACTGCATGTTTCCAAGAATCCCAGGACCAAAACCCGTGAAACCATTCGTAATGATAGCTTGGAAAAAGTCCTTGATGTTTCAGCTCCCCAGCCGGAATCCTCCAATTATTTTGTAGTGTAAGGTGCGCTTTGGATAATAATTGGTGATATATGCTGTCTTTAAAAACATCTTTTCGTTCTAAGCATAAACTTTTAAGTTCATCTTCTTTTTCAATTTGTCGAGCTTTCAAAAGCGAATCAAAGTCAATCTTTAAAATGGCTTCTTTTTCTTTTTCCCAAAAATATTCAGGAAAAATAAAAGTTTGGGATACTAGAAAGGATTTCGAATCCCCAGGTTCCAAAACAAAATCCTCAGTATTCAACTTATAAGAATTTCCATTCCCTATGGAAATATTCACTTCCTCGTCCAAAAATTGAATGTATCCAACCGCATCACTCTTACTCGAAATAAGTTTAAGAAGGTTATCCTCCTTAGACATCGTTATTCCAATATCAAAAAGCTCCCCATGATAATGCGCTTTAAGGGTTATGGGATCTTCCGATTTATTGGTTACAACCGTGCGTTGAACGGCCGTATGTCCGGAAAGAAACACCAGTTGTTGCCAAACTCCTAAAACTGAATCCGTAAAAACTTGCTCTAAATGACTTGAAAAGCTCTTTTGGGTCACTAAGGCATCTTTCCAATCTATCGTTTTGTGGCCGTTGTTTGTGGTAAGTTGGAATTGTATAAGATTTGAACTTGACCATACCCCATTTTCTTGGGTCATTAAAAAGGGCCCTGAAAATCCCCCTCCGGTTATGTTCTTTGGCATGCTATAGCCAAACCAGGCTCCTTGGTCAGAAAACATCAACATATCCCGGTCCCTTGGTTTTGTCGGTGTACCTACATAATCCAAAACGTTTTTTGCACTACCTACGTGGCGCGTATGGCGGGATTCTCTTTCAACTTTTGGTTGCCCGCAGTTGAAGAGAAAAAGAATCATTACAAAGCACGGGAAATAATATTTGTCCATAAGCTATCTGTCATATAAATGATTTGAATACAAGGATGAAAATTCCTTCAAAAACTATACGAACGATATGATAAAATACAACGAAAAGAACAATCGTTGTTTTTTTGGACACCACCAATGTACAAAAAAAACCATTTTAACAAAGGGAGATAAATTAAATCATTGTTAATTCATACTTTTAATATTGTCTATTTTTAAAACTGAAATATTGAACAGATTTAAAATACCTCAAAATTCCCCTGCTTTTCCAATTGACGAACCTGTTGCCCTTAACCGTAGTTTTAACCAAGTCAATTAGCTTGTAACAATTTTGGATTCGAATTCAATTTTAAAGGAAATTAAGAGCCGAAATCGGTTTGTCTACAAAAAGTTTTTTGAGGACACATACGAGGAATTGGTTCATTATGCCAACAGCTATCTTTTTGACCAAGGTTGGAGCGAGGATATAGTCCAAGAGGTATTTATCCATATTTGGGAAAAAGCCGCGGACATGGACATCAAAACCTCCTTAAAGGGGTATTTGTATGCCATGGTAAGAAACAAATGCCTGAATTTTCTAAAAACCATAAAAATTACGGATGATGCCAAGGTGCTTGATATGCAGTCTATGATCAGCTCGGATTACAACCTGGAGTTTTTCTCGGATGAAGACCTTAAAATTATTCATCATCAATTATTGAAAGTGGTGGAAGGTTTGCCTTCCAAAATGCAACAGATCGTAAAAATGCGATTTATAGAAAATTATAAGTATGTTGACATAGCAGAAGAATTGGGTATTTCCGTAAACACTGTAAAAACCCAACTAAAAAGGGCCAAGGTAAAAATAGCCCAACAAATGGTATGCGTAATAACCTTATTTATGGCACAATAACCCTGATTTTATTACCATATCCGCTTTTCTGTCCCACTATTTTTAAATTTTTATCATTTTTTTGTCACCCATTTTAAGATTTTGATTGTCTTCAAAGAAAGCAAGCGGAATTTATAATGGAGTTTAAGTTAATTCTCAAGAAACTAAATAATAATCTTACAGCGGAGGAGGAACAGATTTTTAATGATTGGATTTCCGAATCCGAAATTCATCAATCCTATTTCGAAAAGGTTCAGGAAAGCTACCTGAAAAAATCTCCAAACCTGATTGACATCCGAAAAGGATGGGAGCGAATCAATTCAAAAATGAATTCGCCAAAGGGAGGTTTTAAATACTGGAAATATGCCGCGGCCGCGGTTATTTTAGCCTTGTTAAGCCTTCCCTTTATCATTTCCGAACAAGAAGAATCTACTCCACAACCTACAATAAATGTAGTGGATAACGTAATTGAAATTGGCTCTGATAAAGCCACCCTTACGCTGGAAGACGGCACCAAAGTTCCATTAGAGCAAGGAAAGGCATACAACACACAAACGGTTTCCAGTAATGGCAAAGAATTGGTCTATAAAGCCGGTGCCAATAATGCGGAAACTATAAAATATAACACGCTTACCATTCCTAGAGGAGGGCAATTTTATTTGGTCTTATCGGACGACACCAAGGTTTGGCTAAATTCGGATTCTGAATTGAGGTATCCTGTGACCTTTGCCCAGAACAGTCCTAGAAAAGTTGAGTTATTGTATGGTGAGGCCTATTTCGAAGTATCTCCCAGCACCCAAAACAACGGAACCCATTTTTTGGTCGCTACCCAAGGACAAGAAGTCGATGTTTTGGGAACAGAATTCAATGTAAGGGCATTCAAAGAAGATTCCTTTATTGAAACCACGCTAGTCAACGGAAAAGTCGCTATCCGAAATGGGGAAACCATAAGTAATTTGACTCCGGGGTATCAATCTACAATAAACAAGGAGTCACGTGAAATCAACATTGCAAAGGCAGATGTCCGTAATGTAATTTCCTGGAAAAATGGTCTGTTCAGTTTTAAAAACATGCCTCTGAGCAGTATCATGACCGTACTTTCTAGATGGTACGATGTTGATGTAGAAATTGTGAACCAAAAAGCGGCGAAAGTCACTTTTAATGGTGTTTTCAATAGAAATCAGGATTTGGAAAATATCCTTTTGATAATACAAAATACGAACGAAGCGAAATTAACAACTAAAGGAAAAACAATTATGGTAGAATAAAAAAGAGGATGGAGCTTAGACCTGGACAATTTAAACTTCCATCCTCGTATCGATTAATTAATTAAATATTAACTAACTAACGCAATCAAATTTATGAAAACAAAATTTGTTAGGCTGCCTATTTTATATAGGAATAAGCTATTATGTTTTATTATGAGGGCATTCATATTCTTATTTTGCATGACGGCCTTTGGTTTTACGACCAAAATTGGATTCTCACAAGACAAAAAAATCGTAATTAAAGCTACAGAAGAGCTTTCAGTAGAAGAAGTTTTTGATCTTATTCGTGAACAGACAGATTATTCTTTTATCTACAGGTCCGATTTATTTGTTGATGCTCCCAAGGTAAAGGTAAAAAAAGGGAAAACCAGAATAAACAGTCTTTTACAAAAAACCTTATCCTTTGCAGATTTTGACTATCAATTATCGCAAGATGGCTCCATTTTATTGACCAAATTGCCAGAGCCTGTGATTCCCAAAGTAGTCAAAGTTCAACAAACCGTTACTGGAACGGTCACTGATAAAGACGGTAGTCCTTTACCAGGGGCGAGTGTAACGGTCAAGGAAAACTCAACGGTGGGAACACAGACCGACTTTGACGGAAATTATACCATCGATGTAGATTCAGGTAGTACTTTGGTGTTCCGTTATCTAGGTTTTTTGACCAAGGAAGTTCCGGTAGATGGTCAAACCAACATCAATGTCACTCTTCAGGAAGATACCCAAGGGTTAGATGAAGTGGTTGTGGTAGGCTACGGTACCCAGAAAAAATCAGATTTAACAGGAGCGGTATCTTCTGTAGATGGAGTTCAGGTCAAAAAGTTTGCAACAAGTACTGCTGCGGATGGTCTACAAGGTAATATAGCGGGTTTGGTAGTTCGCAGGAGCACAGGTAATCCTCGTGCTGGAGCAGCTATTAACATTAGAGGATTCCGATCTATTGGAGGAAATGCCCCATTGATCATTATAGATGGTGTTCAGGGGAATTTTGATTTATTAAACCCTGACGACATTGAAAGTATAGAGGTTTTAAAGGATGGTGCTGCTGCTGCTATTTATGGATCATTGTCTGCTAACGGTGTAGTATTGGTCACTACCAAATCCGGAAAAGCGGGTAAGGTAAGTGTTCAGTACAGTTCTTTTTATGGTATTGACAGAATCAACAACACGCTCAATTTTGCAAATACGGAACAATATTTGGAGATGGCCCGTAAAATTGAAGCCTCATCACCCGGTTCAGCGCCAACTTATATCAATGAAAACTTTACTACCGATACCAATTGGATTGACGAACTCTTCGATAATGGATCAATTGTTAACCACAACCTTACCATCAGCGGAGGAACCGAAAACTTTAATTTTTTGGCTTCTGCTGGACTTAACAAAAGGGAAGGGATTTTAATAGGTGAGGAAAGAAAAAAGCAGCAAATTCGGGTAAAGGTCAACGGAACCACGGGACGATTGTCACTCGGTGCCAACATTTTCTTTGTGCAAACCGATGATGACATTTTTGGAAGTTTTCTGAACAGAGCTTACCAACTTATGCCCATAGTTCCAGTAAGGGATTCTTCAAAGCCTTCAGGTTTTGGGTTTATCTCTGATGATGACTACAATGGAGTTCCTGATCACACCAACCCTATTGGAGAAGATTTTTACAATGACAATACAGGTAGAGAGCAGAATTTAGTGACCAATTTTATTGCCACCTTGGACATCATTGATGGCTTAAAATTAACAGGAAGAGCAGGTATTGAAAATGCTACTGGGGGGTCCGTAAGTAATCTTGGATCACCTTATCAAAGAGTTAGACCACACCAGGTTTCCAACAAAAGAGAGGTGGAATTTCACTATTTGGAGCAGTATACATCAAAATATCAACAGACCAACTACGAAGGCTTTTTAAACTACGACAAAACATTTGGAGAGCATTCCCTAGGTGTTCTTGCTGGTATTTCAAGTCAAGAAATCTCTTTTGATTGGACTGGAGGTTCAGTAGAAGGTAAAGAAGTGTTGGAAGATGGTACAGAAGTTCCAACAGGTTTTCTTGATCCTAATTTCAACACTTTGGATGCTGGTGGTGGTGGTGTTCGTAATAGTTATGGCTCTGGTTGGGAAACTGTTAGAAATTCTGTTTATGGACGTATCAATTATAGCTATAATGACCGTTATTTTTTACAAGGTACAGTTAGAAGGGATGGATCTTCAAGGTTTGGTGCAAACAATCGCTATGGTACTTTCCCATCGGTAGCTGCGGGATGGAAAATTAGCAGTGAAGATTTCTTTAATTCTGAGATAATTAACTTCTTAAAGTTACGAGGATCATGGGGAAGATTGGGTAGCGAGTCCAATTTAGGAGCCTATGATTATGCGGTAAATACTGTTTCTGGATTTAGATACCCTTTTGGAACTGGAGAACAGCAATCCATTGGGGTTACCTTTAGAGATTTTCCAAACCCTGAATTACAATGGGAGACCACAATCAACATAAATGCCGGTCTTGATTTCGGCCTGTTCAACAATCGATTGACAGGAGCTATCAACTATTATCAAAGGAATACCGAGGATATGATTATTCCAGCGGTCCCTGCAAATTCTTCAGGAGTTAATCCAATCAATATCAATGGTGGCGATGTAGAGAATAAAGGTATCGAGATGGAGCTTAACTATAAGAACAACTCGGGAGAATTTCGGTATGATTTAGGACTTGTTCTATCCCATAACAAAAATGAACTTACCAAAACCAATAAGGAAACTGATATTTATACTGGTGATGACACCACATTGGATGGTAGTCCTGCCAACATTTCTAAATTGGGTTATCCCATAGGCGCATTTTTCTTGTACCAAGCTGATGGAATTTTCCAAACCCAGGCTGAGGTAGATGCCCATAGTGTAGATGGCAATTCAATTCAACCTGCAGCAGAACCTGGTGATATAAGATTCCGCGATGTTAATGGGGATGGCCAGTTGAACGATGATGATTTGGTGTATGCTGGGTCTGGAATCCCAAAAATCACCTTGGGTCTTAACTTATCCGGGGAATATAAAGGTTTTGATGCTTATGTTCAATTGTATGGAGCTTTTGGCCAAAAAGCATTTAACACCATAAGACAGAACTATGAAGCCAACGATAATTATAGAAACTATCTGGTTTCAGGCTTAAATTCTTGGACTCCTTCCAATACTGACACCAGTATTCCAAGAGCAGTACTAGGCGATCCTAATCAGAATAGTTCAAGAAATTCGACTAGGTTTTTGGAAGACGCATCTTATTTAAGGTTTAGAAATATCCAACTTGGCTATACTATACCATCGAATGTCACGGATAAAATGAATATTGGAAAGATAAGATTGTACCTGAGTTTACAAAATGTTGCTACAATTACTAACTATTCTGGTATTGACCCAGAAATTGGCGGCACATTGAACGCAGGAACTGATTTTGTAAGCTATCCAAACATTAAAACCTCATTGCTAGGGATTCAAGTTGATTTTTAAAAAAAAAGAGATGAAAAATTACAAACATATTTTGGCAGTAGCAATGGTAATGGTTTCATTTGCCTTTACCAGTTGTAGTGAAGAGGACTTGGTCAAAGAGCCATTGGATGAGTTAAACTCTGATAACTATTGGGAAAATGAAACCAATGCCAGTTTAGCGTTAACAACAGCATACCAGCGCCTTAACGGAGGTACTTGGAGTCATACGGAAGTAAACTATGTTGTAGAAAATTTCAGGTCGGATATGACAAAATCCGGTGCTGATGTGATAGCGAATTATCCAGATCAAAATGCATTTTCCACCTATAGTGTAGTGGACAATAACACTCGAATGAAGACCTATTGGGATAGCAGCTATAGAGGCATCAACGCAGCCAATCAGGTCATATATAATGTAGGGCTTATGACGGATGAGCAAATACCATCCGATGCCAAACAGCAAATTATCGCAGAAGCCAAGTTTTTAAGAGGCTATTTCCACTTCAGACTATTGATGAACTGGGAACAAATTGTGATTTTCGATTTCCTTCCTCAAGTGGCTGATGAATTATCGCAACCTTTATCAACAAGGGAAAATGCATGGGATGCCATTGAAAAGGATTTTACCGAAGCAGCTGCCGACCTACCCGTTTCCTATGATGCAATCAATCGAGGACGGGCCACAAGAGGAGCCGCATTGGCTTTTTTGGGAAAATCACATTTAAATCAGCTGGATTGGAATAGTGCCGCAACAACGTTGAAACAGGTTATTGACCTTGGCGTATATGAACTTGTGGACGATTTTAGTTCATTATTTGATGTAAGTAACGAAGCTACAAATCCAAACAATACCGAAACCATATTCGATATAGCCTACACATATAATGAGGTTAATGGGGGTAATGTGATTTACGCTGGTATTCCCAACTTTGCCGCTAGTGAAATGGGAGGCTGGGAGGCTATGTTGCCTACTCAAAAATTATTGGCTGAAATGAAATCCGAAGGACGTATTTCTATTGAGATAGGAGCCAATTCCGGTTTGAACAAGTTCGATGACCGTAGCTATGGTTCAATCTTCTTCAATGATGAAGACGTGGTGATTTATGGTGACACCTATGAAGATGTGTTCGGTGTAGATAGTGACAAACCCGGGTGGAAAAAGTTTTTGCACAGAGATGAGCTCTATCCTAATAGCTGGAGATCGGACATTAACACTCCGCTAATGCGGTATGCCGATGTACTACTTATGTATGCAGAAGCACTTAACGAGTCTGGTTCGGGAGATCCATTGCCTTATATTAATGAAGTTAGGGAAAGGGCATTTTTACCTCCGACAACGGCAACAGGCCAACAAGGCATACGTGAACAAATTATGCACGAAAGGGCTGTTGAGTTTGCGTTGGAAGGACAGCGTTTTTATGATTTGAGGCGATGGGGCGAGGCTATAATGACCGATGCCATTACCAATTCAGGAAAAACTGGGGCAAGTAATTTCAACTTTGCAGACGATGCATTTTTACCCATCCCTGCTGATGAAAAGTTGAACAACCCCAATATAGATTAATAGTTTAGTTAAAGTAAAGTATCCTGGCTAACTTTTTATGTCAGGATACTTTTTAAGTTTTATAACATGAACAACGCCAAAACCTTACTTTTCATTTTCATTGTGTTTTTAACGGCCTGTAAAAAGTCAGAAACACCAACTGATCTTTTTACACTGCTAACGCCGGAAGAGACCAATATCACCTTTAAAAACACAATCACCGAAGGTATTCAAATGAACAGTATGGAATATGAATACTTCTACAATGGAGGCGGTGTGGCAGTAGGTGACATTAACAACGACGGACTTCCCGATATTTACTTTACCGCCAATATATATAAAAACAAACTCTACCTTAACAAAGGTGATTTAGAATTTGAGGACATCACAAAATCGGCAGGTGTATCAGGAAATGCCGGTTGGACCACAGGAGTAACCATGGTCGATGTGAATAATGATGGTCTCCTCGATATTTATGTTTCAAAATCTGGAAAATTTAGAGAGCAAAAAAGAGCCAACGAACTCTACATCAACAATGGCAATCTAACATTTACAGAAAGTGCCGCTAAGTATGGATTGAACACAAGTTCATACACAACCCAATCCATATTCTTTGATTTTGACAATGATGGGGATTTGGATATGTACCAACTCAATCACAGCATCAGACTGGAAGAAGCAGATGGTGATTTCACCCTTAAAAAGAAATATGATGCCCTAGTGGGAGATAAACTCCTAATAAACGATAATGGGTTCTATAAAGAATCCCAAAATATGGGCATAACGTCAAACCCTATTAGTTGTGGTCTTGGAGTAGTTACAAGTGACCTGAACGGAGATGGTTGGCAAGACATCTATGTCTCCAACGATTTTTTAGAGCATGACTACATGTACATAAACCTGGGCATAAAAAATGGAGTGCATCAAGGTTTTAGCGATAAAATTAAAAAGTCTACAAAGCATATATCCTATTTTTCGATGGGATTGGATATCGCTGACTTTAACAATGACACCAAAACAGATATTTTCACTGTCGATATGGTCTCCGAAGACAATTATGGCATCAAGACCAGTATGAGTGGTATGAGTGTCGAAAAATTCGAACACTCCATTAAAAATGGGTTTCATAGACAATACATGTTCAATTCCCTGCAACTCAACAATGGAATTGATTCGGAAGAACCTTCTTTTAGTGAAATATCCCACTTGGCAAACGTCTCCAATACCGACTGGAGCTGGGCCCCTCTTTTCGTTGATTTTGACAATGATGGACTGTTGGATGTCTTTATAGCCAACGGCCTAAAAAGGGATTTCATGAACAACGATTATAATCGCTTTAAAAAAGAAAGAGTAAAAAGTGCCTATGACAAAAAAGAAGATTACGGAGAGTTGGTTTTAGAATTAATAAACAAGACACCCAATAGAGCTTCAACCAACTATTTTTTTAAGAATAATGGAAACTTGACCTTTTCCAATATTAGCAAAGCATGGGATTTTAGCAAACCTTCCTATTCCAACGGGGCCGCTTATGCCGATTTCGACGATGACGGTGACATGGACATTGTGGTCAATAATGTTGACGAATCAGCTTATATCTATCGAAATAATGCTAGTGAGATCCATGAAGATAACAATCATTTAAAAGTTGTATTGAAGGGTCCTAAAACCAACACTAAGGGCATCGGTGCCAAAATAACCGTTTGGATCGGTGGCCAACCCATGCTTCGAGAACAGCAATTGACCCGAGGCTATCAATCATCCGTTTCCGAAATCCTTCATTTTGGATTGGGAAACAATACCATTGATAGCTTGTCGGTGGTTTGGCCCGATGGCAAAACCCAAAAGATGGAAAACCTAAAAATCAATAGAAAAATCACTTTGGATTACGCCAAAGCAGGCTCTTCTGGGCACCCAATAAGAGAAGACGGGGAACATTTCATTTTTCAAGATAGAACACAGGCCGCACAACTCGACCATGCGCATGTGGAAAATGAGTTTGACGACTTTGAACGTGAAAGTCTATTGCCCCACAAGATGTCTGAATTTGGTCCTGCCTTGGCCGTGGCTGATGTGAACAGTGATGGCTTGGATGATTTTTACATCGGAGGAGCCTTAGGACATGCGGCAAGCCTCTATATTCAGTCAAGCGATGGGACATTTACGAATGAAAAAGCAAATGGGACTTGGCAAAAGGAAAAAAATCATGAAGACATTGATGCTGATTTTTTTGATGCTGATAATGATGGTGATATGGATCTGTATGTTGTCAGTGGCGGTAATGAACATGAAATCGACAGTCCATTTTTACAAGATCGTCTCTATATAAACAATGGGAAAGGCACATTTACCCGCTCAAGAAAGGCATTACCCAAAATGCATACTTCTGGAGGCGTAGTAAAGCCAAAGGATTATAATAACGATGGAAAAATAGACTTGTTTATCGGGGGTAGACAAGTTCCAGGAAAATATCCCTTCCCTGCCACAAGCTATCTTTTAGAAAATAAAGGAGGATATTTTGTCGAAGTGGGCGAGGAACAAATTTCTGGTCTTGAACAATTGGGGATGGTCACTGATGCCGTTTGGACGGATTACAACCAAGATAATCTGGTGGATTTGGTCATTACCGGAGAATGGATGCCCATCCAGATCTATAAAAATAACGGGGACAATAACTTTGAAAAAGTTGAAAACACCTTATTGGATGAAAATGTCGGATGGTGGTTCAGCATTGTCGTTGCTGATTTTGACAATGATGGGGATCAGGACTTTATAGCAGGAAATCTTGGGGCAAATTATAAATACAAGGCCACTAAGGAAGAACCGTTTACCATACATGCCAAGGATTTTGATGAAAATGGCAGCATTGATATCGTGCTGGGCTACCACAATCAGGGAGATCTGTTCCCTTTAAGGGGCCGAGAATGTTCCTCGAACCAAATGCCCTTTATTAAAGAAAAGTTTCCAGATTACGATAGTTTTGGAAAAGCCAACCTTATCGATGTGTACGGCGCCGAATCCTTAAAAGATGCCCTGAGCTATAAAGCTTCTAATTTTCACAGCGTATATATCGAAAACAAGGGAGGTGATTTTATCTTTCATCAATTGCCCAATGAGGTTCAATTTTCCTCCATCAATGATATCCAAATCATTGATTTTGACAAGGACGGGTTAAAAGATGTGCTCGTAGCTGGAAATCTATATCAATCCGAGGTAGAAACTCCTCGGAACGATGCCGGTATTGGAATGCTTTTGAAAGGAAATGGCGATTCAACCTTTGAACCCCTACCCTACACAAAAAGTGGTATCTTCTTGAATACCGACGTTAAAAAAATGCATCAGATTGCTCTAGCGCAAAACAAACATGCTATTCTGATAGCTTCAAACAGTGATTTACTCCGACTGATAACCAATTAGCAATCCCTTTTTTAAAATAGAGGAGGTGTTTGTCATCTTTTCACAATATCCCTAACTTCAATCTCCAATTTTAAGGTTAAGGTATTGTACACCATTATTGACATAGAGACTTCTGGTAACGGAATTAAGGGCAACAAGATTACCGAAATTGCCATTTTTAAGTTTGATGGAAATCAAATTGTGGACGAGTATACCTCTCTTATCAACCCCCAATGTCCTATTCCATTTTATATTACTGGATTGACCGGGATTGATGACCAAATGGTTCAAAATGCACCCATATTTGAACAAGTTTCGGAAACTATCCTTAAAATGACCGAAGGTTGCATTTTTGTGGCGCATTCCGTAAACTTCGACTATGGGGTAATCAAGGAAGAATTTCGACAAATTGGGGTTGATTTTGTGCGGAAAAAACTCTGTACCGTAAGATTGTCCAGAAGATTGATTCCAGGCCTTCATTCCTATAGTCTTGGGAAATTGTGTTCGGCGATTCAAATTCCTTTGACAGACAGACACCGAGCCCGTGGAGATGCACATGCAACGGTTTTACTATTGAAAAAGTTATTGGGCCGACCTGATGTAGAAACGCTCATCAAGAAATTTTTGAATGCCAGAAGCCAAGAAGCCACCCTGCCTCCTCACTTGCCCAAATCGACCTTTGATAATATTCCTCAAAAACCAGGTATATACTATTTTAAAAACCAAAAAGGGGAAATTATTTATGTGGGAAAGGCCATCAATCTAAAAAAGCGAGTTTTGGGCCATTTTTATGATAAGAGCACCAAAGAAATTCGAATGTGTAGTGAAACGGCTTCAATTGACTTTAAGCTTTCCGGCAGTGAATTGGTCGCCTTGCTCATGGAATCAGCAGAAATAAAAAAACTGTTTCCTCCATACAATAGTGCACAAAAAAGGATTGTGAAGCAATACGCCATTTTTGAATATGAAGATAGAAAGGGCATTGTGCATTTGGCATACAACGTAATCAAGGGAATCCCCAATCCCATAAAAGTTTTCTATAACCAAACCGATTGCAGGGCTTTCTTGGAAGTTGTTTGCAAAGAATTCGCACTTTGCCCCAAATATTGTCATTTGCAGCAAGTAAATACTTCATGCTCACACCATGAAATTAGCTCCTGCCAAGGTATTTGCACCTCCGAAGAATCTGTTTCCGATTATAACAAAAAGGTGAAAGCTGCTATTCAACACATGAAATTGGAACAAGCTGGTATCAGAATCATTAAAGAAAAAGGACGGGATTCCAATGAAAATGCCTTTGTACTTATCGATGAAGGCATGTATAGAGGGTACGGGTTTATAGACATTCAACAAAGCATAACATCCTTAGAAGATATTGAAGCACACATTGTTCCTCAAAAAAATACCTTGGAGACACAACGAATCGTCGAATCCATGTTGCCTAAAATGGAATCATTTGTACTTTGACTCAATCTGGCTTTAACCTCACTTTGAAAAGTGCCTTAGAACCTTCTTTGATCAATTGAAAACCTTCACGTAATTCGTCTTGTTTTACCGAATATGGGTAAAATGAAATCGGTTCTATGCAAATCATGTTCGTAACTTCTGTCCAGCACATAAACTGTCCAAAACCTTCCGTTTCAATGGTTATATTGCGTTTATCGGATAAGGTAATGGATTCACAATTTTCAACCTGAAATGCCCTTCCTCCCACTTCGAGCACTTCTGCCAGTGATATTTTCTTTTGTTTTGAAGAAATTATAGGGTTTTCAACATACAGCTTAAACGCAGGATGATATCCCAACATAAAAGGCATACCCGGTTCACCAGTAATTTTAAAAGTGACCTCAAGGTCTTTTTCTTTGAGTTCAAAAGACTTTTCAAATTCAAAGTTGTATGGCCATGATAACCATTCTTCTGTTGATTTTTTTGGAAATTTTGAATTCTTCACCAAGGTGCCGGCTTCGTATTTCTTTCTAAAAAAAGCTGATGTGGAGGTTTTTGAAATCAGCTCGTAATCCAATTCCCTTAATAATCCATGCTGATCTTGAATCGCTTTGCCTCTTGGGGTCTGGACCTTGAACTCAGCTTCATTAACCGGTCCAATTATCGGGAACATCTCGGTATCGGAACTTCGCCAACCCGGACTTCCTTTTTGGTGTATAAACTCGTGACCCTTATTAAGTAAGCCCACCAACTCTCCTTTATCAATGCTCACTTTTGAGCTTTCATTTGCTAAGTGCACCATAGTTTATTCGATATATCCTTTTTCACGCATCCAGTCATCATTGAACATTTTACCCACATAACGGCTACCATGATCATGGAACAGTACCACCACCACATCATCTTTGGTGAAATGCTCTTTTAACTGAAGGAGTCCTTTAATGGCTGCACCAGCCGAATTTCCCAAAAACATACCTTCTTCTTTGGCCAACCTTTGAGTGTACACCGCAGCATCTTTATCGGTTACCTTGGTAAAGCCGTCAATGATATCAAAATTCACATTCTTTGGAAGGATGTCCTCTCCGATACCCTCAGTTACATAAGGGTAGATTTCATTTTCATCAAAAATCCCAGTTTCGTGATATTTCTTAAAAACCGAACCATAAGTATCGATTCCCCAAACTTTGATATTGGGATTTTGCTCCTTCAAATAACCTCCGACTCCAGAAACCGTGCCTCCGGTTCCCACGCCGACAACAAAATGGGTTACCTTACCATCGGTCTGTTCCCAAATTTCTGGTCCAGTGCTTAAATAATGAGCTTTGGTATTACTGGGATTGTCGTATTGGTTTACGTACCATGAGTTTGGTATTTCCTCTGACAATCTTCTTGCTGTGGAATAATAACTCTGAGAGTCATCGGGAGCCACGTCTGTTGGACAGACATATACTTCACTACCTACAGCTTTTAGAATATCTACCTTTTCCTTGGATTGCTTATCACTGATTACGCAAATCATACGATACCCTTTTACCACAGCTGCCAAAGCAAGTCCCATACCTGTATTGCCAGATGTACCTTCAATAATGGTTCCTCCTGGTTTTAAGAGTCCAGCGGCTTCTGCATCTTCAACCATTTGGAGAGCCATTCGGTCCTTCACGGAATTGCCAGGGTTGAAAGTCTCGTATTTTGCCAATACCAGACATGGCAGTTCTGCTGTAAGCTTATTGAGTTTTACCAAAGGGGTATTTCCAATGGTTTCCAGAATGTTATTAGCGTAATCCATAGGATTACAAAGATAATCTTTTGGGGTGTTGGATTTCTTGTCCTACGGATTTTTGAAAATCCATTAGTTATATGGAAAAAGGGCTCAAAATAGTTGAACAATAAGCAACTAGTGCCAAAAGAAATTGAGGGTTAAGCCTTATTTATTGAAAAATAATCAGCTTACTCAAATTTAATCGCTTTCACCGGAGTAATCTTCGTGATGATATACGAGGGTACCAATAGCATCAATAAACACAACAACATCACTCCTAAATTCAACATCAGCACTGTGGGAATATCCATATATACCGGAATGTATTCGATATAGTATTCCTCTGGATTCGGAAACTTGAAAAGTCTGAACTTATCTTGAAGGTAAAGTATGATCAGTCCTATCCCATTACCCCATAGCAGTCCTATTGAAATCAAATAGGCGGCATTGTACAAGAACACTTTTCTAATACTCCAGTTTTCCGCTCCCAAAGCTTTTAAGACCCCTATCATCTGGGTTCGCTCCAAAATGAGCACCAAAAGGGCCGTAATCATATTTATACCTCCCACTATAATCATTATTCCGATGATGAGGGCAATATTAAAATCGAAAAGTCCTATCCATTCAAAAATCCGGAAGTACCTGGTTTTAATGCTCATGGCATCTAAATCGGACGGGGTTTCATCATAAATTTCCGCAATCTTGGTGTCCATCGCATCAAAATCTTCTAGAAAAACCTCAAAATTACCTATTTCATCCTCTGACCATTTGTTCATACGCTGTACATGGCGGATATCCACAAATACAATGTCCCTATCTAATTCTTCAAAACCACTATCGTAGATTCCAACCACCTCAAATTTTCGGTTGTTAGGTGGCTTGGAAGGGTCATTTTCCTTTAGGAAAATGGCAAAGAAGGTATCCCCTACTTTCAAATTCAAAAGATTGGCTTTGATTTTTGAAATCAATACCTCACTATTAAGTTTCCCCGAATAATTGGGCAATCTTCCATCCACTAGATATTCTTCGAAAACGGCCCAATCATAATCGGTACCCACACCCTTGGCCAACATGCCTTCAAAAGTGTCCTCAGTTCGTATAATACCTCCTTTGGTAGCAACACCCTGAACATGGGCCACACCCCCAACATCCTTAAATTCGGGGTAAAACTCCTGTTCCAAGGAAACCGGAGACACCGAAACTTCCGAATTGTTATTATCGTAGTTGGAAATCTGGATATGACCGTTAAAGGCAGCTACTTTTTCGCGAATCTTATGTTTAAGCCCCACTCCGGTAGCTATGGCAATGAGCATCATTACAATACCGATGGCAATAGCTGAAATGGCTATTTTTATTATAGGTGCGGAAATGCTAATTTTATGCTCCTTGCCTGTGATCAGGCGTTTGGCAATAAACAATTCTAAATTCAACGGATGCCCATTTTATCTATCTTCAAAAGTACTATTTTCTTATTGGTTTTAATGTTGATATCGTGTAAAGAGGAGGGGAAATCCCATAGTTCGGTAGCCAAAAACCCAAAAAAAGATTCAATACCGGAAATAATTGTCGCTGCCAATAGAACTTTTGACTACATGCCATTGCTCAAAGCGAAAAAAGTTGGTATGGTAGCCAATCAGACCAGTGTAATCTTCAAAGAAAATGGATACACCCATTTGGTAGATTCTTTACTTTCTTTAAAGATTGACATACGAACGGTCTTTGCTCCAGAACATGGTTTTCGCGGAAGAGCTGATGCAGGGGAGCATGTCAAGGATGGAACTGATGCCAAAACAGGACTTCCCATTATTTCCCTTTATGGAAAAAACAGAAAACCTTCCGAAAATCAACTGTCCGGGCTTGATGTAGTCGTTTTTGACATTCAAGATGTTGGGGTAAGATTTTACACTTACATTGCCACGCTTCAGTTGGTCATGGAAGCCTGTGCAGAAAATGACGTCCCAGTGATAGTTTTAGATCGGCCCAACCCAAACGGACATTACGTGGATGGTCCAACAATGAAAGAGGAAAACACAGGTTTTTTAGGCATGACCGAAATTCCTTTGGTCTATGGCATGACCATCGGGGAATATGCCGAAATGATCAACGGTGAAAATTGGTTGGAAAGTGGAAAAAAGGTGAACTTGACCGTGGTTCAACTCGAAAACTATTCACATGACTCCTTGTATCATTTACCCATAAGGCCCTCTCCTAATTTACCCAACGATATTTCCATCAACCTTTATCCAAGTTTGGGGCTTTTTGAAGGAACCAATGTAAATGCGGGTCGCGGAACGGAGTTTCAATTTCAGCGCTACGGAGCTTCTTTTTTGGATAGTACCAAGTATGACTTCAGGTATACCCCTAAACCTAATTTTGGGTCAAAACACCCGAAGGAAGAAGGTAAAAAATGTTTTGGCAAAGACTTATCGGAGAATATGCGAATGGATTCAGTCTCCCTACAATGGGTAATTGATGCCTATAACAACACTCAGGATAAAACAAAATTCTTTAGGACGAACTCGTTTACCAAACATTCCGGTACAGACCAACTACAAAAACAAATTGAAGCTGGCCTAACGGAAACAGAAATAAAACAATCTTGGCAAAAAGAACTTGAGAATTTTAAGCAAATCAGAGAAAAATACTTGATTTACAACTAGTTCTCTGTGGTTGGTCTACGGTATTTATGAAAAGGTTGTTTTAGTAGCCCTATTATACTGCTGTTCTCCTTTTCATCTGGAAAAGTGTCCACACCATAAACAATCTTATCGGGGTCTAATGTCATAAAAGTACCAAAAAGCCTATCCCAAATTGAGAAGATATTACCGTAATTCGAATCTGTATAAGGTAGTTTATAGTGATGGTGTACCTTGTGCATATCCGGGCTTACTATAATCCAACTTATAGCGCTATCAACACCTTTGGGCAGCTTAATATTGGCATGGTTAAACTGTGACAGCACCACTGACATACTTTGGTACAGCATAATGATTCCAATAGGAGCCCCTACCAAAAAAACACCAATTAAAGTAAATGTATACCTTATTAAACTCTCCAAGGGGTGGTGCCGATTGGCTGTGGTGGTATCAACATTATGGTCTGAGTGATGCACTAAATGCACCATCCAAAGTGGTTTTACCTTGTGCTCTACCCAATGGGCGGCATACGCTCCTATCAAATCAAGAAGCATGACACCCAAAACCACATATAGCCATAAAGGCATTTCGGGCAACCAGTTAATTATTCCAAAATTGTTGGCAACCGCCCAATCTGACGTTTTCAACAGTAAAAAGGCCAATGGAAAGTTGACAATAATGGTCGTAAGCGTGAAAAAGAAATTAGGGACCGAATGCCTCCATTTTTTATACGGGATATTGAAAAGGGGTACAATTCCCTCCAAAATCCAAAAAAAAGTAATTCCACCCACCAAAATAAGGCTACGGTGCAAAGGCGGAATGGTTTCAAAGTAGGCAATAAGTTGCTCCATACTATCAAATATATGAAATGATTAAACGCTTATTTTCTTTTTCATCGCTTCAACAATATTGAACGCAGCCGGACAAATGCTCACATTTTTAAGGGTAAGATTGCTGATTTGATGAAATTTTTTCCTGTCCGTATGTGGAAATTCTCGACAAGCTTTTGGACGAACCTCATAAATGGAGCAATAATTATCACTCCCCAAAAAAGTACAAGGCACCTGCTGAAGTACATAATCATTTTCCTCATCAATTCTAAGATATCTATCTATAAATTGTGAAGGTTTCAGCTTAAAAAATTTTGCAATACGCTCAATGTCAGAATTGGTAAAAAGCGGTCCCGTGGTTTTACAGCAATTTGCGCAATCCAAACAATCCGTCCGCTCAAACTCAGCTTCATGCAGCTCCTGCATCATATAATCGAGCTTCTTTGAAGGCCTTTTTTTGAGCTTTGCAAAGAATTTTTTGTTTTCCGTATGCTTTTCCTTTGCCTTTTGTGGCAATTGTCCAAGTATTTCTTCCATACTCAACAAACATAAAAAACTACTTTTACTTAAACCTTTAGTTGTGATGAATGTCCCATATTTGTGATGGATTAGACATCGTTCAAGTTACTCAAATAGTCAATGATGGACATTTTTGGACAAGCTTTGCAAGATTATCATGCCGGAAACTACACGGAGGATATTAAAACGTATTCCTCTTTGGATGAGGAAGATTCCATTCCATTACCCTATTTATTCAGAAGTTTTGATAAAATGCCACTATTGGAGCAAAAGGCACTGGAACTGTGTAAAGGTAGGGTCTTGGATGTCGGTTGCGGGGCAGGCAATCATGCATTATATCTTCAAAACAAAGAGTTGGATGTTACAGCTTTGGACCGTTCAAAAGGTGCAATTGCCGTTTGCAGAGACCGTGGGGTACAATCAACTGTTCAATCTTCCATTCTAGATTACGAAGGTGGGCGCTTTGATACCATTTTCCTATTAATGAATGGTATTGGTTTGGCAGGAACTCTTGATAAAATTGATGTTTTTTTAAATCATTTGAAGTCCTTGTTACTTCCAAACGGGCAAATTTTATTGGATTCTAGCGATATTATTTACATGTTTGAACAAGATGACGACGGAGGGTATTGGATTCCCGATGGTGACCAATATTATGGTGAAGTGACTTTTCAAATGGAATATAAAGGGCAAAAAGGCTTACCTTTTCCTTGGCTTTACCTTGACTTCAACACCCTTCAAAATGCTTGTAATGCCAATAACATGAATTGTGAAATTGTAAACTATGGGGAACATTTCGACTATTTAGCCAAAGTTTCGGTAAAAAAGTAATAGAATCATCCATGAAACGTTTACATTAAACAGCATTTATCATGAAAAAGAAAATTCTTGTTTACTCATTAATCTGCTCCTGCTTCATTTTGGCTTGTTCCAGGGATTCTGATGATACTTCGGAACCGGGCACAGTAGATAAAAAAGCAAACCTTTTAGGCACCGGTGCCTCTGCAAATGATTTTTTGGCAAATACCAATTTTGATAAATTGCTGATTGAAATTGCTTATGTCGACGGATTTCGACCTACTGCCCAAACTATATCCAATTTTGAAACTTTTTTAAGAGAAACAACATTCAAAACGGACATTGAGTTTATATACAAATCGTTGCCCTCGCCCAACGATGATACTTTGGAGCTTGATGAAATTGTTGATTTGGAAAGTGAAAACCGAACAGCCTATAACAACGGTAAAACTTTGACTCTTTACATTTATTTTGCTAATTCCCCATCTGAAGGTGACGATGAAGATGAAGGCTTAGTTACACTTGGGGCAGTTTACCGCAACACTTCTATGGTCATTTACGAATCCACTATTAGAAATTTGGCAAGTCGCAGTGTCTCAATAAGCTTGACCGATGTTGAAAGTGCAACTTTAAACCATGAGTTTGGACATTTATTGGGGCTTGTAAATCTTGGCACTACCCCTGTCAACGATCATGAAGACACCACTACCAATGATGAAGGCAATGAAGAAGGTAACAATCACTGTAATGTAACTGGGTGTTTAATGAGGGCCGAGTTACAATTTGGGGTGGCTAACAAAAACTCGAGATTGACCTCAAAAAACGGAATGCATGCTGATTGTAATTTATCTGGAATGAGCATGATGAAATTATTGCAACAGCAAGCTTCGAAAGGGCTTCCCATAGTACCTGTTTTAGATGCCGAATGTATTTTAGACCTTCAAAACAACGGAGGTCGATAAAACGCTAACATCCGACAGTCTACGGAATATTCAAATACTTATGGGTCTGTAAAGAAACAATCCATTTAGGGTTCTGCATTACATAATCCACAATAAGGGGAATCATTTTATCACGAACACTCCATTCCGGCTGTAGATATAGGATACAATTTTCGTTGACTTTTGCCGCTTGTTCCTCGGCAAAAACAAAATCGTGTTTATTGTATACGATTACCTTTAATTCATTGGCCACATCATAAATTTCAGGCTCGGGAAGCTTGTTTTTCTTGGGTGATAAACAAATCCAGTCCCAAGTTCCCGTTAAAGGGTAAGCCCCCGAAGTTTCAATATGGGTGTTTAAATTCTTCTCTTTTAGGCCAGTCGTTAGTGGCCCCATATCCCAGGTCAACGGTTCCCCACCGGTTATCACAATGGTATTGGAGTATTTGGCAGCATTGTCCACAATCTTTTCTATAGCCGTAGGTGGGTGGGTTTCCGCATCCCAGCTTTCCTTCACATCACACCAGTGACAACCCACATCACAACCCCCAATTCTTATAAAATAGGCAGCAGTACCCTTATGGTAGCCCTCTCCTTGAATGGTATAAAACTCCTCCATTAAAGGAAGCATCACCCCCTTTTCAACCAAATCCGTAAGCTCTTGCGTAACCATTGTGCAAAGATACGTTGGATGGTTCAATTACTTATCAACCCCAATCCATTGTTTATATTTCCTGTTTCAGATTTGCTTAAAATTACCCTATTTTTATCGGAAATTGAATTTCATGAGCACTACCGAAAAATTCTTTGAACATATTGAAAAAGGTTATACCACCAAAGGTGATTTTATTACCATGGGTGCTGGTATGTTCAACGGGGAGGCCGTGACCAACGCTTTTGTCAAGGTTCCTCTAAAAACACTTAACCGACACGGCCTTATCGCTGGTGCTACTGGAACGGGAAAAACAAAGACGCTACAAGTCATCGCGGAGAATCTTTCCGATAAAGGCATTCCTGTTTTGCTCATGGATCTTAAAGGTGACCTCAGTGGTATCGCACAACCCAGTCCGGGGCACCCTAAGATTGATGAACGTCATGAAAAAATTGGACTTCCGTTCGAAGCCAAAGGATTTCCTGTCGAGATTTTATCCCTTTCCGAGCAAAATGGGGTTCGGCTTCGAGCAACCGTTTCTGAATTTGGCCCGGTTTTATTGTCCAGAATCTTGGACCTTACCGTAACACAAGAAGGTATAGTGGCCGTAGTATTCAAATATTGCGACGACAACAAACTTCCGTTATTGGACTTGAAAGACTTTAAAAAAGTGCTACAATACGCAACTGGCGAGGGTAAAAAAGAATTTCAGGAGGCATATGGCCGAATTTCTACAAGTTCAACTGGAACCATACTTAGAAAAATCATTGAACTGGAGCAACAAGGTGCTGATCTTTTCTTTGGTGAAAAATCTTTTGAAGTGGATGATTTGGTCAGAATAGATGAAAATGGAAGAGGTTATATCAATATCATTCGATTGACCGATATTCAAGATAGACCAAAATTGTTTTCCACCTTTATGCTAAGCCTTTTGGCAGAAATCTATGCCACATTTCCTGAACAGGGAGATAGTGATAGGCCGGAACTGGTCTTGTTCATAGACGAGGCCCATTTGATTTTTAAAGAAGCTTCTAAAGCGCTGCTAGATCAAATTGAAAGTATTGTAAAATTGATTCGTTCCAAAGGAATTGGGCTCTATTTTGTCACTCAAAATCCAACGGATGTTCCTGATGATGTCTTGGCCCAGTTGGGACTCAAGGTGCAACATGCCCTTCGTGCATTCACCGCAAAGGACAGAAAAGCCATAAAACTTACTGCCGAAAATTACCCGGATTCAGAGTTTTACGACACCAAGGAAGTATTGACCTCATTAGGAATAGGAGAGGCATTAATATCTGCTTTGGATGAAAAAGGAAGGCCAACCCCATTGGCTGCCACACTGCTGAGGGCGCCTATGAGCAGAATGGATGTTTTGACCAACGCTGAATTGAAAGAAGTATTGGGCAAATCAAAACTCATCAAAAAATACAACGAGGATATTGATAGAGAAAGTGCATATGAAATTCTGAATGAGAAAATCGAAAAAGCAGAAAAGGAAGCGGAAAAAGAGGAAGAAAGAGAGCGGAAACGAAAAGCTTCATCTCGAAGTAGATCTTCCTCAAGAAGAAGCACCCGTATGAATCCCGTTGTAAAGGTATTGACAAGCGCTACATTCATTCGTGGGGTACTTGGAGTGTTAAAGAAAGTAATTCGATAGAAATAGTTGTTAGTTGTTAGTTGTTAGTTGTTAGTTGTTAGTTGTTAGAAAATGAGAAAAATAGTTTTGGTATTTGGTGTTTGTAGTTTGATATTTTTGTTTGGATGTTCGGAAAAAGACACCTCATTTTTGATTACCGAAAGTTCCGTGGGGCCTCTTTTGAACAGCTCAGCTGTGGAGGATTTGGAGAAAGTGTTTATAAATGATTCTATCGTCAGGGACTCCGTTGACCCCAAAAAGGGTAAAATCCACGTTTATAGAAAAAACGGTACTCACCTGCTCACGGTAACCCCAGGTTCCGACAGCATCCCTACAATTGAAAATGTACGAATATTGGATTCTCGTTACAAGACGGATAACGGGATTAGCCTGAATAGCACCTTTGAGGATATCCAAAACAATTATACCATCAAGAAAATAGTTACCACCCTTAACAGTATTGTGATTTTTCCAAAGGAAAGCAATCTCTATTTTACTCTTGATAAGGAAGAACTACCGTCTAATTTGCGGTATACTTCATCGAAGATTGAAGCTGTCCAAATACCAAGTACTGCCAAAATCAAATATTTAATGTTGGGTTGGGAATGATTTTCATTTTGAAATAAGTAAAAATTATCCATGGACAACGAACTTATAATTCAAAAAAGTTGGTGGAAACGAAACTGGAAATGGTTTGTTCCCGTTGCAGGCACAATTCTGATTTTATCATTCTTGTTTTCTTCAGGAGCAGGTGATTTAGCAGCTGACATGGCTAAAGCTTATTCCAATTCAGAAGTTTACGAAAACGCTTTAGAAAAAGTAAAACAAAACCCAAAAGCGCATGATATTCTCGGCGAAATAAAACCCATGGATAAATTTGCAATTTTCGAGGGACGTGCAACATTCATTGATAACAACAAAACCCTAAACACTTCGGTCCGAATAAATGCATCCAAGGTAAAAGCCAGAATGGATATTATTGCTAAAAAATCTAATGGCTCATGGATTTACCAAACAATCAATGTTCGGGTCAAAAATCCTCCTGAAAAAAGGCAGACAATAGCGATATTCTCAGCTGATTAAGGGGAGGTAAAATCATAAAAGCCCGTATTTTTCACGATTCGCAAGTACTTTTGGGCTGTTCATTTGCATCCATTCGGTCAACTCCAAAAGTCTTTCTACATAAGACTGTCCAAATTCGGTAAGATTGTACTCTACCCGTATAGGAACTTCAGGATAGGCTTTTCTAGCAATATACCCATCAGCTTCCAAAGCCTTTAGGCGTTGGCTCAAAACCTTATTGGAAATACCATACACATATTTTTTCAGTTTATTGAAGCGTAGTACGGGGAAATACCCCAGCCAAAGCAATATCCATGTACTCCACTGGTCAGAAGCAACAGACATGACATCCCGTATGGCACAAAGCTCTGGTGGGTTTTTGTAATCGATATGACCAAACATTTTTTCTAACTTTCTTGTCATTCTAACCCTTTGATTATCAGCAATAGTTTCCATTTTTATACTTGGTTTTGGTGGAGCTACTTCTTTTTTCTTCTAATCTGAATGCTTATTTTAGTTTCAAATAAAGAGTAAGTTACAAAAAGAAACCTTAATGAAAAAACTACTCGCAAAAGCACTTCCACTGGCATATGGTCAATATTTCAATGTGTATTCCTTGTTAATGCCAAAAAAGGCAGCACACAAGGCTTTCAATCTGTTTTGCACGGTAAGAAAAGGTAAGGTACAGCAGGCAGAATATTTGGATAAAAACAAGAACGGGGTTGAATTTGCCGCCAATCACAAAATACAAACTTACCATTGGCCTGGGGCAAAGGAAACCGTATTACTGGTGCATGGCTGGGAAAGCAATACGTTTCGTTGGAGAAACCTTATCAAAAAGCTTCAAGAGGCTAATTTTAATATTGTTGCTTTTGACGCCCCGTCGCACGGATATTCTTCGGGCGAATTACTTTATGTACCGCTGTATGAAGAAGTAGTGCACTTTATGGTAAAAAAATATAATCCTAAATATGCCATTGGACATTCCGTAGGTGGAATGACCCTGATGTACAATGAACACAAAAATCCAAATCCAGGTGTAGAAAAACTGGTCACCATAGGCTCACCATCTGAGTTTTATGAAATCATGGATCATTTTCAGCAAATTCTGAAGTTCAATAATCGTTTTATGAGCGTTTTAAATGATTATATATACAACCGATTCGGATTTCAAATTCGGGAATTTTCTACCTCCAAATTTGCAGCATCCAACACTAAAATGGGATTGTTGTTCCATGATAAGTTAGACATTGTCGCTCCTTATCATGCGTCTGAGCAAGTGCATACCAACTGGAAGGGAAGTAAATTAGTGAGCACAGAGGGTCTAGGGCACTCCATGCACCAAGAAGAAATAAATAATCAAATCATTGAATTTTTGGAAGCATAGAAAGTCAAACATTGATATATGAAAAAAGCCCAAATACTAAGTATTTGGGCTTTCGATTTATTGGCTGGTTGTTTAGAACTCCCTATAAGGAGATTCTAAATACTGATTTGCTTCTTCCTCAGCAAACTTGGCATTCTGCTTATCCCAATGCAAAGTCTGATTAGGGAAACGACCCGCTATCACACCCAAAAGAATGGTTTCGGTCAATCGAGCAGCATATTCGAAAGGAGCCGAACATTTATCCTTGCCCAAACAGGCATCAATAAATTGGTGATAGTGCTTAGGTCCTTCACTGGCATAATTTCTAACCGGTGAGCCCAAATTTTGCTTGGCAATCTCTTTGGAAATGTCCACATATTTACCTCGTACTATTTTTCGGGGTAATTGCATAAAATGGGGAAGTAACAAGCGTCCTTTTGTCCCTACGAACATAGCTCCCTGGTCTGGCAGTTGGCCATCCCCGGCAACTCCAGCATCCAGTGAAATGTCAGTTTTGGCGGTACTCTTTTTGGACTTTGAAGCACCCTTTGCCCTTGGAAGCACCAAATCTTCATGCTCAGGAGGCATTCCTGGTCCATCGTACCAAATCCACTTTAATGTTTTACCTGTGTATTCGGTCCCTGGGAATTCGTATGTAACAATATTGTTTTCTGGATATCCAAACCCGTTTGGTTCACGGCACTCATTTTTAATGGTTGTAGGAACATCCAAGTTCAACGCATTGTAAGGGGTATCAAATATATGGACTCCCATATCACCCAAAGTACCGCATCCATAATCCATCAGCTTTCTCCAGTTACCAGGGTGGTAGTATCCTTCCTTATAAGGACGCTTTGCCGAAGTACCTAACCAAAGGTTCCAATCCAGCTGTGCAGGTACAGGGTCTTCTCCTTCTGGCTCAGCACCATTATACCCCCAAGATTTTGGACTCCAAGCATGTACCGTGTGCACTTTCCCAATGATACCATCCTGTATCAACAGTGTGGCCAACATATAATCGTAGAAAGAATGTACCTGTATGCCCATTTGCGTGACCAAACCTTTGCCCTTTGCCATTTTCTTCATGGCCCTTGATTCAGAAACATAATGGGTCAATGGCTTTTGGCAGTACACGTGCTTATCCATTTCCATCGCCATCAAGGAGGCAGGAGCATGGGTATGGTCAGGGGTGGACACGATTACTGCATCAATATCATCGGCCATCTCATTCAACATTGTCCGGTAGTCAAAAAACACACGTGCCTTTGGGTGTTTCTTTCGAGCCGTGGACAAGTTGATTGCATCCACATCGCAAAGTGCCACTACATCCACTTGTGGGTGTGATGAAATATCATTAAGGTCTGCGGCTCCCATATTGGCCACTCCTATATGAGCTGTCCTTATCCTGTCACCTGGCTTTAGTGTTTTTAATTTTTCATTCGCACTAAGAACAGAAGGTGCGGCTAGCAATCCTAGGGCTCCCACACCGCTTTTCTTCAAAAAACTCCTCCTATCTTGATTTGATTTATTCTTACTCATACTATTATGTTATAAATTATTTTTTTGACGGTAACTCTTTGATTCTAATATTTCTAAATCGAACAACATCCCCATGTCCCAAAAAACCAATATGTCCCACATTTCTTTTCAGTCCTGGGTGGTCTTTCTTGTCCAATGTCCCATTTTTTACAGCTTCTTGCAAATCTGCATCAACAATTGTACTTCCATTGAGTACAATCTTGATTTTTGAACCATTGACTGTCACTTCCTGAGCATTCCATTCCCCCACAGGTTTCAAAAAACCGCGTTTAGCGGGAATTATGCCATAAACCGAACCATGATATTGATAGGGTTGTAAATTGGCATATTTTTCAGCTGTATTGTCCAAAATCTGAAGTTCTTTCCCAACATAGGCAACATCTCCCTCCAAAGGAGCATGAATGCCCAATCCATTGTTGGCACCAGGAGTCAATTGAAATTCGAATCTAAACACAAAATCACCATATTCTCCTTCGGTAAGTAGGTTTCCCCCACTCCCTCCCCCACTGGGGTCAACTATGATGTTTCCGTTTTCAACGCGATAGGATTGTTTGTTTCCGACCCATCCGTCCAAATTTTGGCCATTGAAGAGTTCCACAAACCCTTCCTCTTTTTTAGCTTTTTTTTGCGCATCGCATCCAAAAAGCGCAATAAAACAGCAAAATATCCCCAGAAGGGCAATTCTTCCCATTTTAGTCATTATAGCCTTTTGATCTTAATGTTCCTGAACCAAATGGGGCTAGAGTGGTCTTGCAACGCAATAAACCCTTTTTTGAACTTTCCATAATCCGGAGCTTCGTCCCACTTTCCAGAGTTTTTCTTTTGGTTCCATTCTTCGGACCAAGGTTCAAATTCCAACAACTTTTTACCGTTCAGCCAATGTTCCACTTTTTCTGGCGTGAAAACAATTTTGGAGGAATTCCATTCCCCAACAGGATTTAATTCTTTTTGTGAATCGTCGGCAACATGCATGGCATAATCCGCTCCTGTTCTCTGCCAATCCTGTAACAGTTCCGGATGTTCGGCCCCGAACTGGGAGTTGTACTCTGTCAAATCGTGTATCTTGGCATAATTTTCATCATCGATCAGCTGATATTCCGGAGATACAACAGGAGGTCCCTTATAGCCTTCCTTGACATGGTAGAAGATTCCGCTATTGCCTCCCTCGGGAAGTTTCCATTCCAAATAAAGTTCAAAATTATCGAACTCCTCCGCACCATAAAGAATATCCGTGCCGCCTTTGTAATCTTGCTCCAGTCCGAGTTCCGTATCGAATGTCAAAGTACTATCCTTAATGGTCCATCCCGGGGGTAAAGTTTCACCATTATAAGCTCTCCAGCCTTCAGTGCTTGTCCCATCAAAAAGATAGGTCCATTCATCGGCCTTGGGAGTAGTTTCTTCGGTATTGGTTTTTTCAACTTCGGTCTTTTGCACTTTCTTACATGAACCGATAAGCACTAACGATACGAGAATCGCGATTTTCTTCATAATTTTTGCTGTTCAATTGGTAATAATCATAGTCATTAAAGGTAATTACATTTAATTGTTATGAAAATTTTTTTATACTATCGACACAACCTGAACCCTGAATGTTAGTTTATTGGAAATTACCAGTAACTTGCATAAAAACCTCCCATAGTTATTCTTAATATTGATATTAAAAACTAATTTGAATTGATATGCAAGCGATTACTCCTTTTCATGTTGCCATTCCCGTTCACAATTTAGAGGAATGCAGGCGCTTTTACAATGAGGTTTTGGGTTGTGAAGAAGGTAGAAGTAGTGACCATTGGGTTGATTTCAATTTGTTCGGACACCAATTGGTGATTCACCACAAGTCAAAAACGGAACAAGAACTGCGCACCAATCCTGTAGATGGCAAAAATGTACCGGTTCCCCATTATGGCGTAGTGCTACCCTGGGAGACCTTTCAATCTTTTTCTGAAGCCTTAAAATCCAAGGGAGTTGATTTTATTATTGAGCCCTATATTCGGTTTGAAGGTGAAGTTGGTGAGCAGGCCACTATGTTTTTTCTAGATCCGGCAGGAAATGCACTTGAATTCAAGGCATTTAGGGATGTTGCGCAGTTGTTTGCCAAATAATTCTCGACCCCAATTGTGTATTATGATAAGAAACCATTTAAAGTCAACTTTCCCTTCCATTTACCTGATTACGTTGTTCCTGATTGTTAGTGGATGTAATCCTAAAAATGAGTGGATCCAGCTTTTTAATGGTAAGGATATCAAGGATTGGACTGTAAAAATCCATCATTATGATGTTGGCGACAATTTTGGCGACACCTTCAGGGTTGAGGATGGGATTTTAAAGGTTCGTTATGACCAGTACGAAGGTGATTACAATGAACGATATGGGCATTTGTATTATAACACTCCGTATTCCAACTATCATTTAGTAGTTGAATATCGTTTTGCCAACCCTTGGTACGATACAGCTCCAGGGTATACTATCATGAACAGTGGGGTAATGTTTCATTCGCAGGATCCCAGAACCATGCCCAAGGAACAAGATTGGCCTATTTCCGTAGAAATGCAGTTTTTGGCAGAAGTTAAAAAAGGGGAGCCAAGACCAACCGGAAATATGTGTTCTCCGGGAACTGATGTTATCTTCGAAGGAAAAATAGACCCTCGACATTGTATATCATCCACGAGTGATACGTACCCTCCTGAAGAGTGGGTCAAAGCAGAACTTATTGTTCGCGGTGACTCCCTTATCACTCATATTATCAATGGTGAAAAAGTGCTGGAATATAGCAAACCCCAAATTGGTGGAGGAGTTGCCAACCGATATGATGAACGTATAAAAATTGATGGCAAACCGCTGAGAGAAGGCTTCATAGCCTTGCAAAGTGAAGGTCAACCCATAGATTTTAGAAAAGTTGAGTTAAAAGTTTTGGAAAATTAAGCTGCTAGGCCAGTAGAATTCCTTTCTTTTTTACCCAGAAATAAGCAAAAATCATGTTGGGCACCCAGCATAGCCAAGCTACTATTTTATAGGCTGTCAGAAATTCTCCAAATGCTATGGTCAACAGTGGCAACCAAACCCTAAGTGTTACAGCTGCAAAGCATGCAGCATAACTGTAAACCATCATTCCTTGATGTAACTGTATATCTTTAGAACGAATTGCTTTATAAGCCTTCAACGTAGTATAAAGCCAAATGACGCCTAAACTAATGAACCCCACGGCCGGAATAATTCCTCCAGAAGCAAAAAAACCAATATATATTCCGCATATCCCACTTATCAATACGGCCAAGGCATAGGTTTTACCTAAGTTTCTATGCAAGTTGAGTCTTTTGTTTCTGATTTTTCTGCTAAACTGTGACCAGCCAGTCAACAGCGCTAACCCGCCAAAACTGATATGTCCATAAAATGCTAGATTCCAAGCTTGATTGGCCAATAGCTCAGTGGTTTTGCTTTGAAGCAAACCTGACTGTTCCGCCCCAAATACATACATCAATGGATAGAGACCTACCCCAATGGCTAAAAAAGCAAACACAAACCATGCTATTCTGTTTCCAATCATTTGGTTAGGTTGTTCAAACTAGGAACAAGTTATCGAATTATGGCCTGAAAAAGCAAGAATCCAAATGCTAAATCGTTATAAAATAGACTGAACAAGCAATTTTGCCCCTAATCTGTTTTTATTATGAAAGCTGTTCTTTTATGTATTGCCGTACTATTTTCTTTTATGGCGCTATTGGGTTGCACCAATGATGAAGGTGAAAACGATTTGGATTTTATAACTCCGGATGAGGAAGAACAAACCTCCTTTACCTCTCAGGATCTAGAGCAAGAATAACGTTAATTTTGCTGCAATTTGTGCCTTTCCCTGGCTAACAATGTATTTTGTAGTAACATGGCTATTGTCATAGGGCCAACCCCGCCTGGTACCGGGGTAATATGAGATGCTTTTTTGCTTACACCTTCGAAGTCTACATCTCCAGTAATATAGTAACCTCTTTCGCGGGTTTCATCCGGCACCCTAGTGATACCTACATCAATGACGACCACATCCTCTTTAACCATATCGGCCTTGAGAAAATTTGGAACTCCCAACGCGGAAACAACAATATCTGCTTGAAGCGTAAGTTCCTTGATATCTTTGGTTCTACTATGGGTTAAGGTCACTGTTGAATTGGCAGCTTTGCCTTTTTGACTCATCAAAATGCTAATGGGTCTTCCCACGATATGACTTCTTCCGATAACCACTGTATGTTTTCCTTCCGTTTCGACATTATATCTGCGCAGTAATTCCATAATTCCAAAAGGAGTGGCAGGAATGAAAGATTTCATATCCAAGGCCATTTTGCCGAAATTGGTTGGATGAAATCCATCTACGTCTTTATCTGGATCCACGGCCATCAACACTTTTAATTCATCGATATGTTTGGGCAACGGTAGCTGCACTATATAGCCATCAATATCCGGATTTGCATTTAAATCAGAAACTTGTTGAAGTAGCTCATCTTCGGTGGTATCCTCAGGTAAGTGAATCAAGGTCGATTCAAACCCTATTTTTTTACAGGAACGTACTTTGCTACCCACATAAGTTAGACTAGCGCCGTCATTACCAACCAGTACGGCTGCCAAATGCGGAACTTTTTCGCCTCTTTCTTTCATTTGGGCCACCTCAACGGCGATTTCATCTTTAATTTGGTTCGATACTTTTTTCCCGTCGAGAATTTCCATTTTGGTTGGTTTTGTTTTAGGTAATAGGAAAGGTTGCTGGTTATTGTAAATTGTGCATTGCTATCTCATATTCTGCATCATCTGCATCATTTTTTTGCCTCCACCGCCTTGCATCATCTTCATCATTTTGCTCATCTGCTCAAATTGCTTCAATAATTGATTTACCTCCTGAATGGTTCTACCACTCCCTGCTGCAATACGTTTTTTTCTACTCGCATTTAATTTGGAGGGGGTAGAGCGCTCATCTGGAGTCATGGAATGGATAATGGCTTCAATATGTTTGAAGGCGTCATCATCGATATCCAATCCCTTTAAAGCCTTGCCAGCACCGGGAATCATGCCCATGAGATCTTTCATGTTCCCCATTTTCTTGATTTGCTGAATTTGGCTTAGGAAATCGTCGAACCCAAATCTGTTTTTGGCGATTTTCTTCTGGATCTTACGTGCCTGTTCCTCATCAAATTGCTCTTGAGCACGTTCCACAAGGGAAACCACATCACCCATACCAAGAATCCTATCGGCCATTCTAGCAGGGTAAAAGACATCAATGGCCTCCATTTTTTCGCCGGTACCAATGAACTTAATTGGTTTATCAACAACCGATTTAATGGAAATTGCTGCACCACCTCGAGTATCACCGTCCAATTTGGTAAGGATAACACCATCAAAATTCAAGACATCATTGAACGCCTTGGCCGTATTGACCGCATCTTGCCCGGTCATGGAATCAACCACAAACAGGGTCTCTTGTGGGCTTATGGCCTTGTGAATATTGGCTATCTCGGTCATCATCTGCTCATCAACAGCCAAACGTCCCGCGGTATCGATTATAACCACATTATTACCATTAGCCTTTGCATGTGCTACCCCAGCCTTGGCAATCTTAACAGGGTCATTATTTTCACGATCCGAAAAGACCTCAACCCCAATCTGTTCACCGACTACGTGTAATTGGTCAATAGCTGCGGGGCGATACACATCGCAGGCTACCAACAAAGGCTTCTTTGTTTTCTTATTTTTCAGGTAATTGGCAAGCTTTCCGGAAAAAGTGGTCTTACCAGAACCTTGAAGACCTGACATCAGAATTACCGAAGGATTTCCTGAAAGATCAACTCCCTCTGCATCACCGCCCATGAGTTCGGTCAGCTCATCCTTTACAATTTTGACCATAAGCTGGCCAGGTTGTAAAGAAGTCAATACGTTCTGACCTAGGGCTTTTTCCTTAACCCTATTTGTAAATTCTTTGGCTATCTTAAAATTGACATCCGCGTCAAGCAAAGCCCTTCGAACTTCCTTGATGGTCTCTGCAACATTGATCTCGGTTATTTGCCCATGTCCCTTAAGAACGTGTAGTGCTTTATCGAGCTTTTCACTTAAATTGTCAAACATCTATATGTCATTTTAAAAGAGGGACAAATTTAAGAATAAAAAGAAAAGGACGGCTTTGGGGAGAGCCGTCCTTTTCAAAAAAGATAGGGGAAAATCGTTTATAGCTTTTCAAAAACTAAAGTTTCTGTGGAATTTTCATCTTCATGAACCAATTCGATTCGCTCTGCGTTCACTGATTCGATGTACCAACCGTCTGTCAATGTGCCAAACTTTTCATCGTCATCAAAGTTCAAAAAGAATTTTAATTGGTTTTCATGATTTCTGATTACCCTCCATAAACCTTCAATAATTGGATTGTCATTTTCATCGACCTGTATACGGTGCATTTCGTTAAAATAGAAGTCCAATCCATCAAATTCAGCTGTCATATCCTCATCATTTTCTACATACTGTGCCACATTCCAAGCACCATCCATCATAGCTGTTCTAATTTCAACAACGTCACCATCATTGGCATTATCATCACAAACTCTCAAAAGAATCAATTCATAGCCAATTTCTTCTACGTAGAACTTTAGTCTATTATCGTCCAAGTGTCTCAATGGCCAATCAAAGCTAACTCCAGGTTCATCTCCCATGGTAATTAAGAGTGAAGGGACTCCATCATCATTAGGTCCTATTTCCCATGTACCTTCAGAAGTTGTTTCGCCATCGCTCAAGGTAACTATGCCTTCCGCCATGAACTTAAATTCAAATCCCAACAGTCTATCTATTTCCTCACCTTGATTTTTCACCTTTTTGATAACCCACTCGCACTCTTTCAAAATCTCTCTTAAGGTATCTGGATCAGGGGTATCATCCTCACAAAGTTGCTTCATGACAATCTTGTTACCGCCCTCTGCATATAGTTTGATTGTATGGTCACCGATTTCATATACCAACCATTCAAGGTTAAAGTCGACCAATGTATCGAACTCAAGAGTCAAAAGCGGTCCACGATCTGTGAAGCTTGAACTCCAAGTACCATTAAGCACATTACCTTCTCTATCTTTTACAGTTACCCCTCCATCCTCAGTGAACACCATAAGATAGTTCTTGTATTGGTCTGTTTGGTTTGTTTCATCCCTGACGACCTCGCGTACAAGCCATGGACACTGTGTTAGACAGAAATCAAATCTTTCTTCATCGAAATCGTCATCGTTAAAGTCATCATCATCATCCTCATCACATTCATCTTTTGCCATTTCCAAAGCATTGGCCAATTCGGCATTACTGTTTACGATGATTTCTGTGCCATCATATTTTTTCAATGTAATCGGATATTCGATGCTAACAAGGTTACCATCTTCCAATCCTTTAAAGAATCTTCTCAATTGTTCATCACTCTCAACAGTTACCTCTCCGGTTTGTTGATTATTGGTGTCAAATGTGAAAAGCTTGATAGGATAAACAAAATCGATACACTCAATATCGTCATCACCCCCTCCTTCAACACATTCAGCAGCCAATTCTCTTAAATGTTCTTTGTTTTCAATTACCAGCTCAGAGTAATCGGCATAGGTAATGGTAATAGGGAAAATAATCTCTAAAATATCATCATCAACATCTACTTCATCAAAAATATCCTCAACGGTCTGAAGATCTTCTTTACCATCAATAATAACTTCAATACCGTTTACTTCTACGGTGTAAGGAAATTTCAGTGCAAAACAGCTAGCGCTGTCAATAATATTATCATAGGAACCATCTTTAGATGATGTTTTTTCAATCAGGTCGGCAGTAAAGGAATTAGCCTCGATGGTTTCTTGGTCAGTATCACCATTTACCTCTTCAAATTCTTCTTGACAAGAAGTAAAATTAAGTGCAACAGCAAAAAGTGCTATATACATTAAGTTATTGATCAACTTTTTCATAACGATTTGGATTTATGGGGTTATAATTCATCCCTAAAACAACTCCCAAGGAAAAAACCCTACTTTATCTTAAATTTTTTAAAATATCTTTGGGCAACTGTCAAACCCTTCTAAATGAACAACGTTTGCGAAGAGCAGGTATTTAGTTCCATATTTAAAGCTAATTCCAAAACGGTTTTCAACTATATATATTATAAGTTTGGTAATGAGGAAAAAGCTCATGACGCTGTACAAGAGGCATTTGTAAAGCTTTGGGAGAATTGTGCCAAAGTAATGCCCGAAAAAGCAAAGTCTTATTTGTACACAGTTGCCAACAATCTTTATTTAAATGTAATAAAGGCTGAAAAAGTTCGATTGAAGTATGCAAAACCTACTTTGGAAATCTCCAACGAGTCTCCTGAATTTCTGTTGGAAGAAAAAGAATATCAGCAAAAGTTGGACAATGCATTGAATAATCTTCCTGAAAACCAAAGGACTACTTTCCTGTTAAATAGGATAGATGGAAAAAAATATGCAGAAATCGCAGAAATGGAAGGAGTAAGTGTAAAAGCGATTGAAAAACGGATGCATTTGGCATTAAAAACACTCAGGGAACAAATTGATGGGATATAGCAATAAACAGCGTTCAATTATCAATAAACAATGAAATACACACATTAACCGAATTATTGCACATTGTAAATTGGTAATTGTAAAATTGTGTGTTGAAGGAAAGTAGGGTTTTTTAAAACTTAATTGTTATTAAATTGTAAAGCATAGAAATCATGCAAGAAAATTATTTGGCAAAATGGCTTAGCGGAGAGCTTTCTGAGCAAGAGCTAGCGGAATTTAAAAAGTCCGCCGAATATGCTTCTTACCAGAAACTTAAAGAGGTTTCAAGCAGTTTGAAGGCTCCTGAATTTGACGTTGACCAAGCTTTGGCCCAACTTAAAGAAGAACGTATTGCCAATGCTCCAAAAGTCATTGTTCTTAATCCGTTCAAGAAATTCTTACGTGTTGCCGCAGTTATAGCCGTGCTCATGACAGGTTCTTATTTTTATGTGAATACCTTGGATGAATCTGTAACAACTCAATTTGCAGAACGTTCAGAAGTAGTTCTTCCAGACAATTCTGAAATTATCTTAAATGCCGGCTCAAGAATCTCTTATAGCGAGAAAAATTGGGATAAGGAACGGAATGTTAATCTAAAGGGAGAGGCATTCTTTAAAGTTGCCAAAGGTGAAAAATTCACTGTGTCTACTGAACAGGGTACAATAGCTGTATTAGGCACTCAATTTAATGTTGAAAACAGAGATGGTTTTTTTGAAGTTACCTGTTATGAAGGTTTGGTAAGCGTAACTTTTAACGGTAACGAGACCAAACTCCCTGCCGGTTCTTCCTTTTTAGCAATAAATCAGAAAATAATGGACGCATCCACCCCCCAAACGGCCCAACCTTCATGGATGAACAACGAGAGCTCATTTGAGGGCATTCCCTTAGACTATGTTCTCTCAGAACTCGAACGACAGTTTGATATTAAGGTAAATACAGAGAATGTTGATAAAAATCTGCTATTTACAGGAACCTTTAGCAACACTGACTTGAAAATGGCGTTAAAAAGTATAAGCACCCCTGCTCGAATGAATTACAAAATTGAGGGTGATAATGTGCTTTTCTATGCTGAAAAAACTCCGTAGCAACCTCTTTGGCCTCCTCCTAGGTTTTTTAGTTATCCTCCCCTGCAATAAAATGCAAAGTCAGGACAAGCAAGAAACACCTGTACCCCTAGTTTCTTACATCAAAATATTGGAAAGCAAGTTTGACATTAAGTTTTCATACATCAATGAAGATGTGGAGAACATTTCCATTGCGGTTCCCAATAATTTGGTATCGCTTAATGACATTCTTGAATACATCCAATCCCAATTTCAGATAAAAGCTCAAAAACTTAGTGATCGATATTATACATTGACAAAAACCTCTTTAGTAACCGTTTGCGGAAAAATCTTGGACAATTTTGCCGAAAACACCATCCCAGGGGCAACCGTAGAAGTATTTGGGACCGAAATAGCAAAAACCACCAGTGCAGATGGCTCATTCTCTCTTGAGGATATTCCGAGAAATGCAACATTGAAAATCCGGTATCTAGGATACAACACAAAATATATTGGAGTCGACAACTTGATAAATGAAGGAGGATGTCCGCTAATTTTGATGGCCCAACACTATGAACAACTAAAAGAGGTAATTGTATATAAATTTCTCACTACTGGGATTATAAAAGAATCAGATGCGAGCATTACCTTGAACACAGGTGAGTTTGGTATTTTACCTGGCCTTATCGAACCTGACATTCTTCAAACGGTTCAGGCACTGCCCGGCATCAAAAGCATAGATGAAACAGTATCGGACATCAATGTACGTGGAGGCACAAACGACCAAAACCTGATTTTATGGAACGGCATCAAAATGTATCAATCGGGACATTTTTTTGGATTGATTTCCGCTTTCAATCCCTATTTGACCGATAAAATCACCGTAATCAAAAATGGAACTCCTGCCGCATTTGGAGATGGGGTAAGCAGCGTTGTGCAAATGGAAACGGACAATGAGCTCTCAACCAATTTCACTGGCGGCGCAGGGTTTAACTTCATCAGTGGGGATATTTATGGCCAAATTCCTGTAACAGATAGAATAGGGCTACAATTTTCTGCTCGCCGTTCCACAACAGATTTCTTGAACACTCCAACATACAACAAGTTTTTTGATAGGGCGTTTCAAGATAGCAAGGTTACCGACCAAAACAATATTGCCGTTGATGACGATATTTTACGGGACGAAAACTTCTTTTTTTACGATTTTACCGGAAAATTACTGTTCGATATCAACGATTACCATAAATTCCGATTGAATTTTATCAGTATTACCAACAATTTGAACTATACCGAAAACAACCTAACCAATTTAGAAACTACCAACAGTTTACTAAACCAAGACAACCTTTCGATTGGGGGGCAATTACAAAGTCAATGGACCGATAGATTTTCCTCAAATGTAAACGTGTACTATTCTAGGTATAATTTGGATGCGCAAAGTTTGTTTGCCAATCAAATACAGATTTTATTCCAAAACAATCAGGTACTGGAGAATGCAATAAAATTGAGCGCCGACTATGCACTAACAGACAAACTCCACTGGAACAACGGATATCAATATATCGAAACAGGTATTACCAACACCACGTTTTTAACCACTCCCCCTTTTGACAGTGAAATAAAAGGTGTTGTCAGAATCCACGCTCCACATACTGAAATCTCGTATGCCTCTGATGAAAACAAGTTTATTGGCAAGGCTGGTGTTAGGTTCAATTATATGGAGAATTTGGGCACTTTCGCCAATTTTTTGGTAGAACCCAGGTTCAACCTCAACTTTAGACTTGCCAATTATCTTCGAGGTGAAGTTTTAGGAGAGTTTAAAAGCCAGACCACTAACCAAATCATAGATTTGGAGCAAAACTTCTTGGGTATAGAAAAACGCAGGTGGATTCTTTCAGATGATGAAACACTGCCCATCACAAAAAGTAAACAAGGCTCTATAGGCATCAATTACTCAAAAAACGATTTCTACCTTGGGCTTGAAGCATTTTACAAAGAAGTGGACGGAATCAGCACCAACACCCAGGGGTTTCAAAACCAAGGTCAGTTTGATGGTGAAATAGGTAGTTATGATATTAAGGGCATTGAATTTTTGGTCAACAAAAAGAGTGGCAACTATAGCACGTGGCTAAGCTATACCTATAACAAGAACGATTACACTTTTGAGACCATTGTCCCCAGTAGTTTCCCTAACAATCTGGATATTACACACACCTTGACATTTGCGGGCACCTATTCATATAAAAATCTTCAAGTCGGGTTAGGGGCAAATTTTAGATCTGGAAAACCCTTTACAGAACCTCAAGATGGTGATTTGGCTTTTGATAATTCTGTATTTCCTTCACGAATCAATTACAAGTCACCTAACAGCAGCAGGTTGCCCGAATATATTCGTGTAGATGCATCGGCCATTTACAAATTCAATATGGGTAGAAATATCAAGGCCAATATGGGGGTTTCCATTTTAAACATGACAAACAGAAAAAACAGCTTGAACAAATATTATCAGGTAAGCGAGGACAATGAAATTGAAGCCGTGGAAAGCATTTCGCTGGGCATTACCCCTAACGTTAGCTTTAGGGTGCATTTTTGACTTCTCATTGTACATCTTTAAGATTTCCATCTTCCCAAAACTTGAAAAAAGAAGCTGATTGCCTGTGAGAAGCACTTCAAAACATACCTTGCTCCCATTCAAGCTTTTTCATAACATTAATCCGTTGTGCATTTTGAGTATAATTTGCGATAAATTGTCAGTTCGAGTGATTTTGAAGCATGAAAAATCGTATCGAGAACCAATATGTAATCGAAAATTTCAGTTCTCGATACAAATTTTATCAAAATGCACAACGGGAGGCTATCCTAATTTTTATCCAGCACTATTCGGTGTGTCTCTTCAGATTCTTTTCCAAATATTTTTAAAAAGTATATGCCGTCATTAAATCGCTGTATGTCTATTTCAATATGCCCGCTCCATTTCACATCCCTTTTTACATATATCATCTTACCATAGATATCGAAGATTTGAAAACTATACTTTTCTTCTCTTCTTGATGATTCCATCTGACCTGTCGAAGACACCGTTAAATTTGAAGTCGTCGGAGAGGAATGCGAACTAGTACTTTGTGAAACATTTTCGGTAATATTGAAAACACCATTCGACGGATTTGGATAGACCGTAAAAAGTCCCATGCATTGGATTATATCAGGACTCACATCTGACCATTCTGACCATCCACAACTATTTCTCGCTCTTATTCTCACTACGGCATCGTACGATGTGGGCCTCAGGGTAACCCTAGAGTGATCATTATATAAGTTGTCATACGTAATAATGGCTTCGGAAACATCCCATTCCCAATCAATTATAGGTTCATTGGTATCATGTGATGCCCTTACATAAGTTGGCTGATCCCTGCAAAGAACATATATGGGTTCACTGCCCTGCGGCTCCCGAAGCCTAAAATCCAAAGGAAGCAAGCCACCTACATTTACATCTTTACTCAAAATCCTTGTACCGCAATCTCCACTTACATGGGCCCGTATTGTGGCTGCGCCATTAAAGGATTGGCTTTTATCAAATGTTTTGGAGGTTGAACTTCCTGGGGGAAAAGTAAATGCATGAGGCGGGTTTACCGACCATGTTACCGTTGTGCCCATTGGCGCATCAACACTCATCTCGGCAGATGAACAAAACTCGGTTGACCCACTCATGAAAAGATCATTGCAAAAATAATCGCAATCAAACGTATTATTGATACTGTTGAGTTCATCGGCCAGCCAATCGCCATTTCTCGGATTGAAGGATAAGTGTACTTCATTAGTCGCATTGTTATTGAAAGAGGTAGTAAAGTTGTCAAAGGGTATTGCCTTGTTTCCTTCGGGCTGGTTGTTCTGGGTATAGCTTCGGGTATAATCAGAAACATCCAGGTCTGCCAATCCACCGCCAACATCGAGTGCGCTGACGGCCGAAATAAAATTCACGTTATCCACTACATCCAGATTATAGTTGTAACGGATAAAAAAGTTATCCTCAGCATCCGATTCACTGTCTAAAAAACCATAGAACGGCCCAACACCCCCCGGAAAATTATCTTGAAAGAGCACACCATCTGGTGAATTGAAGTTTTTGTTGGTAAAGGTCCTGGTTATAGGAATCAACCACAAAAGTGTTTTTTCGTAAGTAATACTGCCCGAGTAAATATTGGCGACTCCATTGTTAGGATATGCCTTGACCCTAAAATCGCTCATCAACTTGGCCTTGCCCGGTAAAAAGCCCAATAACGCAGTCTCCAAATCGGCAAAGGCCACTCCGACCAAAAACCCTGCTGGAAAAATAGACAGTAAAATATCGGTAAACGCCCTAGTATTGCCCGAACCGTGCAATCTAAACAATTGCTGGTTTGGTGATAGTCCGTGAGGTTCGGCACAATGGCTGGCATTGCTCAAGGCTATGTTACGGGTTTGCTCAGGGTAGCCCATATTGCTAAGCTCTTGTTGCCAAGCTTCATGCACACTATTGTCCAGTACATAATCCTCTCGCACATAGTTGATCAACAACTGTTTTGTCGCTGGTGCATCTAAAAGGCGAATGGCATCACGTACAGGAAAGTCTCCACCGGCCACTGCGACCCCTACATTCCCGATAGGTGTGGCCAATACCTCATTGACCAGTTGGCGGGCCATATAAAAATAGCCAAGAGGAATGTGTGCACCCTGGTGTGGGGCATCGTGGCTTATATACAGGTTGGTATCGTGGTCCTCATTACGGTTTTCCATATCGCGAAGGGCATAACGGGCGATCACCCCGCCCATGCTCTGGCCCAAAACCACATTGGGCGTATTGCCAATTTTGTTCTCGTTCACCCATTTTATCACCTCTTGCAGCACATAAGCATTACGCCGCAGATCATCGGTGCCGTTGTCCCAATTGACGTAGATGATGTCAAAGCTATCAGGGTCGTCGTTTGTTATTAAGTTTCTAAGTTCATCACTATCTGAATCTTCAACAAAACTTAAAAAAAGTCCTATATCAGAATCTCCTATCCTTCCACTTTCTTGTATCAAACCAGTATCCAAGCCTTCGGCCACGATCAAGGGCTTGGTGATCTGCCCACAGGTATTGGCATAGGCAATCTGTAAAGTTGCCGATCCTGCGGTTCCCTCAAAGGCACGTTCTGCGTCAACCCATTGAATATCAATATCACATAAAGGGTTTCTAGCGGTCATTGAATTCTCCCTAGCCGTACCGGTTACCCGCAATTTGTTACGGCAATATAAATATTTGCCGCTGTTAAGGCGCAGGCGAAAGGTAATGATGTAATGACCATCATTGGCATAGGTGTGCAACAGGGCATCGCCCAATGTTAAGTCTTGATAGCCACTACCATCGCCAAAATTAACAGCAAAGCTGTGTACAAAGTCCGCTTGGTTGGTGTACCATGTTTCCTCAGTTAACAAAAAGGACACCTTTGAGTTGGCAATTTCCTGTACGGGCAAGGTCATACCAAACGTACTTCTTACGAGATAGGGATCCTGCCAGTTACCATTGATATAGACATCGTCGTATTTTCCATCGACGACCGCAATGCTGTTATGTTGCAATGCATGTTTTCGAAAACTGGAGTATTTGTAGTAAAGGCCATTGACCACCAAGGCACTGGTAGGGCTCCCCTTGCCCAATTTATTGGTCTCGGTTTTTCGTTTAGAGACCCAGGTGGCCTCAAGGTTTTCGGGAGCCTCCAGTTCAGGCACCGAGAGACTCACACGCGATGACAAAATGGTGTTGTACAGCTCCCGGTAAATGCCGGGAGAAAGGTAGTTGTTGCTTTTAAGCACCCCATTATACTGGGGAACATCCAAAAAATCATAACCATAATCAAGTAGAATCTGATGGGGCACCCGATCCATTTCCAAAAGGCTGAACACTTCATTGGTATGGTTGGCCACCTCGGTATCGACGTGTAATTGGGCACTTAAAATTGGGCATACGAATAGCTGTAAGACAAGTAGGTACTTTCTCATTTTTTTGATTTTTAAAAGATTAATGAGGTTGTTATATTAAACTAACGGTACGTACGTCGTAGGTTAATCAATTGGTATATTTAAGGTCAAACCGGCCATCGGTAATCTTGATTTCTTTACCATCTTTGTCCAGCACCGTAAACGCAAAGGTGCCGGAGACGATCTCATCGGTAAAATGGATTATTGTTAAAGTGCCGGGGTTCTCATCGGTTGTGGAGCCATCCAGAATATTACCTACTGCGATGTCATATTCTGCAGAAAAGTTACCGGACATCCTGAATCTAAGCGGATAAGAAGAAACTTCTAAACCTTCAATATCCAAACCTGTTATTCTTAGGGATTGCATTTCAACACCTCCTCCACGAGATGTACTAATCCCTAACGTATAGGCTTCCCGTACAAATTGATAAAATGCTTTTGGTCTCTGCCTTCCACGACTGGGAAAAAACGGTTTGCCGTCGATCAAGCAGCCAAAAGTACCCTCGCCGGTCTGGGTGGCCGGGGGCAGTGCATCGGCTGGGTTTTCCGAGGTGCTGTTGTCGTCATTGTTGCAGGCGGTTGCGAGTGCCAAGAGCAGGGTGAAAAATAAGCATTTACTCATTGTATTTATTTTTAAATGGTTAAAATGAGGTTGCTATGTTAAACTAACTGGTTCGTTCTAGGTCAATTGGTATATTTAAGGTCAAATCGACCATCGGTTATCTTTATTTCTTTACCATCTTTGTCCAGCACCGTAAACGCAAAGGTGCCGGAGACAATCTCATCGGTAAAATGGGTTATCGTCAATGTGCCTGGGTTTTCATCTGTAGTACCAGTTTGTAAAGTGCCTCCTCCTAATAAATATCTTCCATGTAGGCTACCTGAATTTCTCTTATCCAATAAATACGTAGTCTCTTCCAATCCCTCAATATCCAGAGCGCCCAATCCAATACTTACAAAATTTTCCCCGCTGCCTGTTTTTCTAGATGCACTTATACCCAAGGTATAGGCTCCCCGTACAAATTGGTAAAAAGCACTTGGCCGATGTTGGCCACGACTAGGGAAAAAAGGTTTGCCGTCGATCAAGCAGCCAAAAGTGCCCTCGCCGGTCTGGGTGGCCGGGGGCAGCGCATCAGCAGGGTTTTCCGGGGTGCTGTTGTCATCATTATTGCAGGCAGTTGCGAGCGCCAAGAGCAGGGTGAAAAATAAGCATTTACTCATTGTATTTATTTTTAAATGGTTAAAATGAGGTTGCTATGTTAAACTAACTGGTTCGTTCTAGGTCAATTGGTATATTTAAGGTCAAACCGGCCATCGGTTATTTTTATCTCGGTGCCATCTTTGTCCAGCACCGTAAACGCAAAGGTGCCGGAGACGATCTCATCGGTAAAATGGGTTATCGTTAAAACGCCGGGGGTTTCTCCGGTAGTTGTAGCATCCAAAACAATCCCTCCACCTAAAAGATAAATTCCAGAAAAACTTCCGGACTGTTCCGAGATAAGAGAATAGGTAGTCTCTTCCAATCCTTCAATGTCCAGAGCACTTAAACCAACACTAATAAACTTTTCTCCACTACCTGTTTGTCTCGAGGCACTTATGCCCAAGGTATAGGCTCCCCGTACAAATTGATAAAAAGCACTTGGCCGATGTTGGCCACGACTAGGGAAAAAAGGTTTGCCGTCGATCAAGCAGCCAAAAGTGCCCTCGCCGGTCTGGGTGGCCGAGGGCAGTGCATCGGCTGGGTTTTCAGGGGCGCTGTTGTCGTCATTGTTGCAGGCAGTTGCGAGTGCCAAGAGCAGGGTGAAAAATAAGCATTTACTCATTGTATTTAATTTTAAATGGTTAAAATGAGGTTGCTATGTTAAACTAACTGGTTCGTTCTAGGTCAATTGGTATATTTAAGGTCAAACCGGTCATCGGTTATCGCTAAAAATATTGGGAGGTTGTGGGAATGCCGGAATTATAATTGTTACTGCCAACAAAGAAGAACACTAACATTTTAAAAAGTAGGTTTTTCATTGAAATGGGTTTCGCTAAAAGTAAAAAAAATATCTACGGTTTGTATTAAAAACTTCTTTTGACTGTAATTTTAACACGAATCACTAAATCAAAAACCAAAGGCTGGTTTTAAGGCGCATTTTTGATTTCTCCTTTTATATCTTTAATGTTTCAATCTCCCCGCTTCAGCAAAGCTGAACCACCCCTCTTTATCATAAGAGGGGAACATATTACCACGAAATGAAAAAAAGAGTCCACAACAAAAAGGAGCTAATAGCCTACAGAAAAGCACTTCGAAATAACCTAACTCCTGCCGAAGCATTTTTATGGAAGCACTTAAAAGCAAAAAAGTTATTGGGCAGACGCTTTCAGCGGCAGTATGGCATCAAAAACTTTATTGTTGATTTTTATTGTGCTTCGGAAAGATTAATTATAGAACTTGATGGTGAAGTACATAAAAATCCTGCAGCCGAAATGTATGATTATGAAAAGACCAAAATCTTGAATCAACTAGGGTATTCCGTTATTCGATTTGTAAACAAAATGGTTTTTGAGAACTTGACCTTTGTATTAAAAGAAATAGAGGAAAACTTTAAGCATTAATGTTCCTCCCTTTATTAAAGGGAGGTGGGCAATGATGTAAGCAACATTGCACGGAGGGATTGTTTAGGGTGCATTTTTAAGTCTCCATTGTGGTTGATTCAAGTCAAAATTCAGCATTCTTCGTATCGTATCGTATAAATCGGGGTATTTTCCTGAAAACTCGGAGGGGCTTTCGATGAAGTTTTCCATAGCAACAGCAAAAAACTCATAAAAATTGACTTTTCCATATTCCCTGAAATAAGTTGATTCCCCTAATTTCTTCTGAAAATCCTCCTGATTATAGATTCTTTTGATTCTAGCCAAACCTACTTTGAACCGTCTTGCTTCCCAAGAAGACTTTTTCCGTGTCTCGAACATCAGGGCATGAGCCACTTCATGAATGCCAAGATTCCTGTTGTCATTGGGGATTTTAAATCCATTTTCCAAATCCGCGGCAGAAAACACCAATATTTTCAAGTTAGGATTGTATTCCCCAATATGATGGTTTTTCCCAATGCGTGAATAAAATTTATCAGGGTAAATAATGATTCTCGAAATCGACTTTTCAAATCGGAAATCCCGCATTCCTAGGGTCAACAAGGCTGCCGAAGCAGAAACGTAAGCCTTAATTTTTTCCTGATTGGTGATTCCTCCATAAAAAACAAAGGGCTTTTTCGATTTAAACCAAGTAAAACGCTTTAAGAAAGCCTTCTTCTGTTCTGGATTGAATTGCCGATATGGGATAAGAAATTCAGAAATAAACTGTCGTTCCCTCGCAGTAATCCGTTTTACAGGGTGGAAAACGTTGTACAAAGTGAATCGTTCCCCAAAAAAGTACTGATAACCGACCCTCGCAAACACGTAGAGCATCCCAAACGCCAAAATAAGTGCAGCGATTTCTTTTTGAGCTTCAGTCAGTCCTAGTCCATTCATCACATACGTTCAGGAACATCGATGCCTAAAAGTCTAAAGGCAGACTGAATCACCTCTCCCACTTTTTTGGAGAGTTGTACGCGGAAGTGCTTTTTCTGTTCATCAGCTTCACCCAAAATGGACACCTGCTGATAAAATGAGTTGAATTCCTTTACGAGGTCATATGTGTAGTTGGCAATTAATGCCGGACTGTAATTCTCCGCAGCCAATTGAACCGTCTCTGGGAAAAGTTGGATTTGCTTTAGCAACTCCTTTTCTTTCTCATGGAGTTCAAATGTCATGTCGAGCGCAGTCGAGACATCAAAATCGGCCTTTCTCAAAATCGACTGGATTCGAGCATAGGTATACTGAATAAATGGCCCTGTATTCCCTTGAAAATCCACCGACTCTTCGGGATTGAACAAAATCCGTTTTTTGGGATCCACCTTTAAAATATAATATTTTAAGGCCCCCAAGCCGATAGTTCTGTACAATTGCTTCTTTTCTGCATCGGAATAACCATCCAATTTCCCCAATTCCTCCGAAATGGACTCTGCCGTGTTTTCCATGCTTTCAATAAGGTCGTCAGCATCTACAACTGTACCTTCCCTACTCTTCATTTTTCCGCTGGGGAGGTCGACCATACCATAGCTCAAGTGGTACAATTGCTGCGCCCAATCGTATCCCAATTTTTTAAGGATAAGGAACAACACCTTAAAATGGTAATCTTGCTCGTTTCCTACGGTGTAAACCATGCCATTGATGTCTGGATGGTCGGTTACCCGTTGAATTGCGGTTCCGATATCTTGCGTCATATAGACTGCTGTACCATCCGAACGCAAAACAATTTTCTCATCCAAACCTTCATCGGTAAGGTCTATCCAAACGCTGCCATCTTCTTTTTTAAAGAAAATCCCGCGTTCCAAACCATCTTTCACCACATCTCTACCTAAAAGGTAAGTATCGCTTTCATAGTATAATTTGTCAAAATCGACTCCAAGATTTTTGTAGGTGATATCAAAGCCTTCATAAACCCAGCCGTTCATCTTTTTCCAAAGGGCAACCGTTTCAGCATCTCCACCTTCCCATTTTCGCAGCATTTCTTGGGCCTCGAGTAAAATTGGAGCTTCTTTTTCGGCCTTTCCCTTTTCAGTTCCGTTGGCAACCAACTCGGCAATCTGCTCTTTATAAGCTTTATCGAAAGCCACATAGTATTTTCCAACCAAATGATCTCCCTTCAATCCAGAGGATTCTGGGGTTTCATCATCACCAAATCTCAACCAGGCCAGCATACTTTTACAGATATGAATCCCACGATCATTGACGATTTGGGTTTTGTATACCTTTTTTCCTGCTGCTTTTAAGATTTCGGACACGGAATAGCCCAATAAATTGTTTCGGATATGCCCTAAATGCAGTGGTTTATTGGTATTGGGCGAAGAGTATTCCACCATCACGGCATCTTTGGATGGTGTTTTCACATATCCAAAGTCAGTTTCAGCATAAATGGAATTGAAAAAATTCAGGTAAAAAACATCATCAATAACGAGGTTCAAAAAGCCCTTGACCACATTAAATTTGGCTACCTCGTCCACATTTTCCTGTAAATATTCACCGATTTTGGTTCCGATTTCCACAGGATTTCCCTTTACAAAGCGTAGCATGGGAAAGACAACCACGGTAATGTCCCCTTCAAAATCCTTTCGGGTAGGTTGAAATTCCACAGTTGGCAGTTCGGTTTCGTACAAATCCCCTACCGCTTTGATCACACTTTGTGAAATAACTTTTTGCAAACTCATCTATCTGGCTTTTCAGCCTGCAAAACTACATATTTTTTACCCGTTTCCATCAATAATAATGGGCTTTGCCCATAACAAACCCATTGATTTTGGTTAATTTTAAAGATGCTTTTGAACGTCTCTTACAACGACAAAACAAGAACGCGGCAAATTGATGATGCCGTGGGCAAACCCTTTACCCTAAAAGAGCGCTTTGCCATGGGCGGAATCGGTTCTCCAAAACTCCATATCACCGAGACCAGCATCGAAATCCAGAATTTGCTCATTTTGGACAATAATTTGAACACCTGCAACATCGAAATGCGCCCCAAAGGCATCATCGTTCGCTTTAGGTCGTTACTAGAAACCTATGGTTTAATCATTCCGTATTACAAACTCAACCTGTACAAAGGTGACTTTGCCATTTACTCCATTTACAAAGACCATTATTTCATCAAGGTAAAATCTGATACCAAGGCCATTCAAAAGTATTTTAAGAAACTGATGGATTACAAAGCAGACAATACCCCAACTTCAATTGAAGATTTATGAGCATATTCAGCAAAAAGCCAAAAATTGAAGTAAAACCCAATGCGACGGACAAAAAATTGGTCAAGTTGGGGTGGGCCATAGTGGCATTAAATGTGCTTTTAGTGCTTATCTTCTATTTTGACCTTCCAGAGACCATACCAACACATTTTAACCTAAAGGGTGAAGCGGATGGTTATGGTCATAAATCAATGCTTTGGATTATTCCCATCCTTAGCACCGCACTGTATTTTGGGTTGAGCTTTTTTGTTACTAAAATGAAGCCCTACCATATGAACTTTCCTGTAAAGGTTACTGAAAAAAATGCACCCGAATTATATGCTCTAGGTATTCGGATGATGGCGGTAATGAATCTAGCTTCTGTAGTTGCTTTTTTATTGACAACTATAATCTTTCTTTTGCACATAAAAGGAATAGTAGGTACAATAGATGTTCAGCTTTTGGTAGGTTCTTGGATTATTGTGGCCCTGCTCCCCTTTATCTACTTCTACAAAATGGCTATAGTTCACGAATAATACCGTTCCTTCTTCCGTTTCTGGAACAAGCGTTGTTACAAATTCCTGTTAAAATCGTCTGCTTCTAAGCAACCCTTTTGTTATTTCGATTGTCTTTACTAAAAATAGCACCGCACAGCAAGCTGTGCGATAACCGATAAAACCGTCAAAAAACGAACTGATGTCCAAATTCAATTTAGTCCCATTTCTTTGTTTTTTTCTGGCATTCAGCAGCCTATCGGCCCAGACCGTCACTTCCAAACTCATCGATGCAAAGACCCAAAAAGGCATTCCCTACGCCGCGGTACAATATGGAGAACACCAAGGGGTGATCACCAACGAGGAAGGCCGTTTCAGCTTTGTGCTGGATGCCGCCCAAACCCCGGATTCTATCTACATCTCCTCCATGGGTTATCAGAAAACCGGGTTTACCTTGGAGCAATTGCAAGACAGCATCATCGCCATCACACCCAAGGCCATTGAACTGACTGGGGTGTACCTTTTTGATAAGGAATTGGATGTGGACGAGATTATGGAACGTGTGGAAGAGCGCCTTCCCACCAACTACAACAAAGCACCGCTAAAGCAGCGTTTCTTTTTGCGGCAATCCAGCTTTAATACACTGCAAAAAATGGATATTGAATTTAAAAAATCCACCATTGCGGAGCTGGACAAGCACCTAATGGACAGTATTGCCTCCATCATCCCCAGAAATTCGGCCTATTACACCGAAACTTTGGGCGATTATTACCAAAACGGGGAAGAAAACAAGCTCGAGATTATAAAAGCGGCCGAACTGTACGATAAGAGCAACGAAGGTTCCATGGAAGCCTTGGCCGACAAAATGGAGGCCATTTTTAGGGCCAATGTAAAACCGGACTCTTATCTAAAGATAAAATCGGGAATTTTTGGCGAAAAAGTACCCGTGGATTCCATTCTAGAAAATGAGGACGAAGCCGCCGAAATTGAGGAAGAACTCAAAAAACCTGAAAAAAACTACTTTTTGGGCAATCGCAAATATATTTTGAGCATCGTTAACAATCAGTTCTTTGGAAAATCCAAACTGGATGTTGCCAAAAAGTTGAACCGCTACGAGTATAAACTTTTGGGCTATTCCGAGTTGGAAAACCAAGGCGTGTATGTGGTGGGCTTTGCCCCCAAGCGTGGTGCCGATTTTCAGGGCAAGCTATTTGTGAACATCGAGGATTTTGCCATTATGCGCATGGACTACGAAAATGTAAAGACCATTCGTAGTATTCGATTGTTGGGCTTTAGCTACCAAGAACTGAAATATTTTGGCAGCACCGTTTTTTCCAAGTTTGATGGGGACAAGTACAAACTTAAGTTTATGAACTTCACCTTTGGAAAAAAAATGGGGGTTGACCGACCTTTAAAGGTCATTGAAAAGAACAAACATGTAAAGGGCCGAAGAAAACAGAACGAACTCTCCCTGGCTCTGGACGTGGTCAACTATAACACTGAAAAGTACGAACTGGTGATATACGACTCTGACCCCGTCTCCAAAACCGATTTTGAGGCCCTAAAAGAGGACGAAACCGTAAAAGCCACCTATTTATCGGCCTATGACCCTGAGTTTTGGAAAGGCTACACCATTATGGAGCCCAACCAGGCGATACGCGAATTTGTGGTTCCGGCGGAATAATCCTTTTTTAAGTCGAAGTGAACCGAGGATTTTGGAGAAATAACTATAAATCGAGCGAAAGTGCATTTTACAAAGTAAAAAAGAGCATGTAGCGATTAGATTTATTAGCGGTTTTGTGATGTATCACAAAAATTTCCTTGAAATCCTCTTGAATTTTTGGTTCGTTTTGTTTCAAGACAAAATGAACAGATTATTCATCCTTTACCACTATTGATTTGGCAGCATAGTCATGAATTGCCTTTCTATGCTCATCGCCAGTTACAGTTAAAAAAGACAACCAACCCAATAAGTATTTTATAATAAACCTAATTAGAGCAAGTGGAAAAATCACTTTTTTATTAGAGTCATTGTCTTGTTGCACCTTGATTCCGCTGTACGAATGTCCAACGGTTTTTCCGTAAACAGAGGTCAAAATAGGGTCATATAAAAAGGCAAACAGGATAAACAAAGTCATCCTAACATAATCGGGAACATTATCAAACAGGGCTAAAACCTCAGAGGTTAAGTACATGAGTGCAACTAAAACAACTGCATCTATAAAAGCGGCTTTGACACGATCGGGTAATAGGGCATATTCTCTTTCCATATGGTTTAGGTTGGTGAAAGAAAGATAGTATTTTTAAAAGTGGAAAACGCAAAACCTTTTCTCACTTAATATTGCAGATTTCAGATAACGGAACTTCCAAAGCTTGACTGATTCGAAATAGAGTATGGATGGTAGCATTGGTACGGCCTTTTTCAATACGCGAAATGTTAGTGGTGTCAATTTTAGCCTCTATTCTGCCTACCAAATCCACTTGAGTTAATCCCTTTTCGATTCGGATTCGTTTTACATTTTCACCAATTTTTTTCAACATTTCGGATTTTTCCATACTTGCCATATTTGACAAGTCAAGAAAAGGCTTATATTTACCGCAGTTAATGTCATATATGACAAGTTATAGATTTTATGAAACACGATGAGGTTTTAAAAAATTGGATTGAAGAAGGGTATGGTACGCCAGATGAGTTTGCCAAAATCTTAGATCAAGGTATAGAAATGCTCTTTTATCTTGAAGATGATGTTTTTACGAAAAGGGAGGTTCAGTCAGTGGTAACTGCGATGAGGGGGATTGCTAGTATATTAAGAGCTAAATAACATGTATAGTACTCATTATCATTAGGCCATTTTTTCAATTTTAATCTTTTCTAATAGTTATATACCCAATTCTCTTCTGATAACATAAATTAACTGATCATAAGATTTTTCAAACAAATCATTGTTTATTTGCTCTTCTGGAACAAATAACTCTTCCCATTTTGGATTCCAATTGGCAAGTTTGATTCTCTTCGATAAATCCATTCTTATTTTGGCATCTTTGCCCCATCCTGTATATGTTTTGAAACAATTATGTATATAGGTATTGTACTTGAGCATAACACTATCAGTTTCCTCAAATAAATGGGCATAAATATTAAACTCTCTATCTAGTTTTCTTTTTTTCAGAATAACCTCAGGTGGAGTTAGCTCCTTCCAATTTCCTACTCTTTTGTAATAGCAAAATAAATCATTCAAATCAGGAACCACTCTATCATAAAATTCCAACCTCTTTTCAATTACCGTCTTGTTTAGCCATTGCTTACTTTCTAAATCTTTGCCCAATTTGGCTAATTGCCATGCTATTAATCCACCAATTATCGGTATTATTATTGATATAACTAATTTTGTTGTTTCTAGGCTGTTCCATGGATTTCCCATAATCTTATATCAATTGAACTGTAATAGTTATTGTTACCAAACTTACTTTCATGTTTGATTTGATTCAACGAGTAAGTCGACTTTTCTTTTTTTGTGTTGTAAGATTCAAATCTCTAAAATACTATTTACAACCTAAATTCTTACAAACAAAAGCAGTAAAATTCTTTATTGGATTGTTCTTCGTCATTTCGAACATATGTGAGAAATCTAACATGGGATTTCTCAATCAATGCTTTGCATTTCATTTCGAAATGACATTAGCAGAAAGAGCAATACTAAAGTATTGGGGCGAGGTGCTAGACAGTTGCTTTCGTCATGCCAAACTTGTTTCGGCATCCCATCAGTGTGAGACCCTGAAACAAGTTCAGCGTGACGTGTGGTTTTTTATTGCTGTAAGGGTGTTATGCCGAGTTGGCGGTATTTGCTGTACAGCCCGCGAAAATCGGTCATATAAATATGAGTGCTTTTCCCTTTTAGGCTATCACTACTGGTGTAATACAGTTTTTTGTCATTTGGGGTCAAATACGGGTACAGGTCACTGCCCGAGGTATTCAGTTCCTTTATGTTCTGTGGCAATGTCCACAGATCGCCTTTCTTAAAACTGATATAGAGGTCACCATAGGGCGAAACATTGGCTTCGCGCTGTGAGGCCTCAAAAATGATCAGGTCACCTTTGCTGTTGACCTCCAGGTTCCATTCCCCTAAAGGGGAATTCAAGGTACTTCCCATATTTACAGGCGGGCCCAATACCCCATATTTAAGTTCGGACCTATACAAATCGCCTTGCCCATACCCACCCAGTCGGTCTGAGGCAAAATACAGGTTGCCGTCCCCATCGGTACGGGGGCTATATTCCGTGTTTTCAGAATTTATGGGATAGGGCAGCACCTCAGGTATTTCCCAAGTGCCATTTTCGTCTCGGGTCACCATCCAAATATCAGCTGAGGTTTTGGTAAGTGTAGCTGGTCTATCGGAAATAAAGAACAAGGTTTTTCCATCTTTGGATAGGTGAGGATCACTATCATCATACGTCCCCGAAAACGAAACGATTTTCGGGGTAGACCATGCACCATTTTGTTTAACGGCATGGTAGATGGCACTTTTCATATCGCCACTGGCCCACGCTTGCTCACTTTTGGCAAAGAAGAGTTCGTTACCATCCGCAGAAAAGGTACAGGAGTATTCGACGGCCTCCGTAGATATGTTACCCGGTTCAAACTGGACAATACCTTTTTGTTGCTCGCAGCCCATCCAAATGGATGCACAGGACAACAGCATCAGCATTCCAAATTTTGGGTTTTCCATAATCACCAATTATGTTATCTAAACAGGAGAACCAAGTACTCACTAATCGTCAATAAATCAAATGTTTATAAATGTAGTGATTATCATCTTTCCCTAGCGAAATCCTGTATAAAATGTTGTTATGGGTTTGTAGAAGAATGTTTTTGGGTCATAATTAGTTGGTGATATCAAGACTTGCCTGCATTGAATTCTTTTCAGTATTTCGGCATCCTGTAAGAGTGAGATACTGAAACATGCTTCCGCTCTGCCATGTATCCATTCAAGTTGACAGTTTGTACCAACAATGGCTCCTTACCTTTTCCTTCGACAGATTTAAAATGACAAGGAAGATGAACACCTCTCCCCGACATGAAGAGAGCTCAAAAAACTCGTGCAAATTCGTGTCAAACCAAAAAACACTCTTGAGATTCTCATGCTTCGACTTCGCTCAGCATCCAGGGACAATTAAACCTTGGGCAAAAACACCTCGGCCATCATACAACGAGCGCTTCCACCACCACAAGTTTCAATAGTACTCAGTGAGCTATGGATGATGGGGCAGTGCTTTTCAATGGCTTCTCTTCGGGCTTTGTCCAAACTATTGTAGGCTGCAGAACTCATTACCATATACCGCTGGTCATCCGCTCCAACCACTTGTAGCATATTCCCGGCAAAGTGGTACATCTGCTCTTCGGTAATATTGATGACCTCTTTTCCATCAGCTTTTAGGTGCTCCACCACATTTTTGCGTTCCTTTTTGTCATCAATGGTATCCAAACAGATAATGGCAAAGGTTTCGGCAAGAGCCATCATCACATTGGTATGATAAATGGGCAATCGCTGCCCTTCAACGGTTTGGTTTGCTGTAAAAATTACGGGTAGATAGTCAAAATCCTCACAGAATTCAATGACGAGTTCCTCTTCTGCACGGTCAGACAAAGCGCAATAGGCTTTTTTGTTTACTCGATCTAGCAACAAACTGCCAGTTCCTTCCAAAAACACACCTTCCTCCTCTGCAGAGGTGTAATCCACAACATTATCGATGCGGAAGCCGTCTTGTTCTAGAATCTCGAAAACATCCTCTCTTCGTTCGTTTCTTCGGTTTTCGGCAAACATAGGATATACCGCTACGGTTCCATCCGCATGAAAGGATATCCAATTGTTCGGAAAGATAGAATCTGGGGTATCTGGTTCTTTGGTATCCTGCACCACAACCACATTGACTCCCTTAGCTCTTAACTTCTCTACGAAGTCATCAAACTCTTGTTGGGCCCGGGCATTGATTTTATCCTGATCTACGCCCATTTCCTCCTGAAAATAGTTGTTTACGGCTGTTTGTTCGTTCATTCTGAAACTAATCGGCCGAACCATTAAAATGGTACTGGTTATCTGCATTTGTTCAATCTTTATGTTTATGTAACATCCCTAAAGCCCTCTTGAGGGGACAATTTCAATTATTCTCTTATCAAGGGCATGGTGCTGCACCGCAACAATCCTTCTTGTTTTGCAATCTCGGCATAGGGAATCTCCTCTACGGTAAATCCTTGTTCCCTCAGCCACTTGTTCAGTCGAGTGAAACCTTTTTCGGAAACCACTACTTCGGGAGAGATAGAAAACACATTACTGAACATTTGGTACATTTCGTCCTTAGTGATTTCGAAAATGTTTTCCTTTCCAAAATAATCCATTAGCCATTGGTACTCCTCCTCTACTAAAAATCCATTTTTATGTAGAATGGCCTTGTCCTTACCGACGGGTTGAAAACAGCAATCTAAATGCAATGCATTTTCTTTGGCAATTGTATTGGACTTTCTAAGTTCAAAAGCCTTTACCTTTTTATTCGGAAACTGTTCTTTTAGAAACTCTACTGCCTCTTTGTTAGTACGCGCAGTAATATAATCTGGATAATCAGGTCCAGTGTAGGTTCCGACAAAAATATAATCGTTCCAAGGCATTACATCCCCACCTTCGATATGAACTTTCTCTGGAGGTCGAATAATTTTATTCGGGTCGATTTGGTCCAAAACATGTTGAATAGCTTCATACTCCCTTTCGCGGTCTGGCAAAATATTGGAATGAAACAATTTGTCTTCAATCACAAAGGCAATGTCCCTAGAGAATATCTGATTACAATCCTGAAGCACAGAAGGGCGAAAAACCTTTACCTCATACTTTTTAAACACCTTGGCAAAAGCATCCATTTCAATCAACATATCCTCTTCTTTTGGATATGTGCCCGCCAAAATATGCTCTAATGATTTCGGATCATATGCCTCTTCAGGCCTTGGAGTTGGCCCACAGCTTTCTGCGGTACCCAATATCACCGCTTTAAGCGGGCTTGTTTCATCTACGACATGTAAATTCAACATAGTTCAATTTTTGCGCAAATATAAAAAAGTCCACTTTCAACCGCATTAAAAATGGACTTTTTTCAAAAATTTGATGCTTTTTTTACCGATTCTTCAAATCAATAAAATCTCTATGATTCTCGCCAATGTAGATTTGTCTTGGTCTTCCAATAGGTTCTTTTCTTAGACGCATCTCACGCCATTGCGCAATCCAGCCGGGTAATCTTCCCAAAGCAAACATCACTGTAAACATCTCTGTAGGAATGCCCAAAGCTCTATAAATGATTCCCGAATAGAAATCCACATTCGGATATAGTTTTCGTTTTACGAAGTATTCATCCTCCAAAGCCTCTTTTTCAAGTCCTTTGGCGATATCCAAAATCGGGTCTTCGATTCCTAGGTTTCCAAGGACTTCGTCGGCCGCTTTTTTGATGATTCTAGCTCTTGGGTCAAAGTTTTTATACACTCGGTGTCCAAAGCCCATTAATCTAAATGGGTCATTTTTATCCTTGGCTTTAGCCATATATTTTTTGGTGTCCCCGCCATCTTCTTGAATAGCTTCCAACATTTCCAAAACTGCTTGGTTAGCACCGCCATGAAGCGGGCCCCAAAGGGCAGAAATACCGGCAGAAAGTGAAGCAAAAAGTCCTGCGTGGGAAGAACCAACGATTCGGACCGTGGAAGTAGAACAGTTTTGCTCGTGGTCCGCGTGCAAAATCAACAACTTATCAATGGCATCAATTGCGATGGCATCCCTTTTATATTCTTGATGAGGTTTTTTGAACATCATCTTATGGAAATTCTCCACATAACCCAAACTATCATCACCATAATCCAAGGGAAGTCCTTTTTTCTTACGCTGTGTCCATGCCACCAATACAGGAAACTTAGCCAATATGCGCACTATGGAATGGTACATTGCCTTTTCTGAAGAAACGTCCACAGAAGTCGGATTAAAAGCCACTAAGGCACTCGTCAATGATGACAATACTCCCATAGGATGGGCAGATTTTGGAAAGGCATCCAAAATCTTCTTCATTTCCTCATCTACTTGGGATTCTTCTTTTATATCGTTATGAAAGTTCTCAAGCTGTTCTTTGTTTGGTAGTTCACCAAAGATTAGAAGGTAGGCCACTTCAAGAAAATCGGCCTTTTCCGCCAAATCCTCTATGGAATATCCGCGATAGCGAAGAATTCCTTTTTCTCCATCCAAAAAGGTAATACCGCTTTCACATGAGCCGGTATTTTTATATCCCGGATCAATGGTCACGATACCACTTGAGGAACGGAGTGTTTTTATATCTATAGCCAGTTCATTTTCAGTTCCTTGTATAACTGGAAATTCATATTTGTTACCATCATATTCAAGAATAGCTTTGTCAGACATTTTATATTTTAAAGGATTAATAAAAAGGAAGCGGAAATTTACGAAAAAGCAAGGCTATTAACAATTTCCAAGCCTCATTTATGGTATTGTTAACCATATAATTTGTATGTCGAAAATTAATCGTGCGGTTTACTACAAATTGTATAAAAATTTGTAATAATCGTCCACGGATTTCTTCCAAGTGAAACGCTTTTTCTTTGCTGCTGTTTGAATCTTATTCCAGGTAGGTTTGTCGTTCTTGAAAACATCGAGAGCAAGGTCAAAAGTCTCAGTCATATTCTTGATTTTTTCCTCATAGGTGCTTCCATCAAAACTGAAGCCTGTTTTCATATGCGAAACGGTATCCTTTAGTCCCCCAGTATGATGTGCCAAGCATGGATTTCCATTTCTCATAGCCAGCATTTGACTTATACCGCAGGGTTCAAATAAGCTGGGCATGAAATAAAGGTCCGATTCGAGGTAGATAGAATCTATCAGGTTTTCCGACTGCCCATTGGTAAAAACAAAATTTCTATGCTTGTAGCTCAAATCCCTAAAAAGTTCCTCGTATTCAGGGGCACCTGTACCTAATAGCATAAAAATACCGTCTACCTCTTCGAGTTTTTTCAGGATCTCAACAAACGCTTCTGGAGAACGTTTAAAAAAGTAGAACTTTTGTTCCGTCAATCGCGCCACACTTGAAACGATGAATTTGGGTCTGTTATCCACAAATTCCATAATCTTTTCACCTGTATGGGCCAAAAAGTCTGCCTTGTATTTCTTGGATTCCTCTTGCAACCATCTAAAGATGGCTTTAACAGTATTTCTATAAATAAACCCTTTCTCTTCTTGATTAATATTTTTGTAATTGCATCCGTTTAAAATTCCAACTAAGCGCCCTTCTTCATCTGCTTTTTGCAAATCTTTTTCCAATCCCTCTCCACCGATAAATTCCGGGGGAGAGCTAGGTAACATCACATCTTCTTTATACGAAGGGGATACGGTGTGAACTACATCTGCAAAACGGATTCCAACGGCCATTAGATTGATACAGTCTTGATAGCGATAATCCATCAAAGCTTTATAATCAAAGGTTACATTGGGAAACCAATTTCTTAGAGAAGAATAGTTATCGTCGAATGGCCGAATGCCCTGAATGGCTAGGTTGTGGATACTGTACGCAAACTGAATATCTTTTAGGTTTTTATAATCCTTGTGATATTCACGTAAGAACAACAAAAGACTTACATGCCAATCGTGCAAATGAATAATATCAACTTTTCCGAAGGAACCTTTTTTTACCGCCTCAGCAACAGCCGTACAAAAGATGAAGTATTTGATGGCATCGGTATAGAACGGTTCCTCAGGGTCATTATGGTAAATATGGGCGATATCTCCTGCCTCTATCTCTGGATGATGCAATACATAATGAACAATATTGGAAAACTCTTTTTTAGGTTTTACCTCGTACAATTCAGCAGTGTAATTTAAACCGCGCAGTTCAATGTTAAGATTGGTCTTAAAAAGTCCGTCTTGATGTAGCCTTCCATAAGAAGGTACCACTACGTGCACCTTGTCTCCCCGTTCCGAAATTTGTCTGGGAACATCACGGACTACGTCACCCATTCCACCTGCCTTGCAATTGGCAAGGGCGTCGTTTTCTGCTGCAACAAAAAGGAAATTGTTCATTCGGTCAGTTTATTATTTGGTTTTGCTCGGTATTTGTTCAATCAATTTAACCAAAGTTTATTCGGAAACAAAAAAAAAGCCTTTCTCGTTATGGAAAGGCTTTTTTAGTGCTATAAAATCATTATCAATTAATTTACCTTGAATGCTTTCTCTTGTGGGTAGTAGGCCGTACTTCCCAACTCTTCCTCTATTCGCAGTAATTGATTGTATTTTGCCATTCTATCACTTCGGGAAGCGGAACCGGTCTTAATTTGACCTGTGTTCAAAGCAACCGCCAAATCTGCAATGGTATTATCTTCAGTTTCACCAGATCTGTGAGACATTACAGAGGTGTATCCCGCATTTTTGGCCATGTTCACTGCAGCAATGGTCTCTGTTAAGGTACCGATTTGGTTTACTTTAATCAAAATAGAGTTAGCAATACCGTTTTCAATCCCTCTAGACAATCTTTCTACGTTGGTCACGAACAAATCATCGCCTACCAATTGAACTTTATCTCCAACCTTCTCTGTCAAAATCTTCCAACCATCCCAATCGTTCTCATCCATTCCATCTTCAATGGAGATGATTGGATATTTCTCGCAAAGATCTGCCAAATATTGAGCCTGCTCTTCAGAAGTTCTTACTTGTCCTTTATCACCTTCAAATTTGGTGTAGTCGTACTTTCCATCTACATAAAATTCCGCTGAGGCACAATCCAAGGCAATCATGATTTCATCGCCCAATTTGTAGCCTGCTTTGTCAACCGCTTTAGCTATTGTATCCAAAGCATCTTCCGTACCACCTTCCAAAGTAGGGGCAAAACCACCTTCATCACCTACCGCAGTGCTCAAACCTCTGTCGTGCAATACCTTTTTAAGATTATGAAAGATTTCAGTACCCATTTGCATGGAGTGGCTAAAATCCTTGGCCTTAACTGGCATGACCATAAATTCTTGAAAAGCTATCGGAGCATCGGAATGCGAACCTCCATTGATGATGTTCATCATAGGAACTGGAAGCGTATTGGCGCTTACTCCACCAACGTATCTGTATAAAGGCATTCCCAATTCGTTGGCAGCTGCTTTAGCAACCGCTAGGGAAACTCCTAAAATAGCATTGGCTCCTAATTTTGATTTGTTTGGTGTCCCATCCAACGAAATCATGGTCTCGTCTATCAGGTTTTGTTCAAACACAGAAGTTCCTACCAATTCTTCAGCTATTATCGTATTGACATTATCAACAGCCTTACCGACGCCTTTTCCCATAAAGGTATCTCCCCCATCTCTTAACTCTACCGCTTCATGCTCTCCAGTTGAAGCGCCCGAAGGAACCGCCGCTCTTCCTAGAATCCCATTTTCGGTAACTACATCTACCTCAACGGTTGGGTTACCCCTTGAGTCTAAAATCTGTCTTGCATGAATGTTGATAATAATGCTCATCTACTACAATTTATGGTTGAAAATTAATTCGGCAAAGATACAAAAGGAGTGCTATAGAATTTCGTGAAAATCAGCACAAAACATTATGAATAACGTAAAAATAACCTACAACGATTTAGTTCTTTCCAGTTTTGATAGCGTCGAAAAATTGGTCGAACAAATAATCTGCGTCATTAGGCCCTGGACTTGCTTCTGGATGGTATTGAACCGAGAACACTTCCTTCCCTTTCATTTTTATTCCAGCTACGGTGTCATCGTTCAAATGCAAGTGGGTAATTTCCAATTCCGAATTAGCCTCCGTTTCTTCCCTATTTACAGCAAACCCGTGGTTCTGGGAAGTAATTTCACCTTTTCCGGTAACCAAATTGAGAATGGGGTGGTTGATTCCTCTGTGTCCGTTGTGCATTTTATAGGTTGATACCCCATTGGCCAAAGCCAGTACTTGGTGGCCCAAACAAATTCCAAACAGGGGTTTATCTGAAGTTATCATCTCCTTAGCTGCAGCAATTGCATCTGTCAATGGTTCTGGGTCACCAGGTCCGTTGGAAATGAAATAACCATCAGGATTCCACTCCTTCATCTCTTTAAAAGAGGTGTTGTATGGAAACACTTTTATGTAAGCTCCTCTTTTGGCCAAGTTTCTAAGGATATTCTTTTTGATTCCAATATCCAAGGCTGAAATCTTGAATTCAGCATTCTCCTCCCCAAAATAGTAAGGTTCTTTGGCTGATACCTTTGATGCGAGCTCAAGGCCTTCCATACTGGGCACTTTCTTCAACTCCTCTTTAAGAGCATCTATTTCATCAACTCGGGTTGAAATCAAAGCGTTCATCGCTCCATTATCCCGAATGTAGCTCACCAATGCCCTGGTATCTACATCAGATATGGCAAAAAGGTTATTTTTATCCAAGAACTCTTGAAGGCTCATATCTGCATTTGGCCTGGAATATTCATAGCTGAAATTCTTTACAATGAGTCCAGCTATTTTAATGGAATCGGATTCAACTTCTTCGGAGTTCGTGCCATAGTTCCCGATATGGGCGTTTGTAGCCACCATTATTTGTCCAAAGTAAGATGGATCAGTAAAAATTTCCTGATACCCGGTCATTCCGGTGTTGAAACATACTTCTCCCACAGCAGTTCCCTCTTTATCACCCACGGCCTTGCCGTAGAAAATAGTGCCGTCTGCCAACAGTACTAGAGCCCTTTTCTTAGATTGATACTTCATTGCGATTTTTTAATTTCGGTTTGACAAAAAAACATAAAAAAAGGATAAGTTTTCACTTATCCTTTTTCCACTAATACAATAGTAATTAACATCTTTTATTCTTCTGAATCGTCAGCTTTTACCGTTTCAGCAACTGGCGCCGCTGCCTCCACTTTTTTACCGCCTCCTCTTCTACTTCTTCTTGTAGTTTTCTTGGCAGGTTTTTTACCAGCGTTGTACAATTCGTTGAAATCGACCAATTCGATCATTGCCATATCGGCGTTATCTCCCAAACGGTTACCCAACTTAATGATTCGAGTATACCCTCCCGGTCTATCACCAACCTTCTCCGCTACAGCACCAAAAAGCTCAGTAATTGCTTCCTTATTTCTAAGTTTACTGAAAACGATTCTTCTGTTGTGCGAACCTTTTTCGGCTGTTTGATTGTTCTCGGTCTTTGACTTTGTAATCAACGGCTCAACAAACTGCTTCAAAGCTTTGGCCTTGGCAACCGTAGTGTTGATTCGTTTATGCTCTATTAAGGAACAAGCCATGTTGGCCAACATTGCCTTTCTGTGGGCAGCTGTTCTTCCTAAGTGATTAAATTTCTTTCCGTGTCTCATGTTATTGTTTTATCATCTTGCTACCAAACCCGTTATATTTCGGGGAGCAAAATATGATTAATTAATCCTTGTCCAGTTTGTATTTTGACAAATCCATTCCAAATTGAAGGCCTTTGTTGATTACCAACTCTTCCAATTCGGTCAAGGATTTTTTACCAAAGTTTCTGAACTTCATCAAATCGTTCTTGTTGAAGGAAACCAAATCTCCCAAAGTATCCACTTCGGCAGCTTTAAGACAGTTCAATGCCCTTACAGACAAATCCATGTCTACCAATTTGGTCTTCAACAACTGACGCATGTGCAATGATTCCTCATCGTAAGTCTCAGTTTGAGCAATTTCATCAGCCTCAAGGGTGATACGCTCATCAGAGAACAACATAAAGTGGTGAATCAAAACTTTAGCAGCTTCGGTTAAAGCATCTTTTGGGTGGATAGAACCGTCAGTAACGATTTCGAAAACCAATTTTTCGTAATCAGTCTTTTGTTCTACCCTAAAGTTTTCGATGCTATATTTTACGTTCTTAACCGGAGTGTAAACAGAATCAACCGCAATGCTGCCCAAAGGTGCATTGGATTTTTTGTTTTCCTCGGCTGGAACATATCCACGTCCTTTTTCAATGATGATCTCCAAGTTGATGCTCACTTTTGGGTCCATATTGCAGATTACCAAATCTGGGTTCAGCACTTGGTATCCTGAAATGAACTTTTGGAAATCTCCTGCGGTCAATTGTTCTTTTCCGCTTACTGAAACAGATACTGTCTCGCTCTCTACATCATCAATCTGTCTTTTGAAACGAACCTGCTTTAGGTTCAAAATCATTTCCGTTACGTCTTCAACAACGCCAGGAATAACAGAAAACTCATGTTCAACTCCGTCGATACGCACAGAAGTAATCGCAAAACCTTCCAAGGAGGAAAGTAGTACTCTTCTCAGTGCGTTCCCAACTGTTAATCCATAACCAGGTTCCAAAGGGCGAAATTCAAATTTCCCTTCGAAATCTGTTGAATCGATCATTATAACTTTATCGGGCTTCTGAAAATTAAGTAATGCCATAATTGGATTAATGTTGATTTTATTTTGAGTATAACTCGACTATTAATTGTTCCTTGATATTCTCAGGAATCTGCAATCTCTCAGGTATAGTTACGTATGTACCCTCTTTCTTTTCCGAATTCCAAGTAATCCATTCGTAAACACTGCTGTTGTTCGCCAATGAATCGTTTATGGCTTGAACAGATTTTGATTTTTCCCTAACAGCAACAACGTCACCGGCTTTAAGAGAATATGAGGGTATATTTACGATTTCACCGTTCACTGTAATGTGTCTGTGGGAAACCAACTGACGTGCACCTCTTCTTGATGGGGAAATTCCCATTCTGTACACAACATTATCCAAACGTGATTCACATAATTGAAGTAGCACCTCACCTGTTACTCCCTTGCTACGGTTGGCCTTGTCAAAAAGGTTTCTAAATTGTCTTTCCAAAATACCATAGGTATACTTGGCTTTTTGCTTCTCCATCAACTGGATTGCGTATTCAGACTTTTTACCACGGCGTCTGTTGTTTCCGTGTTGTCCCGGAGGATAACTTTTCTTTTCGAAGGCTTTATCGTCTCCGAATATCGCTTCTCCAAACTTTCTAGCGATTTTTGATGTTGGTCCTGTGTATCTTGCCATCTTCTTTTGTTTTGAAAGTGCGATTATGAATTAAGGCTTATCCTTCGATAATCTCCGTTGCACCTTCGGGTGAAGACCCTTATGGGCCATATGATATTAATTAAACTCTTCTTCTTTTAGGAGGTCTACAACCGTTGTGTGGTAACGGTGTAACATCTACGATTTCCGTAACCTCAATGCCTGCATTGTGGATAGAACGAATGGCAGATTCTCTACCATTTCCCGGTCCCTTTACATAAACCTTTACTTTTCTAAGACCTGCTTCGTGTGCCACTTTGGCACAATCTTCTGCAGCAACCTGAGCAGCATAAGGAGTGTTCTTTTTAGAACCTCTAAAGCCCATTTTTCCAGCAGATGACCAAGAGATCACATCTCCCTTTTTGTTGGTCAAAGAAATAATGATGTTATTGAAAGAAGCTACAACGTGCGCCTCCCCAGTGGATTCTACTACTACTTTGCGCTTCTTTGTTGTTTTAGTACTTGCCTTTGCCATATTTTTTAGTTTTTAGTTGCGCCTCCGCTAAAGCTTCAGCGGCACGCGGTGTTAGATTCTTAGTTATTGGAATCCTAGACTTTTACATTTCAAACAGATTCTTCTAACGTCTAAATACTAATGACTACTATTAATTATTATTTAGTTGCTTTCTTTTTGTTTGCAACTGTTTTTCTCTTTCCTTTTCTTGTCCTAGAGTTGTTCTTGGTACGTTGACCTCTTAGCGGCAACCCAGATCTGTGACGAATTCCACGGTAACAACCGATATCCATCAATCGCTTGATGTTCAACTGCGTTTCTGAGCGAAGTTCACCTTCAATAGTGAAAGCGGAAACTGCCTCACGGATTCTTCCTATTTCATCGTCATTCCAATCTGAAACTTTGGTATCCTCACTTACCTGGGCTTTTTCCAAAATCTCTTGGGCCCTACTTTTACCAATTCCGTAAATGTAGGTAAGTGAAATAACTCCACGCTTTTGTTTAGGTATATCTACACCTGCAATTCTTGCCATAATTACCCTTGTCTTTGTTTAAATCTAGGATTCTTTTTGTTGATTACGTATAATCTGCCTTTTCTGCGAACTATCTTGCATTCGGCGCTTCTCTTCTTTATTGATGCTCTTACTTTCATCGTATTAGTATCTGTAAGTAATTCTTGCTTTTGTTAAATCGTATGGGCTCATTTCAAGTTTCACCTTGTCCCCTGGAAGTAATTTGATATAGTGCATACGCATTTTTCCAGAGATATGTGCCGTAACAACATGACCATTCTCTAATTCAACTCGAAACATTGCGTTTGACAATGCTTCGATTATAGTTCCGTCTTGTTCTATTGCTGGCTGTTTTGCCATATTTCAGTTATTAGTTTTCAGTTATCAGTTATCAGTTAAAGCTTTTTCGAATCACAAGTCTAACATCTAACTTCTAGCTTCTAACTTCTTTTTTATGCTACTTTTCTATTTTTACCGGTTTTCATCAAACCATCGTAATGTCTGTTCAGCAAATAGGAATTTACCTGTTGTACGGTGTCAATAGCTACGCCAACCATAATCAATAGTGACGTTCCTCCATAAAACAATGCCCAACCCGCTTGCACATCCATCAACTTCACCACAACTGCAGGTAAAACCGCCAATAGCGCCAAGAAAACTGAACCAGGCAAGGTGATCAATGACATTATTTTATCCAAATAGTCCCCAGTTTCTTTACCAGGTCTGATTCCAGGAATGAAACCACCACTTCTTTTTAAATCATCGGCCATTTTGTTCGTAGGAACGGTGATAGCGGTATAGAAATATGTGAATATGATGATCAACACTCCAAACAATATGTTGTATGCCAAACCAAAGATGTCCGCAAATTGTACTTCCATCCATTGACCAACAGCCGTATTGTTAAAGGTTTTACCCAACAAACTTGGGGCAAACATAATTGCTTGTGCAAAGATGATTGGCATTACACCAGAGGCATTCAACTTCAATGGGATGTACTGTCTTGATCCCATTACATTCTTTTCATAACCTCCAGAAGCTGTTCTTCTAGCGTATTGCACTGGAATCTGACGCACTGCCATTACCAATAGCACACTCGCCAAGATGACCAAGAACCAAATGATTACCTCAATCAACATAAACATGATACCACCGGTATTGTTTGTTGTTCTTGAGATAAATTCTTGAACAAAGTATTGCGGCATTGTAGCGATGATACCAATCATAATCAAAAGCGAAATACCATTTCCTATTCCTTTGTCAGTAATCTTCTCTCCCAACCACATGGCAAACACACAACCCGTTACCAAAATGATCACAGCTGGTACAATAAAATCCAAGCCTTTTCCCAATACAAAAGCACTATCCGGCACACCCAACGCTCCCAAACCAAATAAATAGGCCGGTGCTTGAACGATACAGATGGCAATAGTCAACCAACGTGTTATCTGGTTGATGGTCTTTCTACCACTTTCTCCCTCTTTTTGTAGTTTCTGCAGATAAGGAATAGCAATTCCCATCAACTGTACTACAATGGAAGCCGAGATATAAGGCATAATCCCCAGAGCAAATACAGAAGCATTTGCGAAAGCTCCTCCAGTAAATGCATTTAAGAGACCCAATATACCCTCACCAGCGGTATCAGCAAAACTTGCCAATTGAGAAGAGTCAATTCCCGGAAGTACTATCTGGGCACCAAAACGATACACCAATAGCAGACCCAAGGTAATAATGATTCGTTGCCTTAGCTCTTCAATCTTCCAAATATTTGATATGGTCTCAATAAATTTCTTCATGCCTTATTTTTCCTTATAAACTTATTGCTTCGCCTCCTGCTGCTTCGATTGCTGCTTTTGCAGAAGCAGTAAATTTATGTACAGATATTTTTAGGGCGGCCTTTAATTCGCCATCACCTAAAATTTTCACCAAGTCGTTTTTGTGGGCCAATCGGTTCTCCACCAAAGTTTGCAAAGTTACTTCTTTCTTTACAATACCCTTATCTACCAGCTCTTGCAATTTGCTCAAATTGATGCCTTGGTATTCTTTTCTGTTGATGTTTTTGAATCCAAACTTGGGAACTCTACGTTGCAAAGGCATTTGACCACCTTCGAAACCAATTTTCTTGGAGTATCCAGATCTGGACTTGGCACCTTTATGACCTCTTGCAGCCGTTCCACCTTTACCAGAGGCCTGACCTCTTCCTAAACGTTTCCCGTCTCTGTTTACAGCGCCTTCTGCTGGTTTAAGATTATGTAAATCCATGTACCGTTATATTTTAAGCTTCCTCAGTGGAAACCAAGTGTTTTACCTTATTTATCATTCCAAGGATATTAGGCGTTGCTTCGTGCTCAACAACATGCCCAATCTTACGCAACCCAAGGGCTTCCAAAGTTCTCTTTTGGTTTTGTGGCCTTTTGATAGCGCTCTTTTCTTGTTTAACCTTAATCTTTGACATAATATCCTTTATTTATCCCTTAAAGACTTTTTCCAAAGAGATACCTCTTTGTTTGGCCACCGTACTTGCATCTCTCAATTGCAAAAGCGCATCAAAAGTAGCTTTTACCACATTATGAGGGTTGGAAGAACCTTGTGATTTTGACAATACATCGTGCACACCAACAGCTTCCAATACCGCTCTTACCGCACCACCAGCAATAACTCCGGTACCATGTGAAGCAGGCTTAATGAATACTCTTGCTCCTCCGTACTTTCCTTTTTGCTCGTGTGGAAGTGTTCCCTTGTTCAAAGGAATGCGAACCAAGTTCTTTTTGGCATCCTCAATGGCCTTGGCAATAGCCGTGGCAACTTCTTTGGATTTTCCTAAACCATGACCAACAACACCGTTCTCATCTCCAACAACAACGATTGCTGAAAATCCGAACGCTCTACCACCTTTGGTAACCTTTGTAACCCTTTGGACACCTACCAAACGATCCTTCAACTCCAGTCCACCTGGCTTAACTATCTCTACGTTTTTGTATTTCTGGTACATAGTTTATTTAGAATTTTAGTCCTGCTTCGCGTGCTCCTTCAGCCAATGATTTTACTCTTCCGTGATAAAGGTTCCCCCCTCTATCGAAAGCTACAGTCTCCACACCAAGTTTCAGTGCTTTTTCGGCTATAGTTTTTCCAACCAGGTTGGCTGTCTCACTTTTGGTGCCTTTGGCATCCAAATCCTTATCTCTTGATGATGCTGCAGCCAAGGTAACCCCTTTGTCATCATCAATCAATTGAGCGTATATTTCTTTATTACTTCTGAAAACAGACAATCTTGGTCTTGCTTCAGTACCAGAAGAAATCTTGCGTATTCTTCTTCTGATTCGTAATCTTCTTTCAGTCTTAGATAATCCCATCGTATTACTAATTATGCTGATTTACCTGCTTTTCTTCTTAATTGTTCTCCAACAAACTTGACACCTTTTCCTTTGTAAGGTTCTGGCTTACGGAAACCTCTAATCTTTGCGGCCACCTGACCTACCAATTGTTTGTCATGAGATGTCAATTTAACGATTGGGTTCTTTCCTTTTTCGGAAATCGTCTCAATCTTTACTTCTGGAGCAATATCCATCACTATATTGTGAGAGAAACCTAAAGCCAAATCCAATTTTTGCCCTTGGTTACTTGCTCTGTATCCTACCCCTACCAATTCCAATTCCTTGGTCCATCCTTTGGAAACTCCTGATGCCATATTGGCGATCAATGCACGATATAGACCATGCTTGGCTTTGTGTTCCTTGGAATCTGAAGGTCTTGTAAGCTGAACGCTTCCATCCTCTACTTTTACCTCAATTCCTGAGAATTCTTGGGAAAGCTCTCCCAACTTACCTTTTACGGTAACTACATTCTCGTTCACCTCTACAGTGACACCTTCGGGAATTGTAATTGGATTGTTACCTATTCTAGACATTTTCTTTTCTTTTCAACATTAATAAACGTAGCACAATACTTCGCCACCTACGTTTTCTTGTTTGGCCTGCTTGCTGGTCATCACCCCATGGGATGTTGATACTATTGCAATACCCAAGCCGTTAAGAACTCTTGGCAAATCTTCTGAACCAGCATACTTACGCAATCCAGGCTTACTTACCCTTTGCAATTTTTTAATCACCGGCTCTTTGGTAAACTTGTCATACTTCAAGGCGATTTTGATGTTTCCTTGAACCGTATCTTCTTCAAACTTGTAACTCAAAATATATCCTTGATCGAACAATATTTTGGTCATCTGCTTTTTAAGGTTTGAACCTGGTACGTTAACCACCCTATGACCTGCCCTACTGGCATTTCTAATTCTGGTCAAATAATCTGAAATTGGATCTGTTAGCATTTTTCTACTTTATCGGTTTACCAACTTGCTTTTTTAACACCTGGAATCAAGCCTTGATTGGCCATTTCCCTAAAAGTTACCCTTGAGATACCAAAGGTTCTCATGTACCCTCTTGGTCTTCCAGTCAATTTGCAACGATTGCGCATACGCACAGGAGATGCATTCTTTGGAAGCTTTTGCAACGCTTCGTAATCACCAGCTTCTTTTAAAGCTTTTCTCTTCTCAGCATATTTTGCAACCATTTTTGCCCTTTTTACCTCACGGGCTTTCATTGATTCCTTAGCCATATTAGTTCTTTTTAAAGGGTACTCCCAGTTCGGTTAACAATGATTTTGCTTCTTTATCGGTCTGTGCCGAAGTAACGAAAGTGATATCCATTCCGTTAATCCTATTGATCTTGTCAATATTGATTTCTGGGAAGATAATCTGCTCGGTAACACCAAGGTTGTAATTACCACGGCCATCAAAACCGTTAGCTTTTACTCCCTGAAAGTCACGTACCCTTGGAAGAGCTGAAGTAATCAACCTGTCCAAGAACTCATACATACGCTCACCTCTTAAGGTTACTTTTGCACCGATAGGCATTCCTTTTCTCAATTTAAAGGAAGCAACATCTTTTTTGGAAAGTGTGGCCACTGCCTTCTGACCAGTAATGTTGGACAATTCTTCAACAGCATGGTCAATAAGCTTCTTATCAGAAACTGCAGCACCAACTCCACGGCTAACCACTATTTTTTCCAATTTAGGAACCTGCATTACATTCTTGTAACCAAACTCCTCGGACAGCGCCTTTATCACGCGTTCCTTATACTCTTGCTTTAATCTTGGAATGTAACTCATAACTAAATTACTTCTTTGGATTTTTTGGCGATCCTTACTTTCTTTCCATCTCTTACTTCATATCCAACTCTTGTGGCATCACCAGATTTTGGATCAATCAACGAAAGATTGGAGATATGGATGGGAGCTTCTTTTTTTACAATTCCCCCTTGCGGGTTCTTTGCACTTGGCTTTTCGTGTTTTGAAACAGTGTTGACACCTTCCACGATAGCTTTGTTCTTTTCACGATCTACATTAAGAACCTTGCCTTCGGAACCTTTATGGTCTCCTGCGATCACTCTTACTGTATCTCCTGTTTTGATTTTCAACTTCATCTTTCTGATATTTCTTTTAAAGCACCTCTGGAGCTAATGAAACAATCTTCATGAACTGCTTGTCCCTAAGTTCTCTTGCAACTGGTCCAAAAACCCTAGTTCCTCTCATCTCTCCAGTTGGGTTCAACAATACGCAAGCATTGTCGTCGAAACGGATGTAAGAACCATCAGGTCTTCTTACCTCTTTTTTAGTTCTCACTACGACAGCAGTGGAAACTGAACCTTTTTTTACCGTTCCGTTAGGGGCAGCTTCCTTAACGGTTACTACAATTTTATCTCCCAAAGAAGCATATCTTCTTCTTGTTCCTCCAAGTACACGGATGGTCAAAACTTCTTTTGCACCTGTGTTGTCCGCTACTTTTAATCGTGATTCTTGCTGTACCATAATTATTTAGCTCTTTCAAGGATTTCAACCAATCTCCAGCACTTTGTCTTACTCAATGGTCGGGTTTCCATTATTTTAACGGTATCACCTTCGTTGCAATCATTCTTTTCATCATGGGCAACATACTTCTTGGTCTTTAAAACGAACTTACCGTACATCGGGTGCTTTACTCGCTTTACCTCTGCAACCACAATGGATTTCTCCATTTTGCTGCTGGTAACAACGCCTATTCTTTCTTTTCTTAAGTTTCTTTTATCTTCCATAAGGCAAAACCAATTATTGTAATTCCCTTTTTGTTAATTCTGTTGCAAGTCTTGCTACTGTCCTCCTAGTCTTTTTGATCTGCAGAGGGTTTTCCAAAGGAGTAACTGAATGCGCCATTTTTAAATCCGCGTGTTGCTTTTTCAAATCGGCCAACTTTTCCTTTAGCTCTTCAATTGAAAGTTCTTTTATCTCTGATTGTTTCATCTTTCTTTCCAATTAAAAATTAAGCGGAATAATCCCTAGCTACGATAAACTTGGTTTTAACCGGCAACTTCTGTGCCGCCAAACGCAATGCCTCTTTGGCTATGTCGTGCGGAACACCGGCCACCTCGAACATAATCCTTCCAGGCTTGACAACGGCCACCCAATATTCTGGAGCACCCTTACCTTTACCCATACGTACTTCAAGAGGTTTCTTGGTGATAGGCTTGTCTGGGAAAATTTTAATCCACAATTGACCCTGCCTTTTCATGTACCTTGTCGCAGCAATACGCGCAGCCTCAATTTGACGGGAAGTAATGAAGTGGGAATCCAAAGATTTGATACCGAACATTCCATTGGAAAGTTGGTGACCTCTCTGGGAGTTTCCTTTCATACGTCCCTTTTGGGCTTTACGAAATTTTGTTCTTTTCGGCTGTAACATCTTACCTTTTCTTTATCTTATTATTTTCTACGACGTTGTGGTTTTTTACCATCACGTTTGTCGCCTTTTCCTTGACTCTTGGACAATCCTACCAATGGAGAAAGTTCTCTTTTCCCGTAAACTTCACCTTTCATAATCCACACTTTGATTCCCAATCTTCCATAGGTAGTATGGGCCTCAACCAAAGCGTAATCTACATCTGCCCGGAAAGTTGATAATGGAATCCTTCCTTCTTTGTAAGATTCTGAACGTGCCATCTCAGCTCCGTTCAAACGTCCTGAAATCTGAATCTTGATACCTTCGGCATTCATACGAATTGCAGCTGCAATCGCCATTTTAATGGCTCTACGGTATGAAATTCTGCTCTCAATCTGTCTTGCAACACTTGCAGCAACCAAATTGGCATCCAATTCAGGTCTCTTGATTTCATGGATATTGATCTGAACCTCTTTGTTGGTGATTTTTTTAAGCTCTTCTTTAAGCTTATCCACCTCTTGACCACCTTTACCGATAATAATACCAGGTCTAGCCGTGGTAATCGTAATGGTAATCAATTTCAAGGTTCTCTCTATGATGACCCTTGACACGCTAGCTTTTGCCAAACGCGCATGGACATACTTTCTTATTTTATCGTCCTCAGCAAGTTTATCGCCGTAATCATTTCCTCCGTACCAGTTGGATTCCCATCCTCTGATAATTCCTAAGCGATTTCCTATCGGATTGGTCTTCTGTCCCATATCTTATCTCTAGCTTTGAACGTTGTTGTTAGATTCCAAAATCATGGTCACATGGTTGGAACGTTTTCTAATTCTGTGTGCTCTTCCTTGTGGTGCAGGACGAAGTCTTTTCAACATAGTTCCACCATCCACACGAATTTCCTTGATGTAAAGGTCAGCATCTTCAATACTTGCATCTTCATTCTTGGCTTCCCAGTTAGCAATTGCAGAAAGTAGCAGTTTTTCAAGCTTTCTGGAAGCTTCCTTTGGGTTGAACCTTAAAATAGCTAATGCCATTTCAATCTGCTTTCCTCTTACCAAATCAGCGACCAAACGCATTTTTCTAGGTGAGGTTGGGCAGTTGTTCAACTTGGCGATAGCAAGCTGCTTTTTCTCTTCTTTTAACCTTTCGGCCATTTGTCTTTTACGAACTCCCATAGCTTACTTACTTTTTACCTTTGTTTTTAGCTCCTGCATGACCTCTAAAAGATCGTGTAGGTGAAAATTCACCAAGCTTGTGACCTACCATGTTTTCCGTCACATACACAGGAACAAATTGTCTCCCGTTGTGCACCGCGATGGTTTGTCCTACGAAATCCGGAGTTATCATAGAGGCTCTTGACCATGTTTTGATAACCGTTTTCTTACCTGATTCTATATTGTTCTGGACTTTCTTTTCCAGACTATAATGAACGTAAGGTCCTTTTTTTAATGAACGTGCCATTTACTTTTCTTTTATTTCTTTCTACGTTCTATGATATATCTATTGGTATCTTTTGTCTTAGAACGTGTTCTGAATCCTTTAGCAGGAATTCCGTTCTTAGATCTTGGGTGACCTCCAGAAGCTCTTCCTTCACCACCACCCATTGGGTGATCAACAGGGTTCATAGCTACTGGTCTAGTTCTTGGTCTTCTGCCCAACCATCTGCTTCTACCTGCTTTACCAGATACCAACAATTGGTGGTCAGAGTTGGAAACCGCACCAACGGTTGCCAAACAATTGGCCAAAATCAACCTAGTCTCACCAGATGGCAATTTGATGGTAACAAATTTTCCGTCCTTAGCCATCAACTGGGCAAAAGTACCAGCACTACGTGCCATTACCGCACCTTGACCAGGTCTTAGTTCGATACAAGAAATAATAGTTCCCAACGGAATCTCGCTCAATGGAAGCGCATTTCCAATTTCTGGAGCAGCTTTGGAACCAGAAGAAATCTTCTGACCTACCTGCAAACCATTTTGGGCAACTACATATCTTTTTTCACCATCCTTGTACTCTACCAAGGCGATAAATGCAGTTCTATTAGGATCATACTGGATAGAAACCACTTTGGCATCAACACCCTGCTTATCCCTTTTGAAATCGATGATTCGATATCTTCTTTTATGACCCCCACCTCTATGGCGTACGGTCATTTTTCCTTGACTGTTCCTACCACCTGACTTTTTTAACGGAGCAAGCAAGCTTTTTTCCGGCTTATCAGTAGTAATCGCGTCAAATCCGTTTACTACTCTAAAACGCTGTCCAGGGGTTATCGGTTTTAATTTTCTAACTGACATTTCTCGTCTTTATAGATTACTGTAAAAATCAATAATATCACCTTCCGCAACATCAACAATAGCCTTTTTCAAAGCATTTGTCTTTCCGTGTTGGATACCTGTTTTTGTATAACGACTCCTACGACTTGGACCATAGTTCATGGTTCTCACCTTTTCTACAGATACACCATAAGTAGCCTCAACCGCCTCTTTGATTTGAAGCTTGTTAGCCTCTGGGTCAACGTAGAAACCATAACGATTGAAAAGCTCGCTATCTGCGGTCATTTTTTCCGTAATGATTGGTTTTATCAACACACTCATGATATTCTTATTTCTTAAGGTTTGATTCTATTCCTTCCAAAGCACTCTCGGTCAATACCAAACTTTTAGCGTTAACTATTTTGTAAGTATTTAACTCTGAACTTGTTACAACTTCAGAACGCTCCAAATTGCGCGACGACAAATATATATTATTATTTGAGCCACTCAATACCACTAGAGACTTTTTATTTTCAAGGCCCAAGGAAGCTAAAAAGGCAACAAAGTCCTTGGTTTTTGGAGCTTCAAAATTGAAGTCTTCAACCACAGTGATAGCTTTTTCTTTTGACTTCAATGTCAAGGCTGATTTACGAGCCAAACGCTTGACATTCTTGTTCAATTTTTGTTGGTAATCTCTTGGTCTTGGACCGAAGATTCTACCACCACCTCTAAAAACAGGAGACTTGATACTACCTGCTCTAGCAGTACCAGTACCTTTTTGCTTTTTGATCTTACGGGTACTACCAGTAATTTCAGCTCTTTCTTTAGCTTTATGGTTACCCTGTCTTTGATGTGCCAAATATTGCTTCACATCTAAGTAAATAGCATGCTCATTTGGCTCTATTCCGAATACATCTTTAGAAAGGTCAACCTTTCTTCCTGTATCTTTTCCTTTGATATCTAAAACTGCAACCTTCATTACTTCTCAATTGTTACGTAAGCATTTTTGTGACCTGGAACGCAACCCTTAACAACAATAAGGTTTTTCTCAGGTACCACTTTCAACACTCTCAAGTTTTGAACTGTTACTCTATCACCACCCATTCTACCGGCCATTTTCATTCCTTTGAAAACTCGGGCAGGATAAGATGCCGCACCAATGGAACCAGGAGCCCTTAATCTGTTATGTTGACCGTGCGTAGCTTGACCAACTCCAGCAAAACCATGTCGCTTAACAACTCCTTGGAATCCTTTTCCTTTTGATGTACCAATTACATCAACAAATTCACCTTCTACAAAAAGATCGGCACCAACGGTGTCTCCCAATTTGTATTCTCCTTCAAAATCACGGAATTCAACGACTTTCTTCTTTGGAGAAGCACCTGCTTTTTTAACATGGCCCAATTCAGCCTTGTTTGCACGTTTTTCTGCCTTGTCATCGAAACCTAGTTGAAGGGCACTGTACCCGTCTACCTCTTCGGTTCTGACTTGGGTAACCACACATGGTCCAGCTTCAATAACGGTACATGGAACATTTTTTCCATTCTCGTCGAAGATGCTGGTCATGCCGATTTTTCTACCTATTAACCCAGACATATTTATTATTTATTAATTATTCATTTTTAAAAGCCAATTGCTTGGCAAAAAAATTGGGTCAAAGAAAAGATTCTGTGACCCAGATATTTTTCTTTTTCCCGTTTTTCCTTCGCACGCAGCTCCGGACATGTTCACCTTTTTCTTCAAAAGGCGTGCAAATCTACACTTTTATTTCGACTTCTACACCACTTGGGAGCTCTAATTTCATTAAAGCATCAATAGTTTTTGAAGAAGAACTGTAAATATCAAGTAATCTCTTGTATGAACTTAACTGAAATTGCTCTCTTGATTTCTTGTTCACGTGCGGTGAACGCAAAACTGTAAATATCTTTTTATGCGTTGGCAACGGAATTGGTCCGGTTACCACAGCACCTGTTGTCTTAACTGTTTTCACAATTTTCTCAGCAGATTTATCCACTAAATTGTGATCATAAGATTTAAGCTTTATTCTAATTTTTTGACTCATCTTGCTGAAAAATTAAGCGGTTACTCCTTTTACTGATTTAATAACTTCCTCTGCAATATTGGTAGGAGTTTCCGCATAATGTGAAAATTCCATGGTTGAAGTAGCTCTACCAGATGACAATGTTCTTAATGAGGTAACATAACCAAACATTTCAGATAAAGGCACTTCACCTTTTACCACTTTAGAACCGGCTCTATCACTCATATCGCTTATGGTTCCTCTACGCCTGTTAAGGTCACCAACAATATCACCCATGTTTTCTTCAGGGGTTAATACCTCAATTTTCATGATTGGTTCCATCAATACCGACCTTGCAGATTTTGCAGCAGCTTTGTATCCCATTTTTGCAGCCAACTCAAAGGATAGTGAATCCGAATCCACTGGGTGGAAAGAACCATCCTTCAAAGTAACCTTCATACTATCCATCTCAAATCCAGCCAAAGGACCATTTTTCATAGCCTCTTTAAATCCTTTTTCAACAGACGGGATATATTCTTTAGGAATATTACCTCCTTTAATAGTATTCACGAATTCTAATCCTACCACTTCCTCATCAGCAGGCTCCATGGTAAAGACAATATCCGCAAACTTACCACGACCACCAGACTGCTTTTTATAGACTTCTCTATGATCAGCGGATTGAGTGATCGCTTCTTTGTACTCAACTTGAGGTTGGCCCTGGTTTACTTCAACTTTAAACTCACGACGTAAACGGTCAACAATAATATCCAAATGAAGCTCGCCCATACCAGAAATAATGGTCTGACCCGAAGCCTCGTCTGTTTTCACCTGGAAAGTAGGATCTTCTTCAGCCAATTTTGCCAAAGACATACCCAATTTATCCACATCAGCCTTAGTTTTAGGCTCAACAGCAATACCAATTACAGGATCAGGGAAATCCATACTTTCCAATATAATTGGATGTTTCTCCGAAGACATGGTATCGCCAGTCTTAATATCCTTAAATCCAACTGCTGCACCTATATCTCCAGCTTCTATATACTCAATTGCATTTTGCTTGTTAGAGTGCATCTGATAAATACGGGAGATACGCTCCTTTTTACCTGAACGATTGTTCAAGATATAAGAACCAGCATCCAAACGACCTGAATATGCTCTAAAGAAAGCCAATCGACCTACAAATGGATCTGTAGCAATTTTAAATGCTAAAGCAGAAAATGGTTCTTTTGGATCCGGTTTTCTCGTAATCTCATTTCCAGTATTTGGATCGGTACCTACAATATCATCCTTATCTACAGGGGATGGCAAGTAACGACAAACGGCATCCAACAAGAACTGAACTCCTTTGTTTTTGAAAGAAGAACCACAAACCATAGGAATGATAGCCCTATCCATAACAGCAGCTCTTAATGCAGCATGAACTTCTTCTTCAGTGATAGAATCTTCATCCTCGAAGAATTTTTCCATCAACTCCTCATCATATTCAGCCACTGCTTCAATCAATGCAGCTCTGTATTCTTTTACCTCATCTTGCATTTCAGCAGGAATGTCGATAACATCGAATGTAGAACCAAAGTTCTCATCATGCCATACAATAGCTCTGTTCTTTGCAAGGTCAACGATACCTTTAAAATCAGCTTCCTCACCAATTGGCAAAACAATCGGCACCGCATTGGACCCCAACATTTCGCGAACCTGCTTGCACACATTCAAGAAGTTGGAACCTTGACGGTCCATCTTGTTCACAAAACCAATTCGAGGTACTTTATAGTTATCGGCCAATCTCCAGTTCGTTTCAGATTGAGGCTCAACACCATCAACCGCACTGAACAAGAACACCAAACCATCCAAAACACGCAACGAACGGTTTACCTCAACGGTAAAGTCAACGTGTCCAGGAGTATCAATAATATTAAAGTGATATCCTTTTGCATCTGAGGTTGGCTGACCATTTTCAGTTGGAAACTGCCAAGTACAGGTTGTAGCGGCAGAAGTAATGGTAATACCACGCTCTTGCTCTTGCTCCATCCAGTCCATAGTAGCTGCACCATCGTGCACTTCACCAATCTTGTGACTCACACCTGTATAAAAAAGAATACGCTCAGTAGTAGTAGTTTTTCCAGCATCAATGTGAGCTGCAATACCTATATTCCTTGTATATTTTAAATCTCTTCCCATTTTATGAACTAGAATCTAAAGTGTGAGAACGCTTTATTGGCCTCAGCCATTTTGTGTGTATCAACTCTTTTCTTCACTGCAGCACCTTCTTCTTTTGCAGCAGCCAAAATTTCAGCAGCCAGCTTTTGTGCCATGGATTTCTCATTACGCTTTCTTGCGTAGCTGATCAACCATTTCATTGCGGTTGAAATCTTTCTGTCAGGACGAATCTGCATGGGAATCTGAAATGTAGCACCACCCACTCTTCTACTTCTCACCTCAACATGTGGCATTACATTGGAAAGTGCATCTTTCCATAGTTCCAAAGCAGTCTTCTCCTCATCGTTGTTTTTTTCATCAACGATATCAATTGCATCATAGAAGATTTTGAAAGCAACTGATTTCTTACCATCCCACATCATCATATTGACGAAACGTGTCACCAACTGATCGTTGAATTTTGGATCTGGCAATAATGGCCTTTTCTTTGCCTGTCTTTTTCTCATTACTTCTTGTTAAAAGTTAATTACTTCTTAGGACGTTTTGCACCATATTTAGATCGTCGTTGTGTTCTTCCGGCAACACCGGCTGTATCCAACGCACCGCGAACGATGTGGTATCTAACACCTGGTAAATCCTTAACTCTCCCACCTCTAACCAATACTATCGAGTGCTCTTGGAGATTGTGACCTTCACCAGGGATGTATGCGTTCACCTCTTTACCATTGGTAAGCCTCACCCTTGCAACTTTACGCATTGCAGAGTTTGGTTTCTTAGGCGTAGTAGTATAAACACGCGTACAAACCCCTCTTCTTTGAGGACACGAATCCAAAGCAGCCGATTTACTCTTCTTGGTAATCGTGGCTCTTCCTTTTCGTACTAATTGTGAAATTGTTGGCATTAAAATTTCTGTTAAATAAAATAACCCTCATTTTGAGGGCTGCAAATGTAGTGATTATTCGGAATAATTCAAATGCAGTCAAAAATATTTTTCCATATGATAAAATACCCAACCATCAATCATAATCATTGAAACGATGCCTATTATATATATAAGGTATTAAATCACCCGAAATTCCCTGACATTTACAATAACATTTACTTAACACTCTGTAATTAAACCTTTTCCTGCAGAAAATTCAATCATTTGTATTTCTTTTTGTGATTCTTGAGTAGAAAAAAGACCATAATTGTTAAAAAGTTGCATATTATTCATTTTTCAACACTCTTTATAACAAGAAGAAAAATTATGCGCGCATAATTTTATTAAGAAAAAGTTGGATTATTAACATGAAATTATGATTTTAGCGCCTAGCTAATTCAAATAATTTTAAAATGAGAACAAAACTTAATGGATTGTTAACGCTGTTATTGGCGTTTGTTGTGCATGTTTCCTTTGCACAAGACAAGACGATTACAGGTACTGTTACGGATGCCGATGGACTTCCGTTACCTGGAGTCAATATTGTCGTTCAAGGCACCACTAATGGTACCCAAACAGATTTTGATGGAAACTATGCTATTAGTGCCAGTCAAGGTCAAACACTTCTTTTCACCTATATTGGGCAAAGACCAACAAGTAGGGCTGTAGGTTCAGAGAGCGTAATCAACGTTCAAATGCAAGAGGATACTCAAGCGCTAGAAGAAGTTGTAGTTACGGCTCTTGGTATAAAAAGAGAGAAACAAGCTCTTGGATACGCTGTTAGCGAGGTTGGAGAGGAAGAACTCGAATCACGTCCCGAAGGTGATGTAGCCAGGGTTCTTCAAGGAAAAGCCTCTGGGGTGCAGATTACCAATCAAAGTGGTCTTTCAGGATCTGGAACCAATGTTGTTATTAGAGGTTTTAGTTCATTCAGCTCTAGTAACCAAGCTCTTTTCATTGTTGACGGCGTGCCATTTAGCACAGACACCAACTCTCAAGGTAGAATAGGTGATCGTAACGACTTTATTAATGGAAACAACGGTTCAAGTAGGTTTTTGGACCTTGACCCAAACAACATTGAAAGCGTAAACGTTCTTAAAGGTTTGGCTGCGGCCACACTATACGGTTCCCAAGGTAGAAACGGGGTTATCCTGATTACTACTAAAGGTGGTTCTTCTAGAGGAGCTGGACCGAAAAAGAATGAGGTCACCATAAACGCCTCCACCTTTTTCAACGAAATCGCTTCATTACCAGATTATCAAGATGAATATGGTAATGGGTTTGACCAATCTTTCGGATGGTTTTTCAGTAACTGGGGGCCAAGCTTTAATAGAGACGGAGCTTCAGGATGGGCTGCACAAAATGCCATTGATGACAACGGAACTTTGGCTCACCCATACTCTACTGCTGCTGCTGCTACTGGTATTCCAGCGGCTTTCCCAGAATTTCAAGGAGCCAGGTATGAGTGGAGACCTTATGACAGTGTGAAGAACTTCTTTAGAACTGGAACTATCGTAAACACCTCTGTAAACGTAAGAGGGGTTTCCGATGATGGCAATATTGGTTATAATATCAACTATGGTTTCTTAAATGACCAAGGTTTTACACCAAACAATAGTGTTAACAGAAATACTTTATCTGTAGGTGGACGTGCTAAGCTGTCCAATAAGTTTACCGTTAATGGAACTTTGAACTTTGCAAGAACAAAGTTCGTTTCACCTCCAGTTGCATTAAGTCAAGGTAATGGTGCTACAGGTACAGGTTCTTCAGTTTTTGGAGATCTTTGGTTTACACCACGTAGTATTGATGTTGTAGGACTTCCTTTCCAAAACCCTGTTACCGGTGGAAGTGTTTATTACAGACAGAACAACTCTATACAACACCCATTATGGACTGTTGCCAATGCAGAGTCACAACAGCACACCAACAGGGTCTTTGGTAGCGCTACTGTTCAATACGAGATTAACGATAACCTGAACTTGGTATATCGCGCAGGTATTGATGTGTATAGTGAAAACAATATTCAGTCCCAAAACAAGGGAGGTATCAACAGTAACAGTGGTGATGTTCGATTGGCAAGTGGCGTCTACGAAACTTGGAACAACACCAACACTATTTGGGACCACAACTTAGTTTTGAACGGTTCATTTGCAATTACGGACAAAATCAACACCAACTTCAACGTAGGTGGTACATCTAGGAGAGAAATTTTTGATCAGAATGGTGTGGCCAGTGATGGACAGCAAGTATTCGGTGTTTTGAGGCATTTCAATTTCTTGAATCAAAATGAAATCCAAACGTTTACTGAGCGTAACATTGTTGGACTTTACGGTCAGGCAGAATTTGATTATGACAGCATGGTTTATCTAACAGTTGCTGCAAGAAACGATTGGGTATCCAACTTCTCCGTAGCTAACAGGTCTCTTTTCTACCCAAGTGCGAGTATCTCTGTAATTCCAACTAAAATCTTTGATGGATTGAAATCAGAGAACGTTTTGAACTATTTGAAACTTAGAGCTGGTTACGGAACTTCGGCAAACTTTGATTCATCTGCCTATCCAGTAGCTGCTACACTTCGTTTAGATACGCAGGATGCTAGAGATTCAGGAGGAAACAATGTTGTAACCAACACAAACACCCTTCTACTAGGAAACCCTGATTTGAAGCCTGAAAGATTGGACGAGTTTGAAGTGGGAATTGAAACCCGTTGGTGGGATGGAAGAATCACGTTGGATGCTTCAGCTTACAACAGGATTACAAAAGATTTGATTATCCGTCGTCCATTGGATCCAGCAACTGGTTTTGACAGAACATTTACCAATATTGGTGAAATCAACCTTCAAGGATTGGAAGCTGATTTGGGAATCAACTGGTTTAGAAGCTCTAGTGAAGGTGGCTTTAGCTGGTCTACAGACCTCAACTTTACCACTTATGAAAGTGAAGTAAAAGATTTGGGTGTAGATACAGATCAAATCATCTACTCTGGTTTTTCCAACTTAGGAAACGCTGCTATCGAGGGTGAGCCTCTTGGTGTACTTTTCGGTGGTCGCATACTGCAAGATGACAATGGCGATTTTGTTGTAGGTTCTGATGGCAACTATGTTGATGCTCCAAATGATGGAATCATTGGAGATCCGAATCCGGATTGGGTTGCTAACGTAAGAAACAGTATATCGTATAAAAACTTCACATTAGGGTTCCAATGGAACTATACCCAAGGTGGTGATGTTTACTCATCAACTATTTCTACTTTGCTGGGAAGAGGTCTAATTACCGAAACCTTAAATCGTGAAGACACATATATTTTGCCAGGTGTTGATTCTAACGGTAATCCAAACAACCGCCAGATCAATAACTCTACATTTTGGTTCAGCAACATTCTTTTTGGACCAAACGAATTGCAAGTATATGACGCTACTACTCTAAGACTACAAGAAGCTTCTTTCAGCTATTCTGTACCTCAAAAATTCTTGGACAAGACACCTTTCGGATCTTTGTCATTCACGGTTTCAGGGCAGAACTTGTGGTTTAGAGCTTTCAATACTCCAAAAGGAGCAAACTTTGACCCAAATACCTCTGGTACTGGAGTTGGTAACGGATTTGGTTTTGATTTCATCAACGGTCCGAGCTCAAGGAGATATGGTTTAAGCGTAAAAGCAACATTCTAAGAAAAAATTGATGATAATGAAAAACATAAATAAAATTTTAGTATTCTCACTTTTGGCAGGTGTATTGGCCACGTCTTGTGAGACTACCGAGTTAGACCTTACGCAAGACCCTAACTTTCTTACACCAGATCAAGCTGGAGCAGATTTTTATCTAAATTCTATTCAAGAGGATTTTGTTAGAAGTTTTGAGGGTGATGCAGATTTCGATAATAATGACAATTGGGCATCCGGAGGTAACACCAATGGTGATGGTTTCAACCTATTCGGTATGGAGCTTACCAGGATCATGAACCTTAACGGGCGTCAATATGTAAGTGCTTATCAAGCATCTGACAATGATGATGAATGGAGTAATACATATGAAGGTGTTCTTGTAGACATCAGAAGAATGACTCCTTTGGCTGTAGAAGGAGAATTGACCCACCACATAGGTATATCTCAGTTCATTGAAGCTTTCCTAATGGTTACCATGGTAGACTTCTTCGGAGATGTTCCATATAGCGAGGCAATCATCGAAGGTAATCTTAATCCAACGGTTGATCCTGGAGCGGATATCTATAACGCTGCATTGACACTTTTAGATCAAGCGATTGCTAACTTTAGAAGTACTCCGGCCGCAGAGCCTCAGTTAGATTTCTTTTATGGAAATGATTATGACAAGTGGGAAAATGCTGCCAACACGCTTAAAATGAGAATTTATGTGCAGCGCAGACTTGTTGATCCAAATGCATTGGCAAGCTTTAATGCCATAGTGGATTCTGGAGATTATATCACTGACACGGCTGACGATTTTGAATACAACTGGCCAGCGTCCAGTGCCACACAACCAGATGCTAGACATCCAAGATATGGGTTGAACTATCAAGCTGCTGGTGCAGGTGATTACCAGTCTAACTGGTTGATGAACCTAATGGACACTACTGATGATCCCCGTATTAGATATTATTTCTACAGACAATCTGAAAATGTTCCAGGAAATGGAGTAGCTCCCGACGAAGAAACATTGAACTGCTCTTTAGAAACTGCTCCCCAGCATTATGTTAATGGAGGCTTTACTTTCTGTAATCTTCCAAATGGCTATTGGGGTAGGGACCACGGAGATACCGACGGTACACCTCCAGATGGTTTCTTAAGAACTACATTTGGAACCTATCCAGTAGGCGGAAGGTTTGACGATGATAGCTTCCAGGGAATTAGCACAACATCAGGTGGCGCAGGAACGGGAGTAACTCCACTTTTAACGGCTTTTGGTGTAGATTTTATGAAAGCGGAAATGGCACTTGTTGCTGGTAATGTTCCTGCTGCAAGAATGGCATTGATCGACGGCTTCAACAAAAACTTGGCAAAAGTACAGGCTTTCTTGTCTGGTAGAGAAGCTGGAGCTGATTTATCCTTTGCTCCCACCGAAGCACAAATAACTCTTTATAGAGATACATTCTTGGCAGCTTTTGATGATGCAGACCTTGAAGGTAAGTGGGATGTTTTCGCCGAGCAGTATTGGATTGCTTTCTTTGGAAACGGTGTAGATCCATACAACTTTTACAGAAGAACCGGTTACCCTACTACGCTTCAGCCTAATTTGGAGCCAGATCCTGGTACTTTCATTAGATCATTGTACTATCCTTCAAATTCTGTAAACAACAACTCTAACATCAGTCAAAAGCTGAATCAGTCACAGCCAGTTTTCTGGGATACCAATGGCAGTGCACCTGAGGCCAATTAATAATTGCTGTGACTAAAAAATTAGAAATTATGAGAAAAACAAAAAATATATTTCTTTCAGCTACGGCCTTCCTTCTTGCATTGGGTTGTAGTGAAGATGACAAGATAACCTTGGACGTTCAGGAGAACGTTGCAAGGGGAGCTGTCCTAAGAACCATAACAAATACAGGGTCTTATAATATGTTCGACCTCTCTAGGGAGTTCAACCTAACGATAGAGGAACAAGATGTTGAGCTCGGAGCTCTCCTTGATCGTGTTGAAATGACTCTAAGCTTTGTTGATAACAATGTTCCTTCAGGAGGTACTGACAATTCTGTGGACAAAGCAACATTGGCCACTGTTCCGGCAAGTGATTTTACTGCTGGGGATTCAGGGTTACCTCGATTTGATTATACTTTGACACTTCAACAAGCGTTGACAACAACAGGTATTGACATCACCGAAATTCTTCCTGGAGATCAGTTTGTTATGGATCTTGAGTTGTTTCTAACCGATGGCAACTCCTATTCTGCAGCAGATGCTACTGGAAACGTTAGTGGAGGTTCATTCTTCAGCTCACCATTTCAGTACACAAAAACTATCAGTGATGGAATTAGCTTTTTGCTTCCATTCCAAAATGATGGTATAAATGTAGCTGACAAAACCGGTATCAATATCGCTGAAGGTGCTGTAAACGATGATTACTCAGTTACCGTATTGATTGACGATGACAACGATGGTGATTTATTGGAGACGCTTAATATCTACAGAGAGTTTATTGATAGAACCGTTGAAGAGGGAGATCCTAACCTTTCTGAAGAAGAAACTTTGTTCGAAACTTATGACATTTCAAGTTTAACTTCTGATGAAGGCGTGAGAACTCTTGAGCTTACCTATACTCTAGATCAACTTTATGGAAGTGACATCGAATTCGATGACCTTGGTGTGAATGACGAATTCCGTTTACGTTACGAAATTATCACTGCAGACGGAAGGGTTGTCACCACAACTTCTGATGGAACCGAGTATTTTGTATTGATCAACGTACTTGAATGTAAGCTATTGAATGCAGATGCTCCATTCCCAGGAGAATACACCATTAACTTCTTCGATAGCTTTGGAGGCGGTTGGGATGGTGCTACTATCGATGTTTCTGTTGACGGTTCTTCCGTAGGGTCATTTACCATCTTGGGTGGTGGTAGTGGTTCTAGAACGTTCACCGTTCCTGAAGGAGCAACATCGTTAGAGGTTACTTACGTTCCCGGAGACTTCGAAGAAGAGCACAGCTATGTGATCTTGGATCCAAACGGTAACCAGGCCGCAGCTGATCCAGGTGGTGCGCTAGGTCCTGTTGTAGGCCCTATCGGTATAGCTGTTTGTGAATAAACAAAACAATTTTACCATAAAAAAGGCACCCAAATGGGTGCCTTTTTTCTTTAGTTTTCATACGGTGAACTAATTTAGATTTTCAAACAGGCTGATTATGTCCTCTAATTGTAATTTATCCGGATTGTTTGACACTAATAAATGACAGTTTTTCATCAACCAATAGGCTGACGAACATTAATTATAGTATATTTCTTCAATGGAAGCATTAGTCAAAAAAACTAAAGTCCTACTACTTGCGATATCCCTTCTACTGGTCAACGGATGCCATACAAAACCAAAGGATGTAGAATCCCCCGAAGCATCAAAGTCTTCAATTACTCAGCAACCTTTATTCAAAAAACTTGGAACATCATCTACCAATATTGATTTTGCCAATACTATTCAGCACGATGTATCCACTATGCACAACCTCTTCGACTATGACTACTTCTATAATGGTGCAGGAGTAGGCGTGGAAGATTTAAACAATGATGGACTTCTAGATATTGTCTTTTGCGGAAACCAAGTACCAAATCGCGTATATTTCAATCAAGGTGATCTTAAATTCACCGACGTTACCGAAACCTCGGGAATAAGTCGTAAAAAACATTGGTCCAACGGAATCACTTTTGCCGACGTCAACAACGATGGTTGGATGGACATCTACATTTCCCAAGGAGGGCCAAACTCAAGGGAAAACCGAAAAAATTTACTTTTCATCAATCAAAAAGATGGAAGCTTTTCCGAAAAAGCTGAAGAATACGGATTGGACGATATGGGAATCAGCACACAATCTGCTTTTTTGGATTATGACAACGATGGCGATTTGGATTGCATTGTAATGAACGAGAACGAACTTTATGGTTTGGATCCTATTAGTTTGAACAAATACGCTAAATCCAACGAGGAAAACATTTATTATAATTCATCACATCTATACCGAAACGATAACGGTAAATTCAAAGACATTACCAAAGAGGCTGGATTGGAAAAACCCATATTTGGTCTAGGTCTCATGGTTTCGGACATCAATGAAGATGGTTGGATGGACATCTATATGGCCAGTGACTATTATTTACCCGATGTACTTTACATCAACAATAAAAATGGCACCTTCTCAGATCAAATCAAGAAGACCACCAACCAAATCTCATTTTATGGCATGGGAATCGACGTTGCCGATATCAACAACGATGCCCTTCAAGACATTTTTGTGTTGGATATGGCTGCCAATGACCATGTAAGGTCAAAAACTTTAATGGCGTCAATGAGCACGGGGCGATTTGATTATTTGGTCAACAAAGCAGATTTTCAATACCAATACATGTACAACTCCCTTCAAAAAAATATGGGGAACCTAAAGTTCAACAATATAGCCCAAATGTCAGGTGTGGCTAACACTGATTGGAGCTGGTCCGTATTGATGAACGATTTTGACCTCGACGGCCATAAAGAAATCCATGTGACCAATGGATACCGGCGCTACGCTTTGGACAACGACCTACAAAGGCAGGTTTTTGAAGCTCGTCAAAAATATGGCAATAATGTACCCTTGGCCATAAAACAACAACTTTACAACGCTATGCCCTCGGAGAAGCTGCCCAATATTATGTACAAAAGAAATTCAGAGTTACATTTTGAAAATGTTTCCTCGGACTGGGGATTGGACGATTTTTCTTTTAGCAATGGCGCTGTATCGGCAGATTTGGATAATGATGGCGACTTTGACCTGATTATCAACAACATGGATGACCGTGCTTTCATCTATCAAAATCTCTCCGTAGAAGAAGAAACCGGAAACTACCTCAAAGTAATTGCCAATGGCGATGCTTCCGAAGAGTTCGCAAAGGTTATGATCAATGTTGGCGAACAAGCGCAATTCATAGAAATAAAACGTGTACGGGGTTACAGATCATCACAGGAAAATAATGCCCTATTTGGGCTTGGAGAGGCAAAAATGATAGATACCGTAACAGTCTATTGGAGAAACGGGAAAATGGAACAAAAAACCAACGTCCCTGCGAATACCACACTTACATTTCTTAAAAAAGACGCCAAAACACCCTATAGGACAGATAATAAAGAAGGTTACTTTCAAAAAACACCAAACGGTAATTTTGGGGTAGATTTTGTACATAAAGAAAATGTTTACGACGATTTTGAAGATGAAATATTATTGCCTTACAAGCAATCCAACCTAGGACCGTTCATTTCAAAAGGAGATGTGAACAATGATGGCTTCATGGATTTTTATGTCGGTGGTGCCTCAGGACAAGCTGGTCAAATCTATCTACAGACCGCATCGGGTTTTACCAAAGGTAACTCCCCTGCCCTTTCCAATGATGCGCAATTTGAAGATATGGAATCGATGTTCTTCGATTTTGACAACGACAACGATCTCGATTTATATGTTACCAGTGGAGGTAATGAGTTTGCGGAACACTCCTCTTATCATACCGACAGAATTTATATCAATAATGGTAAGGGCCAGTTCAGCAGACTTGGGAGCGACGCCCTTGGCTCTTTCCCCAAAAATGGAAAAGCAGTAAGTTTTATTGATTTTGACCAAGATGGTGACAAAGATATTCTGGTGGGCAACAGGATTATACCAAAAATGTATCCAAACCATCAACCATCAGCACTGTTCGAAAACGTAAATGGCGAGCTTATTGAGGCCACCGAAAAGGTCGTTCCAGAATTTTTGGATTTTGGTATCGTAAACGACATTCTCACCACAGATGTCAATAATGACGGATGGATGGACTTTATTGCCGTTGGCGAATGGACCGGTATAGGTGTTTTTATTAATAATAAAGGAACTTTTAAAAACGTTGGTCAAGAAAATAATGCTTTAAAAGAAAAGGGATGGTGGTTTTCAGTCAATGAAACTGACATAAACAATGACGGTTTAAAAGACTATATCATCGGAAATATAGGCCTTAATATTAAGTTCAAAGCTTCCCCAGAAAAACCGTTTAAAATCTATGCCACCGATTTTGATGACAACGGCACCAACGATATTGTGTTGAGCAAAAAATATAACGGGGCTTATGTTCCCGTACGCGGCAGGGAGTGTTCCTCTCAGCAAATGCCCTTTATAAAACAAAAATTTGAAACCTATACCGAATTTGCCAATGCAAGCCTTTCAGATATTTATGGTGAAAAATTGAATTCATCTTACGAAAATAGTGTCACCCAGTTTGAATCTGTTTTATTGATCAACAAAGGTGATGGTAATTTTGAAAAAAAGTTACTCCCAACGGAAGCACAAACATTTCCTTTGTTGGATTGTGTTTTCATCGACCTGAACCAAGACGGTTTTGAAGATGTCATAACCGCCGGAAATATTTACGAGACAGAAGTGGAGACCCCTCGTTTGGATGCTATCTCAGGTGTTGTGCTCTTATCAAATGGAAAAGATGGATATCAACCCCTTTCGCACGAAGATTCTGGATTGTTTTTGGACGGAAATGTCAAAAGCATTGAACTTATTGAAGGTCCCAACAACACAAAATACTTACTTAGTGCCGCAAACAATGGGGCATTGACAATCTATAAAGTTTCTTCTTAAGCAGAAGTAACTTACCTTGCGCCAAAATTGAAAGATACCATGAGCAACCAAATCTATGGAATAAGGGCAATTCTCGAAGCCATCCATGCCGAGCAACCCATAAACAAGATATTTCTTCAAAAAGGGCTTGGCGGGGAGTTGTTCAAGGAACTGGAAACCGAAATCCGTAAAAATGGCCTCAGCAGTTCGTATGTTCCCATTGAAAAGCTGAACCGATTAACAAAAAACAACCATCAAGGGGCTGTTGCGAATATTTCTCCCGTTGCGTTTCACAATTTTGAGGATTTGGTCGAGAAGGTCCTCGAAAATGATAAAACCCCTTTCTTTTTACTATTGGATCAAGTCTCCGATGTCCGAAATTTTGGTGCCATCATAAGAACGGCTGAATGTTGTGGTGTCGATGCCATCATTGTTCCGAAAAATGGAACGGCCCCCATAACCGATGACACGGTCAAAACCTCGGCTGGTGCCGCTTTTAATGTTCCCATTGCCAAAGTGGACCATCTAAAAGATGCACTGTTTTACCTTCAGTCTTCAGATATAAAGATCGTTGCTGCTACCGAAAAAGGAAATGACAGCATTTACGATATAGACTTTAATCAACCTGCGGCCATTATAATGGGTTCTGAAGACAAAGGCATTTCGCCCTCCATTCTCAATCTTGTGGACCATAAAGCAAAACTTCCCTTAATGGGTGGAATTGGCTCTTTGAATGTTTCTGTGGCCTGCGGCGTTTTTTTATACGAAGTGGTTCGCCAACGAATGCGTTAAGGCCAGACTATCAATTAAGTTTTTAGCAAATTGATTCTGCAGTGTTTTTGGCATGAATCTCGCTAATACCAATAAACAATTATCAATGTCAAGTTCAACACGATAAACTGTCAAGTAGTTACTTTTCACTATCCCACTATCCCACTATTCCACTATTCCACTATTCCACTATTTCACTATCCAACCATCCAATAAGCCAACAATCGAATACCAAACCCCTAGTCCGTAGCCTTCCATTCTTTACTTGTAGCCCGAAGCCTTTCGGCCGTCGTAGCCAAGCCACTTTGGCAAAGAAGACCGGCGAAGGATCTATCCAACAACCAAACCCCTGGTCCGAAGCCTTTCGGCCGTCGTACCCAAGCCACTTTGGCGAAGAAGGCTGGCGAAGGATCTATCCAACACCAAACACCAGACCTCTGATTTTCTGATTTCTGGCCTCTGATTTCTGACCACTGCCAACTGAACGGTTCACCGTACTCCCCCATCCGTCAACCCAAACGGGCCATCCGTCAATTGGGAGCAATGGGCCATACATTGGCAGGCTAACTTAGCGGTATTCACTTAAATACTAAATACCATGAGAAATAAGCTAAAATTGCGCCATCGAGCGCCATCGAGCGTAAAACCCCAAAAAAGATCTTTACTATTGGCCCTATTGCTCATCGGGGCCGTATCCTGTAGCAAGGATGATGAACCTGCCAACAGGGCCCCTGTTGTGGAGGCCAAGACCATTACGGTAGATGAGACCGCAACCGGCCAAATAGGTACGGTAACGGCAAGCGACCCCGACGGGGATGAAATAACCCTTGGCTTCTCCACCAACTACAAAGGACTGTACGTGATCACCGATGCCGGGGCACTGAGCCTGGCAACGGGCAAGAGCCTCGATGGCGAAGCCTCGCACAGCATAACGGTAACTGCCTTTGACGGGGCACTGTCGGGGGATGGGAAGGTCACCATAAACATAAACAACGTGAACAAGGCCCCAGAGATAACGGCTGACCAAGTGTTCGAGGTGGACGAGAACGTTGAAGGCGCCGAGGTTGGAACAGTAGATGCGACCGATCCTGATGGCGACACACTTGAATTTGAGATTGTGACCGATATCACCGACCCTGCCAACGGCCTTTTTGTGATCGATAAGGCAACAGGGATATTGAGCTTGGACGAGGGCAAAACGCTCGATTTTGAAGGCACTCCGTCCTATACATTGACCGTGAGCGTAACGGACGGCACCGTTGCAACCGAAGCCGGGATTACTATAAATGTGGTTGATGATGAATTGTTGTCCGACGACCCCAACTCCTTTATCACTGTTTGGACAACCGATGTCGCCAATGTAGAGATTATACTGAACGAGAATGCTGGGGTAAATAATTTTGAATTTGACTACACCATAGATTGGGGAGATGGCACCGTTGAAGAGAACCTTACAAATGGAAAGATTACACACCAGTATGCTGAACCGGGGACCTATACCGTGGCCATTGCCGGGCAGTTTCCCGTATTTTTTCCATTCGTTTCACAAGAGTATATTACCAGTTTGGAGCAATGAGGCAATATCCAATGGGGATTTATTTCCTTTACTGGAGTCGATGGTATGGAGTACAATGCCGAGGATATTCCCGACCTTTCAAATAGTGTTGGATTAGTTAATACATTTTCAAGTTGCAATATCATCTTTAATACAAGCATCGCTGATTGGGACGTATCCAGTGTGACCACTATGAGATCTATGTTCTTTAACAACAATTCATTTAACCAGGATATCAGCGATTGGGACGTATCCAGTGTGACCGATATGGGCCAAATGTTCGCTGGAGCAGTTGCCTTTAACCAAGACATCAGTGATTGGGTCGTGTCCAGTGTGACCAGTATGAGCCAAATGTTCATTGGGGCAGATGCTTTTAACCAAGACATCAGTGGCTGGGACGTATCCAGTGTTATAGGCATGGAGTCCATGTTTCGACAAGCAGCCGCCTTTAACCAAGATATCAGTGGTTGGAACGTGTCCAGTGTTACCAGTATGAGCTTCATGTTCGAAGATGCTACAGCTTTTAATCAAAATTTAGGGGCCTGGAACATAAGTAATGTAACCAGTATGGTCAATATGTTGGATAATTCAGGGATGTCCCCACAGAATTTTGGTGCCACTCTTATAGGTTGGGCCAACCCACCCGAAGGACAGACAATACCACAGAACATAATTCTGGGCTCTGAGGGCATGGCTCTCTGCGAAGATGACACAGATGCCCAGCTAGCTGCATTATCTCTGTTGGCTGAACCAAATTGGACTTTTGACGGAGTTGGAAATCCCGTTCCTTGTGACTAAACCATTGAACAGAACACTGTAAAATATTAAAAAGGAGGCTAAGCCTCCTTTTTTTGTTTTGTGATGTATTGTATCCCGCACCTGATGCGGGATACATCCCAATTTGTTATTCCGTGCTTGATGTGGGATCCACGGGGTTGATTGCTTCTAACTATAAGATTTCTGCTTCCGCAGGAATGCCATAAAAATACAAGAATGAAAAAAACCAAAGTGTTTGCATTATTCAGGCGAGTATTCCGTCAAGTACCATCATCAAAAATTCATTATTTGCTCTTTTAATCCTTCGAGTCTTTTTTATAATGATATTTGATTTCGATTTTAGCATTTGTTTCTTCTGGAGGAACTTCTATAAAATTCCCATCGTCATCAAAATGTTTTAAAAAAGGATCGTTCTCTTCGTTATAATCTTCACGCTCCCAATCATACTTTTTTTGCTTCGGGACTTTCACCTTCAAACCCACTGCCAAAACAAGCCCTGCAACAAACCCAGAAAGGTGCCCCTCCCATGAAATCCCTTCTTCAATCGGGAATATGTACCATATCATACTTCCATAGATAAAGACCACCACCAAAGATAGAGCAATCAACCTAAAATGCTTTGCAAATACTCCTTTAAAGAAAATAAAGCTTGCCAAAACATAGATGATTCCACTTGCCCCAATATGGTATGATGTTCTACCAATGACCCAGGTCAACATTCCCGATATCAACACCCCCCAAATCAACGTTTTTAAGGCCACCGACCGATAGAAATAGAACAGAAAGGCGGTCAATATGGCCAAAGGAATGGTATTATTGTACAAATGCTCCAATGAACCATGTATAAAAGGACTCAGAACAACACCCCTAAGTCCTATAAGTCTTCGAGGGTAAATACCAAATTCGTTAAAGTTTTGTCCAAGCTGTAGCTCAATCCAAAAAACTGTCCAAATAGAAAGTACAGCCAAAAAAGGAGCTATTAAAACGCTATTGGAAAATTTGAAGTAATTGGTATCGGACATAGTGCTAAATTATCAAACATCTAGCCATTCCTGTAAATTACACATTTTGTCATGCTCTAAAACGTAAAGCAATGTGAATCTCGAATAAGAAATTTATGTCAGTTAGAGTGCCGAGTGTATCAAAAAACCAATAATTCATCTTAATCTTAAAAGAATGAAATCGTTTTTCAATGGAGAGTTGTCATTCCTGCGAAGGCAGGAATCCAAAAAAACAATATATATTAGATTCCGCATCAAGTGCGGAATGACAAACTTGGTGCAAATAATTTATAGAAATTACAATAAAATCGCAGGGTTTTTAATCTTCTCCCTGCCAATAAATTCCTTCCAGAAAAACACTTCTCGATACTAAATTTCCATGAAATTTCACTCGAAATGACATCTTATCCCTTAAGCAAGATTCTCGCTAAAGCAAATACCTCGTACAAATTTGTCTTATTTTTATCCGTATGAACGAACCTTTGGCAGAACGCATACGGCCCAAAACATTGGAAGCTTATATAAGCCAGAACCATTTGGTAGGTGAAAATGGCTCATTGACCCATCAAATTAAAAATGGCATTATTCCCTCGCTTATTTTGTGGGGGCCTCCGGGTACGGGAAAGACCACCTTGGCCAACATTATTGCTAATGAAAGTCAAAGGCCATTTTATACCCTTAGTGCCATAAGTAGTGGTGTAAAAGATGTAAGAGAGGTAATCGACAAGGCCAAACAGGCCGGAGGTCTCTTTACCGCCAAAAACCCCATTTTGTTTATTGATGAAATTCATCGTTTCAGCAAATCACAACAAGACTCTTTATTGGGCGCCGTGGAAAAGGGATGGGTGACTCTGATTGGTGCTACTACGGAAAACCCAAGTTTTGAGGTGATTCCGGCACTCTTGTCCCGATGTCAGGTATATATCTTAAATCCTTTTGAAAAGGGAGATCTAGAAGCTCTTTTGGATAGGGCCATGACCACTGACGCCATGTTAAAGTCAAAAAAGATAGATTTAAAAGAGACGGAAGCCCTGCTTCGACTCTCTGGTGGCGATGGACGAAAATTACTAAACATTTTCGAGCTTATTGTCAATTCAGAAACCGGGGATAACGTAACCGTAACCAATGACCTTGTACTTCAAAAAGTTCAGAAGAACACAGTACTTTATGACAAAACCGGAGAACAACATTATGATATCATCTCTGCTTTTATCAAATCGGTACGAGGAAGTGACCCGAACGCTGCAGTATATTGGCTCGCCAGAATGATTGAGGGCGGCGAAGATGTTAAGTTTATTGCCAGAAGAATGGTGATTTTGGCTTCGGAGGATATTGGCAATGCGAACCCTACCGCTTTGGTGCTGGCAAATTCAGCCTTTCAAGCTGTAAACACTATCGGCTATCCAGAAGCACGAATCATTCTAAGCCAATGTGCAACATATCTGGCAAGTTCACCGAAAAGTAATGCTAGTTATATGGCAATAAAGGCCGCGCAGCAAAAAGTCAAGGAAACAGGAGATTTATCTGTTCCTCTAGCCATACGAAATGCTCCAACTAAGTTGATGAAAGACCTAGGGTACGGAAAAGGGTATGATTATGCCCATGATCACAAAGACAATTTCGTCGACTTTGAATTTTTGCCCGAAGAAATATCAGGAACCACATTTTATAAACCCGGAAAAAATCCCCGTGAAAATGCGATGAAAGAGTTCTTAAAAAATCACTGGAAAAATAAATACCAGTTCTAGAACTTGATATTTAATTCTTTTGACTTTTTACCAGCGTCATCAGCATACTCCAGAATCCATTTTCCGTCTTGATTAGTGAGCATACCGCTTTTACCGTTATGGTTCACCAGAAAAATATCATCCACAGAGGTTTTCGTCAACTTCATGACTACTTTTGGAGTACTATCTACAAGTTGGTATCCATTATCAATGGGCTGGGCATACAAAAGAGTTCCGTCAGCAAGTTTTTGGCTCTTTTCTGCCTTTGTATATGAAGACTCTTTTGGCTTGACACTCTTATAGGTTTGATTTTCCGGTGTTGCTTCTTGAATTATAACTTCTTCCACTGGTTTTTCCTCGACTGTTTTGATATCATTCCGAAAACTGACAACAATCGGTTCTTCTGAAACCTCCTGCTTTTCATCAGTTTCGGGGGTGTAAGCGTAGTTCATTCCATTAAATGAGATAAAGGCATCATAAAGTGCTTCTCTATACGCTTTTTGATACTCTTTAATTTTGCTTTTACCCTCAATAGACCTAAAAACCTCATTCGACTGACAGTCTTTTAACACAATTGCCGTTTTGGTTGAAAACAAAGCTGAGTTGTCTTCCAAATCCGCCAACAATCCCAAACATCTATTAATGGTCAAATCATCTGGCAAGGCATCATCGTAAACGGCATTAAAACCATTTTTGGTGAACAAATGCTTGATTATAGTGCTGGTCTGATGCTTATTCGGAGTTTTGAAAGCGTCAAAATGTTTGGGCACAATAATATATTTATACTTGTTCAATTGCCCATTCATAGACCCGCTCAAACCTATCACAAATACCGCTAAAATTAATACTCTTAGTTTCATACCTTGTAACAAATCAATTATCGTTCCAAGATATAATATTAAATCCAAACTGTAAAGAGGCGTAGTGGCTATTGGCAATATTTTGATATCCTAACAAGTTATCTCCCAAGACATAGAAGTTTACAGGCCCCATTTGAAAATTGAGTCCCAGCCCTATATTTGTCAACGAATATTTATCAGCGGTATAAGTGGTCTTAAAGGCAAATCCACGGCCCAATCTCTTTTGAAAAAACCCTGTTACGGCCGCCTGTACGCCCCTAGGACGTTTCATTAAAAACAATTGCCCACCCAGGCTGTTTCTATAAAAAGCATCATTTTGACCGCCACTTTGCGCATTTACCCCGCAGCCACAATTTTCATTAAAAGTACTACCTTCTCCAAAATTGTAGCGGATAGATCCATATGCTTTTACAGGTCTAAACGAGATATACCCTTTTTCATTCTCTTCATAGGGAATGGCTTCTTCAATTTCATCTACCAAATCTTCCCATAGGTTATTATTCAAATTTGGAATATCCTCAGGAAGAAAAACAGAAATACCTTCGTTGTTCACATTACCACTTAGGGTATAATTTTTAAGATCCTTCGAATTATGAATGAAGCCTACATCCAAAATACTTCCTGTAATCGTGGTTCTTGGGTTTAATTGATAGGTAAATCCAGCATCAAAACCCAGTCCTAGATTACCCCCAAACAATACTCTTTTTATGAACAGGCTGGCCAAGTCTTTTTGTGTTGTACCGGTATCTTCATCTAAAATATTAACAATCTCTTCTACGCCTGAAGTTTGAAGTTGCATATCGGCAGTTACACTGGTTGTATAAATATTGTTTTGGCCTTGAGAGGTTCTAAAGGAACCTGAATTATTTATAGATTGAAATTGAAATATGCCAGAATAAATTTTAGCCCGCCCTCCAATGGTAAGGGTGTTGCTAACCTTCCGATTAATTCCAAAATGCAGCACATTTACCATCTCTCCACGAAGGCTCAAATCACCGAGATCAAAGCTTCTGCCAATATTACTCCCGCCATTCCCTTCAAATGCCAAAGCAGCTAAATCTTTTGGCCAATAGACTATAATATCGGTTTCCCCGTACATTCCAAAGCTGTAATAGTTTTCAGGTCGATTTTCACCTCTAAAACCTATATTGAATCCCTCTATTTGACTGGTAGTACTGAAGTCATCCCTTTTTCGCATGCCCTGAATCAAATGTTCTCTTACTTTGGTAGTGAAATCTACTCCATCATCAGCAAAAAGGTCGTTAACGGTTACTCCACTGGTACCAGCTTGAAATGCCAAGCCAGACAGCATAGGAATCCCTACGTGCCACTTTTCCATAGTTTTAACACCTGGATTTACCATCAAAGATTGAGGAATTTCATAAAAATCATAAAGCAACTGCTTATTTTGAGCACATATAATCTGTGCTCCAAACAAAGCTGCGAGGAACAAACAAAGACTACATCTCATTTTAATCGAAATATAAATTCGGCAGCCGATTTAAATCTCACTTTGGGTTCTGACAACCCCGACACACTTGTAGAGTCACTTTGATTGCTTCCATTAATACGAAGTGAAGTGGTATTGGTCAAAATATCGATGTTCTTATCCCCTGGGCCGTAAAAAACCTCCAAAATCAGCAAGGGAGATGGTGTGGGGTCTACATCAAACACCTGAACATCAAGAATATCACCTTCTTCATCCAAAAACTCTATGGTAAAGTTCAATGTTTTGCTCGTGGTGTTCTCGATTTCATAGATAAGCTTCCCCTCTAGCAGCCTTTCCGAGACATATTTTTCGTTAAAAGCTTCAAAGTCGACTGTTTGAGAATAGAAATTGGCAAAGCTTCCAATGTCATTTATATGAGTTTCATCGGCCTCCAGATAGAATATACTGGATGCAACGGTTGGAGTAATTTCCAAATCATCAAACTGGTTAAAGTCTTGTTTGTCAGAACATGAAAGGCAAAGAAAAAGGGTAATAGCAACCAGGGCAGGTTGAAAAAATAGTCTTCTCATAGCTTAACAAGCATTTTTTAATACAACAGTTAAAGCTGGTTATACCCTAATATAACTTTATAAAATGCTTTTTATTTCAATAAGACTGTTAATCATCTTACACAAATGATGTTTAGGTTCTTTATGTGCATTAAAGTGAAGTGTTTGCAATCCTGCAGATTGAGCTCCCATAATATCAGCTTCTATGCTATCCCCTACCATCAAGGCCTTTTTTGGGGAAACTTGGGCTTTTTGCAAGGCCAATTCAAAAATATATGGGTGGGGTTTTTTCACCCCAGCGGTTTCCGAATTGATTATTTGGTTAAAATAATGGTGGATATTGGATTCTTTCAACTTCTTTTCTTGGGTTTCTTGAAACCCATTGGTAATGATATGAAGCTTATATTTTGGAGCTAAATATTCCAGAATATCCTGAGTATGGGGGAACAAATTAGAAAAAGAAGATAAATACTCAATATACTCCAATGCCAACAGATCAATTGTTTCGTCTGAAACCGGTATATTAACCCTATCAAATGTTTTTTTCAATCGTTGGTACCGCAGTTCTGTTTTACTGATTTTATCCTCTCGATATAACTTCCAATAATCAAGGTTTATTGGCACATACGCTTCAAGGAATTTATCCAATTCAATATTTAATCGGTTTTTATAAAAGATTTTTTCAAAAGTAAGCGCTGAATTCTTCTCAAAATCCCAAAGGGTATGGTCCAAGTCAAAAAAAATATCAGTGACCTCTTTATACATAATATCGCTTTAAAAAGGATTGATAGAGGTCCAACCAGTTTATCTTATGATCACTTCCCAACAATTCATTGGAAAAGACGGCAACCAAGTCACCATTTACTTGCTTCACTTGCCTATAGATTTGATCCATTTTTTCAAACACTTGATCCTTTCTCTCAAAATTTATCAAGGCATAATCATGAACTGCAAAAGGATGCACTTTTAGTGGCTGCCTTACTTCCATATTAATGTCATAAAAATAAAAGGGAGTGCAAGTACCCGCCCGAAATCCAATCTCATGCGTATAACCCATAGAAAAATCATTGGTGAATTCAGTTTCGATGAGATTTCTATAGGTTGTTGGGACATTCACACGATTATATCGCAACCTGCAATACGAAACTGGCCTGTTAATCAAATCTGTCAATGTTCTTTTTTCCTCCTTAAGTACTTTTTTATCTGTTGAAGAAAGGAAAGAGGTACTTAGTGAAACGGCGCTGTAATCTGCAACAGATTTCACAAGGTACCGAAACTTATTGTTGTTTGGAGAAACATTTTTATCGTGTGCCGAATACTTGGCCATCTGGAAAAAAAACATCGTTTTTATGGGAAATTTTTTATGAACCTCAATCAATTCATAAAAATTATCGTAAGGATCTTTTCTAAATCCTAAAACAACTGATAGACGTCTCGCAAAACTTCGGAATCTTAAATTCCCCAAATCGAGCATGAAACCACCGAAATTTCGTGCAAAACCCCTTAGGGCATAGCAATGTGATGTGGTTACATTTATAATTGGAACAAAATTGTATTTCTTAGATTTTGTTTGAATATCGGGAAAACGCTCCTTTAAGTTCAAAAGTAATTTTTGTGCCCATAAATCTACAACCGGAAGATGTAAGAAATTATGTTGATACGCTATGCTTTCTTTCGCAGGAAACCTTCCAACGGCATCCTTTACATGGGGCAGATATTCTTCATAACGACTCAACAAATAAAAACTAGCGGAAAATATATCATAAGGTATGCTGCTCTGCTCGCCACATGAAAAAAAACAGGGAATTCCGTCCCAATCAGATATTTTTATATCCAAATCATTTATGCCCTGTTCAAAAAGCAAATCATTGCTCCGAATAAAAAACTCACTTTGTAGTGGTTGTTTGGAATAAGTGATTTTGGGCCCGGAATGTTTTATAAAATCCTCGACCTTGGTCGTAAAAATCACATTGATCCCTAAAATCCTTTCAAACAGTTGTTTGGCCGTATACGTTAGCCTATTCGTGATTTTATGGGTATAAATCAATAACATGTATACTAAAGAATTCCTTTATCAGCAAAACTTAAATAGCTATGCTGTGTCAATATTAAATGATCAAGTACTTTTATGTCAAGAGCCTCTGCTGCTTTTTTCAATTTTAAGGTAACATGCTTATCCGCTGCACTGGGTTTTATGGTTCCTGATGGGTGGTTATGGGCCAAAATAAGACCTACCGCCCCTAATTCCAAAGCTTGTTTCAACACCAACCGAACATCTACCAAAGTACCTGTAATACCGCCTTTACTCAGTTGCGACTTGTGAATGACCTTATTGGAATTGTTCAAATAAACAATCCAAAATTCTTCATGCTCCAACTCTCCCATCAATGGATACAAAAGCTCAAAGGCATCTCTACTACTTGTAATTTTACATATTATTTCAGCGTCTTCCCCTCTTCTCCTTCGTCCTACCTCCAAAGCAGCTGCAATTGAAACTGCCTTGGCTTCTCCAATACCATTGAACTGTTTTAACTGGTTTACCGAAAGTTTCCCCAGTTCATTTAAATTATGGTTGACCGATGCCAGAATGCGTTTTGATAGTTCAACCGCACTTTCACTTCTGTTTCCGGAGCCTATCAAAATTGCAATCAATTCTGCATCTGAGAGCACCGAACGTCCCTTTTGCATCAATTTCTCTCTTGGCTTGTCATCATCTGCCCAATTCTTAATGGAAAAGGACACGATTTTCTCTTGCATAGTCTAAATATAGAAGATTATTTTATGTAAATTATCATATAAATCATTTCAAATGAAATCACTGTTTGAAACCGAATCGCATTCGGAAATTTTAAGTCTCATCAACGAGTTGAACGAGTCTTCAAAAGGGTTATGGGGTAAAATGGAGGTTGGCCAAATGCTTTTTCATTGTCAATTTCCATTGAATTTGGCTCTGGGAAGATATGAAATGAAAAAACCAAACCCAATTATGAAACTAATTTTTAAAAGTTTTAAAAAGGGTTTGTACGATGATAAGTTGTGGAAGCCCAATCTACCTACGGCAAAGCCTTTTAAAGTTGTAGACAAAAAGGATTTCAGTTCTGAAAAAACCAAACTTATCACAGCAATCAATGATTTTCATGAAGAAAGAAATAGGACAAACTGGGAACCGCATCCGGCTTTCGGGCAATTCACCCATGAACAATGGGGGAAAATGCAATATAAACATCTAGATCATCATTTGAGACAGTTCGGAATCTGATTCAAACACGTTCAATCCTCATCTTCACTCTGGATCTCTTGATGTTCAATTTTGGCACGGGTATCATTAATCATTCGATCTTCCTCCAAAAAAACATTGGAAATCCCCAACATAAACGCCGCCAAGAATATCGACACAATGCGTCGAAGTCTTTTCAGCAAACTTTGGAGAAAAAAATGTGCCTGTCTTTTCACGCAGGAAAACGGTCAATTACCATTCCTTTTGCTAAAAGACTGACAAATTGCCTTTTAGAAGTTTTAATGAAAAAGCTGGTTAACCTTGTCGAAATCCAATCCACCATAGTTTCCAGAACTCATTAATAACAAAGTAGAATTGTCAAAATTTTGGGCAAAAAGATACTCTTGAAAGGCTTTGGAGTCTGTAAAGATCTTCACGTCCGCTCTTTTCAATGCTTCCGCTATCTGCTTTTCGGTCACTTCATCCAGTTGCTTGATTTTTACAGCATCTGGGGAGTAAAAAACAACAGCTTCATCTGCTGCATCTAAAGCTCCATCATATTCCTTCAGGAATTCTGCGTTCAAACTACTGTAAGTATGAAGTTCAAGACATGCGAGTAATTTTCGGTTCGGATATTGTTCTTTGACTGCTTTTGTTGTTGCCTTTACCTTACTCGGGGAATGGGCAAAATCTTTAAAAGCAATTTTGTTATCTCCCTCGGCTATTTTTTCCAAACGTTTTGAGGCACCTTTAAATGAAGCTATGGCCTCATAAAAATCATCTTCATCAACACCCATGTTCTGGCAAATCCATTTGGCTCCGGCCAAGTTGTTCAGATTGTGCTTTCCGAAAATTTCAATGGGCATTTCCCCTTCGGGAGTATCCAATAACGTTACTCCATCCACGACACGATATGCAGGGGTTGCATAAGGAAACTTCCTTATGGCATTTTCCGAACTTTCCACCACTTTTTTAACCTCCAGATCTTCTTCGTTATAGGTAATGGAGCCTCCTCGAACTATGCCATCCACAAAAATCTGGAATTGCTCCACGTAGTTCTGAAATGTTGGAAAAACGTTGATATGATCCCAGGCAATTCCACTTAAAAGTGCGATGTTGGGTTGATACAGATGAAATTTAGGCCTTCTATCAATGGGTGAAGACAAATATTCATCCCCTTCCAGAACTATGAAATCATTTTCTTCCGTAAGGTGCACCATTCGGTCAAAACCTTCAAGTTGTGCCCCAACCATATAATCCACCGGGATGTCATGATAGTTCAACACATGAAGAATCATCGAAGTTATGGTTGTTTTACCATGACTTCCGCCTATCACAACCCTAGTTTTATCTTTTGACTGTTCGTATAAAAATTCTGGATAAGAGTAAATTTTCAATCCTATTTCCTGTGCTTTAAGCAATTCAGGATTGTTTGGTTTGGCATGCATCCCCAAAATCACGGCATCTAAATCCTTATGAATCTTCTCTGGGAACCAACCAAATTCTTGGGGTAGCAATCCTTTAGCTTTGAGCCTACTCTTTGAGGGTTCAAAAATAACATCATCACTCCCGGTAATTTTGTATCCCTTATGTTCCAAGGCCAAGGCCAGGTTATGCATGGCACTTCCGCCAATGGCAATAAAATGGATTTTCATCTAAATCTATTTTGGCATCCAAAGATACTTATAGCCCTGAAAATGATGGTTTTTTAATTATCATATTTTATTGCAACCACAAAACGGGTTACCAATAAAAAATATACATTTGTAGCATAGTTATTATTTTTAATAGACCTCGATTAATGTTGTTCGTATGTTACGATACATTTATTTAGGTTTATCATTCTACAAATTCCAAACGTTTAAGGCCTTTATTGCCTTTTTCACCTTCCTCCTTTCGAATATTTCTATTGTACAGTCCCAATGCGCCGGCGGTGACAATACAATTGATGTTTGCGATAAATACAGTGACCTATCGAACAGAACTTTCAATCTATTCAATATTTTAAGTGGCGCACCTCAACCAGGTGGTATTTGGTCAACAACAAACTCTTTAAACTTAAATGCCCTAAATACAAATACTGGAATTGTTGATTTATGGAAAATAAATCGTTTTGGAGAGCATCTTTTCATCTATACCAACGAAGCCTGCGGTGAATCTGCTTCAGTGACCTTACAACTTGGCGGTTATGCAGGGGAAGATAATATAGATGGTAGTGCGAATGCCTGTAACGGTAACCCAAAAGTTAATCTTTTCAATTTTATCGGAAGTCCCGAGCCGGATGTAGTGCCAGATTCCAACGGTTTGTGGATTGGAGATCCAATGGGCAACGCTCCACCTCAGGAAACTTTGAATGGCAATCTTTTTAATGCTGAACTGGCAGACATTGGAGAATACGATTTTATATACATGGTTCCCAATGTAGGTAGTTGTCAGGGTTATAGCTCAAAGGTTAAATTGGAAGTACATCCAAAGGCCAATTCAGGAGAACCAATTGATATTGTTGTTTGCACGACAGATGATCTAAGCAGTTTTACCAATTTGGATTTGGCCACCCGATTAGTGAATGAAGATCCTTTCGGAATTTGGTCAGAAAATGGCACTGGACAGATTGACAATGAAATGGATCATTTTATAAATGTTCAGGAAATCAATCAGAATTTTGGTTATGGCGAGTATGGTTTTCACTATACCGTTTTTCCAACAAATCCGGTTTGTCCCATAGCCATGACCGAAGTTTTAATTACAATTCTGCCGGTTCTTGATGGAAATATAGATATTCCGAATTATTGTCTGGAAGAAGAATATCTGGTCACTTTAAATTATGATCAATCAATACTTCCAGACGGCTTATATGAACTTGTGTATTCAATAAACAGCACCCTAGGCGTACAGCAAATCAACACAGATATCGATTTGATCAATGGTTTAGGTATGTTCATCATCCCATCTTCTTCTGTTCCGGTCAATGAGCCTATAGAAATTGATATCATTGGAATCCAAGGGACAATGCCTGAGCAAGATGTTTGCAACAACGTCTTGGTTCAATCAAAAACATTTATGGTCTCTGACCCAACCATTCCTGACGACAACTACCTAAGTGCCAACGAACTTTTTCTCTGCCGTTTGGACAATCCAACTGTGAATGAACTCAAGGATTTAGAAAATGTTATTGATCAACAGATAGAATGGTTCGATACAGCGGAAGGAGGTGAACCATTATCCGTTCAAAATCTTTTAAAAGATAATGCCACCTATTATGCGCAGATCTATTTAGAATCTGAATGTATCATTGATCCTGAGAGGACACCAGTGACCGTTGATCTTGGTCATTGCAATCCGGAAGATTATGATTTTTACATTCCTGATGGGTTTTCCCCTAACAATGATGGACGAAATGATACTTTCTTTATTCCGAATATTGAAAAAATCTTTCCTGATTTCACCCTAGAAATCTTCAACAGATATGGAAATTCTCTGTTCAAGGGAAACATCGACAATCCTGCCTGGAACGGCTCAAAAAATGGAAAGAACATCGCCCCAAATGGAGTATACTTCTATATAGTAAGATTCAATAAAACAGGATATAATCCCAAACAAGGCAGACTTTACCTCAATCGATGAACCTGAAGTATATGAAAAGAACAAACTTCTTAGTGCTGTTTTTGTTATGGCAAATTGACTCCGTAGCACAACAGGATCCTCAGTACACCCAATACATATACAATCCTAGTGTTATAAACCCAGCGTATACCATTAACGAAACTGGAGTGCTAAACTTTGGAACACTCTATCGTTCTCAATGGACCAATGTTGAAGGAGCACCAAAAACATTGACATTTTTTGCCCATACTGCATTTAACAAAAAAGTTGAAACGGGAATATCTTTTATTTCTGACAATATTGGTAATGGCGTACTCAAGGAAAATAACATTTATGCGGATTTTGCATACATTCTTCAACTTAATGCTAAGAGTAATGTTGCCTTGGGACTTAAGGGAGGCTTTACCTCCTTTGAAGCTAACTTCAACGGATTTGTTCTACCAGAATTTCAAGATGACGATGCTTTCAACGAAAACATAAACCGTATTTTCCCTAATGTTGGTATTGGTACTTTTTACAATAAATCCAATTTTTATGTGGGTATATCAGCCCCCAACCTGCTTACAACAAAACATCTGGACAATCAAAATGAACTAAAAAGAATCGGTTCAGAAGCAATACATCTTTTCCTCACATCTGGTTATGTTTATACTTTGAGCTCTATTATAAAGATAAAGCCCTCATTTATGGCAAAGACAGCTTTAGGCTCGCCAATTTCTTTTGACACATCCCTCAATGTATTGTTTAATAATCGGTTTGAAGGTGGCCTTTCATACAGATTCGAGGACGCTATAAGTGCCATGTTCAATATGTCGATCACGCCATCAATTCGAATGGGCTATTCCTATGACCATACAATTTCCAATTTGGAAAGCTTTAGTTCAGGCTCCCATGAAATTTTTGCGCTTTTCAATTTGAATTTTTTTAGTCTTAAAAAAGGATATGACAAATCCCCAAGATTCTATTAGGTCATGAAAAAAGTGATTCCTTTTATTATTTTCTATTTAAGCCTGCAACCACTGTATACTCAAAAAGAATTGCAACTGCGAGCCAAAACTTATTTTGAACGAGCTTTTTATAGTGATGCGATTCCTTTATATGAGCAATTGTTGAAGACTGACAAAAGCCAATCCGTTTTAAAAAATTTAGCTGATTCATATTACAACACCTATAACCTGCATTCTGCGGCAAGATGGTACAAAGTTCTAATCTCAAAATACGGCCATACTGTTGATTCATCTTATTACTTTAAGCTAAGTCAGACTTTAAAGGCCATCGGCAAATATGATGAGGCCTATGAAAGACTAGAAAATTATCATAAACACAGAAACGATACTGTAGCATTGGGCAAACTAAGACAAGAGCTTCTATATATAGAGAACATAAGTGCAATCGGCAATCGATTTTCAATTAAAAACCTACCATTAAATTCTAGCACTTCGGAGTTTGGAGCTGCACGTGTTGATTCTACACTAGTCTATTCAGCCGCCAGAAAAAAAAATACTTCAACAAAAAAATTATATCGTTGGAACAACCAAAACTATTTGGATATCTATACCCATCCCATTGATAAAATATCCCACGGTGATAGTCTGAGCAAAAGCATTTCAAGTCAAATAAACACCAAGATGCATGAAGGTACTTTTGCCATTACCAAGGATAGAAAAACCATATATTTTACACGAAACAGTTTTATCAACGGCAAAAAAAGAACTGACGCAGAAAAGATTACCAATTTAAAAATTTATAAGGCCGTTTGGTTGGATAAAGGCTGGGGAAATATAACAGAATTACCTTTTAACAGTACTGAATTTTCCATTGAACATCCGGCTTTGAACAAAGATGAAACAAAGCTCTATTTTGCCTCCGATCGTCCTGGTGGGCATGGGTCTTTTGACCTGTATAGTGTAGATATATTGTCAAATGGACGATATGGAAATCCAATAAACCTCGGGAACACTATAAATACCTCTAGGAAAGAACAGTTTCCATATCTCGATTCGGAGGATAACCTTTATTTTGCCTCGAATGGTCATCCCGGGTTTGGTCTTCTGGATATTTTCTTTTCCAAATTTGATACCGGAGTTTACAAGAAACCTGACAATTTAGGATTACCACTTAACAGCGGCTATGATGATTTTTCCATTTCTTTTTATTCGAGCAAAAAAGGTTTTTTTTCCTCAAATCGACCAAACGGAAAAGGGAGTGATGACATCTATTCGTTTATAGAGACAAAGCCTTTGGTTATAGAAGATTGTCAACAATTTATAGTAGGATTCCTGACAGATCAAATCACTAACCAACCCATACCAAATGGCACAATCAAACTATTGGATTATCAAGGAAAAACCATAACAGAGTTATTGACAGATAACAATGCCCAATTTAGCTTTGCCATTGAGTGTTCATCATCTTACACCATATTCGCAAACAAAGAAGGGTATCAGGATAACTACAGGAATGTAGCAAGCACCAAAGTGCGTAAAAAAGCTTTAGATGGCTCCCTCCAATTATTGCCACTAAAAGAAGTTAAAAAGCAGCAACTAATCCAGGCACAAAAAAACAAAGAGGCCAAAATAAAGGATGCTATCGAACGAGAAGATGCATTGGTCAAAGAAAAAAATAGGACCATAATCAAAACTCAGGAAATTCACTTTGATTATAGTTTATGGTATCTTAGAAGAGAGTCCCGGGAACGCTTGCAGGTAGTTGTCCAAGTTATGACCGACAATCCCAATATCATAATTGAAATTGGCACGCATACCGACATTCGTGGTAATGAAAAGTATAATAGGAATCTTTCTCAAAAGCGTGCCGATGTCGTAAAAGAATTCTTGATAAGCAAAGGTATCACACCAAATAGAATAATCGCCAAAGGATATGGAGAATCACAACCTATTGTAAAATGCAAGACTGAAAATGATTGTTCCGAAGAAGATCATGAATGGAATCGAAGATGCGAATTTGTAATCAAAAGATGGGATTAAAACTCATCTCCTTAATCTTGTGGGGGATATTAAACAAACATTGCTGCCCCCCAAGTACAAACTCAGATACCATCTTATTAATTGCTACCTTAGGTTAAAATTGAAAAAAATGAACTTATCCAAAATTCAATCCAAAGAAATAATGCCGGGTTATCATGGTAAAATGATTCACGGTGAAACCATGACTTGGGCTTTTTGGGATGTGGAAAAAGATGCTGAAGTACCGGAACACTATCATGTTCACGAACAGATCATGCATGTTTTGGAAGGTACTTTTAAATTTACTGTTGGCGGAAACACCAATGTCCATAACCCTGGTGATGTAGTAATCATTCCTTCGAACGTTCCACATAGTGGAAAAGCATTGACCAATTGCAGGTTAATGGACGTTTTTAGTCCGGTAAGAGAAGAATACAGATAGTATGAAAATATCACTTTTAGGAAAGAATGCACTTGTCGGGGGAAGCAGCAAAGGCATTGGTGAAGCTATTGCCAGACAACTTGCCGAAAGCGGGGCCAACGTTACCCTCATGGCTCGAAATGAGGACCGTTTGAAACGAATTGTTTCAGAACTCCCTTCAGAACATAGGCAAAAGCACGAATATATTATAGTTGATTTTTCTGATTTTGAGAACTTCAAAGGAATCATTACTTCTTTTTTTAAACAAAATTCGGTAGATATCCTTGTGAACAATACGCAGGGACCACAGGCAGGAGGGGCCTTGGAAAAAAAGGTAGAAGATTATCAAAACGCCTTTGACCTCCTATTCAAATCTGTTGTGTTGACCACTGAGTTAGCGTTGGACAATATGCAGAAAAAGCAGTGGGGAAGGGTCATAAACGTGGCATCAGTTTCGGTCAAAGAGCCCTTGAATTATTTGGCATTATCCAATTCCATAAGGGCTGCAGTGGTCACTTGGGCAAAAAGCCTTGCCTTTGATGTAGCTAAAGATGGCATTACAGTGAACAATGTACTTACTGGTTATTTTGATACCGACCGTATAGCTCAGTTAAATGAAAAAAAAGCAGAGAAAATGGGAGTTCCATTTAGTGAAGTACGTTCAACCATGGAAGCCCAGATTCCTATGAAGCGTATTGGCAAACCTGCCGAATATGGTTATTTGGTCGCGTTTTTGGTGTCAGAGCAAGCTGGGTACATCACGGGCACCAACATTCCCATAGACGGTGGTTTGTTGAAATCGCTATAACCTTTTTTTAATATCGAAACAAATTCGTGTTAAAATTATCAAATTTGTAAATTTTAGTTAATTTTATTGTTTAACCACTAAAAATTAACTTTATGAATTCAAAAGTTTTCATGGTAGCCCGAATTCTTTTAGGATTATTCGTTCTTACCTTTGGCTTAAACAAATTCTTTGGTTTTATTCCTTTTGGAGAAATGCCGGAAGCAGCAATAAGCTACTTCACCGGCCTGGGCCCAACCCATCTTCTTAAACTTGTTGGAGTTATTGAAATCTTAGCTGGACTCGCATTCATTTTGAACAAGTATGGTTCACTTATGGCGCTTATTCTAATGAGTGTTTCAGTAAATGCTGTACTGTTTCATGCCACATTGGCTCCAGATGATATTTGGGGCGCTCTATTACTGTTAGTTTTGAATATTGTTGTTCTTATCGGATATAAGGACAGATATAAAGAAATTCTCCGACCTTAAAGCAAATTAAAAAGGAGCCTTTTAGGCTCCTTTTTAATAGATTTCAAATCTTTTAATCCTTTAAAGGTGTTGGAATTTCTTGCTTGCCCAAATGCTTGGCGTAAAAGCCCAGCATAGCTTTGTAGAGTTCCAATCTGTTCTCTTCTTTTCCAAACCCATGGCCCTCATCGTATTTTACCATATAAGGTACATCATACCCCTTATTTCTTAGGGCACTTACAATTTGGTCAGATTCATCGATGTTCACCCTTGGATCATTGGCGCCTTGCACAACGAAAAGTGGTTTTTTTATTTTGTCAATCTGATAGACCGGAGATACTTCCTCCATAATCTTTTTCTCTTCAGGATTGTCCTCATCGTACCAAATCTCCTTTATGATTTTCAAATAGGGTTTCCAATATGGCGGAATGGTCTTCATAAAAGTGAATAGATTGGAAACACCCACGTAGTCAACCCCACATGCATAGAGGTCGGGTGTTTTGGTCAACCCCCTTAACACGGCATAACCTCCATGACTACCCCCATAAATGGCCGCTTTACTTCCATCTACCCATCCTTGATCAATGACATATTTTAGTCCATCTTCCACGTCATCCATAGCCTTCCTTCCAATTTGTTTGAAGCCTGACTCCAAAAACTCTCTTCCGTAACCACCCGAAATTCTAAAGTTCACCTGTAGCGTTGCATACCCTCTACTAGCAAATAATTGAGACTCTGGATTAAAACCCCAAGAGTCGCGAATACCTTGCGGACCACCATGCGGGTTCACAATAACCGGTACTTTTTGACCAGCCAAAGCGGCTTTTGGCAAGGTAATATATCCATGCAATGTGATTCCATCACGACTTTTAAAGGTAATTGGTCTCATTTCGGCCATATCTTCTTCCTTCAACTGAGGCATGGTGTTATATAGTTCTTTGAGTTGATCTTTGGCTACATCATAGGCATAATACACCCCATAAAGCCTATCACTACCTACATATACCATAAGCAGATTCTCATCTTCGGTAGTATCTAAGACACTGTATGTTTTTTCAGGAAGTTCCTTACTAACTTTTTTATGCAATTTTTTATATGGTTCACTGACAGGAACCACAATGGCTTTCTCTCCTTCGTATTCAAAATAATCAATGGTATAATCCCTTGTGCGCGAAACCCCAAGGTCTTGTACATCATAGTAATCATTGGTGAATACTTTTTCAATGAGTTTGTCCTCCTTTAAGTCATATAGGACAATTTCGGCCTTATCACTTTCCAAATTGGAGAGCATGTAAGCATCGTGGGGATTATCAGTAGCATAGTTGAAATCCAAAATATTAAAATTATCCTTCCAATTAAGGCTCTTTATCAATTTGTAACCTCCATTTCCATCTTCATAATATACATCTTGCTCCACACCATCCCTAATCTTCACATATCCTTTGAGATTGCCATTTTTATCGAAACTATACCCGTAAATAGGGTTGGCCGCATCATCATTGCTAAAAAGCTGGGTCAACTCTCCAGTATTCAGATTTACTTTGTAGGGATCAAAAACCTGGGGATTGTTTTTGTTCATGACAACTATAATATGGTCTTTATCCTCTCGTAACAGTTCAGTGAATTCTGCTCGAACCCCATCAAAAGGAGTTAAATCCTTAAGGTTATTTCCATCCAAGTCTACAGCATAAATGTGGTAGTTTTCATCACCACCTTTATCCATGGCATAGTAAAGTCTACTATTGTTCAACCACCCGTATCCCCGTACCAGTTCATCTTTTTCCTCTATAGCTCGTTTTGCTTCACCAGTCTTGATATTCTTGACATATATATGTTGCTTTCCATTTTCATCACTTTCACGATACGACAGGTATTTACCATCTGGAGAAAATCGGAATGTAAAAGCCTTTGGATTGGCGAAATAGTCCTCTACCGAATATCTGTAATCTCCCTGGTCCAAGGTGGCCAAGGATTTTAAGTCTTCTTCGGAACTGGCCAATTCGGGTCGTCCCGGTAACGTTTTTTCTTCCTTTCCAGCATCCTCCGTTTGCTCCTGTGCATATGATCCAAACCCTGTCAAAAAAAGCAAAAGCAGACCATATACATACTTCAAGTTAAATGTTGTTTTCATATGTGTTGAATTAATTGTTTTTGATTGAATACTGAAGTTGATCTTTAATAAGACCGTATTTACATCTTTTTGTTACATTTTTAACATAAAATAAATGTAATGTGGCAAGTATTTCTGAAAAATCACATTATGATAAGCGGCAAATAACCATGGTCCAATGGTTTACCTTTTTTTAGGCGGGTATTTTGAGAACACCTTTTGCACAACTGCCCTTAATCTTTCTTCGCGAACACTGGGAGAGGCATTGTCCCTGTATCCACTTTCACTGCTGGCTTGCCAAAAAAGGGCATCTTTTTGGGAGTCGACAAAATCAAATTGTATTTGACGTTGAATCCCAGAATTTCCAAGAGGTAATCCAAGGGAAACACCACCACCGACATTCCTTCCCGTTCCCCCAATTCCAACTCCAACGGAATTGTTTGGAGCGTTGCGGTATTCACTACTAAGAATATTGACAAAAAAATCGGGCTCTTCTGATAACAGATAACCTTTGGATTGTAGAATGGAATCCAAAATCCGAATTAATCTTCTTTCATCCAATTCACTTAAACCGGAATCCAAATCCGAAAAATAATTGTAACTGGAATAATTGGAAAAGTTGGTGGCCTTATCATAATCATATTGCACCCTAATCCCGGCGCATGAGGCCAGTAAACCAAGAACAACTATGAAAATAGAATATCGCATCCCTTATATCAACTATCTTTAAAGGTAGTCAATATTTAATCTCGTAAGTAAAGTGGAGGATTTTATTCGTTCAACAACTCCCAGAGCTGATCCTTTAGCTCTTGGATTCCTTGTTGGGCCACGGATGAAATAAAAAGATACGGCACATTTTCAAGGTCTTTGTCCAGCTCTACCTTCATTTCTGCTTGAAGCTCTTCATCAAGCATATCGCTTTTGGAAATGGCCACCAAACGCTCCTTATCTAAAAGTTCTGGGTTGTAACGTCTTAGTTCATCCAACAAAATTTCGTACTCTTTGGAGATATCATTGCTGTCTGCTGGAATCAGAAAAAGTAAGGTGGCATTACGTTCAATATGTCTTAGGGAGTAGTGTCCCAGGCCCTTTCCTTCAGCGGCACCTTCGATAATCCCTGGAATATCGGCCATTACAAAACTTCTAAAATCGCGATACTCAACGATACCCAAATTCGGTTTTAATGTAGTAAACTCGTAATCTGCTATCTTGGGTTTCGCAGAGGTCATTACCGAAAGTAAGGTGGATTTTCCCGCATTGGGAAATCCTACCAGTCCTACATCCGCCAATACTTTAAGTTCAAGCGTCACCTGTAACTCTTCGCCGGGAATCCCAGGTTGGGCATACCTTGGTGTTTGGTTGGTAGGGCTTTTAAAATGCCAATTGCCCCTACCTCCTTTTCCACCAGCCAATACAATCTTTTCCTCTTGGTCTTCGGTAATCTCAAAAATCACCTCATTAGTCTCGGTATCCCGGATTACAGTTCCTAAAGGCACTTCAAGATAAACGTCAGCTCCATCGGCCCCGGTACTTCTATTTTTACTACCATGCTCACCATGACCTGCCTTAAAGTGTTTTTTGAACTTATAATGCACCAAGGTCCAAAGGTTTTTATTACCCTTTACGATTACATGTCCACCGCGGCCACCATCTCCACCATCGGGTCCACCTTTGGTAATATATTTTTCACGATGTAAGTGTACTGAACCCTTTCCTCCATTTCCGGAAGCTAGGTTCACTTTTACATAATCGACAAAATTACCTTCGGTCATAACTTTATTACTTTACAACACCTTTTGGATTATATAGGTGATATCATCATTCCCTGACTCAACTTTTCTATCAACTTTTAAAGAAAGGGAACCCAATTTTTCCACTGCTTTTTGAGACCTACGGTTATCCTTGTCCACAAAAAATAAAATTCGGTCTACATGTTGAAAGGCATACTCCATCATTAGTCTTTTTACCTCTCCATTGTATTGCCCTCCCCAATATTTTCTGGCCAGAAAGGACCAACCTATCTCTGCGGCATTTTTAAAATTTGGTCTTAACTTGAAACGGGAGCTACCAATGATGTCTCCCGATTCCTTCGTTAGAATTATCAAGGCACCTTTAGAGTCCAAAGAATCCTTAAAAAACCCAGAAAACCCAGATAATGTAAATCTTTTTTATCTGGATGCTGTTCCCAAATCTTGGAATCCGATGCAATCTGAAAAAGCAAATCGAAATCCTCTTTCACCAAGGGTCTTATTCTCACCAAATCACCTTCTAAAGTGGGTTGTAGATCAAGGCCCATGTACTTTTGGTATTAGAGTTTAAGCCAGCGCGTCAATTACCGTGCTCAATCGCTCGGTAATTTCCAATATTTCTCCGATTCCATTTACGGAATGGAATTTACCCTGCTTTTCGTAGTACGCCTTTAAAGGAGCTGTTTTTTGATTGTACTCGTCAAAGCGATTGCGAATCTTACTTTCGTCTTGATCATCGGAACGCCCACTTTCTTTGCCACGTTCCAGTAAACGTGAAACAAGAATATCATCCTCAGCCTCTAGAGCAATCGTAGCGTCCACCTGCATATCCTTGGATTCCAAAAAGTTATCCAATGCCTCTGCCTGGGCTGCAGTTCTCGGAAATCCATCAAAAATGAATCCTGAAGCTTGTGGATTTTTCTCTACCTCATCCTTAAGCATGTCAATGGTGACTTCATCGGGCACCAAATCTCCTTTATCAATATAGGATTTGGCCAATTTACCAAGTTCCGTCCCATTTTTAATATTGTATCGAAACACATCCCCAGTAGAAATGTGTTTTAAGTTGTATTTCTCCTTCAAAAACCCTGCTTGGGTTCCTTTGCCTGCGCCTGGCTTTCCAAAAAGCACTAGGTTGATCATATTTGTCTGGTTTAATTGGTATACTTCTCTTAAATTTCTTCCCAGTTCATTGTAATCCAGTCCATATCCTACAATAAAGGTGTCCGGTATCTCCAATCCCACATAGTCTATGGCATATTCGCCATTGTAGATTTCAGATTTGTAAAACAACGAAGCAATCTTGAACTCTTTGGCATTGGTCTGGGAAAACAAATGCACAAGTTTTTTTAAAGTCCGTCCTGTATCAATAACATCCTCAAGAATGATAATGCTTCGACCTTCAATGTTCTCCGGCACATCCAACAAGGTTTCTACAATACCCGTGGAAGTAAGTCCCTGATACGAACTTAAACGCACGAAAGAAACCTCACAAGGATATTGATAGGCTTTAAGGAAGTCGGAAACGAACATAAAAGCTCCGTTGAGCACACCCACAAAAATGGGCACCTCATCTTTGTAATCATTCGCGATTTGGTCAGCCATTTTATTAATGGCCTCCAAAATCCGATCCTCACCCAAAAAGGGCTTAAAGACTTTGTCATGAAGCTTTATCAACTTGCCGTTCATTTACAATAGGTTGGCAAAGATAACATTTTTAAAAGGCTAATTACCTTGAGTTTTTATCCCTTCATGGAATTCGCTTATTTTTGCTTTCATTCCAATTCAAAGGACCAATGCATTTTTTCTCTTCCAGTTTTAAACTTGGTATTTTAGGAGGTGGGCAATTAGGTAAGATGTTGCTTTATGAGACCCGAAAATGGGATATCTACACCAAAGTTATGGATGCTTCGGACGAAGCCCCCTGCCGAATAGCTTGCAACGAATTTATAAAGGGAAGCCTCCTTGATTTTGATGCCGTTTACAATTTCGGCAAAGATGTCGATGTACTTACCATTGAGATTGAAAACGTAAACGTGGACGCTCTAGAAAAACTGGAGCAAGAAGGTATCAAGGTTTTTCCTCCAACCAAAGCGTTGCGAACCATTCAAAATAAAGCCACTCAAAAACTGTTTTACACGGATCACGATATTCCAACCGCGCCTTTCACCCGATTTGCTTACACTTCGGAAATATCCGATAGTGTCGCCAATGGTGGTCTTCGGTTTCCTTTTGTTTGGAAAAGCGCCCAATTTGGTTATGATGGCCAAGGTGTTAAAGTGGTAAGGAAAATAGAAGACCTAGAAGGCCTACCCAATGTGGAGTGCATTGCAGAAGAGATGGTCAATTTTAAGAATGAACTGGCAGTGATTGTGACCAGAAACGAAGAAGGAGAGGTCGTAACCTATCCTGTAGTTGAAATGGAGTTTCACCCAGAGGCCAATCAGGTAGAATATGTTATTTGCCCAGCGCGAATAGATTCAGAAGTATCCAAAAAGGCTCAAGAAGTTGCTCTCAGGGTCTCAGAGTCAATTGGTCATGTAGGACTGCTTGCCGTCGAAATGTTCCAGACCCAAGACGATGAAATTTTGGTCAATGAGGTTGCTCCAAGGCCGCATAACAGTGGACATTATAGTATTGAAGCCAGCTATACCAACCAATTCGAACAACATATTAGGGCCGTTTTAGGATTGCCTTTGGGAAAAACCGGGAGCAAGGTAGCGGGAGTTATGGTAAATTTGGTTGGGGCCGAAGGCTATACAGGCAATGTGGTCTATGAAAACATGGAAACCATATTGAATATGGAAGGAGTGACCCCGCATATTTATGGCAAAAGCCAAACCCGTCCGTTCCGCAAAATGGGGCATGTAACCATTGTCGATGAAAATATGGCCAGGGCACGGGAAATAGCCCAAGAAGTAAAGCAAACTATTAAAGTTATATCGGATAAATCATGAGTAAAGTAGCCGTTATTATGGGAAGTACCAGTGACCTCCCTGTTATGCAAGATGCAGTTGATATTTTAAAAGGATTCGATATTGAAGTCGATGTGGATATTGTTTCGGCGCACCGAACACCCGAAAAACTGTTTGATTTTGGAAAAAATGCACATAAAAATGGTTATGCTGTGATTATTGCAGGTGCCGGTGGGGCAGCCCACCTTCCTGGAATGGTGGCATCACTTTCGCCATTACCCGTCATTGGCGTTCCAGTAAAAAGCAGTAATTCTATTGATGGTTGGGACTCCGTATTGTCCATTTTACAGATGCCCGGGGGCGTACCTGTTGCCACTGTAGCTCTTAATGGAGCTAAAAATGCCGGAATCTTGGCCGCCCAAATCATCGGCAGTGGCGATAAATGCGTCCTGGACAAAATCGAGGTTTACAAACAGGGCCTCAAGGAAAAAGTGATTAAGGGAGCTCAAGAGGTTGGAGGAAAGAAATAAGAAGTATTTTTATTCTTCATTCATGAATTTAAAATACCAGAAATGAGCATGCCCACATTAATTTGTAGCATTTTCGCCTTAATCTCATGCATTGTACTTTTATTTATTAAAAAACAGCTTGTCAAGCCCTTTTACAAAAGCATATGGAGGGCTGCATTTATTTTTTTTAGCGCTTATCTATTAATCCAACTAATTGTCCTTTTTCGGTGGGAATTTGTTTTGCCCCCTCAAAGGATTGCTGATACGGGCAGAAATTTTGCTTTTATCACTGGAGCCATTCTTGCTGCCTTGATCACTATTCCAATTATATCGATAGATCTAATTTTGACCTATCGAAAAATCCAAAAGTCTAAAAATCCATGAACAACCCCCTATTATCCGATTTTGATACGGCTCCATTTGAACAAATCGAAAACGAGCATTTTAAGCCCGCTTTTTTGGAAGCCATTGAAAGTGCCAGAAAGGAAATTGATGCCATTGCAAACAATTCAGACCAGCCCACTTTTGAAAATACCTTAAAAGCTTTGGATTTCTCCGGTCGTCAACTAGATCGTATTTCAAGTGTATTTTTCAATCTTAACTCGGCAGAAACCAACGAGAAAATCCAGCAAATTGCTCAAGAAGTTTCGCCTTTGTTGTCGGCATTCAGTAATGACATCACCCTCAATGAAGCGCTTTTTCAACGTATCAAGTCTGTTTATGGGGAAAGGGAAAGCTTAAACCTAAGTCCAGAGGAGTACACTTTATTGGAAAAACGATACAAAAGCTTTAGTCGAAACGGTGCTAATTTAGGGGAGGAAGAAAAAAAACGGCTGCGTGAGATTGATGCAGAACTTGCCCAATTAAAACTAAAATTCGGCGAAAATGTGCTCGCGGAAACCAATAAATATAAATTGCTACTGGCCAATGAGTCTGATTTGGATGGATTGCCAGATGGAGCAAAAGAGGCTGCAGCTCAATTGGCCAAGTCCAAAGACAAAGAAGGCTGGTTAATTACTTTGGATTACCCCAGCTACATCCCTTTTATGAAGTATGCCAAAAACAGGAAGCTTCGTAAGGAACTTTCATTGGCATTCGGAAGCAAAGGGTTCCATGGTGATGAACTGGACAACCAAGAAAATGTACTGCGAATTGTTGCCTTGCGACATGAACGGGCCAATCTTTTGGGGTATGAAACCCATGCCCATTTTGTTTTGGAGGAACGAATGGCGGAAACACCTGAAAAGGTGTTGAACTTTTTGAACGAATTGCTCGAAAAGGCCAAACCTGCTGCTCAAAAAGAGTTTGCCGAACTCGAAGTATTCGCCAAAGATTTGGATGGCATTGATCGGTTGGAAAAATGGGACAGTGCCTATTATGCTGAAAAATTGAAGCAGAAGTTGTTCAATTTGGATGATGAAAAGCTCAAACCCTATTTTAAACTTGAAAATGTCATAGATGGTGTGTTCAAAGTGGCAGAAAAATTGTTCGGGCTTACCTTCAAAGAGGTATTTGACATAGAAAAGTATCATGATGAGGTCAAAACCTTTGAAGTTTATGACGAATCCAACAATTTTATCTCACTATTTTATGCTGATTTCCACCCTAGACCAGGGAAACGTGGAGGGGCGTGGATGACCTCTTATAAACCACAATACAGATTAGATGGGCAAAATAATCGTCCGCACATATCCAACGTATGCAACTTTACCAAACCTACGGCAACCAAACCCTCTTTACTGACATTTAACGAGGTAACCACGCTTTTTCATGAATTCGGACATGGTCTGCACGGTATGTTGGCCAATACCACCTATCCTGGGCTTTCAGGTACTTCGGTGTACTGGGATTTTGTGGAACTTCCCAGTCAGGTCATGGAAAACTGGTGCTATGAGAAAGAAGCATTGGAACTTTTTGCGTTTCACTATAAAACTGGCGAGTTAATTCCTATGGAATTGGTTGAAAAAATTAAGGAGTCGGCTACCTTTCAAGAGGGAATGGCCACCCTTCGCCAATTAAGTTTTGGTTTTTTGGATATGGCATGGCATGGAAGCGATCCTTCGCCGATACAAGAAGTGAAAACATTTGAAAACAAAGCTTTCGAAGGGACCAACCTTTTTCCCGAGACTCCAGAAACCTGTATGAGCACTGCTTTTTCCCATATTTTTCAAGGTGGCTATTCTTCAGGGTATTACAGTTACAAATGGGCCGAGGTGCTGGACGCAGATGCGTTCGCTTACTTCAAAGAGCACGGGATTTTCAACAAGGAAATTGCAGATAAGTTCAAGGAGCATGTGCTCTCAAAAGGAGGAACAGAAAACCCAATGACACTTTACAAACGTTTTAGAGGTGCCGAACCCAAAATAGAACCCCTTTTAGAACGCGCTGGACTTCTGGAATCTCAATAAGGTTGTTAAACTTTCAATTATTTCTGAAAGTTTAAAAAATATTGTTACCTTTGTTACATGGAATTTGTAGAAGCAAAGCAGAAGTTTATCAGTACCTGGGGTAGTTTGGGCTCTTTATGGGGCATCAACAAGGCCATGGCTCAGATACAAGCATTGCTTTTTATTTCCCCAAATCCCCTGAGTACAGAAGAGATTATGGAGGAGTTGCAAATCTCCAGGGGCAATACCAGCATGAATGTTCGTCAACTTATCGATTGGGGAATCGTGACCAAAGAACTGAAAACCGGTGAACGTAAGGAGTATTTCTCCACGGAAAAAGATGTGCATGAACTTGCTCGAATTATTGCCCGGGAACGCAGTCGAAGGGAAATTCAACCGGTAATCAAAACCTTGAAAGAAATCAGTTCCATTAAAAGTGATGGAAATCCATCCAGCGAAGAACTGATCAAACAAACCAAAGCACTTCACGAAATGGCGGAAACTGCAGACCGCTTATTGGCCAAAACCGTGGAACTAAAACAAAACTGGATAAGCAATGCCTTGATCAAACTAATGAAATAATTTTTTTGACATAAACTTTCAATTTTTTCTGAAATTATAAAATATTGTAAAAATGACTAAGCTATATAAAATAAACCTAGTTTTTGTGATACTAACCCTTGTTCTCTATTTAACCGTTTATTTAGGATTGCTTTTCTCAATAGTCTTAGGCGGTGTACAAGTAATCATGAGTCTCATCATGCTTTACAATTTCAAAAAGTTAAGCGAAACCAATAAAGTGCTCTTTATCATTTATTTGATTCCAACTGCAACCATATTGGTTTTGATTGCAACAGACAACTATGGAGACATTAACTACATTATGAAATTTGCTGTAATCCCCATGATGTTGGCATTCTTGCATTTATACATCACTTACAGAATAAAAAATGAACTATAACATCCTTACATATATCATATATCTCCCCATTATTGTTTTCATAATGATAAAGGTAGGTTGGTTATTTTACAAAAATGGCGAGGTCTTCCTGTTCCATCTTTTTCACATGGATATCCCGCTCGCAAAAAGTATCAACAAACTTCTTTTAGTTGGATACTATCTGACCAATATTGGATATGCCATAATCACAATTACATACTGGAAAAATATAGGAAGCGTACTAGAGATGCTCAACTCTCTATCCTTTACACTGGGCAAGATAATCTTGCTTTTATCCATTATGCATTATAACAACATTTTTTGGCTTAAATACATACACAAATCAAAACTCTTAAATCAATAAATTATGGACAACATAAAAATCATTATCGGCTACATCATCTATTTACCAATAGTAATTTCTTTAACCATCTACACTTCCAAAATTTTGTTTAAAAATGGAAGGTTATTTATGATCGATATCTTCAAAGGAAAGGACGACATTGCACTAGCCACAAATAAGCTTTTTGAAATAGGTTTTTATCTGATCAACTTAGGTTTTGCATTGTACATCATGAAAATCTACGGTTATGCTCCAAATTATGAAATGAGCAATCAAACTTTAATGGAAATATTGAGTAAAAAAATTGGAGGTTTTACCATTTACCTAGGTATTATGTTATTTTTCAATCTTTTCCTGTTTTTCAGGGGAAGAAAAAAGTCTAGGGAGGTCTCCAGAATAACGAGAAAAGTACCCAAGCCATGAAAAAAATCGTCATAGCAGGCGGGAGTGGTTTTTTGGGAAACATTCTCATTCAAAATCTAAAATCTTATGTGGAGGAGATTGTGGTGTTAAGTCGTAAATCAAAACCTTCCTTTGAAAACATCCGCTTCATAAAATGGGATGGCAAAACACTATCCGAGTGGGCAAAGGAAATAGATGACTGCACTGCTCTTATCAATTTATCAGGGCGTTCGGTGGATTGTAGATATAACAAAAAAAACAAGGCAGAAATTCTGGATTCCCGTATCAATTCCACCAAAGTCTTGGGAAAAGCCGTTGAACAGAGCATCAACCCTCCTGAAATATGGATAAACTCATCCACAGCTACCATTTATAGGCATTCCATGGATAAAAAAATGAATGAACTCACTGGCGAATTGGGCAGTGGGTTCTCAGTGGAAGTTGCCAAAACATGGGAAAAAGCATTTTTCTCTTGCAACACCCCTAAAACAAGAAAAGTTGCACTTAGAACATCCATAGTTTTAGGCAAAGAAGGCGGCGCACTAGCTCCAATCAAAAATCTAGTGAAATTAGGATTTGGTGGTAAACAAGGAAGCGGAAAGCAATTCGTCAGTTGGATTCATGAAAAGGACTTTGCAAGAAGTATCTTGTTCATAATTAAGAATAACTGTATAACAAGAGTCATCAATTTAGTGGCTCCAACACCGACCACCAACGAAGCTCTTATGAAAAAAATAAGGGATAAAATAAAGATTCCCTTTGGTATTCCTCTTAGTACGTCCCTTCTTGAAATGGGAGCAAGATTGATCAATACCGAGACCGAGCTTATATTAAAAAGTAGAAATGTGATTCCAAAAAAGCTTATTGATGCGGGATATGAGCATGATTTTGGGGCTTTGGACAGTGCTCTGGATGATTTATTTATCTCGAAATCTTAATATTACGCTAAATTATATTTTCATGAACTTTTCGTGATACTTTTTAAAGTCGTTTGTAATGGATAAAAAGCAAATCATTAACTAAAATCCATTACATTTGGTACTTCTTGAAAAAAATATGGTAGCGTATAAACTTCAACCTGAAAATTGGGTAGATCAATATGCAGATTACCTGTTCAACTATGCGGTGGCCCGTGTAAGTGATGCAGAAATCGCTAAAGATTTAGTACAGGAAACTTTTTACGCCGGCCTTAATTCGGCCAAAAATTACAAGGGCGATGCTGCCGAACGAACTTGGTTGATTGCTATCTTAAAGAGAAAGGTAATCGACTACTATCGAAAAATCAACTCCAAAAAAGGAAAGGCCGAAGTCCGCGTGAATTACAGCGCTGCATCAGACGCTGAAGGAGATTGGTTGGAAGAGCAAGTGGCTGATCCTTTTAGCAAGGATGGGGATAGCTCCATTGAAAATGAGGAATTGGGGCTTGCAATTCAAGAATGCATCTCAAAATTACCTAAAAAACAATCCCTTGTTTTTAAGATGAAGACCATTCAAGGAATGAGTACCGAAGATATTTGTAATGAACTTGGAATTAATCCGTCCAACCTGTGGGTGATGATCCATAGAGCTAGAACGGCCCTTATGGGTTGTTTGAATCAAAATTGGTTTTAGTTATGAAGATTTCGTGCGAGGAAGCTGCACATATTTGCAACAAATCACAATATAAAGAGGCAGGTTTATGGGAAATTATTAAGCTCAAGTGGCATATTTTTATGTGCAAGACCTGTGCAAAGTTCTCTAAACAGAATACCACATTCACTTCACTTTGCGACCGTGCAGGCCTTAATGTATTGACAGAAACGGAAAAAGAGGAAATGAAAAAAGATTTGGAAAAGCATATCTAAAGAAATTGCTCCAAGCACCATAATATTCCAAACCAAAACATTGGTACACCCTCTACCCAAAATGAAGCAAGATATTTTTGTCGCATATTTTTCCCTAAAACAAATACAACAAGCAAAATTATACTGACCACAAAACGCGTCCCAATCTCAATAGCGGTCAACTCATCTTTCAAAAACGTCAAAAAAAAGAAAAACGCCACCAGTACCATCCCAAATCTTTTAGTTTTTTCAATACCTAAAACTTGAGGTATTGTTCGTAACCGTGTATCGTCCCATCTTAAATCCCTAATCTCAAAAGGTAAGATCAGCGCCAACACTAGAATAAATCTTTGGGCTAAAAGCAGAAATACATCCCAAGAGAGCGAGACTTCTTGTTCCAACAATGGTAAAATCACCGTAAACCCTGCCCACACTGCTGCCACAATGTAAATCTTAAACCCACCAAGACTTCTCAAATTCTTGTTTTTGGGCAAGAAAGGAACAGCATAGAGCACTGAAAGCAGTCCCAAAACCAAAATTGCCAATCGCGTACGATTTCCTAGTTGAAGAAAAAAATACACCGCCGGAAGAAAACACAGAAAGCTAAAAAGCTGTATAGTTTTATGATATGAGTTGTATACAATTAGGTACTTTTCCGCCTCTACACCATATTTCACAAAATTGTAACACACTATAGTTCCAAAAAAAGCAAACCCCAAAAGCGAAACATTGTCAGGAAGTTGAAAAAAATAAGCGGTAACCATAGTCAAAGCAACCACGGATAGCGAGACATGCACGCTGGCATTTAAATAAAAGTCGAAAAGTATTCTAAAGAATCGCATCTGAAAAAATCACCACCCTAGACCTAAGGTTAATTGGTGGTTAACAACTTTAAAATGGTGTGTATCAAAATTGCTTATTTTCATCGAATTAATCCCTAATTTTGTGCACTTTATTGGATAGATTTATGAATACAGATGTGTTTGCCTCCCGGCATATCGGCATTACCGAAAAAGACCTTCAACCGATGTTTGAAATCGTTGGAGTGGACAGTCTGGAACAGTTGATTTATGAAACCATTCCCGATGATATTAGATTGAAATCTCCTTTGGATTTGCCCAAGGGAATTAGTGAGCATAAGTTCCTCACACATATTCAAGAACTGGCAGACAAAAACAAGGTCTTTAAATCCTATATCGGATTGGGCTATCACGAAAGTCTTATTCCATCCGCTATCAAGCGAAACATTCTTGAAAATCCTGGTTGGTATACGGCCTATACACCCTATCAAGCTGAAATCGCCCAGGGAAGGTTAGAAGCTTTACTTAACTTTCAGACGATGGTGAGTGATTTAACAGGAATGGAACTGGCCAATGCCTCCCTTTTGGATGAGAGTACGGCAGCAGCCGAAGCCATGACCATGTTGTTTGATTTACGTTCTAGACAACAGAAAAAAGATGGAACCACCAAGTTTTTTATATCGGAAGAAGTATTGCCACAAACATTGAGTCTCCTTAAGACCCGCTCGACACCATTAGGCATTGAATTGGTTATTGGCAACCACGAAGAGTTTGATTTTTCAACAGATTTCTATGGGGCACTCTTGCAATATCCTGGCAAACATGGTCAAGTTCATGATTATGCAGGATTTGTGGAAAATGCCAAAGCAAACGATATTAAAGTCGCAGTGGCTGCAGATATTTTAAGTCTGGTTTTGTTGACCCCTCCTGGAGAGTGGGGTGTGGATGTCGTGGTAGGAACCACGCAACGTTTCGGAATTCCATTGGGATATGGAGGGCCGCATGCGGCATTTTTCGCCACAAAAGAAGCTTATAAAAGAAATATTCCAGGTCGTATCATAGGGGTTACAAAAGACACCGATGGCAATCGAGCACTTCGAATGGCCCTTCAAACCCGAGAACAGCACATAAAAAGGGACAAGGCCACTTCCAACATTTGTACGGCACAGGTGCTATTGGCCGTTATGGCAGGAATGTACGCCGTTTATCATGGGCCAGACGGATTGAGGTATATAGCCAACAAAGTGCATAACTATACCAAAATGGTATCAGATTTCCTTTCGGAAATGGGCTTCAAACAACTCAATTCCACTTATTTCGACACAGTAAAATTCAAGGTGGATGATGTTCAGAAGTTAAAAGAAACTGCTGAAAATGCTGGTATCAACCTAAATTATATTGACGACAACACTGTATCAATCTCCTTGAATGAAGCATTTTCCCAAGATGATTTTAAGCCATTGGTGGAATGTTTTATGCGCAGTCAAAATAAAAAGCCAAGTGAGTCTTTCGTAAAATCAGTGGAGCAAATTCTACCGGATTCTTTACAAAGACAAGCACCATTTTTGGAGCATGAGGTGTTCAACTCCTATCATTCAGAAACCGAGTTGATGCGCTACATCAAAAAATTAGAGAGAAAGGATTTGGCATTGAACCACTCCATGATTTCTTTGGGTAGTTGTACCATGAAATTGAATGCAGCCTCAGAAATGTTGCCATTGAGCTGGGCCAATTGGGGGAACATACATCCCTTTGTACCATTAAATCAAGCCGAGGGTTATCAAATCGCCCTTAAGGAATTGGAATCGCAGTTGACCACCATTACCGGCTTTGCCGCCACTTCATTACAACCTAATTCAGGAGCTCAAGGGGAGTATGCGGGATTAATGACCATACGTGCTTATCATGAATCCAGAGGTGAAGGACATCGCAATATTTGTATTATTCCAGCTTCTGCGCACGGCACCAATCCTGCTTCTGCAGTTATGGCCGGCATGAAAGTCGTTGTCACCAAAACCGATGACAAAGGGAATATTGATGTCGCAGATTTGACGGATAAAGTGATTCAACATTCTGAAAATTTAGCGGCCTTGATGGTCACTTATCCTTCAACGCATGGAGTTTTTGAATCATCCATAGTTCAAGTAACCCAATTGATTCATGAACATGGAGGGCAGGTTTATATGGATGGGGCCAACATGAACGCACAAGTGGGGTTGACCAATCCCGCCACAATTGGCGCAGACGTCTGCCACTTAAATCTCCATAAAACTTTTGCCATTCCGCATGGAGGAGGCGGCCCAGGTGTAGGCCCTATCTGTGTTGCAGAGCAGTTAAAACCATTCCTTCCGTCGAATCCAGTAATAGAAACTGGTGGCGAAAACGCCATTACAGCCATTTCGGGAGCCCCCTGGGGAAGTGCACTAGCCTGTTTGATTTCCTATGGATATATTAAAATGTTAGGCGCTGAAGGTCTAACGGAATCGACGATTATGGCCATTTTAAATGCCAACTATATCAAAGATCGTCTTAAAGGTAAATTTGATGTCCTCTATACAGGTGAACGTGGACGTGCGGCCCATGAAATGATTATTGATTGCAGACCTTTTAAAGCACATGGCATTGAGGTTATCGATATTGCCAAAAGACTAATGGATTATGGATTCCATGCACCTACAGTATCTTTCCCTGTCGCCGGGACCATTATGATTGAGCCTACCGAAAGTGAGAGTTTGGCAGAATTGGACCGATTCTGCGAAGCCATGCTCTCCATTAGGGAAGAAATTGATGAGGTGAGCGCCGAAAATCCAAACAATGTGCTGAAAAATGCACCTCACACCATGGAAATGGTCACCAATGATACTTGGGACTTTCCATATAGCAGGCAGAAAGCAGCTTTTCCATTACCTTTTGTAGGAGAAAACAAGTTTTGGCCTTCCATTCGTAGGACAGACGAAGCCTTTGGGGATCGTAATTTAATTTGCACCTGTACTCCTATCGAAGCCTATGCCGAAGCTTAGCTAAAGCATTATAAATATTAGCAAAAAGCTCTGATTCAAATATCGTTTCAGGGCTTTTTCCTTTGGAAAACCAGACAAATCAGTGTTTGAACATCGTAGGGCATTTTCACCAAATCACTTAAATAAACATCCCTCCGCTATCTTAAATAATTAAAACTTCAACTAATGGGTATCAGCATTACAGGAACCGGCAGTTACATCCCTTCCGTTATTACAAAAAATGAGGACTTTTTAAACCATGAGTTTTTAGAAACGGACGGTACTGGTTTCAATTATGAGAATGCCGTGATCATTGAAAAGTTCAAAGCTATTACCGGAATACGGGAGCGACGTTACGCCTCACCCGACCTGAATACTTCCGACCTTGGATATCTGGCAGCTGAAAAGGCCATTGAAGATGCACAAATCGACAAAGAAGAACTGGATTATATCATTTTTGCCCATAATTTTGGAGATGTAACATCCGGAAAAATTCAAGGCGATACCCTACCAAGTCTGGCCACTCGGGTTAAACATTTGCTGAAGATCAAGAACACCAGATGTGTAGCCTATGATATGCTCTTCGGATGTCCTGGCTGGATTGAAGGGGTGATACAGGCCAATGCCTTTATCAAAAGTGGAATTGCCAAAAAATGTCTGGTCATAGGTGGAGAAACACTTTCCAGAGTGGTCGATGACCATGATCGGGACAGTATGATTTATTCCGACGGTGCTGGTGCCGCAATTATTGAGGGTGACGGTGGTTCAGGTGAAATATTAAGTCACGCATCGGTAACCCATGCCAATGGAGAAGCTTATTATTTATTTTTTGATAAAACCTACAAATCAGAAGGTTGCCCCAACACCCGATACATTAAAATGCATGGTAGGAAAATATATGAATTTGCCTGCACCCATGTGCCGCAAGCCATGAAGGATTGTCTGGATGATAGCGGAGTGGATATTAAAGAGGTAAAAAAAATATTCATCCATCAAGCCAACGAAAAAATGGACGAGGCGATTATAAAAAGATTTTATCGTCTGTATGGTGTGCAACCTCCCCAAGACATCATGCCCATGAGTATTCACAAATTGGGCAATAGCTCAGTGGCAACGATTCCAACCCTCTTTGATTTAGTAAGAAAAGGAGAGCTGGAAAATCATGAAGTAAAAAAAGGAGATGTTGTTATCTTTGCAAGTGTTGGTGCCGGAATGAACATCAATGCCATTGTATACCGCTATTAAATGTACGAGAACAACTTTCCCAACAAAAGATACAAACACACCCTAGCATTTCTACAAAAGCATATCAAACCTTCTGAATCCATTTTGGATTTGGGAGTGGACAATCCGTTTTCCAAAATCATGAGGTCCAATGGATATCAAGTGGAAAATACAGGAGGTGAAGATTTAGATATTGATTTTGATGCTGTCACCAAATCCAAAGCGGAAGTAGTAACAGCTTTTGAGATTTTTGAACACTTGGTTGCCCCGTTCAATGTTTTAAGTGAAATAAAAGCTGACAAATTGGTGGCCAGCATCCCCATGCGTTTATGGTTTTCATCAGCCTATCGAAGTAAAATAGATCCTTGGGACAGACACTATCACGAGTTTGAAGATTGGCAATTTGATTGGCTCCTGGAAAAATCAGGTTGGGTCATAAAGGATAGCGCCAAATGGACCAATCCAGCTAAGAAGATTGGACTTAGACCTTTACTGCGTCTTTTCACCAACAGATATTATATCGTTTATGCCGAGCGGAAATAGCTTTGGGAATTGTGCTTAGTTTTTTGGAATTTTAGACCATGCGAATCAGCATTATCATTCCCGCACATAACGAGGAGGCTTTTTTAGCCCAATGCCTTGATTCTTTTGCTGCACAAACCGTTGTTCCGCATGAACTCATTATCGTGGATGACAACTCCGGAGACCGCACATATGAAATTGCATCTCATTATGCTGCTAACTTTGAATGGGTCAAAGTTGTTCAACGCAACTCTCTTAATGAGCACATTCCCGGAAAAAAAGTAGTGGATGCCTTCAATTTTGGCCTATCCCATGCTTCCGATTATGATTTAATTGGAAAGTTCGATGCGGATATCATTCTACCTCCAAAATACTTTGAGTTTATGCTCAACCATTTTCAGTCCAACTGGAAATTGGGTATGTGCTCCGGGCTACTCTATATCAAAAAGGGAGACACTTGGGCCTATGAGAATATTTCTGGTAAGAATCATATCCGTGGCCCCATAAAATTGTACCATAAAGCCTGTTTTGATAAAATAGAAGGGCTAAGACCCAGGGTTGGATGGGACACCGTAGACGTGTTATTGGCCAAATACAATGACTTCGAAACCCACACCGACCCTTCTCTACAAGTAAAGCACTTAAGGCCAACTGGGCATGGATATAGCAAAACAAGCTATCGTTCAAAGGGGGAAGCGTTGTATAGAATGAGATATGGGATTGTTCTTGCCAAAATAGCCGCACTTAAAATGGCTTGGCAAGCGAAAAGCCTAAAATTGTATCTCAATGTTATCATAGGCTACCTTGGTGCAATCATCAAGGGGTTACCTCGATTCGTGACACCAAAGGAAGGGTCTTTCATCAGAAAATACAGATGGAAGGGAATCATGCAAAAACTGTAGTGAATACTGTCACTCATAATTCAAAACAAACATGGCTCGAAAAAAAGTACTGTTATCAAGAATTTTCCCAAAACTGGCCACCCAACTTTTGGAAGAAGCAGGGTGTGAAGTTATAGCTTGGGACAAAGAACAACCCATGTCTTATGAAGAATTGACATCGAAAGCTAAAAACTGTGATGCGCTTTTTTGCACATTGACAGATAAGATTGATAGCACCTTTTTAAATGCCTGTTCACATTTGGATATCATCACCCAATTTGCGGTGGGTTATGACAACATAGCAATCGAAGTAGCCACCAAACTGGGAATTCCAGTAGGTTACGCACCCAATGCCATGAACGAGGCCACAGCGGACATTGCATTTGGTTTGATGATTGCCACAGCACGGAAGATGTTCTTTATGAACCAGAAAATCAAGGATGGAAAATGGGGCTCTTTTGATCCTGTTGGACATTTAGGACTGGAACTAAAGGGAAAAACATTGGGAATATTGGGACTTGGGAGAATAGGGATGGTTATGGCCAAAAAATGTAAAGGAGCCTACGATATGAAAATCTTATACCACAACAGAAACTCCAACCCCGAAGCAGAAAGTGAATTGGGTGCGACATGGGTCGATTTTGAAACTTTAGTAGCTGAAAGTGATGTGATTTCCGCTCACTGTGCCCTTACACCCGAAACCAAAGACATTTTCAATAAATCAGCGTTTGATAAGATGAAACCCACATCCCTTTTTATCAATACGGCCCGTGGAGCTGTTCATAATGAAACTGATTTGATCAATGCCTTAAAAAAAGGCAGCATCTGGGGTGCAGGACTCGATGTCACCAATCCCGAACCCATGAAACCAGACAATCCATTATTGACCATGGAAAATGTCTGTGTGCTACCTCATATTGGCTCAGCTACAATAACGGCCAGAAATGAAATGGCACGAATGGGCGCTACAAACATCATCAGTTTTTACAAGCAAGGAACGGTACCTTACATTGTAAATCTCGAAGTACTTTAGACACTTTTCCTCTAAGTAAATTATTTTATTAGCTTGCGTAAGGCAACTATTGCCTTAACTCCCCCTAATCTTTATCCGTCATCCGTCAATTGAAAACTAGCATTCGTCAACTCATACCCCGCTTTCATCAATTTTAAAATCTTTTTCTCTTAAAAAAGAAGGAATTTACCTCCAAATAAAATAAAGCAGATAAGCTCGCAAAGCAAATCGACCTCTCAATCAAATAGCAATTAAAAACTGACTATATGTATTTATTGAGAATCAATCGATTAGTGCTACTCGCAGCACTGGGGTTAATTGTTTACTCCTGTCAAAAAGAGCACAACTATGTTAATGAACCCATACAAGACGTAACACAAGGGAACAAAACGGAAAGTGCTATTGTTTTAGGGCCAAAACTGAAAAATCCCTATGCTATTTCGGTGATGAAAAAGGCTTTCGAAAATATTACCACTCCTACTGAAGGCGCCAAAACCAATGGAAGGTATGCCTTAAGGACCGTAATCGACGAGGTAGGAGACACCCTTGAACTGGTTGATATTCCTGAGGACGTAATTAGGGTGACCCACAAATATGTAAAGTTCAAGCCCAGTTCTGAAGAGGAACTGGATGCCATAAAAGCAGATACCACATTGGTGCTTTTCGACCATCCCCTGGACTATGAAATCGAACAAGAAGGGGATTATTACCGTGACCCCGAAGTGCCCGATACCATTCCAACCCCCAGATACGCCACTCTAAAAATTTCACAGGTACTGGCAGATACCATTCCTTTCGAAATATTATCGGAACTTTACCTACCAGAGGAGGATGCCGTCATCGATCCCGAACTTTTGGACGATCCTGAAAACGACCAAGTGGTCACCGTCGAGGAAAGCACGGCCTCAAAAAGTAATCCCCTAACCGCTAAACCCTGGGACAGGAAAGGCCTGAAAAGCTTTGCCAATAAAGGAAAGACTAAGGAGAAGGTATTGCTTTTGGATGCCCTTGTGACGGAGGCTTTTCGCCTGACCGGAAATGAAATGGAGCAGGACGACGAAGACGAGGCATTTTATATAGGTGATGGGGAAGCTTCCAGATTGTTCGGGCGAAGAAAAAAATGGACACCGGAAGGTACCGTACAAACCCATGACAATCGTTTGGGAAAAAAAATAGCACCGGAAGGAGTCGTGGTAAAGGGCTGGCGATGGTTTACCCGTCGATCAGCTATAACCAATAGTTCCGGGTATTATCGCATGGGCAGGGTACGAAAGAAGTATTTTAAATATCGTATTGTATTTGAAAGGCATCATTTTCAGATAAAAGATGTGGGCACATTTGCCGGTGATATCATCCGTTGGGCAAGAGGTCGCTCAGCAGCGGAAATATATATGGGCAAATCGCAGACAAAGAAAAGTGAACCGAACCCTAACAAGCCAACACGAACGTTATTTGGCCGATATCTTTAGAGGGGCCTATTACTACTACTATAAAAATATAGATGGCTTAAGAAGACCCCCCCCTTAACGCTTTGTGGAAACGCAAGATGAACATCAGTGCCTCAAAGACCAATGCTGTTTCTTCCCATATACACCAAAGAAGGTGGCTTCCCATTATCGGATCGCAGATCGTATTAAAAGAATATGGGGAGCGGAGCGACCAGGTAATCGGCACCACCATACACGAACTGGCCCATGCCAGCCATTGGAACATGGACCGCGAAAACTATAATGATCTGGCATGGAAAGGCTACATAGAAGCAAAAACCGTGGGCATGAAACGCCATAACAAACGTGCTAGGCGCCTGTTGGAAACCTGGGCCACCACTGTAGAAATTTACCTTACCCGAAAACTGTACCGGGAGAAGTATTTAAGTAACTATAGCTATATAGATAATGATTTTCAATTGGTTAGAATCATCGATAACAATTATTATACTTCCTGTGGATATGACATGACTGACACTGATAATCAACGTTCAATATATGGGGCTGACTACCCTAATGATAGAGTAAGTGGTTATTCAATTAGACAGTTGGAAAATGCTTTAAAAGGTTCCGACGTATGGGGTGAATGGAAGGACCGTGTAAAATCCCTATACAATAACCCAACGGAACATCATTTGGACGAACTTTTTAACAATTGGAAAGATGATTAAAAAAGCCAAACAGTTACCATTCGTATTGTCTCTGCTAGTCTTATATGGTTGTCCTGATGAAGAGGGGATGAAAACAAATTCCTTTATTATAAATAATGAAACAAGTCAAAATATGAAAGTCAAGATATATGAGAAGAGTTCAGGTAATCTTCTTTCCGAAACAACATTTCTTGACCCAAATACTCCTTTCGGATTTGTAATTAATGATGGGAGTTTACAATTATTGGAAGATTTTGTCCCTTTATATCCAAACCCAATTGGCGATTCCGCAATTATAGTACTAGGCGACAGATATTTGATTTATTCATATGACCAGGACAATAGGATATTCATACCAAATGAAAGGAATATTTTTAGAATCTCCAATTACGCGCAGGAAACACCCACTATCTATACTATGGAGCTCACCCAAGAAGATTATGATAATGCCATACCCTGCACGGTAGAGATATGTGGAGAGTAAGTGGGTATTGTATTTCGCAACTGGAAAATGCCTTAAAAGGTTCCGATGTTTGGGCGAATGGAAGGACCATGTAAAATCCCTTTACCATAACCCCACGGAACATCGTTTGGATGAACTTTTTAACAATTGGAAAGATGATTAAAAAAGCTAAAAAGTCAACATTCCAATCCCTATTATAGCAATGATATTCCGTTAACTGATTTTGTATTTTCTTTTGGAGTAAAGTATATTGCTTCACCTGGAAAAACTCATGAAAAATAATTCCGATAAAAGACAAGTTTTTCTTTCCCTAAATGAAGAAATACTGATTTTTAGCCATGGAAACTCAAATTACGCCATCATAATCCAATAGCAATCATGGTTCATGCACACTTGACGCCCCTATTCCAAAACCTCCGCAATAGGCTCCCCAGTGGTTCCATTGGGAAAAGCCATACCCAATAAAGCGGCTATTGTAGGGGCGATATCTGGAATCTCGGTCCTATTAAACGTACTTCCCTTTTTTATTCCCTTGCCAAACAATAACAGTGGTGTATGGGTATCATACATCATTGGCGATCCATGTGTAGAGCCTGTTGAATGATAATGTGCAAATCCCGGGCGCTTCACTATAAGTACATCACCAGAACGTTTTTGGTTCCATCCATTTTGAAGCAAATGGGGTATACCATGGTTGTACTCATTCTGCCAAAGCTGATAAGCTGTATAGGTTTCGTTGACTCCTTCGTAATCCAAAAGTTCAAGAGCGATATCCTCCTGAACACTTTTTAGGTCCATATCCAAATTGGATATAATCTTATGATCCAAAAAGACTTGGGAATCTGACATATGTTTGATCATATCGGTTGTGCCGTATGTATATTTTACATATTCCTTGAACTTGTTTTGCATACCCTCTAAATCTAAATATCCTGCTGGTATTTTTTGACTTCTTAAATACGAAGGAACATGTACCGCTCCGTGGTCTGCAGTAAGGAACACTGTGTACTCACCCACTCCAACTTTTTGATCCAATTGGTTGAACAATCTTTCCAAATCAAGGTCCAACCGCAGGTAAGTATCTTGTATTTCTTTGGAGTTTACCCCAAACTTGTGGCCTACATAATCCGTACTGGAAAAACTGATGGCCAAAAAGTCTGTTATGGCATCTTTTCCAAGGTTTTCTTGCTGAAGGGCCTCTAAAGCAAAATCCAGTGTAATGCTATTTCCATAAGGTGTATATTTCAGAATCTCAAAATCCCTGTCCTTAGCCAACATGTTGGGTGTATCATGCGGGAAGGTGGGAGTGGCCTCCTCCTCGAACAGCCCTTCATACGAGTTGTTATCAGGTCCACTTTCCCTGTACAAAGCAATATCCTTTAAAGTTGTCCAAGGCTTTTTGTACACTTCCACCCTATCCGATGCATTAAAATCAACTACCCATTGGGGTAAATTTTGCATATAATAAGAACTACTAATCCATTCTCCTGTATTTCCGCCTTCGAACCAATAAGCAGCATTTGCAGTATGCCCTCCCGGCAATACCGCACCCCGGTCTTTTAAAGCAACAGCTATCACTTTTCCTCTTTGTTGTGTGTGCAATCGCAACTGATCGGTCATTGTGGTGGTGAGCATTCGATGTGGAGACATTTTTCCAGCATCTGAGGTTGTTCCTACCGATGCATAACTATCGTCAGAGGCGCAATATACCTCCTTATCCAATCTCTTGTCATACCAATCATTAGCGATAATACCATGTGTAGCCGGGGTTGTACCCGTATAAACCGAAGCATGCCCGGGCCCTGTTTTGGTCGGTGCATAATTAAAATGGTGGTTTTTACAGTTGAATCCATCATTCACAATTCGCTTGAATCCACCTTCGCCATAATGATTCCAAAAACGGCTCAAATAATCGTATCTCATTTGATCCACGATGATGCCTACCACCAATTTTGGGGTTTCAGCAATTTGTACAGGTTGAGGTTTTACCTCAGCAGCTTTCCTTCTTTTTCTCTGACCAAAGGAAAGGTTCACTACCAAAATAAAGGACAATACGAGTAACAGGTCGATTTTTTTCATGGGCCAGTTATGGATTAGCGAGGACAAAACTATTCATTTCTCTCATTTAAATAATTTAAATGATGGTCAAATGCACATCAATATTGTTATTTTTATGGCCGCAAGTCTATTTTTGGTGCATGAAATACCTTGAAGCGATTGGGAAATACTTCATCATGATATGGGAAGTATTTAAGAAACCAACCAAATGGCCCGTCATGAGATCCCTTATCTTAAAGGAAATCGATGAGTTGATCTTTGGTTCTTTGGGTATTATCATATTTATTTCCTTTTTCATCGGTGGAGTTGTTACCATTCAAACCGCGTTGAACCTCAACAACCCGCTGATTCCGAAAAGCCTTATCGGTTTTGCGACCAGACAATCCGTAATATTGGAATTCGCCCCTACGTTCACCTCTATTATTATGGCCGGAAAGGTTGGCTCTTACATCACCTCGAGTATTGGTACCATGAAAGTAACGGAGCAGATAGATGCATTAGAAGTTATGGGGGTCAATTCCGTTAATTATTTAGTATTTCCAAAGATTATAGCCATGTTGGCCTATCCTTTTGCAGTGGCCATTGCCATGTATGTGGGTATTTTAGGTGGATGGATTGCAGGGGCGTTTGGCGGATATGCTCCCAGTGGTGAATTTATAAAGGGACTTCAATTGGATTTTATTCCCTTCCATATTACTTATTCCTTCATAAAAACAGTTGTCTTTGCATTTATTATTGCCACCATACCGTCATTTCATGGATTGTATATGAAAGGTGGCGCCCTTGAAGTGGGTAAAGCGAGTACCACAGCATTTGTTTGGACCAGTGTGGTGATCATTATTACAAACTATATCCTTACGCAACTCATGTTAGGTTAATGATAGAGGTTGAAAACATACATAAGTCTTTTGGTGATGCCCATATTCTGAAAGGGGTCAGCACTACTTTTGAAGATGGGAAAACCAATTTGGTCATCGGTCAGAGTGGTTCGGGAAAAACGGTCTTTTTAAAATGTCTGTTGGGTCTTTTCGAGCCAGAAGAAGGTAATATTTGCTACAACGGCCAATTCTATTCAGAGCTTTCGGGTGATCAAAGGCGAGACTTAAGACAAGAAATGGGTATGGTATTCCAAGGAAGCGCCCTTTTTGATTCCATGACCGTGGAAGGGAATGTGATGTTTCCCCTAAACATGTTCACTAACCAATCTAAAGGTGAAATGCAAGATCGGGTCGATTTTGTATTGGAACGTGTAAACCTTATCGATGCCCATAAAAAATTTCCTTCCGAAATCTCAGGTGGAATGCAAAAACGGGTTGCCATTGCACGGGCCATAGTTATGAATCCAAAATATTTGTTCTGTGATGAACCTAATTCAGGGCTAGATCCGAAAACTGCAATTTTGATTGATAACCTTATCCAAGAAATCACAAAGGAATACAACATTACCACAGTGATTAATACTCATGACATGAACTCCGTAATGGAAATTGGAGAAAAAATCATCTTTTTAAAAGATGGATATAAAGAATGGGAAGGCACCAATAAGGAAATCTTTAAAACGGATAACGAAGCGGTAACTAATTTTGTCTATTCTTCGGAGCTCTTCAAAAAAGTTCGCCAGATGTACATTGAGGAAAGGAATTAATGGATATCGGAGCTCAGATGACAGATATCTAAAATTTAATCCGATTCCTTGACTACCACCGTGGAGTCTTGAATCCTGATTTTTAACCAATCAGACATTTTCTTCGCGTCCAAATCCTTTTGGTTTTGACGAATCCCTTCTTTCCATTTTATCTCAAAAACTGGAACTGTATCTTGCTTCTTAAAATCTGTTTGGATTTGGTAGGAAAAACCCAGCCCTTCTATATTATTATAATTGGCTTTTGCTTCTGCACTGATATTATTGAATGGTATCCGCTTTCCCGCGTTTTTCGTTAACGTAGCGACTTCCTCCTCCAACAATCGAATTTGCTCATCCTTGTTCAACAATTCAGCTTTGTTTTTTTCATACAGTTCGCTTACATAATTGAACTTTTCCTCCGAATCATCTTTACCACCTTGCAGTACTTTGAACTGAGCTTCCTTTAATCTTGAAAACTCATTCTTTTGAACCCTCCAAGTATTTAGAACATTATCAGGGATAAGTTCATCTCCCATAACCACCAATTCAATAAGTGACTCCCCTTTTTCATTGTAATCGATTTTAGTTAGATTGTCAACATATCGCCCAGCACCGTTGAACTGATAGACTTCAATGGTCTCTCCTAAAAATTGTCGAGCTTGTTTTTTAAACAAGGACTCCTGAAAAACCTGGTAAAACGTAAAACCGGCGGGAATCATGACTGCGATTCCAGTGATGGAGGCTAAACGAGCTATTAATCTTCTTCTTTGGGAATTAGCATACCTGACCATCGGAAACCTCAAAAACTTAATCACCAAAAAAGTTGCAAGTCCAATGAAAATTGTGTTGATGATAAACAAATACATTGCTCCGGCTGCGTACCAAGGCTTCCCAATAGCCAATCCAAACCCAACTGTACAAAGCGGTGGCATCAGGGCAGTTGCGATAGCCACACCAAAAATCACGCTAGCTATGGTTCCTTTTTTGGCTCTGGCAATTACCAAGGCCAACCCTCCAAAAAACGCGATCAACACATCACGAATATCTGGTTTAGTTCTCGCCAATAACTCCGATGACTCATCCTGTAGCGGAAAAACTGCAAAGAACAAATAAGCAGTTATCACACTTAAAACCACCATCACCGTAAAATTTTTGAGTGATCTTCTGAGTGTATCAATATCATTAATCGCCAATGAAAGACCCATACCCAAAATAGGCCCCATCAAAGGGGATATCAGCATCGCTCCGATTACCACAGCTGTGGAATTTGCATTAAGTCCAATGGAAGCGATAAAAATAGAGCAAATAAGAATCCAGGAGGTATGGCCCTTAAAGGGAATATCTTCTATAATCGATTCCTTGGTGGCAGCAGCATCTGTGTTTGTTCTTACCTCCAAGAGTTCGGCAAGAAACTTTCTAACGCTTCCCAAAAGACCTTTAAAGTCTCTTTTAACTTTTTCTCCACTGTCCTGATCAGGAGAATTCCCTCCTCCTGTAAACAAATGTTCACTCATAATTATGCATACTTATCACCAAATTTATCTTTTACCTGGTTAAGCACTTCTTTTATGTTTTGTTGTTTTGATTTGGGATAAATCAACAACACCTCTTCCTTATCAACTATAATATAGTCTTCCAGGCCATCAACCACTATAACTTTGCCCTTCGGGGAACGAATCATATTTCCCTTAGCGTCTTGCAACAGGGTTTGGCTATTGACCACGGCATTTTTAGCTCCGTCTTTATCCAGCTTGTCATATAGCGCCCCCCATGTTCCTAAATCGTTCCAATCAAAGGTAGCAGGCAGGGTAAAAATAGATTTGGATTTCTCCAAGATAGCATAATCTATGGAGATGTTTTTTGCTTTGCCGTAGTTTTCTTGAATAAAGTCTTTCTCTTCTATTGTATTGTATAAGGAGATTCCAGATTCGAACAATTTGTATTGTTCAGGTTGATAGTTTTTAAATGCGTTCACTATTGTGTTGACTCCCCACATAAATATCCCAGCGTTCCAAAGAAAATTGCCTTGGGCCAAAAATTCTTTGGCTGTTTCGTAATCCGGCTTTTCCCTAAATTGTGACACTTTTTTCAGGTTTTCGTCACTACCTTTTTCATACTCTATATATCCAAAACCAGTGTTCGGAAATGAAGGTTGTATACCCAATGTGCATAACACCTCCTCTTTTTCACACTTTTCAAAGCAAGCTTTAACATCATTTTCAAAAGCCAGTTCATCCTCAATCCAGTGATCGCTCGGCGCCACAATCATTACCGCATTGGGATTCATTTTTTGAATTTTGAGTGCCGCGTACAGAATACAAGGTGCAGTATTGCGCATAGCTGGTTCCAGCACTACCTGTTTTTGCGTTACCTTTGGTAATTGCTCTAATACCAAATCGTTATAACGTTCATTGGTAAGAATCAAGATGTTTTCTGCAGGAACAAATCGATTTAACCGATCAAATGTTTTTTGTATTAAAGTTCTTCCAGTTCCAAGCATGTCATGAAACTGTTTGGGATTTGACGAGGTGCTTACGGGCCAAAATCGAGAACCTATACCTCCCGCCATCAATATTGCGTAATAGTTTTTGTTCATAGTTCTTATTTTTCACTATCATTTCGAAATGAGTCCCCAAATAAATCGGGAAGATTGAGAAATCTTTGCTGATGAACTTCTTTAGATTTCTCACATGCGTTCGAAATGACAACCTATTTTATATATTCGATTTGTCAGATTGAGTGCAGTCGAAACCTTATTTACTTCTCAACTGCGCTCGAAGTGACATTATTGTATCAACTCTACCTCGGCATTCGGTTGGAACAAATATAACCTCCCCGATGCCAACTCCACACATTCATAACGCTTTACCCTTTTCTCTCCTTTTTTAAAGAGTTTGCCATTATATAACCGAAAAGTACTGCCTTTTGGTATTTCGTAAACATAACTGTTTCTACGTTCTCCCTCGTCAAAAGCTTTTAATGCAATGGATAAACGAGCGTCCGTACTACTGCTTGCCTTCGGATTCTTAAAATGATTTGCAATTACAGGCAGTAACTGGGACGGGAATACATCTGGACGTATAAAAGGAATCATTAAATGTTGAAAGGTTTGCTTCCATTCCAAGCCATGTGGTTTTATACGTCTACCGTATTTTTCAAAGGCCACCAGATGGGCAATTTCGTGAATAAGCGTAATCAAAAAACGATATTTATTGAGGGAGGCATTCACGGTAATCTGGTGAAGACCATTGGACAATATCCTATAATCGCCATGTCTGGTCACTCGATGGTTCACCACCTTTAAATGAACCCCATGGGTTTTGATCAATTCAAAACATGGATTTACTGCACATTCAGGCAAATATTTTTGTAAGGTAGTATTCACTTCCAACAAAGTTATAGGTTGGTTTGTTTTGGAAGGAAAAATCTGTAGTTATTTTTTCTAAATTTGAATTTATCTACCTCAAACAGAAAAAACCACAAAACATTATCTTTAGTCGATGGACATTAAACTTACCGAAGCCGAACGAATTAAGATTTTAAACTCGGATGATTTGTATGAAATCATGCGTATGATTCTTTTGCGTGAGGACAAGATAGATCTGAATCGAGAGCATTTCTGGGTAATTGGACTAGAGACCAATAACCGTATTCTTTTTATAGAATTGATCAGTTTAGGAACCGTAAACCGTTCTATAGCAGACCCAATGGAAGTTTTTAGTCTGGCACTACAAAAAAGAGCGGTAAAGATTATTCTGTGCCATAACCATCCTTCAGGAGAACTTAAACCTTCTGCATCTGATAAGGATACCACCGATCGACTGATTCAAGTGGGAATCATCGTAAACACTCCTGTGCTTGATCATTTGATTATTTCCTCTACAAGTTATTTGAGCTTTAAGGATATTGGACTCATGGAAAAACTTGAAGAAAGCACCCAATACGTGCCATCATATATTCTGGAAAAGCGATTTAAAAAGGAGGCTTCAGAAATTGCCGAGCAAAAAAGAAGCATTGAAATAGCAAGAAGCATGAAAAGTGCCGGCGAGCCTGTGGAGAAAATTGTAGAATTTACTGGACTTACTATAGAAGAAATCAAAAAGTTGAGAAAAAAACGGAAGTAGATATGGTATCTCAAATTATTCCTGGCCACATTTCAGCGAATATCTATATAGAATTACTTTAGTTCTATGCTTGCACAAAAAATTCAATTATGAAAAAATACCTTCAGGCTGTTTTTTTAATTTGCCTATATCTTCCTTCCTACGCTCAAAAAAATGAGATAAGCTTAGCTTTTAAAAACAGGGAATATGAAAAGGCAATCGAACTTGGCAAACAACTTGTTGAATTGCATCCAAATGATTATGACGGACTATTGGTAATCGGAAAATCATACAATCTGTCGAACAATTTCAAAAATGCGATCCCCTATTTGCATAAAGCGATTGATAATTGCGAAAAAGGTTGGCAATTTGCATGGGCAAACATAGAACTAATGGAATCTCATTTTGCCCTTGGAAATAAAAATGAAGCCTACAAACATTTTAAAGAATCGCTTAATTATAAGGGCACTCAAAACTCAAACAAAAAACTCAGGAGATTAGCCTTATTGTTTGGTTTTGGAGAATATTACGAAGAATGGAAAACGATAGAGGGACAAAATGTCATTTTTCATTTTCAAGAAGGGGTAAAGATAAACGATAAGAAAAAGTACATAAAAGAAAGGGAAAGAGTATTCATGAACATAAACTCTTTCTTCTTATCGAATTTGCCAAAAAAGATTGACTTTTTCGTCTGGAAGTCCAATGAAGAAGCAATAAGAATTTTAGGTACGCCCTTAGGATTTACAAATCCACAGTACTGCATTTCCCATAATCGACCAAATCAAACAAAAGGTCACGAAATAGCACACAATATATCATTTTGGATTAGTAATAATATTGAAAGAACCCGATTCATTAACGAAGGCATTGGAGTCTATTTTGACCATTCCAATAAAAATAGAATACTCCAAGCAAAACGGGTCGCCAACAATAAGGAAATTGACGTTAAGAAGTTATGGATTGATGGGGAAACTTATTCCGAAGAAGTGATTTATCCTGTTGCAGGAGCTTTTGTTGAACACTTAATTTCTATAGATAAAGAAAAGTTCATCGAATTATCAAAAAACCAGGTTTATGAAAATGCTAAATTGATTTATGGGCAGGAATTAGATAAGATAATATCAAGATTCAATAAAAAGATAAATAAAGAATAAAAACAAGCTGAAAAACCTATATGTGAGAACCTGAAACTAGTTCAGGTTGACATCTGAAAATCAAACCCATCAAGGAGTACTATTACTTACCTGAAGCAGTTTTCCATTATAAAGTTTATGTCCCGTTAAGGTAAAATCTTTGATATAGGTCGCCATCTCCAAGGCAGTAACTGGTGCCTGGTAGCCCGGAAAGGCTTCAGCCAACATTTCGGTCTGTACGGCACCAATGGCCAAAACGTTAAAACTGGGGCCTGTTTCTTTAAATTCCTCCGCCCAAAGTTCGGTTAAGGTAATTACTGCCCCTTTACTGGAACTATATGCTGAAAGTCCCGGAAATTTCATACTTCCTTGGACACCGCCCATAGAGCTAATGGTCACCACATGCCCGGTCTTGCCCATTTTTGGGAGCACTGTTCGCGTCATTTCGGCCACTCCGAACACATTTACTTTGTAAACTTCCTCAAATTCCGAAGGAGAAGTTTCTAAAAAAGGCTTGTTCAACAAACTTCCAGCATTATTTATCAATACGTCAACCCCACCCCATTGTTGGAGAAAATCAGTTACTTTTTTAAAATCACTGGGATTTGATAAATCAAAAGGAAAGGTATGGACATTGGGTAGGTTTAAATTGCTGATGGGTGTTTCGTTCCTAGATAGGGCCAAAACCCGATGTCCTTCTTTCGCAAAAAGTTGCACCAACTCAAACCCAATACCCCTGCTGGTGCCTGTTATAATAATGTTTGACATATTACGACTTCTTGACTGTGCTAGATTATTATTCTACTTTGAAGTAATCTTAATTTCTTGGGTTGGTGCATTGGCAATTCCTTCTAAGACTGGAATTATTTTGTTCACAAAGGCGGCCATATGTCCAAAATCCATCAGGTCAACTTCATCACCGACCTTATGATAGTGCGCAAAGTTGGTAAAGTCAAAAGTACAGTAGGTATGGGATGGCACTCCAAACTGTTTATGAAATGGATAGTTATCCGAACGTTGGAACAAGTTATATTCCTTTGCAGTTGGTAAAAAACCTACCAGATTTTCCTTAGCATATGTGTTGCTCACTTCCGCTAAGTTTGAATTGTCATATCCTGTGATATATACAAAATAATCTTTGCCTTTTAAAGGAACTCCAGTCATCTCAAAATTGAGCATTGTATATAAATTCAGGTCTTGCTCCTTCATTTTTTTAGCCAGATGCTCCGAACCTAACAATCCTTTTTCCTCAGCACTGAATAGGGCAAAAATCAAACTTCTTTTGTTGTTCTTTTTAGTTCCAAAATAACGGGCCAGTTCCATTACGGTTGTGGTCCCCGAGGCATTATCATTAGCTCCATTTGCAATAAAGTCCCCATTTTCGGGAGCAATGGTCCCGATATGGTCATAATGTGCCCCTATCACGATGTATTCCTTCTTCAAATCAGGGTCATTGCCCTCAACCACCCCCACAACGTTATAAGATGTTTTTTTGAAGTTGGAAAGTGTATCTAAATAGGAATCGAAATAGGGCTTTACCTGATAGCTCTTAAAATAATTTTTAATATAGTTGGCCGCCATTTCTATGCCTTCGCTGCCAGAATCCCGTCCTTTAAGATCGTCGGAAGCTAGATAATTCATAATCTCTCCGACACGATCAGCATCTGTAAAAGTAGTACCAGTAGCATCTACCGTTTTAACCGTGGGCTTTTCTTCAACTATTTTGCCTTGAACTCCATCAGGTCCTGCGGGTGAGGTTTTTGTTTCAACCAATTGGGTAGAACCACAACTTACTAAAAATAGGGCGCTGATAGCACAGCTCAGTTTTTTCATTGTTCTGTTTTTTGAATTTTTTAAAGATAAAAAAAGCATCCTAAAAGGATGCTTTAATATTATTATGTTATACACACTTCGACAAGCTCAGTGTGACAATAAAAATTTAGGCCAACATAGTCACTGGATTTTCCAAGTAAGCTCTCAATGTCTGTAAGAACTGTGCTCCTACAGCACCGTCAACGGTTCTATGATCACAGGCTAAAGTCACTTTCATAGTGTTTCCTACAACAATCTCCCCGTTTTTTACCACTGGTTTTTCAACAATGGCTCCAACGGATAAAATCGCTGAATTGGGTTTATTTATGATAGATGTAAATTCCTGAATTCCGAACATTCCTAGGTTAGACACTGTAAAAGTACTTCCTTCCATTTCGTCCGGTTTTATCTTTTTGGTACGTGCCCTACCTGCCAAATCTTTCACAGCAGCCCCAATCTGGGTCAATGTTAATTGATCGGCAAATTTGACCACGGGAACCACCAAACCTTCATCAACAGCCACAGCAACACCCATATGGATATGGTGTTTGAAAATAGTGGCATCATCTGTCCAAGTTGTATTTACCTGCGGATGCTTCTTCAAGGCCATAGCACAGGCCTTTAGCACCATATCGTTAAAAGAAACCTTGGTGTCGGGCAAGTTGTTGATCTGCGCCCTAGATGCCTTGGCGTTATCCATATCCACCTCAATGGTAAGGTAAAAATGAGGTGCAGTAAACTTGGAAGCACTTAAATGCTTAGTTATCGCCTTACGCATGTTGGAGTTTTTAACCTCTTCCATGCCCTCTTCTCCAACAGGTAGGTTAATCGGTGCAGCTATAGGAGCAGCGGTTTCTGCAGGTGCGGAAACAGCCGGTGCTGAAACAGGGGCTTGGGTTGGTTGGAAATTCTCCACATCCCTTTTTACGATTCTACCGTGATCCCCAGAACCTTTTACATCTGCCAAATTAATTCCTTTTTCAACAGCTATCTTTTTAGCCAAAGGTGAAGCTAATATACGTTGTCCGTTTTGGGAAGATATCACTTCCGGAGCGGACTGTTGTGCTTTAGGTGCCTCTGGAGTAGCTTCCGCTTTTGGAGCACTTTCTGCAACTGCAGCGCCTGCAGGGGCATTCAATACGGCGTTCACATCTGTACCTTCAGGGCCAATAACAGCCAATACCTCATCCACAGGAGCAGATTTACCTTCTTGAATTCCTATATGCAAAAGGGTACCTGAGTAGAAGGATTCAAATTCCATCGTCGCCTTATCTGTCTCGATTTCGGCCAAAATATCACCTTCTTCCACAGCATCCCCAACTTTTTTCAACCAAGAGGCAACAGTACCTTCCTCCATGGTATCGCTCAAACGAGGCATTTTAACTATCTCAACTCCTTCGGGAATCGCAACACTTGTTGCCACAGGAGCAGCAGGTGCTTCAGGAGCATTTTCGACGACTGCTGGAGCATCAACAGCGGGCTGTGTTCCACCTTCGCCGTTTAACAAAGTAGAAATATCCTCCCCTTCTTCTCCAATAATGGCTAAAAGTGAATCAACTGGCGCTCCATCTCCTTCTTCTATGCCAATATGGAGCAAAGTACCTTCGTGGAAGGATTCAAATTCCATAGTCGCCTTGTCCGTTTCGATTTCAGCCAAAATATCACCTTCCTCTACTTTATCCCCTACTTTTTTGAGCCATTTTGCCACAGTACCTTCTTCCATGGTATCGCTCAACCTAGGCATGTTGATTACTTCTGCCATCTACTTATAATTTATGTTGTAAAAATGGATAGTCTTCTTGTTCGTATACAGTATCGTACATCTGTTCGATTGGTGGAAAATCGGATTCTTCCGCAAACTTCTCACATTCCTTGACCAAATCTTTCACTCTTGCATCGATTTCCTTGATTTGATCTTCCGTAGCATATCCCTTCTCCAAGATAACATCCTTAACTTGGGTAATTGGATCTATCTTTTTGTACTCCTCAACTTCTTCCTTGGTTCTATAGTGCTGTGCATCAGACATGGAATGACCTCGATAACGATATGTTTTCATTTCCAAGAAAGTTGGTCCACCACCTGTTCGGGCTCTTTCTACAGCTTTATCAACCTCCTTAGCAACAGCAGCAGGATCCATTCCGTCTACATCTGTACTCGGCATTTCGTAACCTAATCCCAACTTCCAGATTTCGGTAGTATACGCAGTTCGCGCCACTGAGGTTCCCATGGCGTATCCATTGTTTTCACAAATGAATACAACTGGCAATTGCCAAAGCATCGCCAAATTGAATGCTTCATGCAACGATCCTTGGCGAACAGCTCCATCACCCATATAACATAGGGTAACTGCATCTCTCTTGAAATATTTATCAGCAAAAGCCAATCCTGCTCCTAGTGGAATCTGTCCCCCTACGATACCATGTCCTCCGTAAAAACGGTGTTCTTTGGAAAAGATATGCATAGATCCCCCGTTACCTTTGGAGGTACCCGTGACCTTACCATAAAGTTCAGCCATTACTTTTTTTGGATCCACACCCATTCCGATGGGTTGCACGTGGTTCCGATAGGCCGTAATCATTCTGTCTTTGGTAAGATCCATCGCATGCAATGAACCTGCCAAAACAGCTTCTTGACCATTATATAGATGTAGAAATCCTCTAACTTTTTGTTGAATATATACTGCGGCCAGTTTGTCTTCAAACTTTCTCCAGAATAACATGTCCTCGTACCACTTGAGGTAGACTTCTTTGGTGATTTTTTTCATCAACGATTGTATTATTTGAAATTCCCCAACTTAGGAGAACAGCAAAAATACATATATATCTGTTTTGTGGAAAAATTTGGATTAAGAATCGCTCAAAAATGAACTACTGAATGCCAAGGGTAGAATATCGGCCATGGAATTACACTTGTAAATGGGACCTACCTCTCCACGCAGCATAATGGAAATTGGGGATTTTTGTTTTTGCTCATATTCAATTATCGATTGTCTGCAGTTACCACATGGAGCCGCAGGAGAATCCACTACATAATCTTTTGAAGTAGCACTGATAGCAACAGTTTTTATTGCCATTCCCGGATATATGGCTCCTGCATGAAAGACCGCCACACGTTCTGCACACAATCCGGAAGGATATGATGCATTCTCTTGGTTATTACCCTTAACTATCTCCCCATTCTCCAATAACACCGCAGCTCCCACCTTAAAGTTGGAATAGGGGGAATATGCGTTTTCCCGTGCAGCTTCGGCTTCACTTAACAATTTTTGCTCGATTTGTGAAAGCTCATCAGGGCTTTCATATATGGAAAGTTCAAAACCAATCTGTTTTTTCTGCATGGTTATGGTAAGGTATTATCCAAAAATAAGAAAACCTGTCGATCGACAGGTTTTCGAATATTTATGTTGTTTCTTTCCTAATCGTTTACGAACTCTTCACCAAAATTAAAGGTAAGTGAAAAGCGTAGGGTATTTTCCAATGGGTTTTTCACTTGTGAAGTTGAAAACAGGTAAGATAAATCTATCTGTGCCGATTTAAACTGAAATCCTGCTCCAAGGGTAAAAAACTTTCTTGAACCTTTATCCTCACTTTCATTAAAATAACCCGTTCTAAGCATAAAAGCATTCATGTACTTATACTCTGCCCCTAAGGCCCAAGTTATTTCTTTCAATTCTTCACCAAAGCCATCCGGGGCATCTCCCAAAGATTCGAATGCTCCGCTAAAGAATCCTATTTGTTGATATTCGTCGTTGTCTTCCGCCGTAATTTGACCATCTCCGGTAAAATCTCTTGGGGTCGGCACCAATAGCTTATTGAATTCCGTGTGCAGTCCCAAAACATTGTCTTGATCAAAGATAAAATCAAATCCGGCACCGAATTTCAAATTTGTTGGCAAGAAGTTTTCCTGTCCTCCCGCATCGTATTGAATTTTACCTCCTAGATTGGAAATATTGAATCCGGCACGCCACCTTCCATCGAAACTATTATAGGCGATTTCCCTAGATCGGTAAAATCCTGCAATATCCACAGCAAATGCATTGGCTGCTTGGGAATCTTGGGTACCTTCTTGGAATCTTAGATTGGAGCTGATAAATCTCCCTCCTACAGCCATGGAAAAGGTCTGGCTCAATTTAAGGGAATACGAACCATCAATAGCAAACTCATTAGGCTTTACCAAAGTTGGGTTTAATTGGTCGAATGTTTGACGAAGTTCTATATCACCAAGACCAAAATATCTTAAACTAAAGGCAAAGGCACTTCGGTCATTAATTTTGTTGTAGTAATTGGCATTTAAAAGAGAAACATCATTTACGATGCTTTCCAAATAAGGTGTATAACTTACCCCAACTCCAGATTTTTGGTTTGCAAAAGCAAATTTTGCAGGGTTCCATTGTTGGGAATATGCATCAAAAGATGTTGCCACTCCCATATCTCCCATACCAGAAGCCCTGGCATCAGAAGCAATGGTCAAAAATGGAACTGCTGTTGTAATTACTCTCTCTTGCTGTGCGTTCATTTTTGGGGCAAAAACAAGAAGCACTACCAGTATCAGTAACTTTTTCATTTTAAGCGTTTAGCGTTTAGTTTAACCTACGTCTTTAAATAGCATACGTTCATGACGTATTACATGTAAACGAACATTATTATCAATTCTTATAATTTATATCCTTTTTTTGTGCAAAACTTTAGAAAAAGAAGAAGTTCGCATACCCACATTGCGTGCAGAGGAGTTTAAAACAGTTAAAACTATGAGTATCCCATACTAATTTCGGTTCAATGTCGTTTAAAAAGGTAGATGATACCCGAAGATTAATTTTTCAGGTATAAAATATTATGGAGAAAACGTCGTTTTAAAGCCGTTACATAGATTTTAGATAAAATCAAATCAAGTTAAAGTTGCTAGGAAAAGCCTAGTATATAAAGTACTCAAGCCCAAATTATGAAAAAACACTTTATCAAAGTTGTACTTTCTTGCGCTATTATAGCAGGAAGTTTTTCAAGCTGTAAAAATTCCTCATCCTCTTCATCAAAAAATGTTTCTCGAGCCACAGGTTGGAAAATTAACGCCAAAGAGGGTGGATTTCAGTACAATTCTGACTTTAAAGAGCAGGAAACCCCTCCTGGAACAGTATTTATTGAGGGTGGTACCTTTACCAAAGGTAAGGTTCAGGATGATATTATGCATGATTGGAACAACACCCCAACACAGCAACATGTGCAATCGTTCTACATGGATGAGACAGAGGTAACCAACGTAATGTACTTGGAATATCTGGATTATCTAAAAGCAGTCTATCCTCCTGAAAACCCGAATTACAGGAATATATATAATGGGGCGTTACCAGACACATTGGTATGGAGAAACCGATTGGGCTTTAACGAAACCATGACCAACAACTACCTAAGACACCCAGCATATGCGGAGTATCCAGTAGTAGGTGTTAATTGGGTACAGGCTTCGCAATATGCCGAATGGAGAACCGACAGGGTCAATGAGGCTATGCTAGAAAGAGAGGGGTATTTGGCACAAGATGCAAAGTATCAAGTGTTAAACGGTGAAATTGGAGGCACATTTAGCACAGAAGCCTATCTAAACAACCCTGAATCTGTTTATGGTGGACAGATTGACTCATTGCAAGGAAAGCAAAAACGTGACTCTATAAACACCTTTGCGAAAAGAAGCAGTGGTGTTATTATGCCCGAGTATAGATTACCTACAGAAACAGAGTGGGAATATGCCGCTCAGGCGTTAATTGGGTCAAGAGAATACAACAATTACAGAGGTAGAAAAAAATATCCGTGGGAAGGTGATTATACTCGTAACGGACAGCGTGTTGGTCGCGGAGATCAATTGGCCAACTTTAAGCAAGCCAAGGGAGACTATGGCGGTATTGCAGGATGGTCAGATGATGGTGCAGATATAACCGCTGAGGTAAAATCATACAAACCAAACGATTTTGGTCTTTATGACATGGCAGGAAACGTATCAGAATGGGTGGCTGATGTATACCGCCCGATTGTTGATGACGAAATCAGTGACTTTAACTACTATAGAGGAAACATTTTCTTGAAGAAAGCCATTGGAGAAGATGGCAAGGTGAAGGTTTTACGTGATGAAATCAAATACGATACACTCCCGAACGGTAAGATTGTTGCGATAAACCTACCTGGAGAAATTGAAATGGTTCCCGTTACAGAAGAAGAAACCTACTTGAGAACTAATTTTGACTCAAGTGACAACCGTGGTTATCGAGATGGTGACCCAGGTTCTTCACGATTCTTCGAAAGATTCAGCGATGAATCTGACAATAGAAAAATGTACGACTCACCAAAACATAAGGTTGAACGTGATTCTACTGGCAAACTAATTAGACAGTATGACACCTCTAACTATCGTACTTCCCTAATCAATGACGAAGTAAGGGTATATAAAGGTGGTTCTTGGAGAGATCGCGCGTTTTGGTTGGATCCTGCACAACGGAGATATTTACCACAATATATGGCTACAGACGATATCGGATTCAGATGTGCCATGTCACGAGTTGGGTCTAAATCCAAATCCAAAAACAAAACAATTCGACATAAAAAAGCGAAATAAGCTTTAGATAAAATTCAAAGAAAAGCCCTGATTAACATCAGGGCTTTTTTATATCTTCGATTTATGACATTGGAACAACTTCATTCGATTTTCTTGGAACACCCCTTTCCTTGCACGGATACTCGTAAAATAACTGAAAACTGTCTTTTTTTTGCACTTAAGGGGCCAAATTTTAATGGAAATGAGTTTGCTGGGCAAGCTTTGGAAAAAGGCGCGGCATATGCCATTATCGATGACACCAAATTTAAAGTTTCGGAGAAATGTTTGCTGGTCGAAAATGTGCTTGAAACCCTTCAAAAGTTATCTACTTACCATAGGAATCACTGCAAAGCCAGAGTGATTTCCTTAACCGGAAGTAATGGTAAAACCACTACAAAGGAGTTAATACATGCGGTACTTTCAAAAAAATACAACACGATTGCCACAAAAGGCAATCTTAACAACCATATCGGAGTACCTCTCACCTTATTGACCATTCAATCCGACACCGAACTTGCAGTGGTCGAAATGGGGGCCAATCATAAAGGTGAAATAGCTTCTTTATGCGATATGGCCCAACCTGATTTTGGGTATATCACCAATTTTGGCAAAGCACATCTTGAAGGTTTTGGCGGTATTGAAGGTGTTATTGAAGGTAAAAGTGAACTTTATCGTTACCTAATTCCAAACAAAAAGAACATTTTCTTAAATGCTGATGACCCTATACAGTTTAAAAAACTGTCCAGCTATATCAAAAAAATAGGATTCAGCACCAGTGATCCAGAATACTTCAATATAGAACTGACAGAATGCAACCCTTTTGTTACCATCAAAGTTGAGGGTGCTAAAATTTCAACACAGTTGGTTGGCAACTATAACTTCACCAACTGCTGCATTGCTATCACTATGGGAAAGTATTTCAATGTTCCTATGCAAGACATTAAGTCCGCACTAGAATCTTATGTACCCACCAATAATCGTTCGCAAATAATAGAAAAAAAAGGGTTTAAAGTTATTTTGGATGCCTACAATGCCAATCCATCTAGTATGAAGTTGGCTTTGGAAAACTTCAAAATCATTCAGGGTACGGATAAAACGCTGATTCTTGGTGATATGTTTGAACTTGGAAGTGAGGCTTCCAAAGAACATCAATCCATCGTAGATTTAGCCCATGTCTTGGATTTTCCCAATGTGTTTCTTGTAGGCGAGAACTTTTATAATACTAAAACCGCCTATGCAAAATTCAAATCATTTGATAATCTTCAAAAATATATAAAAGCCAATCCCCCTAAAAAAGGTTCCCTCTTAATAAAAGGCTCTAGAGGTATGGCCCTTGAGCGAGTTTTAAAACTACTCTGACCATACAATATTCTTAAATAAAGCATAATTCCATAATGAAAGAGCATTTTTTTCGACCTAGTAATTGAAAAATGCCCTCGTGTTATGAAAGATATAATTGTTTTTGATGGCGAATGCAATCTGTGCAATGGTGTTGTAGGATGGTTATTAAAATTCGCTCCTAAAAACCAATTTCAAATGGTCGCCTTTCAATCCCCATTAGGTCAACAACTTTTAATTGGCAATGGGTTTCCCACCCAACAACTAGATACGGTCATACTTTTTGATGAAGAAGGCAAACATACCCGTTCAAATGGATTTTTACGCATTCTTTCCAAAATACCAAAATGGCAATTCGCAGGGACAGCTCTTTTGTATATCCCCAAAGAAATTAGAGATCGCATTTATGTTTTGGCAGCACAGAATCGGGTAAAATGGTTTGGAAAGTCACAAACTTGTGCAATCAACCTTTAAAGGAGGAACAGTTTGTTTTTTAAATGTACAAACGGCAGTTAATTTAAACTGGAAAAGCTTTTTAGCATTCACTTTTTAGTTGAAATCAAAAGTTCCCTCACATCTACGTCTAAAACAGTGGCCACAAGGAACAAATTTTCAATTCTTGGTTGCATATCATTTCTACACCATTTTGAAATAGTATTGGTATTCATATCCAACTCATTTGCCAACCAATTGTTGGTTTTTCCTTTTTCAGCTAATACCGCTTTAATCCTATTATAAACTGGCTTACTCATATTAAATGCAATGATTCTATAATAAAAATAACTAAGAAAAATAAATGTCATAAGCATTAAAATATGCTTTATTAGGAGATTTAAAAATCTTTATATAACTTTGAAATGCTTTAAAAGGAGATAAACAAACGTTAAAAGATTTTTATTAGAAATTAAAAACATAATTATGAGTATTCGATACACCAAAGCAGACCTTGAAAAAGTGGTTTATGCCCAATTGGAAAATCTTAATGCAATGCATGATTTGTTGAGCATTATGAAACATCAAAATGAGCTGTTGGAAAAAGCCAATACAAGATTAAAAGATGAAATCTCAGATTTTAAACAGAAGATGTATCCTAAGGTTTCGAAACAGCAAGGGGAAATAATGTAAAAAGACTTCATCCAGAAATGGAAGAAGTCCTGTTTTGTGGGATATACTGGATTCGAACCAGTGACCTCTGCCCTGTCAAGGCAGCGCTCTAAACCAACTGAGCTAATATCCCTTGAAAATGGAGTGCAATATCGTAAAATTGTTACCAATCTCCATATTCTGCCGAATTCTTTTCTGTTTCGTGCAAAGTAATATGCAATAGATGACTTTTTTTAAGCTTGGGTTTAAGGATATCGTAGATGATCTTGACAAAATATTCTGTTGTAGGATATAAATCGGCAAATTCAGGACAGTCTACGTTTAAGTTTTTATGGTCGAAGCGTTCTTCAACTTCATCGTGGATAAGATTCCCAAGTTTGGCCAAATCCATCACAAAACCAGTATCTGGATCAATCTCTCCCCTAATTCTGACCTCAAGGTCAAAATTATGACCATGATAATACTTACTGTTGCACTTCCCAAACACCGCTACATTTTTTTCATCGCTCCAGTTCGGATTGTGGAGCCTATGAGCTGCGTTAAAATGTGCCTTTCTACAAATAGTCGCAATCAAATGAATATAATTTTGGCAAAGATACTTTGACTAAGGGATTGAACCAAAAATGTACTCGTATACCCATGCCCTTTTATTGGAATCATTAAAAAGAAAGGGGCTTTTATTATAATAAAAGCCCCTTTGCTCCAATATTGAATTTAATTACATCAATTAAAGGTAGGTATATCTGTATCGTCTGTTCTAGCTGGTGCTGCAGCAATATTATAATGAGGCACTGTCCCCGTTGGGTCAGCAGCAACTCCACCTAGCGTGTACAATTCTTCTTCCAACACCTCAAGCTCCGTGGCAGGAACCGGGAAATGCCTAAACGTGCCTATTTGCAAATCGTTGGTTCTTCTTCTGTCAAAGAAACCACTTCCCACAGCAGTGTTGAACAACTCAATATATCTCTCGTAAAAAATAGCATCCAATATTTCTTGCTGTGATGCTCCGCCAGCCAAAGGAGTCAACTCACCACGAGTCACTCTTGATCCCGCGTTGACATCATCCACAGAAGTAGCGTCGTTCATCCTTGCCTTCGCTTCTGCCAACAATAACCTATTGTCTTCCAACATAAAGGTTTTTATTTGTTTGGCATCCGCTCCATCGGAAAAGCCCTCATCATACAGATTTCTGGTATGGAAATAATGTGAAAAATGGAATCTTCCTCTTTCTGCTCTAAAAAGGATATCCGACCTAAACTCAAAATCCCTACCATCTCCAACCCTAGCGTCATCAGTAGTCATTTCAGGGTTTGCTAAAGTAGACCCAGAGGTCGCTGGGAAGAATTCCGGTTGATTCGGGTCAAGCAAGTGCACCAATCGCATATCCAATCTACCGCCAAAAGCTCCAAAACCGTTCGAAGAATCCATCAACACATTGGCGTTGTTCCACCAACTGATTCCATTGTCTCCGGTAGGTCCGAAATCCTCCGTTATTCCATTTTCTGTATATGTTTTAATGGCATTCCAGTCAATTGCGTTTGTTTCGTCCATGTTGCGCGCAGATTGCACAATAAATCGAGCTTTAAATGAATTACACAACTTGATCAAGTCATCCGTGGGAAGCGACACCCCATTAATCACCGTATTTGGAATTTCAAAAGAGTTTGAGTTTGCAAGCGCAATTACCGCATCTAAATCGCTAATTGCTTGTGCAATCAGTTCATCATATCCTACAAAAGGTAGTTTCTGTGAAATATCCGTATTTTCATCCACAATGAATCCTTTTTCAAACAGCAACCCTAAATAACCATAGGAAAAACCTCTTAGAAGGTGAGCCGCCGCCAAGACCATTGGTGTATTGTCAATACCTCCAACCACCCAGGTAATTCCATTATTATTAATGGCATTGATAACATCATTAGCAGAAGATACTGCAGCGTAATTTCCTTGCCATGGTTGTTCGAGGACCGCTGCATCTGCCCATGAGGCCGCATTCAATATCGGGTTTCTTGGCTCATTGGACAAAACCTGCATTCCAAAGTTACCCCAAGAGCATGTTGCAATATCCCCGGCCACAGCGACCGCTGGATAAAGGTCTCTATTATTTGCCTGCCACCAGCTTACAAAGCCACCGCTGACTATACCTATCAAGTCAGATCCATTGGCCAATACCTGCGACCTATCTGGATTGTTCTGATTTACTACTTTGTCTATTTCCTCGGTACATGAAAAGGATAAAATCAAAAAACCAAGAAATAGAACTTTATTACGAATTAATCTTTTCATTTCTATTTTTTTTAAAATGTTAATTGAACGGAGAAGCTATACGTTCTGGTAGTTGGATAAGGAAAGTTGTCTACCTTAAAGATGTTCGGATCTCCTCCTGGTGTATTGGGGTCGTTTCCAATACCGTCCGTGTCACGAGTCGTCAAATTAGCCCTGTTGGATTCTGGTTGGTGTGTGATTTCCGGATCAAAACCAGAGTATTTTGTAAACGTCAATAAGTTTCTGCCTACCAAACCAAACCTTACAGAATCCATAAAGTTACCAACATTGCCCAATGTTTCTCCCTTAAGAGTATAGTAGAGGGACAATTCTCTTAGTTTTACAAAAGTACCATCCTCCACAAAGGCGGAACTAGGTAAATTAACATTGTAAAGGCCCTGATAGAAATTATATGGAAGTCCGCTATTTATATCAGTATGTCTTCCATCACGATACAACCATTGTTTGGTTTTGTTGTAAATATCCCCACCTTGTTTCCAATCGACCAAGGCATAAAGAGACAAGTTCTTATAATTAAAGGTGGTATTGATACCCATTCTAAAATCAGGAGTTATATCTCCAATCACAAAGAACTCATTGCCTGATGCATCGGATCTTCTTACGGGGGTTTCACCAGTCGCCTGATCTACTACATAACCATCACTGTTTATCACATAATCACCTGGGTTTAATCCCGCTGGTAAGTCAGACAAACTCCTTATGAATTCATTACCATACATTACCCCAAAATTCTGCCCTTGCTCAATTCTAAAGAGAGTTGTTTCTTGGGTTCCCGGACCTGTTAAATATGCAGGAACATCCAAACGGCTGATTTTCTGCTCAGATTTGTCCCATACAATACCTAAATCCCACGAAACATTTTTGCTCCTTATAATACTAGCGTTTAATGACGCCTCATAAGTTGTGGCATCTATCTCACCTGCGTTTCTCCATTGTGCACTAAATCCAGCTGCTGCAGATAGCGGTACCCTAAGAATCTGATCTTCGGTCTTCGCTCTTACATAATTGAATTCGAACGAAAAACGATCTAAGAAATTCATGTTTATACCTAGCTCAAGCTCTCCTGTTTTGGCTGGCTTTAAGTCGTTGTTACCTATTGTTGCCCTCGATGGTGAGCCATTCCTAAGTTGGAAAGTTTCGAAACGCATTTCATAGGTAGGTCTGATACCCGCAGTACCATAGGAAGCTCTTAGCTTCAGTTCCTGAATTCCAGGAATTTCAATATCCTCTGTTAAGCGATAGGCCACACTTGACCTAAAGTAATTTGCCCATCTGGTGTTTGGTCCGAAAAGAGATGAACCTTCCCTTCTGGCAACACCACTGAATATATATTTTCCTTTATAATCAAAATCCGCAATGACAAAATAACTATCTGTCAGTATTTCTTGCGCTTGCGATGAAACCGAAGGCTCATCCGAGATATTGTCCAAAGAGCGAATACCAGAAACGGCCAAGTTATAACCTTCTGAATTGTTAAACTCACTTTCATAACGCTCGTGAAGGTAACTCAACCTCAATGCTAAGTTGAAATCTGAATCCACATCAAAAGGAGAGAACAACGCATTGAATCTAGTGTTCTGAGCTCTACCGTTAAAATTGGATCGTTGAATAAATCCAATATTCTGGGCTTGACCATCGGGATCATCTGACAAATACCCTTTTGGAATATAGTCTTCAAAAGAGTTGTTTTCAAAGTCATACGAATACTGTCCATTTAATTTCAACCATGGTGTTATTCTGTAATCCAATGAAATATTTCCAAGAACCCTGTTTCTTTTCTCTGTTCTATCATTATTTGCCAATGTATACAACGGATTCTTGATGTTTGGATCAAATGTATTACTGTCAAAATTATACGGACTCCCATCTTCCTCATTCACTGCATTCCAATTATAAATTGGCTCCGTAATCAAGGCAGGAAACAATATTCCCACTGTAGTACCTGAATTAATTGCGGCATCTCTGTTGGAATTACTGTAAAACAACGATGTTTTTAAACTGATCTTATCCGATAGGTTGTTATCAAGATTTAATCTAAAGTTATCACGTCTGTAATCGTCTACCAGTACATAGATTCCCTCATCTTGAAGTCTTTGGTAAGAAAAAAGATATCTAGTCTTTTCATCCCCACCAGAAACGGAAGCATAGTGTGTGTTGAAAACTCCTTTTGTGAATATTTCATCTTGGTAATCAAAAATACTACTAATGGGGTATCGGTTATCGCTCAAACCATCATCATCAACCTCACGAGATCCACTGGAAAGGTCAAATGCCGATCCATCATCTGTCAATTTAAACCTATGGGTTGTAGACAAATCATACTTGCTGTTTATCTCTTTCAACCCTAGTTCGTTTCTATAGGTTACATTGATTTTATTATTCCCCTTACCTCTTTTGGTAAAAATTTGGATTACACCATTTGCAGCACGTGATCCATACAAAGAAGCACCAGCTGCACCTTTTGCAACCTCTATTCTATCAATATCCTCAGTGTTGATATCAGCCAATCCTCCTTCGAGTATAACGCCATCCACAATTACCAATGGGTCTTGACCGGTTGCAAGGGAGTTTGCCGTTCTTAACTGAATTGCCACATTACTTCCCGGCTGTCCACCTGGAGAAGAAATTGAAATACCCGAAATTTTACCTTGAAGTGCCGCCGCCGCCGAGGTGGCCGGTACATTTTCCAGCAATTCATTTTTGACCTGTCCCAAGGCAAAGCTCAATTCTTTTAAGGACTTACCAGAGGCGTTACCTGTAACAACAACCTCTTCGAGAGCTTGGGCATCTTCTTCCATTTGAACATCAATAACACTTTGTCCACCAATGGTCCGTGTTATTGTTTTTTGCCCGATATAGGAAAATTCCAATGTTTGACCCGGGCTGGCCGAAATGGCATAGTTACCATCAAAATCCGATTGCGTACCAACGCTGGTACCCTGAACCACGATATTTACCCCAGGCAAGGGAATACCAACTTGATCTACAATGGTACCTGTAATTGTTTTTTCTTGAGATCTCATGAAGGCTACACAAAATAATGCCAGCACTAATGTCCCAAATAGCTTTTTTACTTTCATAGAACTAAAAGTTTTGTTAGTAATTAATGAGTTAGCGCAACTGAGAAAGGTAGGCGGGAGAAGATGTTTTGATAGCTAATTCAAATAATACTCCCTAGTACGAAAACAAAACTTTAATGGAAAGTCTAATTATTTATAGGTAGTAAAGCCTCTCACCGCCTTACCTTTACAATTGCACAACAAAACAACTAGAAGATTTATCACGACAAGTACTTTTAAAACGGGATGCACTTATAAATAATCTTTCCCCAACGGGAAGAACTCTTTTTAACTTTTTTTGGCAAGAGTACTTATGTCAAAAGCTTTATGACAATAAAGACAAATAAGTATAAACCACTGATATACAAACAATAAACATTAAAAAAAAGAAAAGACAGGTTTTTTCTTTAATGCATTTGTCGAAGTAAGAGCAAGAATCAAAATAGGGTAAATACTTTTTGTTTAAGAGGCAAACAGCGTCAAATTCCGAAAGTCATTCGGACTCAATCCGGTTTCTTTTTTGAAAGCGCTATAAAAACTGGTCTTGCTGTTGAAACCCACTTCATACATTATGGCTTTAACACTTAAGGATGGATGGGAAAGCAATAAATCCTTTGCCTCAGATATGCGGTATTGATTGAGTATAGCGTAGAAGTTTTTGAACATATACTCATTTAGCACCTGTGACACCTTGTATCTGTCTCTGCAAATGTACTGAGAGAGATCGGCCAACCCTACAGAATTACCTTTATACAATTTGTCAAGTTCAAAAGCTATCTCGATTTCCTTTTTAATCTCAACTGCCTCTGCCAACGTCAACCCAGATTTTTCATATTTCGAAGCCACGGTTTGAACTTCTTTTTCTATGGTGACGCCGGTGGAAGAAAATAAACTTTTGAAGATTTTTCTCATAGCCGTTTAGGTAAAAACCTTTACCATAGTTACCAAAAACCATCTATAATGAGGTTCTAGCCGATAAGTGTTTACGGAAACAATTGTCGGGTCTATAAATTATTACCCTATGAGATAAACGGTCATATCAATAAAGACATATGAAAAAACCTGATACTACATGCGTAAACCCACTAGATATTAAAATCATCATTCTATATTTAATCAATATGTGTCTCTGCGCATAAAGCGATTTTACAAAGTCTGATGAAAATGGAGAGTCTTTATCTTTTACTTAGAACAAATGAGTTTCTATTAGTTTTGGTTATCCAAATTGTCCATCCAATCGGAAAGCCTTTCCGTCCAAGTTTGTAAGTATCCTTGTCCTAACGCTAAACCGAACCCATGCCCTCCCTTTGGAAATATGTGCATTTCCGACGGAACCTTATGTTCTCTTAAGGACTTATAGAACAGTATACTATTTTCAACCGGTACAGCTTCGTCGTCCGAAGTATGAATCAAAAATGTTGGAGGCGTATTTTCAGTAACTTGAAGTTCGTTGGAAAAAAGAGCTACCAGTTGATTATCAGGATTTTCCCCCAATAAATTCCTCTTTGAACCTTCATGTGTATATGGAACGTTCATTGTAATTACCGGGTAAATTAAAATCGTAAAGTCTGGTCTTGCACTTTCATCATCAATTTCGTCATATTTGGAAGAAAGATTGGCATTGAACCGCGTAGCAAGAGTAGCAGCAAGATGACCGCCTGCGGAGAAACCCATGATTCCGATTTGATTTTTCTTAATGTTCCATTTATCGGAATGGTATCTAACCAGACGTAATGCTCTTTGAGCATCTTGTAAAGGCGCTATACTTTTATTAATTATAGATTTTGAACCCGGTAATCGATACTTCAACACGAAGGCCGCCACTCCTTTTGAATTTAGCCATTTGGCTACATCCGTTCCTTCCCAATCATAGGCAAGGCCTTGATACCCTCCACCAGGGCAAATTATAATGGCCTTACCCGTTGAGTTTCTCTTAGCGGGCAAAAACACTTCCAAAGTGGGGTTTTGAACGTTTTCAATCCAAAATATATCATCTTTATTTTGTGACTCTACTTCTTGACTTTGATTTTGATTTGGCACCTTGTTCTGCCATAGAAGTATCGTGTTATCCTGACCGAAACTTACTTTGGAAAGCACCAGTGAACAAAAAACATACATAACGTATTTTTTAATCGTACCAGTCATTTTATATGAATAGGTGAAAATTGTCATTCCCTCAAATAAAACTGTGTAAGTACAGCTCTATGATCAGAATTAAAAAAACCTCCCAAAGGGTCTTCCAAAACAATCTTGGAAGCATTACTCTTAATGTTATCGCCACGATAATATATATAATCTATGCGATCAGAAATCACATCATCTGATAGAAAATGTAAAGTATCCTCAGGATTTGGATTGGACTCTCTAAACGAATCCACAAACCCATGATTTTCCATTACTTTACTAACTGGCCATTTCACCACTTTTCCAAAATGCCATTTTTTTGTGCTTTCGACCCAATCTAAATGCGAAGCTGAGTTAAAATCGCCACCTATAATAATTGGATAGCCTTTTTCATCACCAATTTTATTAACCTCTTCCAAAATTGATTTAATCTCTTTTACCCTAGTAGGTTCCTCCTCAGCAATCATTTGCTCTGGGCTATGCGTAGGATATTGATTAAAAGTGTCAGGCAGGTAATCCAACCAAATATTAAAACACAGCACCTTTTTTCCTTTAACATCCACAACTACACCTTGACTATTAAAAGGTTTATAAATGTTTAAAGTGTCCACTATTGGAAACTTGCTATGAATAGATAGATTAGAGCTACCTCGCCATGAATATGGATAACCCGCTTCTTTGGCAACTTCCATTCCGCAGCAATAGGTTTCTTGCATTAATAGCACATCTGGTTCATAGCTCTTCAATACTTTTAGAACATTTTGGGTGTTCAGGGTATCTTTTTTGAACTGTTCACTTTTTTTTCCGTGTAATCCCCCATGCCAAATATTCCACGTCATCACTGTTACTTCTTGAGCGTTGACCAAGTAACTGAATAATAATAACGTAACTAAATATAATTTTCCCTGTTTCCTGTAAACCATTTTCATTTGTTTATACTTTTTCCAAAAATTAACTTGTAATCTTCTTGGCAGGTTAGATGCAATAGATGTAACATAAACCAAACAGATAGGGTTAAGATAAAAAATGTCAAAGAAAAACTATTCGGGAGCCTCATTTTCTTTGACGGATATCGAAGAACTCCCTGATGGGTCTTTTGATACAACTTCCACAGTGTATTTCTCCCCGTCTGTGTAAGCTATAGGATCTATGGCTACTGCTTCAAAATCATTTTCTTCAACCATAATTGTATCTCCCTCCCATACGGTAATGTCATATACTAACTCATCGCCATCCTCATCGCTTCCAACCCAAGAAATGGTCATTACTGAGTTTTCAATGTTAAATTCTATTGAAATCGCAGCGGCATATGGTGCGAAATTACTCTCTGGAATGCCCGGTGTTGTAAACGAATATGTGTCACCATTGGTTTCACCATCCGCGTTTGCAGAAGTTACGGACCAAGAATACGTTTTGGCCCTATCCAACTCTACTTTGGCTTCTAAAGCGGACAAAGAGTTTTCAAACACTTGGGTAGACCCTTGCATAACCACCAGTGTATAACTTTGTGCCAATTGTGCGGCATTCCATTTGAAAGGAATGAGCACTTTACTATCATTACTGGAAACTTCTTCATAATCTGAGCAAGGCTCACCATTAGCCGGCAATGTTCCAACTGCTTTTGCAGGAGGTTGAGCTTTTTCCTCAGGCGGTTCTTCTCCGTTACCACCACCTCCACCACAGGAAAAGAGCGCTACCATCATTAGCATTGGCGCGAATTGAAATAATTTTATCTTAAGCCTTCTCATTTTTTTACGATTTTAATATTCTCTTTTTGCCCGTTTATTTCCGTTTGAAGAAAATACAATCCCGATTCCAAGGACGAAACGTTCATACTTTTCTCGTTTTGGTTATAACTCTGTTCCTTAATCAATCTTCCGTCAACACCGAACACCTTAACATTCAATTGCCTTTGGTTAGTAAAAAAATTTACTGTTGAAGATGTAACCGTAGGAAAAACTTGAATGTCGCTACCCATAAAAAAGTTATCGCTCACTTTTCCTTGACAATCACTTTCTCCTAAAATTGCTATTTCAATTTTACCATTCAGGTTTTGGAGAGATATGGTCTGCTCACCAGAATCTTTAAACTCAAAGTGCATGATTCTATCATTGACCATGACCTTATAGGTTTTACTTCCGGCCACAGAATAAGTAACTGTTCTGGAGTTTGTATCAAGTAAAGTTCTCTTACCCGTAACCGCACCCAATTCATTGATTTTAATTCCATAAGTCTGTTCAAAAAGTATCTCAGGAATAGTAACGGTAACCGTATAACTGCCTGGAGCCAACCCATTGATATCAGCACCCATTGCTGAAGCAACATCATTTATCTCATTGGAAACACCCTCCCCAACTACAGACACATCCATTAAATAACCGGAAACATCCATATTAATTTTTATGGATCCATCAGAACTGCCCACACAACTTGGAGTGAGCACATTAACCTTAATCCCATCTTTTGGTATTATATCACATCCATTGGCATCTACCTCAGCACCGGGCAGACTCCCTAAACAAACATCCTTATGGTCAAGCACTCCATCAGAATCATTGTCTTGATTGCAAAGCGGATGTTCACCAGCATCGTTAATGGTCCAACCGTAAGTATCCATAATAAGTTGTCGAGCGTCTGATGCTTCGCAGTACCTGCTATTTCCGGCATTAAAAATCACATCACTTTGAAGATTTGGCAGCTCAGACCAACCTAAAAGTGTCTTATCATAATTGACAGATGATAGTCCCGCTTCCGAGAAGATCCCATCCATATGCATAACATTGGAAACATCCCAGCCTGAAAGATCCTGATCGAACGATTTTGTCTCGGCAAACATGATTACCATGTCTTCTGCACTTGAGGTATCCCATTTTCCAATTTTTTGGTTAAAAATCTCTGTTCTGATAAACATACCTCCAAAATTGGATACAGAGCTTACATCCCAGCCTCCGATGTCTTGATTAAAAACTTTTGAATCGGCAAACATATTTGACATATCTTGTGCATTACCCGTATCCCAATTATCTAGTGGCTGATTAAATGGAGTATTTGAAAATGTGCCGTTAAAATTGGTGACCTTACTTACATCCCATTGGTTCAATGGTTGATTAAAAACAGACGCATACCCAAAAGTAACGCCCATATCAACAACATTGCTCACATTCCAAGTATTTAGGTTTTGATTAAAAGAACGTGCCTCAGCAAACATTCCATTTATATTGGTCACGTTGGAAACATTCCAGTTACCAATATCCTGATTGAAAAGGATTGTATTGCCAAAAGTACCCACTAATTCAGTTATATTCTCTACATTCCAAAAATTAAAACTGTCGTTCCCTTGCAAAGAGGAGCATCCCCAAAACATCCTATTTAAATCTTGAGTATTGGAAAAGTCTGGAACATCCGTAGCCAAAACATCCATATTGCTGCATAACATAAAAGCATGATCCATAGAAGTCCAATTGAGACTGCCCCATTGATCAATTGAAATCAACTTTAAATTATCCCCTTCAGGAGCATTTAAGTTGTATCCCCAAAAGATTCTAGGGAAATCACCTAAAATAGACACTTGATATGTTCCGGATTGGGCATAAGTATGTGTTATATCTCCGGTAACACCAGAATCTGATGAACCATCCCCCCAATCCACTGTATAATTATAGATTTCCCCTGAAAATGTTGAAATAATAATTTGATTGTCCTCAGATATTCCAGGATTATCAGTTTTCCAAGTGGTGATAAATGGACAATTCTTCCCACCATCATTAATTGTCCAATTAAATTCCTCAATTAAAGTTAGCCTGCTTATTTCTCCTATACAATATTCGTTGTTGTCGGCATCAAATTGAACATTGTTTTGTAGGGTAGTCAAATTGGCCCAACCTATCAGAGTACTGTCATAATTGGTTTGTGATAGTACTGTGCCTGAGAACATGTTTATCATTGACGTCACTTGTCCAATATTCCAATTCTCGAGGGTTTGGTCAAAACTCGCTGCTCCATTGAACATATATGTCATATTTGTCACAGAGGACACATCCCAATCGGCAAGAGGTTGATCAAATGCTTGAGAGCCTTCAAACATGCTTGTCATATTTTTGACATTGGCAACATTCCACCCACTTATATCTTGATTAAAATTGCCTGTCATATTGAACATGGAGGCCATATTCTCAACACTTGACGTATCCCATGAACCAATTGGTTGATTGAACATCTGGGCAGACCGAAAAAGCCCTTCCATATTTGTCACAGAGGATACATCCCAACCATCCAATGGCTGATTAAAAACCTGAGAATCCTCAAACATTCCAAACATATTGGTAACATTACCAACATCCCAGTTGCTTATATCTTGATTAAAACTACCTGTCATATTGAACATAGAGGCCATATTCTCAACACTTGACGTATCCCACGAACCAATTGGTTGATTAAACATCTGGGCAGACCGGAAAAGCCCTTCCATATTTGTCACAGAGGATACATCCCAACCATCCAATGGCTGATTAAAAACCTGAGAATCCTCAAACATTCCAAACATATTGGTAACATTACCAACATCCCAGTTGCTTATATCTTGATTAAAACTACCTGTCATATTGAACAT
>NZ_SRXX01000001.1:456895-470552 GCF_004804315.1 Flagellimonas onchidii
GTCACAGAGGATACATCCCAACCATCCAATGGCTGATTAAAAACCTGAGAATCCTCAAACATTCCAAACATATTGGTAACATTACCAACATCCCAGTTGCTTATATCTTGATTAAAACTACCTGTCATATTGAACATGGAGGCCATATTCTGAACATTAGATGTATTCCATGCACCTATCGGTTGGTTAAAAACGTCATTCATGATGAACATTCCGTTCATTTTTATGACATTGGAAGTATCCCAATTACTAATGTCTGCATTGAAATTGTTTGTTGAAGCAAAAAGTAAAGACATGTCAGTGACTGTTCGCGTATCCCAATTATTCATTGAATTGTTACCCAGAAGGGAAGAGCAACTGTTAAACATATCCTTCATGGATGTCACATTGGTTAAATCTGGAGCATCTGAGGCCAACACATCCAAATTTAGACAAGCCGCAAATGCCGCTTCCATAGAACTCCAAGCAATATCACCCCATTGTTCTATCGTCAAAAGTTTCTCATTATCCCCTAAAAAGTTAAAATATATCCTTGGAAAATCACCAGTAATCGAAACCGTATAGGTTCCTGGAGCAGCATAAGTATGTGTGATGCCACCATTTATATTGTTATCAGAATTTCCATCTCCCCAATCCACCGAATAATTGTAAGTTTCTCCGGGAAAAGTTGGAATAGCAATTTGGTTATCCGTTGAGGTTCCTTGATTATCCGTTTTCCAAGTGGTAACAAATTCCGTTTGGGCCGATAAAAAGAAATGAACAAGGCCAAGTAGAGTGGTGAGGTAGATTTTTTTCATGTAGTCAAACAAAACAACAGCAACCTACAATTAATGTAAGGAAAATCAAAAGAAATATCGATGTTCCGTTCACTTTTTCCAAATAAAAGCAAGAAAGAAATTTCAGTGAGAGTCTTAAAAACAAAAAACCTCAGCAAATGCTGAGGTTTTATCTGTGGGCGCGAAGGGATTCGAACCCCTGACCCCCTGGGTGTAAACCAGGTGCTCTGAACCAACTGAGCTACGCGCCCATTTCATTTTCTAAATGGGAGTGCAAATATAGCATCATTTTTTGTTTGGCAAAAAGAAAAAAGACAAAATATCTAAACTACTTCAGCCACGACAAAGGTACTACCTCCTACATACACAATATCGCCCTGTTCTGCTTGTGACAAAGCTGCTTCGAGCCCGTTCTTAACAGCACTGAAAACTTCTCCCTTTAATCCATGTTCCTGTGCTTTTTCCCATAACGCATCTGCCTCCAAACCCCTTGGGATGTTTGGTTTTACAAAGTAATATTCCGCTTTTTCGGGGAAAAGGGCCAAAACCTCGCTCAAAATTTTGTCATTAACAAAACCCAGCACAAAGTGCACTTTTTCAGGGCAACAGTTTTCTATTTGCTCCAAGACAGTCTTCAGTCCTTCTCTATTATGTGCTGTATCACATACAATCTTTGGGCTTTCACCTAAAATTTGCCACCTGCCTAAAATACCGGTATTCTTTACACAGTTTCGAAGCCCATCACGAATAGATTCTTCGGTAACAACTAAATTCTTCAATTCTTTAATTGCAGCCACCACTCCTTTCACATTCCTTCTTTGATAATCTCCCAATAAATCAGTTTTATAGTCGCCCAATTCGACCTGATCCGCAAAAACAATCTTACATCCCTTTTGAGCAGCCATGATGTTAAAAATCCCTTCCGTCTCAGGTTGTGTTTCGCTGATTACAACTGGAATTCCTCTTTTAATAATCCCAGCCTTTTCCAAAGCGATTTTTTCTAGAGTATCTCCTAAAATCTGCGTGTGATCCAGACCAATATTGGTAATAAGCGAAACCTCCGGAATGATGATGTTAGTAGAATCCAACCTTCCTCCTAAACCAACCTCAATGACAGTGATATCAACATTTTCATTAGCAAAATAGGAAAAAGCCATTCCAACTGTCATTTCAAAAAAGGAGAGTTCGTGCTCTTCCAAAAAGGGTTTGTGATTTTTAATGAATTCCACCACAAACTTTTCGGAAACCGGCTTTCCGTTAATTTTTATCCGTTCCCTAAAATCTTTAAGATGTGGGGATGTATACAATCCAACTTTATAGCCGGCCTCATGAAGTATAGAAGCCAACATATGACTACTTGACCCCTTACCATTGGTACCTGCTACATGAATACTTTTGAACTTTTCATGTGGGTTTTCAAGCACTTGAGAAAACAGAAGGATGTTATCTAACTTATGCTTAAGGGCTTCAGCACCTTTTTGCTGATACATTGGAAGTTGCTCGAACATCCAATCTAAAGTTTCTTGATAAGTCATGGACTATTGACCTAACTTAAAATTGACAACTACAAAACCAATCTGTTGGGACGGAGCTTTGGAATCTAGATTCCATTTGTGCAAAAATGCGGTCTTTCTTGCTGGTTCCAACAAGCAAGGAGCATTATTTGTTGTTCCTTTAACACCAGGGGTGGCTTGAATGACTTTTCCATTTCTATCCACAACTATTCTAACCACTACACGTCCATCTTCATTGCATTCTTGCTGCACCTTTCCTTTACTGACCAATGAACGTCCGTTAAGGCCATATCCTCCGGTTCCACTACCGCTTCCAGGACTTCCATAATAGCTGGTCGCATAAGGGTCACCTTCTGGATTTCCCTTATCTCCATCTCTATTATCATCACCTTCGCTACCCGTGGTTTTACCATCAGATTTTCCGATTCCACCGATTAGGGCATCAAGATTTTTCTTTTTTGCCTCTTGCTCTTTTCTCTTACGTTCTTCGGCCTCCCTTTTCTCGCGTGCAATGCGCTCAGCTTCAGCTTTTGCCTTTTTTGCAGCCTCATCCGCTTTTCGCTTAGCCTCTTTCTGTTGGTTGATTTTTATGGTTTCTTCATCATTACTGGTCAATACTTTTTCTACGGGCTCTTCAGGAGCTGTTTGTTTTGGCTGCACCTGTTCCTGGACTTTCTCAACCGGTTTTGGTTCTACCTTTCTAGGTTCCGAACGTACTTTTTCTTTAGGTTGTACCTTGCCGCTACCAAAATCCATAGTGCCAAAATTGATGGCAATACCATTTTCAATAGGTGGGTCCATGTAAGTCAACCCAATGTAAAAAAGTAATAGCAATAACACGCTTAACAGAAGTGTTGTAAGCGTAAAGGATTTTTTCTTGTGTCTCGTGTCTAAAAATGCCATTATTTTGGCCGCACGGCCAAGATAACCTTGTAACTGTTCCTATTGGCAATATCCATAACGTTGACCGCTTCTTTGATGGCCACATTCTCCTCCGCCCTTAGGATAATTGTAGGCTTCTCTTGCCCTTCAAGTGCTTTTTTTAATTCAATTTCAATGTATTCTTTATTAATCTGTTCATTATTCACAAAATATTTCAAATTCTTATCAATAGTGACCGAAACATTTTGTGTGTTGGTAGATTTGCCCTTTGCTTTGGGCAACAGCAAATCCAATGCATTAGGAGCATTTGATGTTAGCATGAAGAACACCAACAACAGAAACACAATATCCGTCATTGATGACATACTAAACTCCGGACTTACCTTATTTCTTCCTTTCAGTTTCATCTAGAGATTCTTAAATCGGTTCGTTCAACAAATCCAAAAATTCCACCGCATTGGCTTCCATTTTATGAACTACTTTGTCTGTACGGTTTACCAAGTGGTTGTATCCAATGTACGCAATAATACCAACTACCAATCCAGCTACTGTTGTGGTCATTGCTGTATAAATTCCCGAAGCTAATGACCCCATTTCTGCTTGTCCTCCACTACTAGCCATTTCATGAAATGCCAAAATCATACCAATTACGGTTCCTAAGAACCCAATCATTGGAGCAGCACCTGCGACGGTGGCCAATACGCTAACGTTCTTCTCTAGTTTATAAACCTCCAAGGTACCAGCATTTTCAATTGCTGTGTTGATGTCATCTAAAGGTTTTCCAATTCTTGATACTCCTTTTTCCGTTAAACGCGCTACCGGAGAATCGGTTTGGGCGCATAGCAACTTTGCAGCATCCAGCTTACCATTCATGACATGGTCACGAATCTGGTTCATAAAATTTTTATCAATTTTGGAGGCCGCCTTAATTGCGAAGATACGTTCAAAATAAATGTACAGTGCCACAAAAAGAAGCACAAAAAGTACCATTATAATTACAATACTACCAGTACCGCCATTTACAATCAAATCAATGACGGAAAGAGTCTTTTCTTCCGAAATGGATGCGCCCAATTCGGCCCCTTCTTCTAAATCTTGAAAAATAATCATATAAAATCCCCAATTTAAGTTGCAATAATAACGGAGATTTTTGAGCTAAAGTATTTTTTAGAAGAAATATCGCATAATGACAAAGCAAATGGCACCTGCAATAAATCCAAGGAATGCCAGCCAAGCTATTTTTCTCAGATACCAGAAAAAGTCAATTTTCTCCATTCCCATGGCAACAACACCTGCAGCCGAGCCAATGATCAACATACTACCACCTGTTCCTGCGGAATAGGCGATAAAGTGCCACAATGGGTTATCAATGGGCTCAGAGAACATTCCTAAACTCGCTGCCACCAAGGGGACGTTGTCAATAATAGCTGATCCAATACCTAAGATGATGACCACTAAATCTGAAACTTCAGTTCCCGCAGTTTCGGTACCCTGTAAGCTAATGTTTTGCTTTAATCCCTCTGCAAAATTAAATAACAGTCCGAGTGATTCCAACGCAGCCACTGCCATTAAAATTCCAAGGAAAAACAGAATACTGGGAAGTTCAATTTTAGTTAATGCACTATGAACAGGACTATGATGAGATTCAGCGTCACTCTCTATATCCACAGACGAAATCGCTATTTTAGAACTACTGTATATCTCTGCAAATGTAGCCACAACCGCTAAAGACAGCATCATCCCCACATATGGAGGTAAATGGGTAATGGTCTTGAAAATAGGAACAAACACAATGGCACTTAATCCTAAATAAAGCATTGTGGGGCCAAATTTGGACTTCGGACCATTATCGTCCTCTGTTTCAATTTCTCCTTTGAAAGCTGGCAAAAAAGATGCTATGAACGTAGGAACAAGCATACAAATCAGCGACGGGATAAGCAGGTAACCAATAAGTTTTGCCGTCGTGACCTTATTACCAATCCACAACATTGTGGTAGTTACATCCCCAATTGGAGACCATGCACCACCAGCATTAGCAGCAATAATGATAAGGCCGGCGTACCATATTCTTACATTTCGGTCTTTTACAATCTTTTGCAAGATGGATATTAAGACAATGGTAGCGGTAAGATTGTCTATGATAGCGGAGAGAATGAACGCCAGAAATGCAAAAATCCAAAGAATCTTCCTTCTGCTTTTGGTTTTTACGAATGTTTTAATGGTCGCAAAGCCATCAAAATAATCAATGATTTCGACAATCGTCATTGCACCCAACAGGAACACCAAAATCTCGGAGGTTTTACCCAAATGATGGAGCAAAGTTTCCTCCAACATATACATTTTATCTTCATGTCCGAGATTGCCAAAGCCTTCCATCAAGGCATGCTTCCCCGAATCGAACCAAGTCGTAAAACTATCAATCCCAAAAGCCATCAAGGCCCATAAAATGGCCATCATGGCCAACGCTGGGATAAGTTTATCTATTTTGAGGTTATGTTCAAGAGTAATGGCAAGATATCCAATTACAAAGATGACAATAAGAAGAGTTTCCATGTGAGTTGGCTATTTAGTTAGTCGATTATTTTATTCTGTAGCAGTATGCGCTAAAGATATTCAAAATGAATTTTTAAACATAACCTTCTATTTAAAAAAGTTTCAAACCTACTTCCCTTCAACTTGTTTAGTACAATATTAAATCATTCTCACTTTTTGTTTATGTTTTTTAAAAATATCACACCATAAAGCTATATTTGTAGTCTGTTTTTATCTATTTCTCAATTTTATGGATTTTACACTTACCGAAGAACAATTACTGATTCAACAATCTGCCAGGGATTTTGCCCAAAACGAGTTATTACCCGGAGTAATTGAACGCGACGATGCCCAAAAATTCCCAGAAGAACTGAGAAAAAAAATGGGGGAACAGGGCTTTATGGGCATGATGGTCAATGAAAACTATGGAGGAAGCGGTCTCGACACTTTAGCCTATGTGCTCGCCATGGAAGAGCTTTCCAAAGTGGATGCTTCAGCTTCTGTAATGGTCTCAGTCAATAATTCGTTGGTTTGTTGGGGGCTGGAAACTTTTGGAACAGAAGAGCAAAAAGCAAAGCACCTTACTCCTCTGGCCTCTGGAGAAATCATCGGGGCGTTTTGCCTCTCTGAACCAGAGGCAGGAAGCGATGCGACCTCGCAAAAAACAACAGCCTTGGACAAAGGAAATCATTATTTATTAAATGGTACAAAAAACTGGATTACCAATGGTGGAATCGCCGAGGTTTTTCTAGTTATCGTCCAGACCGACATTGAAAAGGGACACAGAGGCATCAATGCCCTTATTGTTGAAAAGGGAATGGAGGGTTTCGAAATCGGACCCAAGGAAAACAAACTGGGTATTCGTGGAAGTGACACACACTCTTTGTTGTTCACCGACGTAAAGGTTCCAAAAGAAAATAGAATTGGTGAAGATGGTTTTGGATTTAAATTTGCAATGAAAACCTTGGCCGGTGGTAGAATTGGCATTGCAGCCCAAGCTTTGGGTATTGCCGCTGGAGCTTACGAACTGTCCAAAAAATACGCCAGGGAAAGAAAGGCCTTTGGTACAGAAATAGCCAATCATCAGGCCATCGCCTTTAAACTTGCCGATATGCATACCAAAATCCAAGCTGCTCGCCACTTAGTTTACCAAGCCGCTTGCGATAAGGACGCGGGCAACGACTATACGCTTTCCGGTGCGATGGCTAAACTATATGCCTCTGAAGTAGCCATGGATACAGCCGTAGAAGCAGTACAAATACATGGCGGCAACGGTTTTGTCAAAGACTATCACGTGGAGCGATTCATGCGTGACGCTAAAATCACTCAAATCTACGAAGGGACTTCAGAAATACAGAAAATAGTCATCTCAAGAAGTATTTTAAAGGATTAGAATCATTTTAAATAGTAAAACCCCCTGAATATTAGGGGTTATTTCATTAAAAATGCTTTGGTTTTTAATTATACCCTTCACATTTCTTTTTTTAATTTAAAAAAAACGAATAATTTTAATGTACACCCCCTGTTAAACAATGGTTAATCGTAACCATCCATCCGTCATTTTGTGATAATCACAATGAAGCCTTGTTGAAATTTTCATTTTACATATTTTTTAAGCCTTCAATCCAAACCTTGATGAATTAATTGCAATTGATTGAAAACCTTATAATTAATACATCTAAAATGATATTTTTGAGGAAATATCACAATGATGAAGCTAGAGAAACAAGGTTTATATTTACCCGAATTTGAACATGATAACTGTGGTGCAGGTTTTATTTGTAGCCTAAAAGGAATCAAATCCAATGACATTATCCATAAAGCTCTCGAAATTCTTGACAAACTCGAACACCGAGGGGCTGTTAGTGCGGATGGTAAAACTGGAGATGGTGCCGGAATTTTAATCGATATCCCCCACGACTTTTTTACTGCCGAATGTGATTTCAATTTACCAGACGCTGGTGAATATGCAGTAAGTAATGTATTTCTTCCACAAAAGGAGAACCAACGTGAGTTTTGTATTTCAAAGCTCGAAGAAAACATAAAATCTCAAGGCCTAAAACTTTTAGGGTGGCGAGATGTTCCAGTGAACAAGTCAGTTCCTGGAAGAATTGCCGCCGAAACCGAACCTTTTGTAAAGCAGATTTTCATAGGCAAGGATAACGACTTAGATGATTTCCAATTCAATTTAAAGCTTTTTATAGCACGTAAAATCACGGAGCATCAAATCATCAGCAGCAAACTTTCACAAAGTCAGTTCTTCTATCTACCTAGTTTATCCACTAAGATTATAATCTTTAAGGGGCTTTTGGTTCCTCAAGACATCAGTAGATATTATAAAGATCTTTTAGATCCAAGGGTTGTTACCCGTTTGGCCTTGGTACACCAAAGATTCTCTACCAACACATTCCCAACTTGGGATTTGGCACAGCCTTTTAGATATATGTGTCATAATGGTGAAATTAACACCTTAAGAGGAAATGTTTCCCGAATGAGGTCCAGAGAGGAGCTCCTACAAAGTGATTGGTTTGGCGAAGACATCAAAGAAATTCTTCCTATAGTACTGCCAGGTAAATCTGATTCGGCCAGTATGGACATGGTGGTAGAACTTTTATTGATGACAGGACGTTCCTTGCCCGAGGTAATGATGATGCTAGTACCTGAAGCCTGGGAAAAGAATACAGAAATGTCCGAATCCAAAAGGGCATTCTATGAATACAATTCTTGTGTAATGGAACCTTGGGATGGTCCAGCTTCCATTCCTTTCACCGATGGAAATTACATTGGTGCCGTTTTGGACAGAAACGGCCTAAGACCATCCAGATACTCCGTGACCAAAAAAGGATATGTGATCATGTCTTCAGAAACTGGGGTTGTAGACCTTCAACCTGAAGATATTGAGTTCCATGGTCGACTAGAACCAGGAAAGATGTTCTTGGTAAACATGGAAGAGGGGCGTATTGTAAATGATGAGGAAATCAAGGAATCCATTGCAAAAAAGCATCCCTATAAAAAATGGTTGAAGAACAATTTGGTACACCTTCGTGACATTCCATACAACGATTGTCCGGTATTCTATGGTGAATTCCCTTTGGAAACCCGAAGAGCTGCATTTGGGTACACCTTGGAAGATATTAATACCATTATTCTCCCTATGGCCAAAAACGGCAAAGAACCCATTGGCTCCATGGGGTCAGACACACCCATTGCTGTTTTGTCAGAGCGACCACAGTTGATCTACAACTATTTCAAACAATTGTTTGCGCAAGTAACCAATCCACCTCTTGATGGAATTCGCGAGGAGTTGATAACCGATATTAGTTTAACCTTGGGAAGTGATCAAAACATTTTCGAAACCAATGAACTTCATTGTCGAAAGTTGAAAATCCAAAATCCGGTTATTTCCAAGGAGGATTTAGACAAGATAAAAAATCACGATGCCAGTCCAGATTATAAGGTAGTTTCCATTTCAATCCTGTATGAAATTACCAAAGGACATAATGGACTTGAGGAAGCGCTTGATTCCATTTTACAGCAAGCTTCAGATGCTATTGATGAAGGTGCCAACATCATTATTCTTTCAGACAGAATGGTGAGCACTGAAATGGCTGCGATTCCAGCCTTATTGGCCTGTTCTTACGTAAACAGCGGACTTAGAAAGCTTCGTAAGCGCTCCAAATTAAGCATCATTGTAGAGTCTGCGGAACCTAGGGAAGTACATCATTTTGCATTGCTGTTTGGATTTGGCGCAAGCGCCATCAACCCATATTTGGTCAACGAGATTATTGGAGAACAAATCGAAGAAAACGATATCACCGAATACACCTTTGAAGAGGCTATTAAGAATTACAACAAAGCCATTGGGAAAGGAATTTTGAAGGTGATGAACAAAATAGGAATCTCAACATTGAATTCATACCGAGGTTCCCAATTATTCGAATGCATTGGCATCAATACCAAGGTAGTGGACAAATATTTCCCAAATACCCCAACACGTATTCAGGGAATTGGCTTGTATGAGATTGAAAAGGAGGTAGCCAAACGCCACAAAAAGGCATTCAAAGCACAGGAATTAGCGGCCAGTCTTGATATTGAGATTGGTGGAGAGTACCGTTGGAGAAGGGATGGGGAAAAACACATGTTCAACCCATTGACCATTGCCAAACTACAAAAATCGGTACGCAATAACGAGCCGGATACTTATAAAGAGTATGCCGAATTGGTCAACGAGCAATCCAAAAATCTGATGACCATCAGGGGGTTGTTTGAATTTTCAAACTATGACCCTATTCCAATCGAAGAAGTGGAACCTTGGACCGAAATCGTAAAACGATTCAAAACAGGAGCCATGTCGTACGGAAGTATCAGTAAAGAAGCCCACGAAAATCTTGCGATTGCGATGAACCGAATCGGAGGAAAGAGCAACTCAGGTGAAGGTGGTGAAGATTCGGCTCGTTTCTATAAAAATCAAACTGGCGACTGGAAAAACAGCGCCATCAAACAGGTTGCTTCTGGTAGATTTGGGGTAACTTCCAACTATCTAACCAGTGCCCAAGAGATTCAGATAAAAATGGCTCAAGGGGCCAAACCAGGTGAAGGTGGGCAATTGCCAGGACCAAAGGTAAACCCAGCAATCGCCAAAACCAGAAACTCAACCCCATATGTAGGATTGATTTCGCCACCCCCACACCACGACATTTATTCCATCGAGGATTTGTCCCAATTGATTTATGACCTAAAATCGGCCAATAGGGATGCTCGGATTAATGTAAAATTGGTATCCGAAGTTGGAGTAGGCACTGTAGCCGCTGGTGTGTCTAAAGCGAAAGCTGACGTAATTCTAATTTCAGGTTTTGACGGTGGTACTGGAGCTTCGCCATTAACTTCATTGAAACACGCCGGACTTCCATGGGAATTGGGGGTTGCGGAAGCGCAACAAACCCTTGTGTTAAATGATTTGAGAAATCGAGTGGTTGTTGAATGTGATGGACAGCTTAAAACTGGTCGTGATGTAGCTGTTGCTTGTTTGTTAGGAGCTGAGGAATTCGGTTTTGCCACTGCACCTTTGGTTGCTTCAGGTTGTATTATGATGCGGGTTTGTCACTTGAACACTTGTCCAGTGGGAATCGCCACACAAAATCCAGAGCTTCGTAAAAAATTCAAGGGTCAGCCCGAACATGTGGTCAACTACATGTATTTCGTAGCCCAAGAATTGAGGGAGATTATGGCCAAATTAGGCTTTAGAACAGTAAATGAGATGGTAGGACAAGTTCAGAAATTGGACAGAAAAAAAGCCATCGAGCACTACAAAGCTGCAGGAATCGACCTAAGTCCAATCCTCTATCAAGTAGATGTGCCAAAAGGAACGAAATTCTACAATACTGAGGAGCAGAAACATCATATTGAAGATTCCATTGAGTTTGATATTATAGCTAAAGCGCACCCAGCACTTTTTAGAAAGGAAAAAACCACTTTGGATTTCCCAATCTATAATACCGACAGAGCCGTTGGGTCTATCATAAGTAATGAAATCTCCAAAATTTATGGTGCTGACGGCTTACCCGACAATACTTTAAAGTTGAACTTTACCGGTTCCGCTGGACAGAGTTTTGGTGCCTTTGCCACTAAAGGGCTTACCATGGTAGTCAACGGAAACACCAACGACTATTTAGGCAAAGGACTTTCTGGAGCCAAACTGGTTATAAAAGTTCCAGATAGTTCCACAATCCAACCTGAAGAAAATATAATTACTGGAAACGTGACGCTTTATGGTGCGACCTCTGGTGAAGCTTATATTAATGGTAAAGCTGGTGAGCGTTTTTGCGTGAGGAATTCTGGAGCACAGGCCGTTGTGGAAGGTATTGGAGACCACGGATGTGAATACATGACCGGAGGCGTTGCTGTTATCCTAGGTTCTGTCGGAAGAAATTTTGGAGCTGGTATGAGTGGTGGAATTGCATATGTCTACGATAGGGATAAAACTTTCGAGAAAAGATGCAATGGTGAAACACTAAATTTATTGGCTGTTGAAGAAGACAACGACATTACACAACTAAGACAACTTATAGAAAATCATTATAATACAACCTTGAGTCCATTGGCTCAGGAAATTTTGGAAAATTGGGAAGCATGTCTCCCTCAATTCATCAAAGTGTTCCCTGAAGAATACCGCCAAGCATTGATTCGATTAGAAAAAGAAAAATTACAAACCTTATAATTTGAGCCATGGGAAAGACGACTGGATTTATGGAATTTGACAGAAAGGATGAAGCCTATGCCCCTGTCAAAGAGAGAATCAAAAACTATAAGGAATTTACACTTCCGTTAAAAGAAGGAGAGCTTAAAGACCAAGGTGCCCGTTGCATGGATTGCGGTATTCCATTTTGTCATAGCGGATGTCCCCTAGGCAATTTGATTCCTGATTTCAATGATGCCGTTTATCAGGGAAAATGGGAAAAAGCGACTAAAATATTGCATTCCACCAACAACTTTCCAGAGTTTACAGGAAGGTTGTGTCCGGCTCCATGTGAAGAGGCCTGTGTTTTAGGTATTAATGAAGATCCCGTTTCCATCGAAAATATTGAAAAGAACATCGTGGAGACCGCTTTTAAAAATGGGTGGATACAACCAAACCCACCTGCCCAAAGAACAGAAAAAAAGGTAGCCGTTGTTGGTTCCGGCCCCGCTGGATTAGCTGCTGCTCAACAGTTGAACAGGGCAGGACATTCTGTTACCATATTGGAACGGGATGAAAAAATCGGAGGTTTACTGCGATATGGCATCCCCGATTTCAAAATGGAAAAGAACGTCATTGACAGACGCCTTGACGTTATGGAAAAGGAAGGAATTGTATTCAAAACTGGCATACACGTAGGTATTGATGTCAAAGCAAGTGACCTTCAAAATGAGTATGACGCCGTCGTACTTTGCGGTGGAGCCACTGTAAGAAGGCAACTCCCTATTCCTGGCACCGATTTGAAAGGTGTGGTCCAGGCCATGGATTTCCTTCCTCAAAACAACAGAAAGGTTGATGGTATTCCGTATGAAGGTGAAGAGTTGACCGCTAAAGACAAAAAAGTGATTGTCATCGGTGGTGGTGATACCGGCTCGGATTGCATAGGAACTTCTATTCGTCATGGTGCCGTTTCCGTGACCAATTTTGAAATTATGCCCAAGTCCACACCAGAACGCCCCAAAGAACAACCTTGGCCTTTTTGGCCCATGAGATTGCGCACCAGTACTTCCCATAAAGAAGGTGCTGAACGTGTATTCAGCATATCAACCAAAAAGTTCGTTGGAGATGACAAGGGCAACCTGAAAGGTTTGGTTACTTCTGAGGTAGTTTGGGAAAAAGTTCCTGGTCAACGCCCCGTATTAAAAGAAGTGGAGGGTACGGAAAAAGAATGGGAATGTGACTTAGCTTTGTTAGCTTTAGGGTTCACCGGCTCGGAAACCACAATTGCTGATCAGTTGGGATTGGAAATGGATCCCAGGACTAACATTAAGGCCTCTGTTAAGGATTATAAAACCAATGTCCCAGGAGTTTTTGTCGCTGGAGATCAAAGGAGAGGACAATCGTTAATTGTATGGGCTATTTCTGAAGGAAGGCAAGCCGCTCACCATGTTGACTTATATTTAATGGGTGAATCGAGTTTGCCTTTAAAAGGAGAAGGGGACTTACCGAGAGTATAACAATCAAAACAGGTAACTATTTGGAGAACTCCCACGGGCAACCGTCGGGAGTTTTTTATGGGCTGTATTGCCATAGAGTGGGTGGCATTTACATTTAGGGCATAAAAAAACCCTCCGAAGTCTTGCTGACTAAGGAGGGCTTGAGGAAGGCGGCGACCTACTCTCCCACCTGGTGTGGCAGTACCATCGGCGCAAACGGGCTTAACTTCCCTGTTCGGAATGGAAAGGGGTGGGCCCCGTCGCCATGGCCACCTAGATCTT
>NZ_SRXX01000010.1 GCF_004804315.1 Flagellimonas onchidii
CAGATAGGTGATGTTGATCAGCCCCCAACCGGAGTATCGGCCACCACCATGGTCGGTCACCGATTTTACGGTCACGGGAAAATCGCCCGCAGTGAACACCTGGTTCACCCCGAGGCTGGGCAAGGGGCGACTTAGTTTAATATGTCAAAGAACGTTCTTTATGCTTTTATGGCACGAGCATCCTGTTAGCCACTAGCTTGGAAAATTTTCTTTTTTATATATCCGCACAATTTTACCATGTCCTTTTGAGATAAAACCGCAATCTCTTCATGTCCATTTTTAGATAAAAAACTTATATAATCAATCCCATACTTTCTTTTTAAAACATATATTTCTAATGGTTCTATTGTATAGTTTTTTCTACTGCCATAACTATGCATTATCCAAGGCAACCCCCCAGAAAAATTTTCAATCCAACTAATTAGTTTTGGATAAATCTTATCCGTTTTGTCCAAATCTTTAAAATGAAAGCTAAAACTAGAGATACTTAATTTATCAAGTGGATTAAAAGAATTTATTTGAGGAGAACCAAGTTTATGGTAAGAATTAAGTGTATAATAAAGATTTTTTTCCAATTTAAGCATCATTGACGTATTATAGTGATTTTAACATCTATCGAATTGACCTCATTAATATGTTGTATAAAGTCATCATATCTGACCGGGTAATCATCAAATCTTACATCATAAACTTTTTCTTTATAAACATAAATTTCATGGTACTGAAACTCATCTACAAAACCCAGTTGTTTTACCTTTATCCAATTTCCATTTTTTCCTTCGACTCTAATAATTTTGCCCTCACCCACTGCTTCAAAAATATCTTCAGCAATTTCGCTACAATCATAACCAGACCAAACTTTAGTTTGATTTTTTGCTTGGAGGAATGCGTCATCTGCTTTTTTAAGCAAATCGGTCCCAACATTAGAGATTTCATCTCCATACTTTCTGCCCAGGTCATCCCATTGCTTTTGGGTAAAGTTACGCAAGGCCAGTAGAATATCCTTGACCTTCTTTATCTTGGTTACTGCCCCCAATCCCGTTGCAACAGAAAATATTTGAAGGTCGAGCAATGCCCTCTGGTACCGATCTTCGTTCACAAAGGAATAGTACCGATAAACCTTTAAGGTTTCTACAAGCTTCTCTGACACTTGACCGTACAACCTCTTCACCTCCTTCCAATCGGCAATAAAATCATAAAAATCCTCCACTGCTTGCCTGGTTTCATCGTACCTTTTGCATTGGTCTAGGTACTGCTCCAATTTTTCCTTTCTTTCCTTATCATCGAGCACAAACTTGTCAAGTTGCTCCTTCATCCAATCAAGAAGCTCTTTGCGTTCCTCTGCCACCTCAATGGTCTCTAAAAGCTTTGTAAGGCGATCTTGGTTTGCTTTTACAGCCTTTGGATTGCATTCTATATATGCTACTGTAAAAGAGTAGATAAGCTGTTGAATACCGTTACCCAAATCTTTCAATAACTGTGGCAGCTTTAAAATTTCTTTCCCTTCGATATAGGCTCCATCCACTAAACCTGAAAGATATGGAAGGTCACTGACAGAGTACAGATGTTCACCTGCTACCTCTGCGTCCCTCCAAAGACAATGGGGGACGACTCCCTTGGCTTGATAACTTGTCCAATGTTCATTATTGCACTGTTGCAAAAAGTCATATACTCTTTCCAATTTTTCTATGGTTTGCCAAAATGGGATACTTTTTTCTGGGTCGTTCAGAATTTGTGCCCCTATTTCTACAAAGGCATGGTTCTCTACAATGGTGGCGATTTCATTGATCCGTTCCCTACGCTCTGCATCGGCAATCTTGATATCCTCGATTTCTTGGAGCGACAATTGCCCTGTTCCTGCAATGCCCGCTTCTTGTTTTAGGTCTTGGAGCTCTTGTTGCAATTCTTGGGGCAGATGCTCCTTACCGGGGATATTGTCTATCTGTTGGGCAATGGTCACCTCCACATCATTGATCTTTGAGATGATATTCTGTTGCTCTTCCACACTTTGGGTTTCCGAAAGTTGGTCCAGCAAATCTTCCTTTTGGGAAAAAAGATCATTGAACAGGTTCTTGATGCCCCCGATTACGGCATCAATGGTATCATCCACATCCACAATTCCATTCCCATCGGCATCATAACTGGCCACCACCAAGCCCGCAACCATTTGGTGGTCGGTATTGATCTTGATATTGTTAAAAGTTACCCGGACATTGGCATCCCCCAGATAGGTGATGTTGATCAGCCCCCAACCGGAGTATCGGCCACCACCATGGTCGGTCACCGATTTTACGGTCACGGGAAAATCGCCCGCAGTGAACACCTGGTTCACCCCGAGGCTGGGCAAGGGGACTACTTAGTTTAATATGTCAAAGAACGTTCTTTATGCTTTTATGGCGCGACCGTCACGCTCGTACTAGTGGGAATACTAAACAAGAATTTTCATTTCTTTTAAATATTTTATGGCTTTTTGTTTGTTTAAATTGTCCTTTTGTTCATTACTTTTCTTGCCAAGAACATAATCAACGAATTCATTATTAATTTCTATATTATATTTTTCTAGATAATAGATTAAATAATTTGTCCAAATCCAATTACCATCAGTAAAATAAACTACCCCCCCTATAATATTATCATCTCCATTATAAAGTGATTTAATGATGTTCATTGTAACTGCTATAGTTTCTCCTGTTTTCAAATATTTTAGAATTTCATTCTTATATGGATTAATTGAATAATGAAATTCTTCAAAATTCTTAACCTCATTATTCATATTCTCATGTTCCTTTACAAATCCTAAAGCTTTCATATTATTGACCCGGTTTAAAAATTCTCCACTCTCCACTATTTGAGATAAGGTATGAACCATCCTCAAACACTGTAATTAATCCTTTAGGTGCTTTCACTTCAACTCCAATTTTATTTGCAAGATCTTTACCAATGGCATCTGGAAATACACCTGTATTACAAGATATTAATCGAATTGGTTTATTTTGGGAATATCCCATACTTTTTAGAAACTTCACCAAATTTCTATGAGTTATTTTCACCCATTTGCTGTCTGTGTTTACCATAAAATTGTCTGGAGTTCCATGAACAACAACATCATACCAGCCATTTTCTGGTTTAATCCATTTCGAAGCAAGCAAAGTTGCATCATCCATTCCCAACTTTGTAGCATCTAATATGACACCTATCTTTCCAGATGATTTTTCAATTTTTAATACTCCTTTTTTAATAAATACTTTGATTCTTTCCGGGATACTTGCCAGCCCCTGTAATAAATTGGAGGTCAACTTACCCGTCTTTAGCAATGCTTTTGCCTCCGCTATGCCAAAAAAGGCGCTGGCCACCTCAAAGATTAGTTTGCCCTGATTGTAGCGTCCCTGTGCATCTAAGGAAAGGGTCTCATCAATATATTTTTCAACCTCGTTCTTGACCAATGTCTTTATCCGTTCAAGGGAATCATCTGCATCTATCAATTTTTTCAGCATGGCCAGTACATCCATTGTTTTTTGCCGTATATCCATGCCCGTTTGGGTATGGAAGACAGGGTGAAGAGGGTTCCATGCACCAGAAACCTCTGCAATGCCATAGCCCATTTCTGCAATTTCCCAAGCACCATCTATGAAACCAGCATAGTAGGCTGCGGCAAGTGTATAAGGGTTTTCATTGTCCCACAGGCATCGTGGCACCAATCCTGTTTCTTGTTTTCCATAGCTTTCCCCGCATTCCCGGGCAAAACCAAGACTAAACTTGAGTAGGTCGTAGGCCGTGGTGCCCGCTATTATTTCAGTATCTATCTGTGGGAGTTGGTCATGGTAGGTTTCCAACAAATCATCCAAACCTACGGATAGGGCCACAATGGACGAGCCTATGGTATCCCTAAGGTCAAAACTTAGGGCATCGTTCATCAACTCCACCACCTGGTTTTGGGTAATCAGATTATCTGGGTAGTAATTGTTGCCAAAGGCAACTTTGTATTTTACTTGGCTGGCCTTAAGGTCGTAATGTATCCACAGCATATAATCTAGATTACCCACCGAAGCTATTCTCTGCTTTATTTGGGCAACATCCTCATCGGAACCAATGTTAGCCGTATTGGAAATAGAGACCAACAGTTGTTTGTTGTTGCTCAATGTTGTCTCCGTAACCCTTACATATTTCTCATCATCATTTTCGGGAAGCATTTGGGATAGATTCACCAATTCAGGTCCATCTTTAGGTCTTTCCTCTATATTGTCATCCACAACGATAAAGTCAATGACACCATCAAAATAGCCATCTCTACTTATTTGACTCCCACCATTGCTCTGAATGTTTGTATTGGCTTCTGCCTCTCTTACCCTATCCATAGCTTGTTGCGTGGCAGTTTTTACAGCTGTTACGCTTTCTCCTTTCGGGTTTTCACCTTGATTTATCAATGCATCGGTACTGGTATTTAAATCTTCCTTTGCTTCTTTAAGTTCTGCCACAGTTTCAGCATTTTGGGCAGTTTTGTTTATAGCATTGTCCAATTCATTGTCAAGAGTCTTTTTATGTCCTTCCAGTTCTTGAATTTGCTCGGGAGTTCCCGCCCAATTATCTAACAATTGGATTATTTGATCAATGGTATCATCCACATCCACAATTCCATTCCCATCGGCATCATAGCTGGCCACTACCATACCCGCTACCATTTGGTGGTCGGTATTGATCTTGATATTATCAAAGGTTACCTGGACATTGGCATCCCCCAGATAGGTGATGTTGATCAGCCCCCAACCGGAGTATCGGCCACCACCATGGTCGGTCACCGATTTTACGGTCACGGGAAAATCGCCCGCAGTGAACACCTGGTTTACCCCTAGGCTGGGCAAGGGGTCATGGTTGGTTATCTCTAATTCGGGAGGGATGCCACAGTTGTAATGGGCCATCTCCTCTTCTTTGGGGGTGGTCAATATATGTATGGCGGAGTAGGCCAACCCACCGTTCGGGCTGCACTCCCCGCCAACACGGAACTCGTACTCGGTATCCTCTTCAAGATCGCGTATGGTGGCCTTGTTGTTTTGCGTCCATAACCCAAACCAGTTATTGTCTCCATACCCCTTTTTGCGGTACTGTACCCGGTAGCGCAAATGCGGGCCATTCTGCCAGGTCACCTCCATCGCCCGAGAGTTGAGCGCCTTGGAGATTACATACCTTGGAGGGGAACAGTCGGCTCGGTACGTAAAATGGTAGATTTCGCTCTGGCCACTGTTCCTGAAGCCTGCGGTCGCTCCAAGGCCGTTGTCGGCAAAGGCTTTTACCTGCCATCCATAGGTCTTGCCTTCCAATAGCTGAATGTCCGCAGGGCCAAGCAGCAAGGTATTGGCAAAGGTGGTGGTCTGGTACAGTGGCGGACTGGCCAAAAAGGCAGCCTGAGGGTCCATACCAGTGTCCCATAGTTCTTTTAGCGTGAACTCGTACTGTACAGCCGGAGCGTTTATGTGCCGGGGCGTCCAATTGAACAGGATGTTCTGCGGGTCTTGCATCGTGACCAAATCACCACGTCCGGGCACATTGAGCAGGGGCGGGTCGTTGAGCATCAAAAATATGGAGGTACAGCTCTTTTGGGAGATACGCTGCCCCGAAAAACTATCGTACACCTCAAAGCAGAAATCATACCGCCCCTCGGGTAAGGGTCGGCCGTATTGGTGCGGGGCAATCCCCACAAGATTGTTCAGGGCAAAATAAGGGCCAAGGTCCAGAATGGTCAAACGTAGGTTGATACCACCGTCCAAAACTATCGGGGCAGCACCGGCCACAAAGTCATTGGTGCGAATGTCCAGGCCCTGTCCCTGTACATACATTTTGAGCCTTACCTGCCGACCTGATTCCTGGGCATCGGTGAGCAAGAGGTTCACAAAGAGTTTTTCGGTAGTAGCGGTCTGGTAGTCGGACAACCTGTAACCATACGGGGGCAGCAGTTGTGGGGTTACCTGTACGGGATAGGTTTGGGCGGATACCAATACATTATACAACAGGCAATGTACAATGAACAATTTCTTTAAAAGCCCTCCTTTCAAACCCCAAGCCATCACCTTTATGATATGGTTCATTTTTAATTTTTTATACATGTTTTATATACTTTCCACGAGCTTGACTTGATTATTTTTTTGCAAAACCCTTAACCATAAAAAAGTTCTTCACCCATTGATAAATCATTACACATTAATTATTGCTCATTGCCCACTGTTTACTGTTTACTGTTTTTGCACTTTAATGTCCACAACGATATATGAACTTGTCCCTGCTTGTATAAATTCTTTGATCTTGATGGCTCCTTTGCGCCCATCGCCTGTTTCAAAAAGTACGATTCTGGGAACTATGGAGTTGTCAAAATCTTGTATGCCACCTATGGTCTCTTCTATTTCCATGGTTTGAAAAAGGGTATTGTCTTCCATTGCATCAAATTCCGATATTGAAAGTGATGCCATGCAGTCACACGATTCCTGCAGGTTGATGAACTTTGTTTCGGAGGCATTCGCAATAGCATCAAAGGTGAAATGCTGCACCTGATCTGGCGAAATGAATCTGTTGAACAAAAAATTGGCATCCAAGCCAAAAAAAGCGATATCGAGAATGCTTCCATCTTGTAACGGAAGGTCTTCCTTTGCATAAACTTCTCTTGTTTTTGTGGAAAAGAATGCTCCGACTGTATTGGAATTGTGTGCGGTATTGATTCCCAACTGTACATTATTGAACACCCTAAGGTTTGTATTCGGAAAAACAGTGATTTCTTTGGAAACCGTTTGCGTTTCTTTTCCATTATCAGTTTTTAATTGTAGTGTATGGATTCCCGGCTCATATATGGTAATTGTTGGGTTTTCCTCGGTACTCGATGCTGGAACCGCCCCGTTGAACATCCATTCATAATTGACCCCACTAATACTGTTATTGACCATGGTCATGGTAACAGGAACCTGAAAGTCGTCATCTTCAAAGGCCACATCCAAATCGAACGCCGCCTTTAGATTTGGGGCAACAGTAATTGTTTTAGCCATGTTATATACTTCCTTTCCGTTACCCGCTGTTAAGGTAATCTTATGTTCCCCCTCATCTTTGAATAGTACCTTGCCCGGCTCTTGGGCAGTGGAAAAGGAAGGGTCGCCACCTTCAAAAATCCAGTAAAAGGTGTTGGCGCCTTTGGTGGTATTGACAATGTGTACTTCTACTGGGGAAAAATTGTCCTTTTGGATAACAGCCTCAAACCCTATCATGATTTCGGCATCAATCTTAATCTGGATTTCTTTGTTGGCTTTGCTCCCGTCACGGTTTGATGCATCTAACCGAATTGTATATTCCCCAGATTCTGCATAGGCTATTGTCCCAGGGTTTTTATCGGTTGAAGTGGATGGGGAGCCTCCTTCGAATGTCCAGTTATACGTATCTGCATCCTGTGTCAGATTGGTGATTTTTACACGAACGGGAACGGAATAATCGTTATTTTCCACTTCAGTGGCAAAGTCCACCTTTACTGGTATTGCGGTTTCTTTGGTGCATGTAACCAAAAGAAATAGCACTGGCACTAGATATCCATACTTACTATTTTTAATCATAAGACGATAATTTTTCTGATCTGACTTTCTTTCGGTGTCTCCAAAAGCAGAAAGTAAATTCCGGCAGGAAGGTCAATCACATATGGAATTTCATACTCTTGATCATTTTGAAATTGACGGTCGTCATAAGGCACATTTGAGGTAAAACCATACAAGCGTAGCGAAACTTTAGCTTCTTCCCTTAAGGAAAGCTTTACCGTAAATGAGCCTGTTGATGGATTGGGCGATACTATATATTCTTTTATAAACGGAGCTGGGGCATCGCCGACATCGGGTAATTGCCTTGCCTGCTCCACAATAATGTTCTTGGTAAAATCCTCATAACAGGCTCTCTGGTAATTACGAAGGGCTACTTCATAAGCACCGGGCTCATCGAACCGCAATACCACCAGCCCGGTACTTTTTTCCACTACATGGGCCTGTTCTGGAAAAATCCATTCTTCCGTTGTTCCGAGTGGATTGCTTGTATTTACCAAAACTATTTCCTCCCCTGCAAACGCTTGGGAGGTAATCAAAAATTCGGAGTCTATCTGGGTATCGGAAACAATAATTTCTATAGTGTCACTACTTGTACAGCCCAGACTTGTTGTTACCGTAGCCGTATAAATTCCCTCTTCGGAAAGGGCAACTTTGGGTGATATGCCGTTAAATCCTTTGTTGGAAGTCCATTGGTATGTGGCATCTGGATCTTCAATTGATATATCTACTTCATATACCTGACCCACGCATAGAACTTTCTCTTCTTCCAAGCCCAAATCCAAGGGTATCGGAGCCTCCAATTGAATTTCGACACTTTTTTCACAACCATTGGCGTCCATCACCTGAAAGGTATAGGTGCCCTGGGGAATCCCCGATATTGAAGTTGCTTCCAGGCCTGAATCCCATGAATAGGTGTATGGTTCAACACCTCCTATTATTTCTACGGTTATGCTGCCATCGCCTGCATCATGACAAGTAGGATTTTCCAATTCCACAATTTTAACATCAAGCGACCCTAGCTGTTCAATAATTACCTGACCGCTCACCTCGCAGCCAAGAGCGTCCATTACATATACAAAATAAGTGCCGGCTGCCAAGTCGTTCACCATTTCTGTATCGGTACCCGTCGACCACAAAACCTCATAAGGCGGGGTGCCGCCACTAATGGTTGCTGTTGCCGTACCATCTTTACCACCAAAACAGTTGACATCCGTTTTTTCCATATCAACCGTGAGAAGTTGTGGCTCATTCAACAAAAAAGTATAATCATTGGCCTGTTGCAGTATATTGTTCACATAGGTCCCCACAATTATTCCGTTAGCATCTTCAATGTTCACAGCATATTCACCCGCTCCAACGTTACCTAACACATTACCACTCACATCTGGAATGACCTCCCAAACATTTTGGTCATTCTTCTTTTTCCATGTATAGCTATACGCATAAAAACCATCAATAAGTGGATCAAACGGAACACCGCCGGATGCCGTTGCAGTCAATTCTGCATCATTCGAGGGGTTGTCAAAGGTATTGGCGCTGTTACAGGAAACGGACATACTTTCTTGCATACTGACCTGCAATGGGGGAGGTTGTGACAGCTCAAATCCCCAAATATCCTCACAACCAGCCTTGGTTGTAGCCCAGGCATAATTATTATCCCATGCAATTAGGGTGTACACACCTGCTCCAATGCTGTTCAATGTGACCTGATAACCCGAATTGGTCACTTCGGCCGCTGTTGTATTTAAAATATTATCATTTTCATCTTTCCATTGATAGTTATAGCTGTCGTTTAAGGGTGTACCCCCGTTAATCATTGCTGTAATACTCCCGTTTGTAAATCCAAAGCCCGCAGGTTCTTGGAATTGATCTAGCATAATCGATACAGGTTCCGAGGGTTCTACGAGGGTCAATTCATTTTCTCCATTTGGTGTTCCCGTGCAGTGGTTACCGTCGCGAACCTCTATAGTGTATTCTCCAGGAGCCAAGTCCTCTATGGTATGTTCACCGCTATTTCCATTTGAAAAATTGACCCATGGACTTTCATTGATACGGTATTGATAGTTATTTCCTGTTCCTCCATTTGCTTCGATTGAGATTGTACCATCGTTACCTGCATGGCAGTTTATGTTAGAAGAGCTTAGGGAAAAGTTTACGGGCTCTGGACCCTCTATTTGGAAGGGTGGCGAAAATTCCAGGCTGTTCCATGAATCATTTTCCACGTTATTAGTTGGATGCGTTTGGTATTTAACTTTATAATTGCCTTGCGCCAATGGCTTTACCCATACAAACGAAAAAGTATTGTTTCCGTTATCCACCAACGAGCTAGTGTAATCTTGAGCTATAATCTCGGTGTCATTATTTACATTGTATACCGAAACCACCAATTTTTCCTCTTCTTCCTCTTCCAAATCCCTGTCCAGAATCAATGTAAAACTCCCATCATTGGAATTCGGACATGAGGTTGTTTTAGAAGTTATATCGATTAATTGTGGAGAGCAAGAGATAATTGAAAATGTTACAACGGACGAATTCAGCGTAGTTTCCATGAAAGGCGCTGTAAACAAAAACCTTAATTGCAAGTTCCCTTCAAACAAAGTTTCAAAATTAGACCCCAAGGCTTCTTCAACGCTAACATTTAATGGATATCGATTGGAATAATTTGGCAGATCCACCCATTGATCGAACTTGTTAAAATATTGCCATTTCAATCCTTCCACAGTATGGTTTTGATTATCCTGATATTGTTCAAAAAGAGACTGCTCAGGACATCGGTCAACATCATCAGGCACATTCAGCTTTGGTATAAGAGCAGCATAATAATCTATAGGCATACATGTAATCTCAGAAGCTGTACAAATAATTTCTTCAGGGCCATCGTATTCAATCTCCATTGTATCGAATGGATGCAAATCTTCAGAATATGTGTAATCGCAGTACCAACCAAATGCCCCACATGGACCATTGCAATCATTACCAGGATCATCATTATATCCTTCTTGAAAGGAAATACTAATCTCTATTTCATTGGATATTACATCATAAGTACCTGTAGTATGAGATATATCGTAGTCATATGTATAATCTCCTATTGGGCAATCATTGCTAGGCATATTATTGAACACAGGAGTTTTAGAAAGAACGTATAATGTGGATTGTGAAAAACCATCATATATTCCAAATCCCAGTAAAATCAAGAACACTATTTTCTTCATCTTCTAATATTTTATATCCAATTGGGCAGTTTTGCTCAAACTACCGTCTTTATACACTGCCCTAATCATATACACATATGTATTATTGGGGTTTATATTTTTATCCACTAAGCGTTTAATACCGGGCAATACATGTGCTAATTGGGTCATCGACTTGTCTTTTATGCCTTTATAGATTATAAGCTTGTCCACATTATTGTGTTTATAGGCTGACCAATAGAGCTCAATGGATTTATTTTCCCTATCGATATATGCATTGAGCCCCTTTACCGATGGAGGCATGCTGGTTTTAGGAACAATAATGGTTAGCGGAGGTGCTGGGTCGGATTCTAAATTGCTGTCATCTACTGCGACAATGGTGTAGCTGTATTTTTGGTTTTCTTCAACTTCTTTGTCTGTCCAGTGGGCAGTAGGCAGTATGGCAGTGGGCAGTATTTCAGTTTGCAGTGGGGAAATCGACGGTTGCCCAGTGCCTACAGAATGTACCAATATCCAATCTGAATTTTCGGTTGCTTTTCTATAGATTTTATGCCTGATGACATCATCACTTGAACTATTTGCCCATTCCATATAGACTTTTCCATCTTTGATGTGATAAGATTTAAAAACGGGTTGTGTCGGCCTTATATAATCAGGTTTTTTGATTTCCAGAATATCCGAGGGTTCGGACATATTAAATCGTTGGTCTACGGCAATCAGTTGGTAAAAGACCTTGGGGTTAAGGTTTTTCACAGAAACACTATCATAAAAGGTAGTGCCACGATGTGGTGACACGGTAATCTGCGAGTATTCCTCATTTTTTAGATTTCCCCTGAAAATTCGATAGCCCAGAATATCTTTATCTTTGTTCTGGTTCCAAGTAAGGGTTACAACTCCCAAACTATCAATTGTTCCGGAAAATCCGTTGGGTTTTAATGGTGGAATGGAATCTACAGGTTGTACCAAGGCCGGAAACGATGTTCTGTTGCCTCCATGTTTGCCCACTGCGGTAATGGTCATGTAGTTTGTAGGCTGCAAACTGTCATATTGTATTTTTCTAGCTTCTGGTGGAATGTCCTTTACCACTACTTTATAGGGGCCGCCCGCCTTATCACTGCTATTGAGTTCAAAACCTTTTATATACTGATTACCTTCTTTCAAAAACTCCCATTCCAAAATCACTTTAGTATCATCTAAAAAGTATTTTGTGGTGATATGGGGCACATATTCCAAATTTTTCTCTCCCTTGCCTGAAATAATTGCTGAAGTGGGCCCAATCTCACTAAAAGGTGTCTTTCCTTTTATCCTATAGTAATATGTTGTGCCATTGGCAATGGAATCAACATAGAACATGCGTTTGGCGTCGGTCTTATCGCCATTATTCAGGCTTGTAAGTGGTAAATCACTTAAAGCTGTAAAATTGATACTGTCCTTTGAGCGTTCTACATAATAACTGTTATAAATTTGATGGTGAATGTCATAATTCCAGCTAAGCATTGCCTTCCCATCGAGAAAAACAACGGCCAAATCCAATGGTTTGGGCAGTGGTTCATAATCCTTTAGTCCTATGAACACACCTCCTTCTTTAATAATCATTTCGCTTTCGGGAACTAGAGAGCTTACTTTGTAAACATATTTTTCGTTGGCTTGCGCACTCCTGTCCACGTAAGCAAGACCTGCCATTTGGGCCGCAATGAAATCTTGGTCGGCCGCATAAAGCCCCCATGTAAAACGCTGTTCTTGTTCCTCGGCCAAATTGATTATGGTTGAAAGTTGATCTAATCCTTCCACCTCAAAACCTTCTCCGTATATGGACTGGGCCAAGACCGCAGCATTGTCGTTATCTTCAATAATGGGCATCCATTCCTGTAAAGGTTTAGGTTTAAAAACACCAATAAATTTTTCAATGGGCTCCAAAATCGTGGAATTGTTTCGGGTTATGGTGTAGCGTGTAAGTGCATATCCGTATATATTCAGTTTTCTCCAGGCCAAAGGGGTGGTAACTGCCCATCTAAGCATTATTTCACCATCTTTTTTAGGGCGGGCCATAACCACTATTTGTGGCCCATCAGCGTCTGTCTCACCTTGCTGGGCCGTGCTTTTTTGTGCAACAACAAAGCACATTATCGCAATTAGCACACTGCATTTTGGGGAACAAAAAGAAATTATACACCTACCCTTGCCAGAAAGATTTTTTACGCTTGTCAATTGCATTATTAATAGGGATTAATGTATTTGAATATGACAGATGAGCCCTTGATATTCCCAGGTAAAACATATTGCATCTTCACCTTATAGTCTCCTGATTTTATAGCGGGAAATATTCCGTTGATGATATAATCATATTGCTCAACCTTAGTGCTATATTTTGATGGTTCATGTAGGTATGCGTTCACGATTTTATATTGAATATCAATGAAGTCTTGTTTGTAATAAAATGGTAGATTGTAACGATAGGGAATTCTAGTGTCCAGCAAGTAATAAGTAGGGTTAGATTCTAAGTACGAACCATACCACGAAAGCACATCAACACCTTTTTTTGGTGGAATACCCAAATCATTACTATTCCTATCGACTGTAAATTTTGATTCCAATGGATAACCTCGATAGATTAGCGGGAAAATTTCTTGCTTATAATAATTGTCCTCCAAAACTGCTTCCCTAGCAATCAAAGGAGCAAACCCCGTGTGTTCATTACCATATAATTCTTCTTTACTGAACCTTTCTGAAGAACTCACATCAGCCTGAAGTGCATGGACATTAGTGTAAATAGGGTCTAAGTAATGATTGGTTACTTTTTTGTCCTTAATTTTTTCGGAGAACAAATTGTATCTGCTGGTATTAAAGTCGTATATCAAAAGTTCTGTTCCTTCTTCTTTCTTGAGTATAGTTTCCGCTTGTCTATTCCTTATTTCAATTGAAGTTCCCTTTTGATTCGAATCTTGGGAAACATAGCTTTCTTTTATGTTTGAACCATTATTTGAACTCGGTGGTTTACTAATGATTTTTAAAGCATATTTTTCTGAATTCCGAAGATTGGGAAAATCAAAATTGGCCATTTTTTGACCGCGATTATAAGTCAGTTCTTCTTTTAAAAAATCAGCATCATTTTCAAACGAAATGTGTTGTACCCATGCTGTATTTGGGCTGAACAAATAAGGTTGCCCCCTGTCCAATTTCACATACCCTTTTTTTCGTTCATTTTGATAAAAATATTTTTGGTCGATTACGGGGTAAGTGTATGCAATGTTTGTAATTGGAATATAATCTGGTGCCTCACCTGTTGTAAAAGTGCGTTCCTCCTTTTCTACCGCGATTTTTCCTTCATGGGTCAACGTAACCCAATTACCATTTTTAAGTTCTTGGAAATGAACCGCAACTTTTACATTGATAGCAGTGTTGGGAGGTAAAACATCAAAAGATTTAAAGCTTAAAGCATCATGATTTTCGTTCCATTCTAAATTTCCTTGAATTGGATTTCCGCCATTGGCAACGGTATATTCACCCAACAAAATCCGATACGTTTTGACTCCCTCATCATCCTCAAGATCAAACGATTTGTTTATCCGCATGTTGAAAATGGCCTGTGGAACGGCAAATACATCTACTTCATCGGAGCCGGAATCAGGCTTGACATCAGCGATTATTTTTAAGCCCCCCAATGGCGCCCCTCCTATAATTTCGCATTCCTCGCCCAATTCAATTTTGAACCTAAACCTTCCCTTTACGAGCCCTCCCAGAAGATTAAAATGTCCCCCCACATATCCTTTGAACCATGCTGGATTTGGTAACTTAGCTTGCAAGAGAACGGCTGCACCTGCTTTGATTATGGGTATTTTTTTGCGTACGAACAATAGTTTTATGTTGATGCCCAATTCCCCCTGTAAATAGGCATAAGCCTGGCCGTTAGCGTACCAACCATCAATCCCTATCTGTCCACTGCCTTTACAAGCTGTTTCCCCATAATTTTTTACCATTATATCGAAACCAAGACCAGCTTGAAAACGGGCATAGAACACTAAGAAAATCATGTCTCCCGTATCTACACTAAAATCGGAACCAAATGCAAATCCTCTTCCATCTCCCAGAGCATTTAAATCGCGCATATAATCGAGTGATTCCATATCCACGCCCAATATTTCGGCTACTACGGCAGGAGGTGGTGGACTTCCCGGAATATTGTCACCTATCATTAGATATGAAGTACTCTTAATCCCGAAACCTCCCAAACCTAATTGCAATCCTATCCTGTCAGATGGGGTACCCACATGCAGGTACCACTCGTCTGGCTCCGAATGAAATACTGCCCAACCAGCACGCCCATTGGGTCCCACTCCTTTAAAAAAGCCTCCTGGCGTATTAACATAAATTTCCATCTCGGCATGGAACGTATTGTTTTGAAAGTCCTTTTCCATTGCAAAATGAGCGTCAATCCCAACATCAAATGTCATTCCTTTTTGAGGAAAGCTAACTTTGCTATAATTGACCAAATTGGACTCTTTTAAGCGTTGTATGGATTGGTTGTTTTCACCAATAGAATTTATCTTGTTTTCCATTGCGGTAAGTTTCTCTTTGAACTTTTCACCGAATTGGAAATCCAACGCCTTTACCACATGGGCTTCCCCAAAGAACAATATTCGATTTAAACCGTTGTACCGATTAAATGCCATTTCGAAACCTACCTTCCCATTGAATGCACTTTCTGTAGTTAATGCAAAACCGATTAGTGCCCTAAAGCCTAGACCCGAATCAGCATCAGGAATGTATGATTGCCCTGATGGGACAAGAGCTGAATATGCTCCGGGTTTCTTTGTCATTCTATAATATGCCCCACCTCCAAATCCACTTACTTTAGCTGGTCCAATCATCATAGGTGGTTGCATTTGAGATATATCCGCGTAAGCATCAACAAACCAATATCTGAAGTCTTTTTTACCAAACCACGCCGAAGCATCTACACTTATCCCACTAAATGTTGCCCCTAATTCTCCATAGAAACCATCTCCGTACACTGGGTCATCATCCTTCAAGTCAACCATACCCCGAATCTGTATAGTTCCTAAGTCAGCCTCGATGAAAATCTTATTGATTTCAATGGTTCTAAAACGCCAACGATGTAAATCTTCATAATCTTCAAAACCCCCAACTATGGATAGCCCTGTGCTACCTGAAAAGCCATGCTCCATTAAATTGATATTTAAATCAAAGGAAAGCGCTGTTTCTATGTTATTTGCAGTGAGGGCTATATCTGAAATGGTCACTGGAAAATTGCCAAACTTCACCTCATCATTATACCCCATATAATCCACTTTAAAATAGGGAGCTTCTGTTTGCAATTGCATATTTTGAAAGGTTATCCCTTTAAAATCAATCGTCTCTTTATCTGGATTGGAAGTATTGTTACTTCCTTTAATGGTCAAATTGCCGTGCAGTACAGCTTTTGGTTTAAATCTATGCTCTGAAACCTGCAATTCAACAAAAGAATTAGGGGTGATTGTCGCCTTCGCTTTAAAAACATTGAATGGCAACGCATCATTTGTAGTGGCCGTGAGTATATATTCATCGTCCACGGGATTAATTATGGCTTGATAGTTCAATGATTTCTGGCTTAGCGAATAGTTATGGCCATTCTCAATATCCTCTGTGGTCACTTCTTTAGTAATTGGCAAAACAATCATGCCATCAAAACCAGCTTTTACTAAATTATTGGTAAGGAACTCCGCTTCTATATAATCTACGGAAAACTGCCAATTGGAAGCCATTCCTTCATTTATTGGCAATACATTGTCCGCTGAAAATTCTCCGGAGACTCCCATACCATCAATCAACAAGTGAGAGGCCTGAAGCACAATACGTTCTTCACTATTTCTTTTTTTAAACTGTTTTGGCAACACAATGGCCAATGTATTGACATAAACGCCTCTCCAGAGTTGCTCATACCCAGAAATTAAGTATTGCCCATACTCTTTAGGAAAAACCACGTTTGGAGAATTACGGATATCACTAAAATCAAAGACAGCTGTATTGAGTTCAAAAACCAAACCCGCTTTTCCCGACCCGTTCGAGCTTTCAGATTTAGTTAATTGAAAGGGAGGCAAGTCCACTTCAACAAGCATATCGTTCCAACCACTTATGACGGCCTGAAAATGACCTGTAACCTTAATATTGTTATCACGAATTAGGTTGTAATTGGCATCGACGGGCTCCAACATGCTTCTGGAGAACAGTAAATCAGCCGTAACCCCCAGTTCTTTAAACCCATAACAATCGATAGTAACATATGTGAGATTGGAGATGTTTCCACTCTGCATTTCAAGACCTCCTTTAAGAACCACCATAGCATTTCCACCATTTATTGGAATACCTACATCTCCTAAAAGAATCAAATTTGCATTATCGTAAATACCTCCCTTGTGGGAAAGTCTAATGTTGTTAGCTCCAAAAAGAAGCTCTTTTCTTTTTCCATGATTATCAGATTGTGGAATCACAATTTTAACAAAAGCAGTAACCACCATATAATCTGGCGTAATTTCTGCCTGGGAAATACCCAAAGTGTACGTAATGTTTCCGATTACCTTTTTTACACCAACAGGAAGAGTTACCATGTTATTTGGAGAGAGTTGATCTACATAGTTTTGCTTTACCTCTAACTCGTTCATGACTTGAGTTGCTCGTCGAACCAAATCATTGGTGGTATTGCTCAAAGCAAAATGTTGATTAATGTATTCTTCTGTGAATTCACTAATCATGAGTGAGAAACCCGATAGCTCTTTAGAAAGAAGTGTATCCAGTTCAGCAAAAGATGCTGGTTTGGATTCATTTTTATAGGTAGCTTTACCAACTCTATTGCTTTTCTTATTTATACCTCCACAAAAAGCAATGTTTGGCAACATGAGGATTAAGCCCAAAAGGCAAACCCTAGAAATGTATTTTATCACAATATTCGGATTGTTTCAATTGATATTCTGTATAAGAATTATCTTGATTGAAAAAATACGATGTAGAATAAATCTAGCTACTACCTATTTGACATAACCCCATTTTCAATTGATGGATGAGGGGTTTTATTGGATATAGTGATAATTTCTGTTTATATGAGAAGGGCTTTTGTCACGCTTCCTTTATTTAAAAATCAAAGTATGGACTCTGAGAAAAACCCCAGTTTATTTTGAATACTCTTATTTCGTGTTTTCCATCCACCATAGTTGCTTCCAAACTTCTTCTTCTCCATCATTCTTTTGTGCCACACCAGGCGTGCTTCTACCCTCCTTAATATACTTGGTCAACAATCCTTGTAGTTCTTCTGCCTTTTCCATATTTGAGGTCGATACATTGTTAGATTCTGCAGGATCCTCCCTTAAATTATAAAGTTGCGTCTTTGGCAATCCTTCTAAAACTTCCTTGTTGTTCGGTTTTGGAAAACTCCATCCGCCAGAACCGGGACACATAATCAATTTCCAATCTCCTTTTCGAATAGCAAAGCTTCCATTTATGGAATGGTGAACAGTTGCTTCCCTAAAATTACCATTAATCACCTCCTGATTTAAAAGCGGCAACATATTATAACTGTCTTCTGCTTCATTATCTTTTAGATCATACCCTACAATAGCAGCACAAGTAGCGGCAAAATCCGTAGTGCAAATAGTTTGGTCGCTCTGCGAACCGCTTTTAACTTTTTTAGGCCACTTTACAATATAAGGTACGCGATGCCCGCCCTCAAAAATATCCGCTTTATGGCCTCTGTAAACAAAGCTAGGGTAATGCCCCTGTTCAACCATCTCATTAATATCCGCTGCTGGAGAACATCCATTATCACTTGTAAATATCACAAGGGTATTATCTTCTATTCCTGCTTTTTTTATTGCTGCATTTAGTTTGCCCATGTAATCATCCACCATCATCATAAAATCCCCATATGGATTTAAATCACTTTTACCCTGCCATTCTTCGGTAGGAAGAATTGGTGTATGTGGTGAAGGCAACGCTAGGTAAAGAAAAAATGGCTCATCTTTTCCAGCCTGCTCTTCTACATATTTAATTCCCCTTCTAAAGAAATTAGGCGTAACATCATCATGAATAAAATCCTTGGAAGTAGGCCCCTTTCTCCACCAAGAGTATTTTCCAGTATTTACCGTAGTGGAATCTGGTATTTCGGTAGCCATACCATTCTCCACGTAAACATAAGGTGCCATATCCAATGAGCCACTATGGCCATAAGCATAGTCAAAACCTAAATCATTAGGAGAGTTTGTAACTGGTTTGGTATAATCTATATTGGCAAAAGTAGTGTCTTGCCACCCCGTTGTAGGTTCCACATCAGGATTTTTTAAAGCCCAGTCCCATCCCAAATGCCATTTGCCAATGAAAGCTGTGTGGTACCCATTATTTTTAAGGATTGAAGCGACAGTGGTCCTAGTATTGGGGATCAATGCTTTGGACGCTCCAATCAAAACCCCTTGTTTTAGCGTACTTCTCCAATTATATCTTCCCGTCATGATCCCATACCGTGTGGGCGTACAAACAGCCGAAGAAGTATGCGCATCGGTAAACTTCATTCCCTCCTGAGCCAACTGATCCAAATGAGGTGTTTTTATTTTACTCTCCCTATTAAATGCCGTAATATCCCCATACCCCAAATCATCAGCAAGCACAAAGATGATATTTGGGTTTTTATCTGGTTCCGGTTGTGCTTCTTTTTTATCCGCACAACTTAATACAAGTAACACTAAACAATATAGTAAATAGGTTTTTGGAAGGTGTTTCATAATGCCATAAGAATTTAAAGGCTGAATGTACCCAAATTACCCCAAACAAAAAATCCCGATTTCGTTTGAAATCAGGATTTTTATAGGTTTTATGTTGACCCACTAGGACTCGAACCTAGAACGACTGGACCAAAACCAGCTGTGTTGCCAATTACACCATGGGTCATTTACCCTTAAGAGGGTGCAAATTTAAAACAAACTTTTGTTTCGGCAAATAATTTATTGAGATTCGGAGCTTATTTTTTTATTTGACCCTTGTTAAAGGTTTTCCAAAATTCACAAGGCTTCTCTACTATATTTACTAAATTCGCCTCAACTTGGTAAACACCAACTATATGTTTGCAAAAGACTTCAAAAAATGGGACACTATATTAGGATGGGTCTCTTTTACCATAGCATTTATAGTTTATGCGATAACCGTCGAGCCCACAGGAAGTTTTTGGGATGCAGGAGAATATATCACCACTTCTTCTAAGCTTCAGGTAGGTCACCCACCCGGAGCACCCCTTCTACAAATGATTGGGGCGTTCTTTTCCATATTTGCCTTTGGTGATGCATCCAAAATTGCGCTAATGGTCAATGCCGTTTCAATTGTTTCTAGTGCTTTTGCTGTGCTTTTCACTTTTTGGACCATTACCAACTTGACCAAAAAGATGATTTCCAAAAAGAAGTCTTTATCCAACAGCAAGGCCATCGCTATTTTAGGAAGTGGATTGGTCGGGGCTTTGACCTTTACATTTTCAGATAGTTTTTGGTTCAATGCCGTAGAGACCGAGGTATATGCCATGGCCAGTTTAATTATGGCACTTTTACTCTGGTTGGGACTAAAATGGGTTGACAATTTGGACGACCCAAGGGGCAACCGATGGTTATTACTCATCTGTTTTGTTATTGGACTTACTTTTGGAATCCAGTTCATGGGCTTTTTGGCGATTCCGTCCATAGGTCTACTATACTACTTCAAAAAACACAAGACCACAACGGTAAAAAACTTTTTGGTCGCCAACATTATAGTGATTGCTATTTTAATGTTGGTCTATAAATTTTCCCTCACTTATGTATTGAAATTATTCGGATGGAGCGAGGTGTTTTTTATCAACAGCATCGGGCTGCCTTTCAACTCAGGTACCATCATCATGGGTCTAATTTTTGTGGGGGCCTTTTATTTTTCACTTCGTTATACTCGAAAAAACAACTTTCAAACCGGAAACCTCATTGTTTTGTGCTTAATGTTTTTGGTACTTGGCTTTTCTTCATGGTTAATGTTGCCTATCCGTGCCAACGCCGATACAATAGTGAATGAAAATGACCCTTCCGATGCACGTTCCCTTTTGGCATATTATAATCGGGAGCAATATCCAGGTGTGGAAAGTCCTTTTTATGGCGCTTATTATTCAGATACTTTTGCGCCCGCAGGTGAGGACAAGGATGATCGTCCAAAGTATGAAAAGGACGAAAAATTGGGTAAATATGTTATTGTAAACAACTATAAAAATGCCATTCAAGGCCCTCACGAAAAACATGTTGGTATTCTTCCTAGGCTTTGGAGCGACCAACATGCGGAAAACTATATGCGCTATTTTGGTGTTCTGGACTTCAAAATCAAATCCGAATACATTTCCAATAACGATTTAAGACAAGCTGTAGCACAATTCAAGGATGCACAGGCAAAAGGTGAAATTGATTCCGAACAGTACATTCGGTTTTTAAGGGAATTTAGTGACTACATCGAGGTAGAACCACCAACATTGGGACAGAACCTCCGATATCTTTTTGAGTTCCAGTTCGGATACATGTACATGCGCTACTTTATGTGGAATTTTGTCGGACGGCAAAATGATAAGCAAGGGCGCTATGACGAAAACGGAAACTGGCTCAGCGGAATTGGGTTTATCGATAGTCTTCGATTGGGAAGTCAAAACAACCTACCCAGTGATTGGGAAAATAACAAAGGTCGAAACACATATTTCTTCTTGCCCCTGCTATTGGGAATCATAGGCATCGTGTTTCAGGTTTCTAAAAACCCAAAGCACTTTTGGGCACTCTTTGTCTTTTTTATGTTCACCGGACTGGCCATTCAATTCTACACCAACCCCTACATCTTTCAACCTAGGGAAAGAGACTACTCCTTGGTGGGCTCCTTCTATATTTTCTGTATTTGGATAGGTATCGGCGTTTATGGCTTGTTCGACGAATTCCGTAAAATTTTATCAGCGAAAGTGGCTGCACCTGCAATCACAACACTTTGTCTTTTGGCGGTTCCGCTCTTGATGGGCTATCAAAATTGGGACGACCATGACCGCTCTAACCGATATACAGCAAATTCTACCGCAAAAGCCTATTTGGATTCTACCAAAAAAGATGCGGGCGCCATTTTGTTCACCATAGGGGACAATGACACCTTCCCTTTATGGTATGTGCAAGAAATTGAAGGCCATAGAACCGATGTTCGTGTGGTGAACACAAGTTTATTTGCCACAGATTGGTACATAGACCAAATGAAAAGAAAAGCATACGAGAGTGATCCTATCCCTTCTCAACTGACCCATGACAAATATCGATATGGCTCCAGAGATGCAGTGTATTACCAACCGTTGAGCGAGAACCGGTGGGACATTAAGGATTTTGTGAATTGGATTGGGAGCGATAAAGCCCAAACCCGGTATAAGTACATCTTGGAAAAACAAGGCGTGGATATCAGTAATGTTCCCGAAGGCACTCTCAATATCATTTACTACCCCACTAATAAAATCCGGATTCCAGTTAACAAAAAGAATGTTCTGGAAAGTGGGTTGGTTAAAGAAAAGGATTCTGCTTTGATTGTGGATTATATCGATATAGACCTTCCGAAAAGTGCGCTTCCAAAAAACCGAATCTTGATGCTCGATGTAATTGCCAACAACGATTGGAAAAGGCCCATTTATTTTTCTGGTGGAAGTTTCGATAGCGCAGAATACATTTGGATGAAAGATTACCTACAATTGGATGGCCTTGTGTACAAACTTGTGCCCATCAAGACCAAAAATCAAAGTTCGTTCGAAATGGGTCGCATTGACAGTGACCTCATGTATGATATTGTTAAAGATTGGGATTGGGGCAATTCTGGTGAGGATATTTATCATGATCCGCAAACCCGTTCCCAAGGGCTTTCCTTTAGGAGTAATTTGGCAAGGTTGATGGAAACACTAATTGCCGAAAATAAAATTGACAAGGCCAAAGATGTCATTGAATTGGCCATGACCAATATGCCAGTGGAAAAGTATGGCTTTTATGCTTTTGTAGAACCCTTTGTTGATGGCTACTATAAAGTAGGTGAAAAGGACAAGGCGAGGGCACTTTATGAAAAACTGAAGAAGGTTTATCAAGAGCGACTTGAGTACTATTCAGAAGTTCCTTTGGATGAGCAATACGAAAAGATTGATGACATCTTGGCCGATATGCAGGCCTACAGAAGAAATATCGACATATTGGTTGAGAACCAGGACAGGGAATTGGCCGAATCGGAAATGACCATTTTTAACGAATACATTGACAAGTTCTCACAATTTGTTGGTGAGGAAGAAGATGTTTTCGAAGAGCCCGTTTTACCAGATCCCGATATGCCAGATTCTATCCCATTGGACACTATACAAGAGATGGTTGATTCAACAGTGGCAGAATAAGAAAGTCTTATCGTTCTAAACACATTCCTTTCCCTATGTCATCCTGAGCTTGTCGAAAGAAGGGAAAGGCGACCGATTGGTGGACAAAAAACGATCCACTCTCATATACCATCCGTCAATTCAAAAGGGGCATTCGTCAATTTGGAGTGGATTTTTAGACAGAAATTTCCGAATTTCACTTATCGGTCGCTAAAGAATCATTGAAACGATTTTTAGCTTAAACGTTGAGCATAATTATGAGGTTAGGCATTATTATTTTTCTTCTCTGTGTTTTGACTCAATCTTGTATAGCTACAAAATATGATTGTGTAGATAAAAAAGCATGTCGTGAAATTGAGAATAGACTTGACTTAATAATCAGATTCAACCTATACTTTCAATCATCAAATGGAGAAATCCAAGAAGTGGGAATTTATCTATCAAATCTCACTGGGATTGAAACAGAGGCCGATGTTCAATATGAAGGACTGTTACCTCCGACATTGAATGATTTAGAAAAATGGAGTGCGTGGTACAATCTTAACCATAATATGCTCAGATATGATAGGAAGTCTGATTCGGTTTATGTAATCAAGTAACTATGCTCAACAGCGCGCATAGCCCATAGCTTAAATGCTTGAAACATCCAGGTTTTCCTATCTTTAAGAGTAATTGGCTCTTCGGACAAAACCAAGAAGGATTTGTCGCTATAAGGCCATGCACATTAACAATAAGTGCAATCTATTTTTACTACACAAATAGAAAGAAGCATCCACTTTAGTGGATAAAAAGAATCATAAAGCTCTTGAAATTCGTGTTAGCCTAACACTAAATATACTCGTTAAGAATACCAATAAGCGTATTGGCATCTTGCTCACCGCTTTGTCGCCAGACCATTTCTCCTTTTTTATAGATTATCAAGGTGGATAATCCCTTAACGCAGAGTGCTTGGGAAAGCTCTTTGTTTTTATCAACATCGACCTTTATCACCCTGAGTCCACTCCTTCCAATGCCTTGTGCAAAGAAAAGAGAAACCCAAAACCAGCTTTTCACTTCATCCTCAATTCAAAACAGGCATCCGTCAATTTGAACAGCATTTTCAACCGCAAATTTTCGTACTTCACTTACCTGTGCTGAACTTGATGTCAGCATCGTTGGATACAAATCATTAAAATGGATTCATATCCTTTTAGCTATAAAACACTAAAATCAAACATATGAAAATTAGAGTATTAGACCATTACAACTCATTAGAAAAAATTAATGAATTTCTCAAAACCAAAACAGAACTAGAAGTTTCTATTGTGCAAGATCAATGGCCAACCAATGGAGAATTAATGGTAACTATTGGAAAAAAGTGTGTCCTTATAAAAAAAAGTGCCACTGCTGGAGCCAAAATAAATCTTTTAGAATCAAATACAATAGAGATTAATCCTGTTCCCCCTAGCAATTATATAAACAATATGACACAAAGAGGTCTGTTAGCAGTAATTGTAGATGTAATAATTTCTGGAGGACAAAATAAAGTCGCTCAAGAAGTAGAAAATCACTTATCAGAAATTCAAAGTAAATAAAAATGAAAAAAATAATTTATATCCCTTTGCTATTACTATTGTTATCCTGTAACAAAGGAAAACGCAGTTATGAAGACAAAGTATCTATAGAAGAACTTAAAACAGAATTAATTTCAAAATTTGGAAAAGATGCGTATTATACCAAGTTAAGCATTACTAATAAAGACTATGGGTCTTTTGTTAGTGTTTCTCAAACTGACGAACCTTCCTCATTAAAAATGACAGATTGGAATTATTCGAAAGGTAGTTGGAAGCAAACTTCGGACGTAACTTTAGAACTTTTTCAAGGAGCAAAAGCAGTAGATTTTATGTTTCAACTAGACAAGATTGTAGATTTTGATCTAATCGGAAAAGTAGTTGAAGAATCAAAGAAAAAAATAATAGAAGAAAAAGGAATCTCAGAAGTTAGGGTTGAGAATATCATTATAAAAGCACCTAATGATGGAAATTTCAATAACATGAAGTATTATATTACAATTTCCCCAAAAAGTGGCGGGACAGATTTCGAATTTTGGTATAAGATAGATGGAACTTTAGATCATTTTGACTATTAATAAGTAACATTTTACAACAAAAACCAAAACTTAAAATCATTACGTAACTTACTCGAAATCTGCATATTAATTAATAAAAAAACAACAAAAAAGGCTCTGTCAAAGCAGTGAGAAGTCCGAAACTATCGCCTTTCAGACATTCGTAATACATATAGCCGAAATCGATAAGTACAATCCTATTTTTAATGTTTCTTTGCTATGCAAATAGGAAGAGACATCCACTTTAGTGGATAAAAAGAATCAAAAAGCCCTTGAAATTCGTGTTATTCCAACACTAAATATACTCGTTGAGAATACCGATAAGCGTATTGGCATCTTGCTCCCCACTTTGTCGCCAAACCATTTCTCCTTTTTTGTAAATCATCAAGGTAGGTAATCCTTTAATGCGGAGTGCTTGGGAAAGCTCTTTGTTTTTATCAACATCTATTTTGATCACTTTTCCTTTATCACCCAACGCAGCGGCAACATCGCGCAGCACAGGATGCATGGAAGTAGATTGATCGTTCCATTCTGCATAAAAGTCCAGCAACACTGGCACTTTTACATCGATAAGTTCACCAAATTTAGACATGTATACTTCTTCGGTTTACCTACCAAAAGTAAGAAAATTTGTTAAAATTCTATGGAAGTGATATTTTCCAGCGAAGCGAAGGGCGTTAAATTTAGGTTAAACCTTTCTTTTTAAGGGTTATAACCGTGATTTCAGGCCAAATCCCAACACGTCCAGGATAGCCGATAAAGCCAAAGCCACGGTTCACATTGATAAACTGGCCCAACTCTTCATATACCCCGGCCCAGTACTTGTAACGCCATTTTACCGGGCTCCATTTTACCCATCCGGGAATCTCCACTCCAAACTGCATGCCGTGGGTGTGACCACTTAACGTAAGTTGAAAATGATAATCATCTTTGATCACAACATCTTCCCAGTGCGAAGGGTCATGGCTCATCAATATTTTAAAGTCATCCTTGGAAACCCCAGCTTTGGCCTTCTCAAGATCTCCAGCTTTTTTGAATCCGCCTCTTCCCCAGTTTTCCACACCTAAAAGTGCGATTCGTTGTCCATCCTTTTCAAGGTATCTATGAGTATCCAACAAAAGATCAAAGCCCATGTCCTTTTGCATATTCTTTAAATCCGCAAGATTTTGGGCCTTGGCTTCATCAGAGGGCCATGAAGTATAATCCCCATAATCGTGATTGCCCAAAACGGAAAATTTCCCATCTTTGGCCTCTAGCGTCGTAAACAAATCTGTCCATGGTTCCATTTCCTTGGCTTTGTCGTTTACCATATCCCCTGTGAACAAAATAACATCGCTTTTTTGTTCATTGATCAGATCTATTCCGTAGGCCACTTTTTTGCGGTTGTCAAAACTACCGCTATGCACATCGGAAATTTGGGTGATCTGGTATCCATCAAAAGCTTCAGGCAAATCATCAAAGGTCAATTCGTACTTCAGTACTTTATAATTGTATTTCCCACGGTACATTCCATAGAGCAATGCCCCAAAGGGCAAGGCAGCAATCCCTAATGCGATTCCACTAATGAATTTTCTACGTGAAGGGAAAAATTGGGTCTGGGTTTCGGAAAGACCGGCTATTTTGCTATATCCAAACACGAACAATCGGACCACATCCTCCAGCAACAAAAAAATCCCCAATCCTACTCCTAGTAACAAAAAAGCAAAGAAAATTCCTCCAGCGTTAGCGATTTGTCCACGAATGCCATCTCCAGGGGTATAGTTCAACACTCGAATAATGAAATTGGCCAAAGCGATCAAAAAAAGTAGTCCATAAGCCCAGTGCAGCCAAATGTTTTTGAAAAGTGTTTTAAACCCTTGAAAACCATAAATGGCTGAAATTATATAAATAATGGAAAGAATGATTAAAAAACGGGGCATGCAATTGCTTTTTTTTACAAAGATATTTCTTTAGTTCTGGAACTGAATTATTTAGCGATCATTTAACGCTGTGTACAATTCGACGAACCTTGTCCAAGTTTGTTACAGCCACTTGGTTTTCGCTTAAATGCGATGCCGAATTCATTGGGATTTTATCCTCAAGATCCACCTCATTTCCAAATGAACTTCCAGAGAAATGAATAGCGCTCAATCCTACGGTTTTGAACTTGGCACTATTCTCAAGTCGTATTCCTCCACCCGCCATTACAACCGTCTTTTTAGAAATTTGATTCAATTCTCTAAGTAATTCCAATCCTTTTTCCGCTGAAGTTTGTAGGCCCGAGGTCAGTATGTAATCTACATTCAAAGTTTCCAGTTGACCCAATACCTCCTTTGGATTCGTTACCCAGTCAAATGCACGATGAAAAGTAAACTTCATGGGTCTTGAAGCTTTCACTAAAGCCGAGGTTCTATCCACGTCCAAACCACTATCGTCAAAGAGCACTCCAGAAACAATTCCGTCAACACCAATTTCCTTGCAAAAAGCGATGTCCTTCAACATTACTTGATATTCTAGGTCAGTATAGGTAAAATGACCACTTCGCGGTCTTATCAACACATGGACCGGAATGTTCAATCGTTCTTTGGCCAATTTTATTAATCCATAAGAAGGGGAAATCCCCCCTACTCCCAACTCACTACAGAGTTCAATACGGTCAGCCCCAGCCTCTTGGGCAATTAAAGCAGATTCCAGTGAGTTGGCACAAACTTCTACAAGCATATTGCTATCTTTAGCGGGACTAAAATAAACATCCAAATCATGCGAAGACGTAAATTTCTTAAAAAATCTGGGCTTACAACAGCAGGGCTCATGTCTGCCCCAGTTTTAGCCTCTTGCAAAACCGAAAACAAACTTGAAAACACCGCGGCAATCGCCCAAGTCACCAAACCTATTGCCATTTGTACCTGGAATTTTATGAATGCCACCGCAAAAGCTTGGGAGGTTCTGAGCAAAGGCGGAAACGCATTAGATGCTGTTGAACAGGGCGTTATGGTCGAGGAAGCCGATGTCACCAACGAAACAGTTGGCAAAGGTGGCAGACCGGATAGAGATGGAAATGTAACTTTGGATGCCTGTATTATGGATAAAGATGGTAATTGTGGGTCCGTAGTGTATTTGCAAAATATTGCCCATCCCATTTCCGTAGCAAGAAAAGTGATGGAAGAAACCCCGCACATAATTTTAGCTGGAAAAGGAGCCGAAAAATTTGCATACGAACAAGGCTTCCAAAAAGAAGATTTGTTTACGGAAAGTACCCGAAAGCAATATGAAGAATGGAAGAAAACTTCCAAATACGAGACCACCATCAATATTGAAAACCACGATACGATAGGAATGTTGGCCATAGATGACAACGGGGATATCGCTGGTGCCTGCACCACTAGCGGCATGGCCTATAAAGTAGCTGGCCGTGTAGGGGATTCACCCATTATTGGGGCCGGACTTTATGTGGATAATGAAGTAGGTGGAGCCACGGCGACCGGTGTCGGTGAAGAAGTCATCCGAACTGTAGGTAGTTTTTTAATCGTTGAGCTGATGCGACAAGGAAAAAGTCCTCAAGAAGCCTGCGAAGAGGGGGTAAAACGTATCATGAAAAAGAATGAAGGTCGAAAAGATTTCCAGATTGGATTTTTAGCCATCAACAAGCAAGGTGAAACTGGAGGTTATTGCGTGCACCCGGGTTTTACCTATCGGGAATATTCCGAAAATGGGCATGAGAACAAGCATGTGGAAAGCTTCTATCAGAAATCGGAATAAAGGAATAAGACCGCTTCACTTTCAGCTATGAGATATCTGATTTCTGACGCCTGAAATGTTATCCCTTTTTTCTACCTTTAAAAGCAGTTCAATTTTTATCGCGAAGGCTAACTTCGCACTTCTAATTTTACACATCTAACTAAAAATATGTCTGACCAAAAACGACTTTTCCTTCTTGATGCCTATGCCTTGATTTTCAGAGGATATTATGCCCTGATCAAAAATCCTCGTATCAATTCCAAAGGAATGGACACTTCAGCCATCATGGGATTTGTGAATTCCCTTTTTGATGTCATTAAACGTGAAAAACCGGATCATTTAGCAGTATGTTTTGATAAGGGTGGTAGCGTGGAGCGTACGGAGCTATTTGAAGAGTATAAGGCCAATCGAGATGAAACCCCGGATGCCATTAAAATTGCCGTACCCTATATCCAAGATATTTTGAAGGCCATGAATATTCCCGTCGTGGAATTGGCGGGATACGAAGCTGATGACCTCATCGGAACTTTAGCCAAACAGGCAGAAAAAGAAGATTATAAAGTTTTTATGGTCACCCCCGACAAGGATTTTGGTCAACTGGTCTCTGAAAATATTTTCATGTACCGCCCAGCTCGAATGGGCAATGGCATAGAAATATGGGGAATCCCCGAAGTGCAAAAACGCTTTGGAGTGGAACGTCCTGAGCAGGTAATCGATTATTTGGGAATGATGGGTGATGCTAGTGATAATATTCCCGGACTTCCAGGTGTTGGTGATAAGACGGCTAAAAAGTTCTTGGCAGAGTTTGGCACCATGGAAGGACTTTTGGCCAATACGGACCAATTAAAAGGCAAAATGAAGGAGAAAGTGGAGCAAAATGCCGAACTAGGTAGACTTTCCAGAAAATTAGCTGAAATCAAAATTGATTGTGACGTTACATTTAAGGCTGATGACTACGAAATGTCTGAGCCTGATGGCTCCAAAGTGCAGCAGATTTTTGAAGAACTGGAATTTAGAAGATTAAAAGAGCAATTCATCAAAATCTTCTCGGAAGAACCTACCGATCCTACTGCTGGTACGGAAGCTCCTAAAGTGACCAAAGAACCTCAAGCTGCAGGTAGCGGACAGTTCAGTTTGTTTGGAGGGAATCCGGCAGATGCCCCTGCCACCATCAAAGATGAGAACAGCAGGAACACTGTTTCAGATATTCAACATTCATATCAAAGCATTGTTCCCGGTCTAGGATTGAAGCTTTTTATGCAAAAGTTGATGCAGCAGACTTCGGTTTGTTTTGATACGGAGACCACGTCCATCAATCCACTTGAAGCCGAACTTGTAGGTATCGCCTTTAGTTGGGAAGCCAAAAAGGGATTCTATGTCCCCATTCCCGAAGAGAAGGAAACTGCAGAGGAAATTTTAGAACAGCTTCGCCCCTTCTTCGAATCAGAGAATATTGAAAAAGTAGGTCAAAACCTAAAGTACGATATCAAGGTGATGAAAAACTATGGTATTGAAGTCAAGGGGAAGCTTTTTGATACCATGTTGGCACATTACCTCATCAATCCAGATATGCGACACAATATGGATGTACTGGCCGAGACTTATTTGAACTACACTCCGGTTTCTATTACCGAACTTATTGGCAAAAAGGGTAAAAACCAATTGAGCATGCGACAGGTTCCTTTGGAAAAACAAACGGAATATGCTTCCGAAGATGCTGACATTACCTTGCAACTCGCACAACATTTTAGACCGGAACTGGCCGAAGCCAAAACCGACGAGCTTTTTGAAACCATTGAGGTTCCCTTACTTCGGGTTTTGGCTGATATGGAAACCGAAGGCATCAATCTTGACAAAGGCTTTTTGAATGACCTTTCCACCGAGTTGGATGGAGACATCAAATCGTTGGAACAGAAAATTTACGACGCAGCTAATCAAGAATTCAACATTGCTTCCCCCAAACAATTGGGAGAAATTCTTTTTGAAAAACTAAAACTGGTAGATAAACCCAAAAAGACCAAAACTGGACAATATTCTACGGCTGAAGATGTGCTTTCCTATTTGGCCAAAGACCATGAAATCATTCAAAATGTATTGGACTTTAGAGGACTTAGCAAGCTAAAAAGTACATATGTAGACGCCCTTCCTAATGAAGTGCAACAACATAGTGGCCATGTCCACACTGATTATATGCAAACTGTGGCTGCCACAGGTAGATTGAGTAGCAACAATCCGAATTTGCAAAATATCCCCATAAGAACAGAGCGAGGTCGTCAGGTACGTAAGGCCTTTATTCCAAGGGATGAGAATTACACCCTGTTGGCTGCGGATTACTCCCAAATCGAACTTCGCATTATTGCAGCATTAAGTGAAGAGGACACCATGATCGAAGCCTTTAAAAATGGAGAGGATATCCATGCTTCAACGGCCTCAAGGGTTTTTAATGTCCCTATTGAGGAAGTAACCCGTGAACAACGCGGAAATGCCAAAACAGTAAATTTTGGAATCATTTATGGCGTTTCAGCATTTGGGTTGAGCAATCAAACCGACTTAAGCAGAACCGAGGCCAAAGAGCTCATCGAAACCTATTACAAGACTTATCCCAAATTGCGAAACTATATGGGAGAACAGGTAGATTTTGCACGAGACAATGGTTATGTACAAACTGTTTTGGGTCGTCGTCGCTATTTAAAGGATATCAATGCTGGTAATCAAGTGGTACGCGGTGCAGCTGAACGAAACGCTGTAAATGCCCCCATCCAAGGTAGTGCGGCAGATATCATTAAAATTGCCATGATCAACATCCATAAAAAACTATCCGAAGGTGCGTATAAGACCAAAATGTTGTTGCAGGTCCATGATGAATTGGTGTTCGATGCCTATAAACCTGAATTGGAGGAAGTAAAGGCTCTCATAAAATCCGAAATGGAAAATGCTTATCAATTGGCCGTTCCATTAGATGTTGAAGTGGGAATTGGAGATAATTGGCTGGAGGCACATTAATTCAATGACCGAGTATGCTCAAGTTTTTCAAAGAGGTTTTTAATCATTTTTTTAATAGCAATACCTTTCAAAAAGGAGCCGCTTTGGCCTACTATGCCGTGTTTTCCATCTTTCCCATTATCATCATTTTGATTTCCGTGTTGGGAATGATCTTTGGAAAACAAGCAGTGTCAGGTGAGATTTTCGCCCAGTTGAAAGATATTTTGGGAAACGATGCTGCTTTGCAGATTCAGGATATGATTAAAAATCAGCATGTAAAGCACAATTCAATCTTTACAACCATTATTGGTTTTGTAACTCTGGGTCTCAGTGCATCTGGCATGCTCAATCAAATACATAATGCTTTCAACGATATATGGGGAATAAAAGCCCAACCTAAGAGCAGTATCCTCAGATATTTCACCAAACATTTTGCCTCATTTGGCATACTGATTTTATTGTTTTTTGTTTTACTGATAAGCACCTTGGCAAATTCCTTTCTTGTAAAGCATGGTGCCAACCTGCATCCTGATTATAAATTCTCGGTCGTATACGAGCATTTGACCTCTTTCTTTATCGTCTCGCTTATGTTTGCCATTATGTTCAGGTTTTTGGGTGATACCAGGGTACATTGGAAACCCGCCTTATTCAGTGGAATGTTTACTGGACTCCTTTTTATTTTCGGAAAAATTGGAATTGGAATGTATTTGGGCAAAGCCCATTTATCCACAACCTTTGGTTCGGCCAGTGTTTTAGCCTTGATTATGCTATGGGTCTACTACACCTCGCAGATTATGTTTCTTGGAGCCTCTTTTGTGAAGATTTTGAGCCATAGAATGAATTACAAAATCTTACCTAATAAAAATGCGGTTGAAGTAGCGCATAAGGAAGTTTAAATTAGATATTCTTTGTCAGTAGTTCTCCCCTATTTGGTCTAACACCTTTAAGAAAGTTTCAAACTCCTCGGTGTCCAATCCCTTAACGGCCTGTTTACGTAAAATTTGAGCATGGGGTTCAATTGTAGTAATCACTTCTTGTCCTTGTGATGTCAGTTCCAATTTAAAGCGCTTCATGTCACCATCAAAACGCGTTTTGGTAATCCATCCTTTGCGTTCCAACCCTCCAATGACTCGTGATGTTGTAGCGCGGTTCCTAAAGTTGGATTTCACAATATCCGATTGGGACGCCTCTTCTCCTAGTTGATATATACGATACAGAATCACCCACTGTTCAATGGTAAGGTCAATTTCCAGTTCCTTAAACTTTCTCAAATAAGCATCCTGAACCTTGCGAAGAACCAAATCCAAGTGTAATCCAATACCCGATATTTCATCAATGCGATTGAGCATAATTTTTTTCCGTATCCCACTTAAAGAACAATTTTAACAATTATTTACTCTAAACCCACCAAATATTATTTCAAATTTAGTATTTTTGTTGCATTAACAACAATTATTGAATATTAATTCAAAAATACAGCACCTATGGAAACATCTACATTACCCAAATTGCACGATGCAGCCAAAGACTTTATGCCCATTAATGGCACCGATTATTTGGAGCTTTATGTGAGCAATTCCAAACAGGCTGCACATTTTTACAAAACTGCTTTCGGATTCCAGTCGTTAGCTTATGCAGGTCTTGAAACCGGCTTAAAAGACAGGGAAAGCTACGTCGTGGTTCAAGACAAGATTCGATTGGTTTTGACCTCTCCATTAAAAAGCGGAACCGATATCGGAAGACACATTGATCAACATGGTGATGGTGTTAAAGTAGTCGCTCTTTGGGTCGATGACGCCACCTATGCCTATAATACAGCCATTGAAAAAGGCGCTAAGTCTTACATGGAACCTCAAACTGAGGAAGATGAAAATGGAAAAGTAGTCCGTTCTGGTATTTATACCTATGGGGAGACCGTTCATATTTTTGTAGAACGTAAAGAGTACAGTGGCATTTTTATGCCAGGATATAAAAAATGGGAAACCCCTTACTACAATCCAGAGTCTGTTGGTCTAAAGTACGTAGATCATATGGTAGGTAATGTGGGATGGAACAAAATGAACTACTGGGTGGACTTTTACGAAAACGTCTTGGGCTTCGTGAATATTCTTTCTTTTGACGACAATGACATCTCCACCGAGTACACCGCTTTAATGAGCAAGGTGATGAGCAATGGTAACGGACGTATTAAGTTTCCAATCAACGAGCCTGCTGAAGGAAAGAAAAAGTCCCAAGTAGAAGAGTATCTTGATTTTTATGAAGGCGAAGGCGTTCAACACATTGCTGTGGCAACCGATGACATCATAACTACAGTAAAACAATTAAGAAGCCGCGGAGTTGAATTCCTAAGAGTTCCAGACACCTACTACGAAGCGGTTACTGATCGTGTAGGTGAAATTGATGAAGATATCGCACCGCTAAGGGAATTGGGGATTTTGGTAGATCGTGATGATGAAGGATACTTGCTTCAGATTTTTACTCGACCAGTAGAGCCAAGACCTACCATGTTCTTTGAAATTATACAAAGAAAGGGTGCGCAATCATTTGGAAAAGGTAACTTTAAGGCACTGTTCGAAGCTATTGAGCGTGAACAGGAGGTAAGAGGTACGCTTCACTAGAGCATACTTCATAGTTCAAATTAGATTGAACATATTTTTTAAGCTTGAGTTTCAACTTAAAAAACAACTATGCCCATTTATCATAAACTCGGAAAAATTCCGCAGAAAAGACATACACAATTCACCAAACCAAATGGTGGTCTTTATTATGAGCAATTGTTCGGCACCATAGGGTTTGATGGAATGTCCTCGTTGCTCTACCAAAACCATAGACCTACCCAGGTCAAGGAAATTGGTGAAGCATTGGATGTTAGACCAAAAATCGCGGTGGAGAAAAACATCACCTCCAGAAAGCTGATAGGATTCGATATAGCACCTAAAGATGATTTCTTGGATGCTCGGGAGCCTCTTTTGGTCAATAATGATATCCATATTGGATTGGCAGCACCTAAAAAATCATTGACATCCTATTTTTATAAAAATGCGGACGCTGATGAAATGTTGTTCATCCATAAGGGTTCAGGTACGTTACGGACTTTCGTAGGGAATATTCCTTTCGAGTACGGAGATTATCTGATCATTCCAAGGGGTATGATCTATCAAATTGAATTTGATACCGAGGATAACCGAATTCTGTATTCGGAATCTTTTCGTCCAATCTATACGCCGAAGCGATATAGGAATTGGTTTGGACAACTCTTGGAACACTCCCCTTTCTGTGAGCGTGATTATAAATTGCCACAGGACTTAGAAACTTATGATGAAAAGGGCGACTTTTTAATCAAGGTCAAAAAACAGGGAATGTTGCATAGTTTGGTTTATACCACTCATCCGTTTGATGTTGTGGGCTGGGATGGATACAACTACCCATATGGATTTTCTATCCACAATTTTGAACCGATAACGGGTAGAGTGCATCAACCACCACCGGTACACCAGACTTTTGAGACGGATGCTTTCGTTATATGTTCCTTCTGTCCAAGATTGTACGATTATCACCCAAAGGCCATTCCTGCACCATATAATCATTCCAATATCGATTCTGATGAAGTGTTGTATTATGTGGATGGAGATTTTATGAGTAGGACCAACATCGCTCAGGGACATATTTCATTGCACCCAGCAGGAATTCCGCATGGCCCACACCCTGGCACCTATGAAGCAAGCATAGGCAAAAAAGAAACTTTGGAACTAGCGGTGATGATTGACACCTTTAAGCCGTTGCAGGTAACAGAAAATGCGTTGAAAATAGATGACGGTAGTTACTACAAGTCTTGGGTGGAATAGCAAGAAGTTAGACGATAGATGTTAGGTGTGAGACATTTTAAAATCTTCTCAAATCTAATTTCTCATATCTCATATCTCAAAAAACATGATTATAAACATACCTGAAAACTCAGATTTTTCAATCCACAATATTCCCTTTGGGATTTTTTCGACTGAAGACAGAACCCCCAGAGCTGGTGTTGCCATTGGTGAACATATTTTGGATTTGGTTGCTGTGGCCGAATTGGATGTGTTCGACTTTAACACGGCTGTTCTTGAGAAAGAAGTCCTTAACGATTTCATTTCTCTAGGTAAGGAGATAACCAATAGGGTAAGAAAAGATATTCAACATTGGCTTCAAGACGAAGATTCGGTCTTAGCCAGAAAACCTGAACTTTTCGTACTTCAATCCGATGCGCAGATGCATATGCCCGTTTATATTGGTGACTACACCGATTTTTACTCCAGTATAGAGCATGCCACCAATGTGGGCACAATGTTTCGTGACCCTGCAAAGGCATTAATGCCCAATTGGAAACACATTCCCGTGGGGTATCACGGTAGGGCAAGCTCCATTGTCGCCAGTGGGGAGCCTATTCACAGACCAAAGGGACAAACACTTCCAAAGGATTCTGACACTCCAATCTTTGGACCTTCGCAGCGCTTGGATTTTGAATTAGAAATGGGCTTTATCACTGGAAAAAACACAAATCTTGGAGAATCTATTTCAACAGATGAAGCCGAGGATTATATTTTCGGAATGGTCCTACTCAACGATTGGTCGGCCCGAGATATTCAAAAATGGGAATACGTTCCCTTGGGTCCATTTTTGGCCAAAAACTTTGCCTCACACATCTCTCCATGGATTGTTACCTTGGAAGCTTTGGACCCATTCCGGGTTTCAGGCCCCGAGCAGAACCCTAAAGTTCTCCCTTATTTGGAATTTGAGGGAACAAAAAATTACGATATCAACCTTGAAGTGGGTATCTCACCTGAAAATACCGAAGAACAGGTTGTTTGCCATTCCAACTTCAAATACATGTACTGGAACATGGCACAACAGTTGGCACATCACACTGTGAATGGGTGCAATATTAATATTGGTGACCTTTATGGTTCTGGAACTATTTCTGGAAAGGATGAAAATTCATACGGTTCTATGCTGGAATTGGCTTGGATGGGTACCAAACCACTCAAAATGAAGGATGGTTCAGAACGTAAGTTTATACAGGACGGGGATACGGTAATCATGCGAGGTTTTGCAGAAAAAGAGGGTAAACGCGTCGGATTCGGCGAAGTTTCTGCAAAGGTGCTTCCTGCAAAATAGATTTTATCTTAGCGAAAACTTTAGAACCCAATGTCCGTAGTAAAAACCATAGACCCAACAGCCATTCCACAACCTGATTTACATGGGTATTTGCTCACAGCAGTAGCACCACGCCCCATTTGCTTTGCAAGTACCATTGATTCAGATGGCAATGTGAATTTGAGTCCTTTTAGCTTTTTTAATGTGTTCAGCTCCAATCCGCCAATCATGATTTTTTCTCCGGCACGGAGCGGAAGAGATAATTCACTAAAGCATTCGCATCAGAACGTCAAAGAAGTACCCGAAGTGGTCATCAACATTGTGGACTTTCCAATGGTGGAACAAATGTCACTTTCGAGTACAGCCTATGAAAAAGGAGTGAACGAATTTATAAAATCCGGATTAACGGAGGTGCCAAGTAAAAAAGTTCGACCTCCACGTGTTGCAGAAGCTCCTGTTTCCTTTGAATGCACGGTAACTGAAATTATTGAGCTAGCTGATACTCCGGGGGCAGGCAATTTGATATTCGCCAAAGTGGAGTTTATCCATATCAATTCGGCTTTTTTAGATGGTGCAGGGAAATTGGATCCCAAAAAAATGGATTTGGTGGGCAGAATGGGTGGCAGCTGGTATACCCGGGCCAGTGGCGATTCACTGTTCGAAATTCCTAAACCCATTCGAACCAAAGGCATCGGTGTAGACCGATTACCAGAAGGAATTCGAAACAGTGAGGTTCTGACCGGAAATAATCTTGGACGATTGGGAAATATGGAACAACTTCCCACAAACGGTGAAGTTGAAGAAATCTCGAAAGATGATGAAATCAGGATGCTCTCCAAAAAATTGAAGAACAATCCTGAAAAATTGAAAAAAGAACTGCATTGGGTGGCACAACAAGTTTTAAATGAAAACAACACCGCAAAAGCATTGGCCATATTAATGTACGCTGAACAACTAAGTTAATGAGCAAGGAAATAGAATCCATTTTCAAATCCTATTTACAACCCAAAAAAGCTTACGAAGGAGGTAAAAGTGCACCATCAAATGATGGGCAAAAAATCTATAAACTTTCCTCCAATGAAAATCCATTGGGGCAATCCCCCTTGGCCACCGAAGCACTAATAGCAGCGGCCAAAAATGTCCACATCTATCCGGACCAAACAGATGTTCGCTTAAGGGAAGCTTTGGTCCAAGACTTTGGCGGTGAATTGGACAAAGAACAGTTCATTTGTGGAAACAGTGGTTCTGAAATCATTGATATGATCTTGCGCGCCTTTATCAACGAAGGTGATGAGGTCATTTTTTCCAACCCTTGCTTTTTGCCCTATTCTGTTTTCTCAAGATGGTATGGCGCCAAACAGATTGACATTCCCTTAAGGGAACCGGATTATTCCTTGGATGTAGAACAAATTTTGTCAGCCATAACGGATAGAACCAAGGTTGTTTTTTTGACCAGTCCCAACAATCCGACCGGAACTTATATTCCGAAAGCTGTTCTGGATGACTTTTTGGAGCGAATACCGAAAAATATTGTGGTTGTGCTGGATGAAGTTTACCGCCATTTTGCTGATGCAGATGATTATGTTTCGGGTCTACCTTATGTAAAAGAAGGCCATAACCTAATCGCCATCAACAGTTTTTCCAAAACCTATGGTTTAGCCGGGCAAAGGATTGGGTATTGCTATGCGACGCAGAAAATAGCACAATACCTCAGACAAATCCACAAGCCTTTTCTTTTACCGCATACTTCAACGGAAGCAGCTATTGGAGCATTAAATGATGTTGAATTTATTCAAAATACAGTCAAAACTGTTGTTGAAGGCCGTAAATTCCTTTCCGAAGCTTTTGACAAGCTTGGTATTAAATACTGGCCTACGCAGGCAAATTTCTTTTTGGTCGACCCTTCCTTACCAGAATTTGAGTTTACCGACTTTTTGATGCAACGTGGCGTTATGGTAAGACCTGTCTCCCAATTTGGAGCGCCTGGAAAAGTACGTATCACTATAGGTGACCAAGAAGCCAATGAGGCTTTAGTTGCGGCACTTGAAAAACTTCCCTGATTTCTTTCAACTTTTATAAGACGAATCGATAGGTTGCTTTTAAAAGGAATATGTTTTGAGGTTTTTGACCAAATATATTGTCGCCCAAACTGGACAACAGTCCATCTGATGGGTCCCCATTCTGAGAAACGTCTTGGGACCAAACCAGAAAAATTTCGGATCCAGGGATATATTCCCAGCGAATCACCAAATTAGAACGAAACTGGACAAAGGAAAAATCTGGGTTATCAAAACTAAAATCTTCTACTCCATTTAAATTCTCATCTATAGAATAGGTATCATCCACCAAGGTAACCTGATCTTCTTCATAAGATTGAAATCTATTTTCAAATTGTTTTGCTGTTGGATTGACGATGTGTTTAAAACTGGAATAGCGTCCCCTTGAAATAAAAGGTTGACCCCAGTATTGGATGGTCAAATTCGGGTTGATAGTATAATTCAATCGGAATGACATACTCAAGGTTCGCTGTCGAATATGCCCGTTCAGGTATCGTGGCGTCCCATTTACATCATCAAAATTGTCAATAAACTGTAACTTATCATTATTGGTACTCAGAGATGGAAAAGCTGAAATACGCAGAGCATTTATGGGTTGATACGTAGCTCCTGCTTCTACATAATAGAAACGGTTAGAATTGTCAAATGCCCTACTTGTACGTTGAAACATGTTAAAACTCAGTTTTTTCCTTCTGTCCGTGCCTACACTGTTCCACATATTCACTCCTGAAGATTGCCTCAATCTAGGGCCTCCCCTCAACGCAAAATTCGAATATTGCATTGCGGTATAAGTAATTCCCAAATTGGAAAACCAGTTGTTTTTCCAGTTTTGCCAGCTGTTGGTATTAAATCGCAACACATTGTGGTTTCCATTAAAATCCCAAGCACTCCAATGATTATAATTGATTCCTACTCTTCTGAATGTACTGTCAGGTTTTAGGGTCTGATAACCTATCCAAGTATAGTGACGAATGTCATCGGCCTGTCTTTGAAAACCGATATCGTTTAACTCAAGTTCAGGAGAGCGCCATGTTGCCCCAGATTCAAATTTCCAATGCCCGTTTCCGACCTTTCCTATTTGAAGGTTCCCTCCCGTTCCGGATAAAGATGTTTTAGTAGTGTCTAATTCCACATGATCTGCCCCAACACGTTGAAAAAGATGGGTTATGGATTCCTGCGTGTTTTTTATGGCCTCCTCACTCCCACTTACATGACTGAAAATGACATTGCCACCAACATACCAATCTCTTTCATTCCATTGATGTTTAAAATCTATTCCTCCGGTAAAAGCCGATTTGTGAAGAAAATCCAATTCTTGGGTCAAATTATCGCGATTTGTGGCCGTGAAAATTCCCCCGATGTATGAATTTCGATTATTAAAATCTTTTTGAAGTCTCCCTACAAAATAGTTGGTCAATGGTTCAACTACTTCTTTGCGTTCTTCTCCCACATCATTACTGATCAACGCATATCTTTTGGCGGTAACACTCTCGAGCACCCCAATGGCCCAACCATCTTTGGTTTTACCGCTAAATTTAGCTGCTCCAATAATGGGCGTGTTATCCGGTTGATCTACAAATTCATTATCGCCTGTACTGGGAGAACCCTGTGGGCTTCTTCCTATCCTTCTTGAATAAAAAACATTGTCAAAACCAAAAGTATCGCCAGCTTCAGATTGAGAAACCCTGAAGTCAAAAATGTTCTTGTTCTCCACAAAAAAGGGTCGTTGTTCCCTAAAGAATATCTGAAATCCATCCAAAGCGATGGCAGATGGATCCGCCTCTACCTGACCAAAATCTGGGTTCACGGTCAAATCAAGAGTCAAATCGTTGGTTACGCCAATCTTGGCATCAAGTCCCACAGTAACATCATTTTCACTCCCATCCCTGAAGGGGTTTCCATCTTCCGCTTCGTAGGTTTCCGCACTGGTCACCGTATAGGGTTGAATTTCCAATTGGTTCTGTGGCTCAATTTGCTTAAGCCCATGCAGTTCCCCAAACTCACTTACCCAGCCTGGAGTATCGATTGGTTTCCGTTGCCAAAGCGACCGTTCTTCAGCTCTAAAAAACCTTCGTGTAGATTGTAACCCCCAAACTTGTTCATCCTCTTTTCCAAATTTAAGTTGGCTTAAAGGTATACGTAATTCGGCAGTCCAACCCTCTTCATCAATATTGGTTTTGGTATACCATATTGGATTCCAACTCTCATCCCAATTATTACCGTTATTAGAAACAAATTCATCTCCTTTTACCCCTGCTGCTGTTACGGTAAAAGAGAAAGAAGTTCGTTTGTCATGATAACTGTCTATATTGAACTCAACCCAATCCCCTTCGAAACCATCCCTTCTCGACAATCGTTTAACAATTTTATCCGGTTCAGAATCGTAGCACCTTACACCTATATATAGGTTCTTACTGTCATAAACAATTTTGAATTTAGTTTGATGGCTCGGTGAGGTGTTCTCGTCCGGTTGAAATTCGATATAATCACCGGCCCACTCAACAAGGTCCCATGCCTCATCTGTTAAAAGACCATCCACAGTAGGTGGTACAGTTTGCTCTATGGGTTTGGTAACATAGATTTTTTTAGGAACTACCCCTGTAGAATCCTGTGCCTTGATGTTGATAGTAAAGAAAATAAGCGTGAAGAAAATGATGGGCCTTTTCACATTATTCATTTTTCTGATTGATGAGTTACTCTAAAGACCAATGAAAAATCAAATCGTTACACTAACATAAAATGTTCAATGAACTTTTAACAAAATGTATCGAGGAACCTCACTTTTGCACCCAATAGCCAATGCCGGTTTGGAAAAGTAAAAAAATTCCAAATCAACCATTTGTAATTCAATCTAATAATTGTACATTTGCAGCCCGTTTATCGGGATAGGTTTTTAAATCACTAATATTCTAGAAGTGGACACATTAAGTTATAAGACTGTTTCTGCCAATAAATCTACCGTTGACAAGCAATGGTTGTTGGTTGACGCTGAGGGACAAACGCTAGGAAGATTGGCATCAAAAGTGGCCAAGTTGCTTAGAGGAAAACATAAACCCAATTTTACCCCCCATGTTGATTGCGGTGACAATGTAATTGTCATCAATGCAGAGAAAATCAATCTATCTGGGAACAAATGGGAGGATAAAGAATATCAGAGATATACAGGTTATCCAGGAGGGCAGCGTTCTACTTCTGCCAAGGAATTGTTGAGCAAACACCCAGAGCGAATTATTGAAAAATCCGTTAAGGGAATGCTTCCAAAAAATAGACTTGGGGCTGATTTGTTCAGAAACCTAAAAGTATACGCCGGTTCAGAACACGGCCAAGAAGCACAAAAACCAAAAGCAATAAACTTAAACGACTACAAATAATGGAAGTGGTTCATAAGATTGGTAGAAGAAAAACTGCTGTAGCAAGGGTATATCTTTCAGAAGGAAAGGGAAATATTACCATCAACAAAAGGGATTTAAAAGATTACTTTACTACGGCAACATTGCAATATAAAGTAAAGCAACCATTTGCATTGACTGGTAATGAGGATGCCTATGATGTTAAGGTGAATGTTTATGGTGGAGGAATCACTGGCCAGGCAGAAGCAGTTCGTTTAGCATTGTCCAGAGCAATGTGCGAAATAAATGAAGAGAACAGAGCTGTTCTTAAGCCAGAAGGTCTATTGACTAGGGATCCAAGAATGGTGGAAAGAAAGAAATTCGGTCAGAAGAAAGCCCGTAAGAAATTCCAGTTCTCTAAACGTTAATATGTTCAGGCGCTTTGCGCCTAATTATATAAGTTCATTGAAAACCCTGAAGCATTTATTTATTTCAGGGTTAAATTTTTAACTAAGTTGTCGTTGTTCCAAAAGGGAAAAACAAATCAACTTTTTGGAATTTAGTTTAGCATCTAAATGGATAGGGCGAGCAAATTTGCGACCACCAATTCATTGCTACTACAACGGAACGTAAACTAATTACAAAAAATGGCAAACATTGAAGTCAAAGACTTACTAGAAGCAGGTGTACACTTCGGACACCTAACAAGAAAATGGAATCCCAACATGTCTCCTTACATCTACATGGAGCGTAACGGAATCCACGTTATCAACCTTTACAAAACAGTTGCAAAACTTGATGAGGCCAATGAGGCCCTTAAGAAAATTGCTGCATCTGGAAGAAAAATCCTTTTCGTAGCTACAAAGAAACAAGCTAAGGATATTGTAGCTGACAAAGTATCTAAAGTGAACATGCCTTATATCACTGAGAGATGGCCGGGTGGTATGCTGACCAACTTTGTCACAATTCGTAAAGCCGTTAAAAAGATGGCCGCAATCGATCGCATGAAAAAAGATGGTACTTTCAACACCCTTTCCAAAAAAGAAAGATTGCAAGTAGATCGTCTTCGTGCCAAGTTGGAGAAAAACTTGGGATCTATTGCTGACATGACAAGGTTGCCAGGAGCTATCTTTATTGTTGACACCATGAGAGAACACATTGCAGTTAAGGAAGCTCAAAAATTGAACATTCCAATTTTTGCAATGGTTGATACAAATTCTGACCCGAGACCGATTGATTACGTAATCCCAGCAAATGACGATGCTGGAAAGTCCATCGAGGCTATCCTGACTGAGGTAACCAGTGCCGTTGCGGAAGGATTGGCAGATCGTAAGAACGAAAAGCAGGAAGAAAAAGAAGCTGAGTCCAAGGCCGAAGCTCCAGCAAAAGCTGCTCCAGCCAAAAAAGAAGAAAAGCCAGCAGTTGAGGAAAAGGCTGCACCAGTTGCAAAAGAAGAACCAGCCGCTAAAGAAGTAGCCAAGGAAGAACCGAAAGCTGACAAAGCCGATGATTTGACCAAAGTTGAAGGCGCTGGCCCAAAGGCCGCTGAAGCATTGGTTGCAGCAGGCATTGATTCATTTGCAAAATTGGCAAAAGCCGACCCAGAGAAAATCAAGGAAATCTTGACTGAAGCTAGCTCTAGAATGGCACATTTGGACCCTACCTCATGGCCAAAGCAAGCACAGTTGGCCGCAGATGGTAAGTGGGATGAGCTAAAAGAATGGCAAGACAACGCCAAAGGAGGAGTTGAATAGCCACAGTTAATTTAACATTACGCTAAAACAAAGCACTTTAATAGTGTTTTACTTTACATAAATTTTTAAACGAGAAAAAAATGGCAAAGATTACCGCCGCAGAAGTAAACAAACTAAGAAAAACCACCGGAGCAGGAATGATGGACTGCAAAAAGGCTTTGGTTGAAGCAGATGGTGATTTTGATAAAGCAATAGAAATCCTTAGAAAAAAAGGTCAAAAAGTTGCTGCTAAAAGAGCGGATAGGGATTCCTCAGAAGGCGCAGCTATTGCTAAAGTCAATGCTGACAGCTCTACAGGAGTGGCTATTTCACTTAACTGTGAAACCGACTTTGTTGCCAAGAATGACAGCTTTGTTGCACTGGCTAACGATCTGGCAGATCTTGCTTTGGATTTTGACAATAAAGATGCATTCCTTGCAGCTACATTCAACGGAATGACCGTAGCGGAAAAATTGACCGAGCAAACTGGGGTTATCGGTGAGAAAATTGAGATTGGAAGTTTCGAGAAATTGAACGCTCCTTTCGTAGGCTCTTACATACATGCTGGTAACAAAATAGCAACTTTGGTTGGTTTATCCGCCAATGTTGAAGGTGCTGCGCAAGCTGCTAAAGATGTAGCAATGCAAGCCGCTGCAATGAACCCTGTTGCCTTGAATGAAGAAGGTGTTGATCAATCTGTTATCGACAAGGAAATCGAAATTGCTAAAGATCAATTACGTCAGGAAGGCAAGCCTGAAGCAATGTTGGACAATATTGCCAAAGGAAAACTAAAACGTTTCTTCAAAGACAACACTTTGGTAAATCAAGCCTTTATCAAAGATAGCAAGCAGAGCGTTGCACAATATGTAAAATCAGTGGACTCTGGTTTAGAAGTGACTGGTTTCCAACGCGTAGCTTTAGGATAACGTAAAGCTTATAAAATCAAGATAAAAACCATCCCTTAAAAGGGATGGTTTTTTTGTTTATTTCATTTTAAAAACGATCTCTATTTCACATAATCTGTCATAAATAATTTTGATTATTTTTGTCCCGACTTCAACATATCTCAATGCAATACAAAAGAATTTTATTAAAACTGAGCGGTGAGGCCCTTATGGGTGAACAACAATACGGTATTGACCCAAAACGTCTAGCAGAATATGCCGAAGACATTAAAGGTGTCATCGAAAAAGGTGTTGAAGTTGCCATTGTAATCGGCGGAGGCAATATTTTTAGAGGACTTTCTGGTGCAAGTCAGGGAATGGATCGTGTACAGGGCGATCATATGGGTATGCTGGCCACTGTAATCAATGGACTAGCATTACAAAGTGCTTTGGAAATTCAAGGTGTGGAGACAAGGCTACAATCCGCCGTAAAGATTAACGAGGTTGCGGAACCTTTTATTAGAAGAAGAGCCATGCGTCACCTGGAAAAAGGTAGAGTGGTCATTTTTGGTGGTGGTACTGGAAATCCATATTTCACAACCGATTCCGCTGCTGTTTTAAGAGCGATTGAGATCAAGGCCGATGTTATCCTAAAAGGAACCCGAGTGGATGGAATCTATACTTCCGACCCGGAAAAGGACAAAAACGCAACTAAGTTTGACAGCATCTCATTCAATGACGTGCTTTCAAAAGGTCTAAAAGTAATGGACACGACGGCCTTCACCCTAAGTCAGGAAAATGAATTGCCCATTGTGGTTTTTGATATGAACACTAGAGGAAATCTTATGAAAATAGTTTCTGGGGAAAATATTGGAACCGTGGTCAACATCTAAATTGGCATATGTTTTGATGCCAATCATAAAACTTTAAAATTATGGAAGAAGAAGTAACATTTATACTAGATAGCACCAAAGAGAGCATGGATGGAAGCATTTCCCATTTGGAAAAAGCTTTGGTCAAAATCCGTGCAGGAAAAGCAAGTCCAGTGATGTTATCTACGGTAATGGTGGAGTATTATGGCTCCATGACACCACTTTCACAGGTATCAAACGTCAATACACCTGACGCGCGAACTATTTCAGTTCAACCTTGGGAAAAAACCCTTCTTCCAGAAATTGAAACAGCCATTATGAATTCTAACTTGGGTTTTAACCCGATGAACAATGGTGAAATGATCATCATTAATGTACCTCCATTAACAGAGGAGCGGAGAATTCAACTGGTAAAGCAGGCCAAGTCGGAAGCGGAAGACGCTAAAGTCAGTATAAGAAGTGCTAGACAAGAAGCCAACAAGGAACTCAAATCCTTGGAAATTTCGGAAGATCGCTTGAAAAATGCCGAGGTTGATGTTCAAGACCTTACCGACACTTATAGCAAAAAAGTAGATGACATCTTAAAGGTTAAGGAAGCTGAGATAATGAAGGTATAATCTTACCTATTTTCCACCTCGCTTTCCTTAGGAACACCGACAATCATTTTTTACCTTTGCGCCCAACAAAACCCACATGGTAGCAAAGCTCACTCAAGGATTTTGGCCCAAGGTCGCCCGCATTATTTTAAGAAACAGGATACTCATCCTTTTATGCGTTGCTGCCTTCACTGTTTTTCTCGGACTTCAATGGAAACATATGCGGTTTTCCAACACCGAGGCCAATATACTTCCTGATGACCATCCCGCTACCATTCAATACAACAAATTCAAAAGCATATTTGGTGAAGAAGGAAATGCCATTGTTCTTGGTATTCGTGATTCTTCACTGTTCACCCCTAGCAAATTCAATCGATGGAATAAATTGAGTAAACAACTCGAAGCTTTCCCAGAAATTGATTTTGTGGTATCAACCGACAACTTGCAAGTTCTAATTAAAGATGACGAACAGCAAGCTTTTGTCATGGAACCGTTGGTCAAAAATCCTCCAAAAACCAAAAGTGAAGTTGATGAACTCAAGAATCATCTTTTCAATGAGCTCCCCTTTTATGACAATCTTATCTATAATGCCGAAAGTGGCACAGTGCAGACCATTGCGTACCTAGATAAGGATATTATGAACACCACGGTTCGAAATGAATTTATTCTGAACGATTTAGCTGATTTGGTCAAAAACTTTGAAGAAGAAACCAATCTTGATGTTCATGTTTCCGGTATGCCCTACATCCGAACATGGAATGCCAAGGCCATTGTAGACGAGATTGGACTCTTTGTTGGAGCGGCGTTATTGGTGACATCTATAATTTTCTTTTTCTTTTTCAGAAGCTTTCGCGCCACTCTTATCTCAATGTGTGTCGTGATTATCGGGGTAATGTGGGCTTTAGGTATTTTAGGATTGTTCCAATTCGAGATTACCATTCTGACAGCCTTAATTCCGCCCTTGATTATTGTCATTGGAATACCGAATTGCATTTTCTTGATCAACAAATATCAACAAGAGGTCAAAAAACATGGAAACCAGGCACTTTCTTTGCAACGGGTAATCTCCAAAATTGGGAATGCCACATTAATGACCAACATTACCACAGCTTCAGGATTTGCCACATTTATAATTTTGGACAGCGATCTTTTAAGGGAATTTGGCATTGTGGCATCCATCAATATCCTGTGTATCTTCATCCTATCACTATTGATAATTCCCATCATCTATAGTTTTATGCCGCTTCCCAAAACCAAGCACCTAAAGCACCTGAACAAAAAATGGATTGATCTTTTTGTGAATTGGATGGAACGCATGGTAAGGCATCACCGCATAGCGGTTTATATTACCACTGTGGTAGTTCTAATTCTCAGTATTATTGGAATTTATCAAATCGAGATTACCGGAAGTCGAATTGAAGATTTACCCAAAGACACCCACTATTTTAAGGATATCCAATTTTTTGAAGAGGAATTCGATGGTATCATGCCTATGGAAATTGTGGTGGACACCAAAAGAAAAAACGGTGCATCGAAACCTGCAACCTTAAAACGCATGGATCGATTGGGTAATCTTATCGAAGAAACCCCCGAGCTTTCAAAACCCGTTTCTTTGGTAAATCTGGTGAAGTACTCAAAGCAAGCTTTTTACAATGGTATTCCCAAATACTATCAACTTCCAACTTCCCAGGAGAATACCTTTATCATGGATGTTGCCCGAAAGTCGAAGAATGATGGGAACCTTTTAGAAAGTTTTGTCGACAGTACAGGTCAAACTGCCCGAATAACCACTTTTATGCGCGATGTAAAAATCGACCGTATGGAAGAAATAGAAGAAGATATTCAACAGGCCATCACCAAAATATTTCCGTCCGAAAGGTTCAGTGTCTTTATGACCGGAAAAGCACTGCTCTTTTTAAAAGGCACCAAATATCTGGTGAAAAATCTTCTGTTATCACTAGCCCTGGCCATTGGACTTATATCCCTTTTTATGGCCTATTTGTTCCGCTCGTTCAGAATGATCATCATATCGCTTGTACCCAACTTATTGCCATTGGTCATCACGGCAGGGCTAATGGGCTACTTGGGAGTTCCCATAAAACCCTCGACTATTCTAGTGTTCAGCATCGCTTTCGGAATATCTGTGGATGACACCATTCACTTTTTAGCCAAATACCGACAAGAGCTTGCCACACATAAATGGCATATTAAACGATCAGTGTATGCCGCACTTCGAGAAACCGGCGTGAGTATGTTCTATACCTCCATAGTGCTTTTCTTTGGGTTCTCGGTATTTATTATTTCAAGTTTTGGGGGAACCAAAGCTCTGGGCGGACTGGTATCGGCTACCTTGCTTTTTGCCATGCTGGCCAATCTTATCCTATTACCTTCCCTGTTGCTCTCTTTGGAAAGAAGTATCGCAAACAAAGAAGTATTGAAAAAACCTCAAATCGATATCTTACCCAAAGAAGGGGACAAATAGACCAGTAAACCCAAATAAATATCACGGTGGAGTTGCTTTCATTTTTCATCAAAAAGCTATCTTTACCGCTTAATTTTACGAAAGATCAAAATGAGTTCTTATTCCATAAAAGAACTGCTTCAAAAGCAGCCTATAGGAGAAAATGTAGTTGTAAACGGATGGGTAAAAACATTCAGAAGCAATCGATTCATAGCTTTGAACGATGGCTCAACCATCCACAACCTGCAATGCGTAGTGGATTTTGAGAATTTTGATGAGGATCTACTCAAGCAAGTATCCACCGGAGCGGCCTTGAAGGTTTCAGGTACACTTGTGGAAAGTCAAGGAAGAGGACAAAGTGTGGAAATTCAAGCCACTGATGTTTTTGTTCATGGTACCGCGGATCCGGAAACATACCCCATTCAACCTAAAAAACACTCTCTGGAATTTTTGCGTGAAAAAGCGCATTTAAGGGTACGCACCAACACATTTTCAGCAGTTATGCGAGTTCGTTCCAAACTGGCCTTTGCCATTCATGATTACTTCCAAAAAACTGGATTTTACTATATGCATGCCCCTATCATTACAGGGTCCGATGCGGAGGGAGCTGGCGAAATGTTCAGGGTGAGCACGTTGGACCTCAAGAATCCTACTATGGATGATAATGGGGAAGTTGATTATTCCGAAGATTTCTTCGGAAAAGAAACCAACCTCACTGTATCAGGACAATTGGAAGCGGAAACCTATGCTATGGGATTGGGCAAGGTATATACTTTTGGACCAACTTTTAGGGCAGAAAATTCCAATACCTCAAGACACCTTGCAGAGTTCTGGATGATAGAACCTGAAGTGGCTTTCTATGATTTGGACGCCAACATGGATCTTGCTGAGGATTTCATCAAATCCATTATTGGTTATGTACTTGAAAATTGCCAAGATGACCTGGAGTTTTTGGAAAAGCGCCTTTTGGATGAGGAAAAATCCAAACCTCAAAACGAACGTTCTGAAATGGCTTTAATTGAAAAACTGAAGTTTATAGTTGATAACAACTTCAAAAGGGTAACCTATACCGAAGCTATCGATATTTTAAGGAACAGCAAGCCGAACAAAAAGAAAAAGTTTCAATTCCCAATTGATGAATGGGGTGCTGACCTACAAAGTGAGCATGAGCGCTATTTAGTGGAAAAACACTTTAAGTGCCCGGTTATTCTTTTTGACTATCCAGCCAATATTAAAGCATTCTATATGCGCTTGAATGAGGATGGTAAAACGGTCAGGGCCATGGATGTATTGTTCCCTGGTATTGGAGAGATAGTTGGTGGATCTCAACGAGAAGAAAGATTGGAAGTCCTTCAGCAAAAAATAAAGGAACTTGACATCGATGAAAAAGAGCTGTGGTGGTATCTAGACCTTAGACGTTTTGGAACCGCCGTACATAGCGGTTTTGGCCTAGGATTTGAACGTATGGTTCAATTCGCAACGGGCATGGGGAACATCAGGGACGTGATACCTTACCCAAGAACGCCTCAAAACGCAGAGTTTTAAATTGAATTCTTAAATTTATAAGAAGGAAGATTGTAAGTCAATCCCATGCTAAAGCAACATCTACAGTTTAAGCTTTCCCAAAAACTGTCTCCACAGCAGATTCAGCTGATGAAGCTCATTCAATTGCCCACACAAGCATTTGAGCAGCGGTTGAAGCAGGAATTGGAGGAAAATCCCGCTCTTGAAAGTGGAAAAGCCGAAAGTGAAAACATGGATGAGGGATATGATGAGTTTGATGACTCTGCAGACAATGAAACCATCACAGCAGATGAAATCAACATAGATGATTATCTCAGTGATGATGAAATCCCGGATTATCGAACGCAGACGAGCAACTATAGTCCTGATGATGACGAAAAGAGCATTCCTTATGCTGCGGGTATTTCCTTTAATCAATATTTAATCAACCAGCTCAACACGGTCTATTTGGACGATGAAGAATGGGCCATCGCCGAATTTTTGGTGGGTAGTGTAGATGAGAGTGGATACATAAGAAGACCTCTAACCGATATTATGGATGATTTGGCTTTTACCCAAAACATTTATGTTGAGGAGGATAAAATTGAAAGAGTATTAAGAACCGTCCAAGAAATGGATCCACCGGGTGTAGCAGCTCGATCTTTGGATGAATGCCTTATTTTGCAACTAGAGCGCAAAGAAAAAACGCCATCAGTCGAGTTAGCCATTTCCATTTTGGAAAGATCCTTTGATCAGTTTACCAAAAAGCACTATTCCAAGCTGATTCAAAAACATCATATTTCGGAGGACGACCTAAAGGCAGCTATTTCGGAAATCGAACGTTTGAATCCAAAACCAGGTGGTTCTTATGCGGGAAACACCCGAATGATTGAACATATTGTTCCAGATTTCTCCATCAAAATTGTTGAGGGCGAACTAGAGTTGACTCTAAATGGGAGAAATGCCCCAGAGTTACATGTCTCAAAGGAGTATAACAACATGTTGGAAGGCTATAAAAATTCTAAGGAGAAATCCAAGTCGCAAAAGGATACGGTTCTGTTCATCAAACAAAAATTAGATGCTGCGAAATGGTTCATAGACGCAATCAAACAAAGGCAACAGACATTATATGTTACCATGAGCGCTATCATGAATTACCAAAAGGAGTATTTTTTAAGTGGTGATGAGCGGAAACTTCGCCCTATGATTTTAAAGGATATCGCAGATCAAATTGACATGGATGTTTCAACTGTATCCAGAGTTGCCAACAGTAAGTATGTGGACACGCCATACGGCACCAAACTCATTAAAGAGTACTTTTCAGAAGCCATGAAAAACGAACAAGGGGAAGATGTGTCTACCAAAGAGATTAAAAAGATACTGGAAACCGTCATTGGTGAGGAAGAAAAGAAAAAGCCATTAACCGATGATAAATTGGCCAAAATATTGAAAGAACGTGGGTACCCCATCGCCAGACGTACGGTAGCCAAATACCGGGAGCAACTGGGAATACCTGTTGCCAGGCTTAGAAAGCAAATCTGATGAACTATTTTCTAAGGTCAGTTTCTTACGTATTTCACCCTTTGCTTACGCCAATTACTGGTACTGTTCTATATTTTATGGTCGCACCGTACAGCACTTTAGAAGTTCAAAGTGGAAACATTCTACCTATATTCATTCTTACAGTTATCATTCCCATCATATTCTTTCTTATTCTGAAAAATCTAGGAGTCATCAGCTCTATATTTTTACCTACTGTCCAAGAAAGAAAATATCCTCTGTACATAAACTGTATATTACTTTTGATGATTCTTTACAAAGTAATCCCAAACAACTATGTTCATGAACTGTTTTATTTTTTCACTGGACTCTTATTAGCTACTGTTGCGGCATTACTCCTACTTTTTTTGAAATTTAAGACCAGCATGCATTTATTGGGAATGGGAAGTTTACTAATGTTCATAATCGGCCTTAGTATACACTTCGAAATCAATATAACTTTGGCCATAAGTGTATTTACAGTACTGACTGGTCTTGTAACCACCTCTAGGCTCTACATGAAAGCCCATAGCAGAGTTGAACTGTTGATTGGCTTTGTAGTCGGATTCTGCTCTCAGTTAATTGTTTTGAAATACTGGCTATAGGATATAGAAAATTATCCCGATGCGCAATACGCGTATATCTATCGCTTCTCCATTTTCAGTCATAGCCCCTTGCTTCAAAAGAGGATTTAAACCATAATAAGCGTGTACGTTCCATGTATTATATCCGAAGTTGAGCATAAGACCATACTGTAGTTTTTCAATATTGTCATTTGAAAACCTGGAAGATTCAGTTTCAGAAACCCATCTAGAGCTTCCAGAAAACACATATCCAAGTTTAGCACCTGCGTAAATTCGCCAAAACTTATAATCACTTGCTGTTGAAGTACGCCACCGAAGCTCAAAAGGAACTTCTATCGAATGCGTTTCAAACTTACTCCTCACCAGCCCTTCCACTCCACCAATTGCATAGGAAATTACATTATTTGCTTTGCTGGCCACTATGTTACTGTAGTATGAATTAGTGGCATACCCAAGACCCAGACCCACCCCGAAGTTTCTTTGTCTATTGAAGGGGATATCTTTTATAAACCCTGTTTGCAGATTGTACGATAGACTTGACTGAGTAACATTTTCCGGCTTATCCATTAGAAAGTTGAATCCAAGACCAATATAAAATTGGTCTTCAAGGTATTTATTGTCAACATTGTTTTTTTCTTGCCCTACTTGCGCGTTACCCAGAACACAGAACAACATTAGAATAGAAAAGTGAAGATGCCTCATTCCAAAATACATACATATAAAAAAACAATCCAAATTAAACATTTGAATTGTTTTCCAAGCTTTATCTTAAACTAATTAGTATGTTTCACTCCAAATTAGTTTCAAATGTGGTGTAATTTACTTTTAAAAGGTTTAGCTCACGAAGCTCCTGTTTGATATCAGCCACTATTCCAACATTGACTTCTTTATCAACCTTAAGGGAGACCGTTACCAGATTTTTGATGGCATCCGGTTTTTCGGACAATTTGGACAACACATAAGGGCCTACTTCAGAAATCGCAGCCAACCTATCATCGAGCTGAATTCTAGGTTCCGCCCCAAGTACTTTTTCAAGTTCTGGGGAAGGTTTTCCGACAAAAATCTCAATCACCCTATCTTTTTTGGCTAATTCCTTTACTTGATCAGCAGCGGGAAGGTTATTGTCTACCAACAATTTATGATCTTTGATCGTAGTCACCGTCATAAAAAAGAACAGCAACATAAATACAATATCCGGAAGTGACGCCGTTGAGACCGCTGGAAGTCTATTTTTACTTTTTTTAGAAAAACTCATATCCGTTCGATTTAAAGGTTAAAAGTAGTTTGCGCTTCTGACAACTTCATTGGATACATATCTCGAATTTGCTTGATTTGCTTCTTGAGCTCTTGCTTAACATCTATAGGTGTTTTGGCATCATAATAGTTCTTTTCCATATCGACAAAATCCTTATTGAACAATCTTTGGGCTTCCCGGTTTCGAAGGGCATTGTAAGCCGCAGTAAGTTCATTTTGCACCTCTACATAGCTTCCATAACTAGCCTCTCTATCGCTATTGAATGCAATGATAGCATCTGTCGGACTATCAGATGACTTGGAATTGCGCTCCCCCTTGCAATAATTGCAATAGCCATCATCATTCTGTTTAGCTCCTCCGTTATCCAAAAAGGCAATAGCCACTTTTCTTAACTCTTCCACGGGCAGTAAATCGTCCTCTACAAAAAGTTCATTGTTCTTGTTAAGGCTAACCCTAAAAATGTTCTTTTCGGGAATCTGTACAGGAGGAGTGGTATCCTTAGGCGGAAGTTTCCGATCAATCCCTACATCGGTTTGAATGGTAGTAGTCACAAGAAAGAAGATCAATAACAAAAAGGCAATATCTGCCATTGATCCAGCATTCACTTCTGGAATCTCATTGTTTCTGGCCATAATAAAATGTTTTGTTGGATTAATGATTTGATTTTATCCCGTTGGGATAACTAAATACTCACAACAACTATTCCAAAAAATGGCTACAAACTAAAGGATTAATTAAAGTAAGGAAATAAAAAAACGCTCCAAATTGATTGGAGCGTTTTTCACTAAATCTAAGTTAATATCTACTGCAGATTATTAAAAGCATTCCCTTCATAGGTGGTATAATTCACCTTGAGGGCATTTACTTCCCTTAATTGTTGTTTAATATCGGCAATAAGGCCCATATTGGCATCCCTATCAACCTTTAAAGCAGTAGTTAATACATTCTGTAATTCTTGCGGTTTTTTGGCACGCTCTGCCAAAATATAAGAACCGACCTCATCTACATTCGCAAACTTATCATTCAATTGAATTTTTGGTTCTGTACCAAAAACCTTTTGATAATCCTGCGTAGGTTTCCCTACATATATGTAGATTACACGATCTTTTTTCTCCAACTTTTTGATTTCAGTTGCATTTGGAAGCGTATTCTCGACCAACAAAGAACTATCTTTCATCGTAGTTACTGTCATAAAAAAGAACAGCAACATAAACACGATATCTGGCAACGATGCGGTTGAAACCGCAGGCAAATCGCCATCTTTCTTTTTTGCAAACTTTGCCATAGTTAAATTTTAGTTACTTGTTGTTTCTGCTTCTGATAGTTTCTGTGGAAACATATCTTGAATTTGCTTTACTTTATCCTTAAGCTCATCCCTAACACTGGATGGAGTTTCCGGGTTTAAATACTCGGCTTCCATATCAGTGAAATCGCGATTGAAGATACGTTGGGCTTCACGATTTCTCAACTCGTTATAAGCACCAACCAGTTCATTTTGCACTGTGATATAGGTACTGTACTTGGTCTCGCGGTCATTTTTAAGGGAAATAATCGCCTTTGAAGGATTATCAGAGGAAGCTGGGTCTTTTTTACCCTTACAGTAGTTACAAGTACCATCGGCTCCATTTTCCAAGAATGCTACAGCTGCGTTTTTCAAATCCTTAAGCTGCATCAATTCATCCTCAACAAGCATTTGACCATTTTTGTTCAAATTAACTGTAAAAATGTTCTTTTGCTTGATAACAACATCCTCTTCCGGTGGTTCAATCGGAGGCAACATACGATCCAATCCCGCATCAGTTTCAATGGTTGTGGTAACCAAGAAAAAGATAAGCAACAAGAAAGCTATGTCTGCCATGGAACCGGCGTTAACTTCCGGTGCTCCTTTTCTTCTAGGCATAACTTTAGGGTTTTACTTAACAAACATTTTTTTCAGTCCTGGAAAAACCATAAGAACTACTGCTACCACGGTAAGGATAAAGAAAACATTCAATCCCATACCAATGTTTTTTACAGTACTCTCCGTAGTTTCGATACCTCTTTGTGACATTGCATCTACCACAACTGCGTTATCGGATGACAATCCGTATGAAACAGCTACAACAATAGCAAGTCCTCCAAGTGCAAACAAGGTCTTTTTTAAACTTCCGGGTGTGGACAACAATTTTTTCAATCCAAAGAAAATCGTAGCCACCACCGCTATGGCCAACAATGCATACATAATAACGAACATAAAGTTCATTGCACCACTGTTGATGGCATCAGGGTCATCTTGGTTAGGCATTGCGAACCAAAGCGCAGCTGCCACAAGCCCGATGACTATAAGTGCTATTTTTACTAATTTATTCATGACTCTCGATAGTTTTAGTTTCGTAAATTATTTCTTGTGCGCAGCCAACATATCTATCAAAGATATGGAGGAGTCTTCCATGTCATTTACAATACTATCGATTTTAGCAATGATATAGTTATAGAAAATCTGAAGGATAATTGCAGTAATCAAACCAAATACCGTTGTCAATAACGCCACCTGGATGTCACCTGCAATCAAAGAGGCACTCAAGTTACCAACAGCTGCAATTTTCTGGAATGCCTGAATCATACCGATTACCGTACCCATGAACCCAAGCATAGGAGCAATAGCGATAAATAGCGATAACCAGGAAACATTCTTTTCCAACTGTCCCATTTGTACACCTCCGTAAGCCACAACGGCTTTTTCAGCAGATTCCAATCCTTCACCTGCTCTATCCAGTCCTTGATAGAAAATAGAGGCAACAGGTCCTTTTGTGTTTCTGCACACTTCTTTGGCAGCTTCAACACCACCGGACGCTAAAGCGTCTTCCACTTGTTGCTTGAGCTTGGCAGAATTGGTACTGGCCAAGTTCAAATAAATGATTCTTTCTATTGCCACTGCCAATCCTAATATCAAACATAAAAGTACAATACCCATAAAGGCAGGTCCACCTTGGATAAATTGTTCTTTCAATACTTGAGTGAAACTAGGAGCACCTTCGGCCGCAGCACCATCTTGAATAATCGCCGCTGATGCATTTGCAGTTCCCAAAACAAACATTCCGGCAGCAGCCAGAGTAAAGGATATTTTTTTCATTTCTTTCAAACTTAAATTTAGTTAGTTAATAATGTTAAAGATATAAAAATTTTATAATTGAAAAATTAAACATCTAGCAGAGAGGAAGGGATTCGAACCCTCGATACACTTTTGGTGTATACACACTTTCCAGGCGTGCGCCTTCGACCACTCGGCCACCTCTCTATTGTCCCTATTTTGGGGCGACCAATAAACAAAAAAATAATCAGTTACTAAAATTTGAGGCGTTAATTTTACTGCATCTCCCCGCGGAGCGATGTTTCAAAAATAGTCTTAAAGAGTTCGTCGGAAACTTTGTTCCCCAAGAGGTACATTGCTTTGGCTATTGCTGCTTCGGTTGTAATGTCCTTTCCGCTAATCAATTGCATCTCTTTTAGCTTCTCACTGGTCTCATAATGACCCATTGCAACCCTGCCGCCAGAGCATTGGGTTACATTAATAATATGTAAACCTGTTGAAGACGCCTTTTTAAGTTCATCCAAAAACCATTGGTCCATTGGCGCGTTTCCAGCACCATAGGTTTCAAGAATCAAAGCCTTTAGTTCTGGTATTCTTAGGATAGACTTCAATACAGATTGATTTAACCCAGGGAACAGCTTCAAAACAGCTACATTATCATCCATGTTTTTATGAACCTGCAAGGGCTTGTTTTTATTCAGCTTTTTAAAAAGATGCGTGTGATGTACATTTAAGTGTACTCCAGATTCCACCAAAGGCGGATAATTCAAGGAAGCAAAAGCCTCAAAGTGTTCCGCATTTATTTTAGTGGTCCTATTGGCTCTATACAGTTTATATTCGAAATATAGACCTACCTCTTGAACAACAGCCCTGCCCTTTTCCTTTAGTGCCGCTATTTGAATAGAGGTTATCAAATTCTCCTTAGCATCGGTTCGAAGGTCCCCAATAGGTAGTTGCGACCCTGTAAAAATCACTGGTTTGGAGAGATTCTCCAGCATAAAACTAAGCGCAGATGCCGAGTAGCTCATGGTGTCGCTTCCATGTAGCACAACAAACCCATCGTACTGATCATAGTTATCCTCGATCATTGTAGCTATAGCCACCCAGTGGTCCGGATTCATGTTGGAGGAATCAATGGGTGCATCAAAGGATATTCCCTTTAGTTTACAATCAAGCTGATTCAATTCAGGAATATTCGATGTCAGTTCCTTAAAATTGAAGGCCTTTAATGCACCTGTTTTATAGTCTTTAACCATCCCAATGGTACCACCAGTATAAATAAGCAGAATGTTAGTCGTGTCCTTCATCTTTATATACCAAAAACCTGTTTTGAGTTTTCTGTTGTTATTGAAGCAATTTCTTCCATTGATATCCCATATATCGAAGATAGTTTTTCCAACACCTTAATTATATATGAACTTTCGTTTCGTTTTCCACGAAATGGAACAGGTGCCAAGTAAGGAGAATCGGTTTCTAAAACAATATGCTTCAGGGCAATCTCATTTAAAAACTGATCTATTTTCCCATTTTTAAAGGTTGCCACTCCTCCAATCCCCAATTTCATATTACACGAAATCGCTTTTTCTGCCTGTTCAAAAGTACCTGTAAAGCAGTGGAAAATTCCATAAAGATCATCTCCCTTTTCCTGCTCCAGGATTTCAAAAATCTCATCAAACGATTCACGACTATGGATCACAATAGGAAGTTGATGCTTCTTAGCCAATTGAATCTGATATACAAATGCCTCTTGCTGTTGTTTCAAATAAGTTTTGTCCCAATAAAGATCGATCCCAATCTCACCTACCGCATAAAAACTTCTTTCAGAAAACAATTGCTCTACATGCGCCAGTTCTTCTTTATAGTTTTCTTTCACGTGTGTAGGATGCAATCCCATCATCAGAAACACGTTGTCAGGATATCGCGATTCTAAATCCATCATCGCATCTGTATAAGCGGAATCGATTGCCGGAATAAAGAATCGTTGCACTCCAGCATCAAGTGCTTTCTGGATTATCTCATCCCTATCTTCATCGAATGCCTCACTATATAAATGAGTATGGGTATCTGTTATAATCATAAAACAAAAATAGACTTATCTTTAAGAAAAAAAGTTGATGAAATCCCTTAAAAAGTTTTTAGCTTCTAAAAGCTATATAAGTGTTCCCTTAATCCTAACAGAAACCAATCATTTTGAAATTTCGGCGAAAATCAATGGTGTTTCTGGAAGGTTTATTTTAGATACGGGCGCCTCCAACACTTGTGTGGGTATGGACAAGATTGAGTTTTTCCATATGGTTTCCGAAGTTTCCGAAATAAAGGCCGCAGGGGCCGGAGCCACAGAAATGGAAACCTTGGTGTCCGCTAAAAACAAAATCCAAATCGGAGAATGGAAAAAGAAAAAACAGAAAATCGTGCTTTTCGATTTGGTCCATGTAAACCAAGCCCTGACCTCGCACAACTCACTTCCTGTTGATGGCATCATCGGCGCCGATATTCTTAAAAAGGGGAAAGCTGTTATTGATTATGATAAAAAACTTTTATTCTTGAAACCGAGATAGTTCCCAGTATGGGTTGACACGAATTACACAAATGTTCACCAATAGTTATCACATATCAAGAGTCACAGACAATTACATAGATTTCAAGGAAAATCGAAATCATATTGAAAAATGCAGGATGTGTACTAGAGTTGATTATAACAAAAGAGGACAGTTATATAAAAAAGGTGATTATGGAAAAGACCTATAATAAAGATAGGGGAACGTAGAGTAGGAACTGAAGCATATATAATTACAAAAGGACTAAATGTTGTTTCCTATTTAAAAAATTACTTTAATTATTACAACCAATGCACAAACAATTAGTAATATTATCCTCAATACTTTTGCTATTTGAATCCTGTGAAGCGGTCATTTCAGCAACTAACAAACCTTTGACCAATATCCAGAAATATACAATCTATAAAGATGAAAAACCTGTTGCTCAAATCCCACCATATAAAGCAACTATACCTTGTGATACTTGCTATATCTATAAAAAAATACAAATTTTAGAAGAACCTCTTATCCTTATAATTCCCATAGAGATAGTTGGCGGGCGATGGGAACAAATGCTAAATGTAAAAGAAAAAGAAGATGCACCGGGGGTATTGATTTTTACTAGATGGGCTACATTTTATAATGAACAGCTAGTGTATTTCAAAAAAAACGCAAATAACCAACTACAAATCGTAAAAAGTATAAGCCTTCAATCTGAAGACTACCGTAAGAGATTGGCAGAAAATGATTATGAACATGTCCCTGCCATTAGAGTATGCCTTGAAAATAAAAAGGTATTTAAAATTTCAGATACATTAAATACCATGAAGCACCCTGTATTTACACAATCTTATCCAACTTGTAATTATTGTTTATTGGAAAGCAAAGATTATAATGCTTGTCTTGAAAATTATCTAAAGTGAATTCTACCATTACAGAGAATTCCCAAGCCAAAACTTTGTACCTTAAATATAATATAAATAAGCGCAGTCGAGAACTATTCACAAGATGCTTTTATACATCTCGACTATGCTCGATGTGACAATTCGTTATAACTCTAAAGCCTTTTTCACATTGCCATCCATCAATAGTTCTTCTGGACTTTCCAAAGCTTCTTTTACTGCCACCAAGAACCCCACAGATTCTCTACCATCAATAATTCTATGATCATAGGATAGTGCTACATACATAATAGGCGCTACGACTACTTGGCCATCTTTGGCAATAGGACGTTCCACAATGTTGTGCATTCCTAAAATTGCACTTTGTGGCGGATTGATAATTGGAGTGGACAACATGGAACCGAATACACCTCCGTTAGTAATGGTAAAAGTACCTCCCGTCATTTCATCCACTGTGATTTCACCTTCTCGTGCTCGAATCGCTAATCTTTTCACTTCAGCTTCAACTCCTCTAAAGGTCAGATTCTCCGCATTTCGAATTACCGGAACCATTAATCCCTTTGGTCCAGATACTGCTATACTAATGTCACAGAAATCATAGGATAGCATTTCTTTACCATCTATCATTGAGTTTACTGCAGGATACATTTCCAAGGCACGAACAACGGCCTTGGTGAAGAAAGACATAAAGCCCAAACTAACTCCATGCTTTTCTTTGAAAGTTTCTTTGTATTGTTTGCGCAACTCAAAAATCGGAGACATATCCACCTCGTTGAAGGTGGTCAGCATAGCTGTTTCATTTTTAGCAGCAACCAAACGCTCAGCCACTTTTCTGCGCAGCATTGACAATTTAGAACGGCTCTCTCCCCTATTTCCGCCGGTTGGAGTTCCCATCGATGGAACCGCTTTTACCGCATCATCTTTGGTAATACGTCCATCTCTTCCTGTTCCAGACACGGAAGTAGCATCGATGCCCTTCTCATCCAAAATCTTTTTGGCGGCCGGGGACGGAGTTCCAGAGGCATAGGTTTCTTTTTTGGCTTCGACCTGTTTCGGAGCTTCAACCTTAGCCGGTTCCTCCTTGACTTCCTCTTTACTTTCTTTAGGCGCAGCATCTCCTTCGGGCTTGGCCGCACTGGTATCGATCAAACAAACTACCTCACCAACTGCAACTGCATCACCCTCCTCAGCTTTCAGGGTTATGATTCCACTTTCTTCAGCTGGAAGTTCCAATGTCGCTTTATCTGAATCCACCTCAGCAATTGCCTGGTCCTTTTCCACATAATCTCCATCTTGGACCAACCATTCTGCAATCTCTACTTCGGTTATCGATTCCCCTGGTGAGGGAACTTTCATTTCTAAAACCATTGTATCTAGTTTACGCTTTTGTAATTTATCTTCTTACCATGTTGTCCTTGGACTTGTCAAAGACATATTCTATAACTTGGGCGTGTCTTCTTTGAGAGCGAACTGCACTACCTGCAGCCGGTGCCCCATAAAATCTTCTGGAAGCCACCCTAAATTGTTTTGCTTCATCAAAATGCATCAACAAATGTCCCCAAGCTCCCATGTTTCTAGGCTCTTCCTGAGCCCAGACTACATCATTGGCATTTTTATACTTTTTGAGGATGCTTCTCATTTCCTTAGTTGGCAAGGGGAACAATTGTTCCAATCGCACCAAGGCTACATCATCCCGTTTTAATTCTTCCTTTTTGTCCAATAAATCGTAGTAAAACTTACCGGTACAGAAAACCAATGTTTTCACCTTGGAAGCTGAAGCCCTTGCATCATCAATGACCATTTGAAAACTTCCTTTGGCCATTTCTTCTTTTGTTGACAATACCTTTGGATGTCTCAATAAACTTTTTGGAGTGAAAACCACTAATGGCTTTCTAAATCCGGCTTTCATTTGTCTTCGCAACAAGTGAAACATATTTGCCGGTGTAGTCACATCGGCCACATACATATTGTCCTTGGCACACAACTGAAGGTAACGTTCCATACGTGCTGAGGAGTGTTCGGCTCCTTGGCCTTCATATCCGTGAGGTAATAGGAGAACCAGTCCATTTTGCAATTTCCATTTATCTTCTGCCGAAGAAAGGTATTGGTCTATGACAATTTGAGCCCCATTACTAAAATCACCGAATTGTGCCTCCCAAATGGTCAAGGTTTTTGGACTTGCCATGGCGTAACCATAATCAAAGCCCATTACCGCATATTCTGATAACAGTGAATTGTATATATGGAATTTGCCGTTTTGATTGGATCCCAATTCATTAAGTAAAGTAACTTCCTCCTCATGCATTTCGGTCTTGATCACTGCATGTCGATGTGAGAACGTTCCCCGCTCAACATCCTGACCTGTCATACGTACATCATAACCTTCTTCAATCAAGGAACCGTAAGCCAACAATTCTCCCATGGCCCAATCGAGCTGGTTATCCTCAAAATACATTTTATTACGAGCAGCAACTAATCTTTCCAGCTTGCGCAAGAATTTCTTTCCTTCGGGAAGGGCAGTGATACTTTTCGCAATGGCATCCAGTTTTTTCTGCGGGTAAGAGGTTTTGATATCTCCCAGCATCGCATCTTCGGTCACTTGACCAAAACCTTCCCATTCATCTTGCATAAACGGTGTGATCACCGTCTTTTCCACCTTACGGGAATCCAATAAATCTTCCTCAAGGTTTTTCTTGTACTCAGCTTCGAGGTTCTTTACATAATCCTTATCAATGATTCCTTCTGCCAGTAGTCGTTCCGCATAAATATCCCGTGGATTCTTATGTTTGGAAATGGATTTATATAATAAGGGTTGGGTGAATTTAGGTTCATCTCCTTCATTGTGACCATACTTTCGATATCCCAATAAATCTAAAAAGACATCCCTTTTGTATCGCATGCGATATTCTAACGCAAAGGTTGCCGCGTGCACCACCGCTTCGGCATCATCAGCATTAACGTGAAGTACGGGAGATAGGGTCACTTTGCCCACATCCGTACAATAGGTTGAAGATCTTGCGTCAAGGTAATTTGTTGTAAATCCAATTTGATTATTCACTACTATATGAATGGTTCCGCCTGTATGATACCCATCCAAGCGAGCCATTTGAATAACTTCATAAACTATACCTTGACCAGCAAAGGCTGCATCACCGTGCACCAAGATGGGCAACACCTCTGAAACATTTTCTTTGTGGTGTCGATCTTGTTTTGCTCTTGCAATTCCTTCAACAATACCATTCACAGTTTCTAAATGCGAAGGGTTTGGAGCAATATTCATATTGACCACTTTCCCTGAATCGGTTTCCCGTCTGGAAGTCCATCCCAAATGATATTTTACATCCCCATCAAAGATGGTTTCTTCATAATCCTTCCCATCAAACTCACTAAAAATGTCTTTTGGAGATTTTCCAAAAATATTGGTCAACACATTCAAGCGACCACGGTGGGCCATTCCCATTACAAATTGCTTCACTCCTGCACCCGCTGCCTTTTCAATAATGACATCTAGAGCTGGAATCAAGGATTCCCCTCCTTCAAGTGAAAAACGTTTTTGGCCCACATATTTGGTATGCAAAAAACCTTCAAAAGAAACCGCTTCATTCAGCTTTCTAAGGATATTTTTCTTTTCTTCAGGAGAAAAATTTGGGTGATTATCATTAACATTCAGCCAAACCTGAATCCATTGGATTCGCTCAGGGGTGCGAATGTACATATACTCCACCCCAATTGCATCACAATAAATTCGTTCCAGATGAGCAATTATTTCCTTTAGCTTGCTGGGTCCCTTACCTATGATTTTACCAGCATCAAATACGGTATCCAAATCCTCAGCGGAAAGTCCGAAATTGGACAGATCCAAGGTGGGGTCATATTTTCTTCGTTCACGAACCGGGTTTGTCTGGGTGAACAAATGTCCACGGGTTCGATAGCCATCAATAAGTTTTATAACTTGAAATTCCTTCTGAAGCGATTGCGGAATTTCTACTTGTCGACCATTGGACAATGCCAGAGTCCCGTTGGTTTCTGCTATATCGAGTTCATCCAAGGAACTTTCCAAGCCAAAATCGAATCCTTGAAAAAAAGCCCTCCAACTGGGCTCAAGACTATCGGGGCTCGTTAAGTATTTATCGTACAGCTCCGCAAAAAACGAGGTATGCGCAGCATTTAAAAATGAATATTTATCCATTGACAGTTTTTAGCTAAAACCTATCCAAAAATTTAACCAAAAATACAACAAATACTATTCTTAGGTCAACAAACTTGGCCATATTTGACAAAATCTACCTAGGAGTTATATTTATGTTTAAGCCAAACCTTCTGCCACTCCCTTTTTAATATCAAAAAGCATATTTGGGCGGATGCATCCGCGGCATCAAGCGGACCCATTTTCTTTATCTCCTTTTCTGAGATATCAACCACATAGAGCAGGTTCAAATATTGCTGAAATCTCTCCAATAAAAGAAAGTAGATTTTCTCTCGAAGCACATCATGCAACTGTAAAGGCTCCATATCACCTTCCAGCTTCACATCTATGTTAGCTAAAGAAAAATCTTTCCGAATTTGCTGAAGTAAGTTTGTATAAAGATGTTCCTTTTGCGCTGATTGCAACACTTCAATGCTTCTATCGAAATTGGATTCCATAGGGTATCTACGTCCAATTTTACAAATAGGATTTACTCCGACTTATAAATTTTTCCTTCTTTCATCACAAAATTCACATTTTCCAGCGTCTTAACATTCTTCAATGGGTTTTCATCAACAGCAACAATATCCGCAACAAAACCCTTTTTTAATTGCCCCAGCTCGTTTTTCATGCCCAAGAGCTCTGCATTGGTTATTGTAGCGGAACGTAGTGCATCAATCACTGGCATGCCCGCTTCATGCATATAAGTAAATTCTTTTCCATTGTCACCATGGGGTGATACACCTGCATCAGTACCAAAAGCAATGGGCACCCCCTTTTCATAGGCCTTTTTGAAGTTCTTCTCACTTACCGGACCAATTTCTTTAGCTTTTTTAGCCACAATCGGAGGTAAAAAACCTGGAATTTCTGCCATTTGTGCAGCAGCTTTCCCAGCAGAAATGGTAGGCACAAGATAAGTATTGTGTTTTACCATTAAATCCATAGTAGGTTCTTTCATTAAGGTACCATGTTCTATTGTTTTTATACCAGCTTTGATAGCCCTTCGCATACCTTCATCACCATGTGCATGAGCAGCAGTTAGCATTCCATAATCCTTCGCTGTTTCAACGATAGCTTCTATTTCTTCAGTAGTAAATTGAGGATTCTGTCCACTTTTAGCAACACTCAAAACCCCGCCAGTAGCAGTTATTTTAATAACATCGGCTCCATCTTTATAACGTTGTCTAACGGCTTTTCGAGCATCTTCCGGCGAGTTAACTACACCCTCTTTTGGACCAGGGTCACCCATTAAGGAAATTTTCATTCCATTGGTTGGGTCAGCATGTCCTCCGGTAGTCCCAATGGCTTTACCCGCAGTAAAAATTCGTGGCCCTACTACCAAGCCTTTTGCTATGGCTTTTCGCAGTGCAATATTTACCCCAGAGCCTCCTAAGTCCCTCACAGTTGTAAACCCAGCCAATAAAGTTCGTTTTGCATACACTGTAGACTGAAATGCCACATCAGCATCATTTTTAGTAAAACGATCTAAGTAACGAGTAGGGCTTGATTCTCCTTCGATATGAACGTGCATATCAATAAATCCCGGGAGCACTGTTTTATCCTTCAAATCGACAACTACGTCATCGGTGCCACCGGATTGGAATCCGTTTTCAATGGATTTAATGTTTTTCCCCGAAACAATAATGGTTTTTTCAGATAAGACCTTACCTGAATCCACATCAACTATTTGTCCACACTGAAGATAGGTGTCCTGAGCAGAAACAACGCCACAAAAAAGCGATATTACGAATAAAAGAGAGTTTTTCATTTTTATTTGAGTTAGCCTATTATGCTTTTAAATGTAAGCATACATTCCGTGATAACCATAAAATGAAAAACCCATAAAGAAAAAGCCCGTCTTGTTGACGGGCTTAAATATCATTTAATTTCGGATTTTCTGTTCCCAGTCCCATGCAGACTTCATTGAATCGTCCAAGGTGGAGTGTGCCTTCCAACCCAAAACGTTATTTGCTTTCTTCGTATCGGCATATGCCTGTATTACATCCCCAGCTCTGCGATCTACTATTTTGTAGTTCAATTTTTCGTTGGACACTTTTTCAAAACTTTGGATAACTTCCAAAACAGAACTTCCTTTTCCGGTTCCCAAATTGAAAACTTCGTAATTGGATTGGTTCTTTTTAGCCAAAAGACGTTGCAATGCAACCACGTGGGCTTTCGCTAAGTCCACTACATGGATATAATCTCGAATACATGTTCCATCTTCGGTAGGATAATCATCTCCAAAAACAGAAAGCTGTTCTCTTAAACCAACTCCTGTTTGTGTGATGAACGGTACTAAATTCTGCGGAACTCCTATTGGTAATTCTCCTATCTCAACTGATGGGTGTGCACCAATGGGATTGAAATAGCGCAATGAAATTGCCGCCAATTGTGGATTCACATGGCAAGTATCACTGATGATTTCCTCTCCAACCTGTTTGGTGTTCCCGTAAGGCGATTCTGCTGGTTTCACGGGAGCGTCTTCTGTAATTGGAAGGGTATCTGCCTGACCATAAACGGTGCAAGACGAACTAAAAATAAAGTTTCCCTTGTCCAATTTTGTTAGCTCTTGAAGCATATATACTAAAACTCCAAGGTTATTTTCGTAATAGAGCAAAGGATTCTCCACGCTCTCACCAACCGCTTTGGAAGCGGCAAAATGAATAACACCTTCCAAATCCCCATGCCTTTTAAAGAAATCTTGCACTTTGTTTTTATCGCGAAGGTCAAATTTTTCAAAAATGGGTTTCTTCCCCGTGATGGCCACTATTCCATCTAAAACATTTTCCGAAGAATTGGAGAGATTATCAATAATAACTACTTCAAAACCTTCATTCTGTAATTCGACAACGGTATGCGAACCTATAAATCCTAGTCCACCGGTTACAAGTATCTTCATGGTTAATTGTTTACAAAGTCTATGACCAAGTTGGTTATGTATTCTATTTGCTCATCATCCAGCTCCGTGTGCATTGGAAGTGAAATCACTTCTTTGACCAATTGATTGGTCACAGGAAAATCAGCTTCATTGTATCGCTCATCTACATAAGCTTTTTGCAAATGCAGCGGAATTGGATAATACACTCCACAAGGAACGCCATTATCGTTCAAATGTTGCACCAAATTGTCTCTTTTTTCGTTCAAAATACGAAGTGTATACTGATGAAATACATGACCATCCGCCTCTTCACGAAGTACTTTGGGCGTTATGATATCGGACTGTCCTTCAAACGCCTTGGTATATTTTTCAGCTGCTTCTCTTCTTTTTTTGTTATAAGCATCCAAATTGGGGAGTTTCGCTCTTAAAACTGCAGCTTGAATGGAATCCAACCGGGAATTTACTCCTACAACATCATGATGGTATCTTTTGTACATTCCGTGGTTCACCATCCCTCGAATGGTATGGGCCAAATCATCATCGTTGGTAAAAATAGCTCCGCCATCGCCGTAGCAACCTAAATTTTTGGAAGGAAAGAAGGAAGTTGAAGCTACATGACCTATAGCGCCTGCTTTTTGTTTTTTTCCATCTTGAGATATATATGAAGCGCCTATTGCCTGTGCGTTATCCTCAATTACATAAAGATTATGCTTTTCGGCCAGTTCCATTATGGCATCCATATTAGCACACTGCCCAAATAAATGAACTGGAACGATTGCTTTGGTTTTTGGTGTGATGGCTTTTTCAATGGCTTTTGGATCGATATTAAAAGAATCAGGCTCCACGTCGACCAAAACAGGTGTCAGGTTCAACAATGCAATCACCTCAACGGTTGCGGCAAAGGTAAAATCAGCAGTTATGACCTCATCACCTGGTTCAAGTCCAAGACCCATCATACAAATTTGCAGTGCATCGGTACCGTTGGCGCATGGAATTACATGTTTTACCTCTAAATAATCTTCTAACTCTTTCTGAAAGGCATGAACATGAGGACCATTGATAAAAGCTGAGGAATCGAGGACTTCGGTAATGGAGGAATTTACCTGCTCTTTTATGCCCTCATATTGACCCTTTAGGTCAACCATTTGAATTTTCTTCATCCGAAAAATATATGAGTGGACAAAATTAAGAAATAAAGCTTCCATGGCCTATTGTGGAAAGGATGTATTTTAGCGGAAAATGATTCTGGTGCGCATACTTTATAACTTTTTATTGCACTTATCTTGGATGGTATTACACATTGTGGCCATCTTCAACTCAAAAATCAATCTATTTGTTAGGGGTCGAAAGCATTCTGAGGCTCTTCTAAAAGCAAATCCCTTAGCCAATCAACAGGTTATTTGGATGCATGTGGCATCATTGGGCGAGTACGAACAAGGTCTCCCGATTCTTGAAAAGATTAGATTGACTTACCCAGCCCACAAAATTGTACTTACTTTCTTTTCTCCTTCGGGATATGAGGTCAAAAAGGATAAAGCCGAGGCAGATTTGGTTCTATATCTTCCGATGGATACTATTTCCAATGCAAAAAAGTTCATCAACACGTTAAAACCAGAACTTGCCATTTTTATCAAGTATGAAATCTGGCCCAACTATCTATATGAATTGAAGCAAAAGAACATCCCTACCCTTTTGGCTTCGGCCATATTCTCGAAAAGACAGGTTTTCTTTAAATGGTACGGGGGCTTTATGCGAAAAAGCCTCAAGGTTTTTGAGCATTTTTTTGTGCAGGATCAAAACTCGAAACGTCTTCTTGATTCCATAGGATTCACCAACACCATGGTAAGCGGAGATACTCGTTTTGACCGGGTTTCTAAAATTATGGAGCATAACAATCAGCTGGACTTTATGGACAGTTTCAAGGGAAATAGTTTTTGTTTTGTTATCGGAAGCTCATGGCCCGAAGACGAAAAAATACTGATTGATTATTGCAATACTTCCGAAGCTTCCATAAAATACGTAATTGCGCCCCATAACATTAAACAAAGCCACATAGAGGAGTTGAAAAGCAGCATCACTAAAAAAAGTATTTGCTATTCTGATATTGAAGGGGCAAAACTTCCTGATTTTGAAGTACTTATTGTAGACACTATTGGCCTGTTGACCAAAATATATAGCTATGCCGATGTGGCTCATGTAGGTGGCGGATTTGCCACAGGACTTCACAATACCTTGGAGCCGGCCACTTTTGGCATTCCCGTAATTATCGGTCCAAAGTATGATGGATTTAAAGAGGCCGAGGATTTAGTTGAGCAGAATGGCATTCATGTGGTGCACAATAAATTAGAATTCAAAAATTTAATGAATGGTTTTGTTTCCGATGATAATTTCAGGAAAACTACAGGAACCATCAATTCCGCATACGTAAATGAAAACAAAGGAGCCACATCCTTGATTTTCGAACATATCAAAACTTTTCTCTAACTTTTGTCGACTTAAATATAGCCGACCTTTATGAAAAATAGAATTTTTAGAATTTCGCTTACTGCCGCATTGGCTGGATTTTTATTTGGGTTTGACACCGTTGTTATCAGTGGTGCCAACCTACCCATTAAACAACTTTGGAATACCAGCCCGTTATTCCATGGCACATTCATTATGAGTATGGCCCTCTGGGGAACTGTTCTTGGGGCACTACTTGGAGGAATCCCTACAAAAATTTTGGGCAGAAAAAAAACCTTGTTTTGGGTCGGAGTGCTATTTTTTGTTTCTGCTCTCGGATGCGCTTTTGCACCTGAACCCTATTTATTTTCCTTTTTTCGGTTCGTAGGTGGAATTGGTGTCGGCATATCATCGGTGGCAGCCCCTATTTACATTTCTGAAATTACTACCAGCAACAATCGAGGAAAGCTGGGCGGATTATACCAATTTTGGCTTGTGTTAGGAATTTTGGTGGCTTTTATCTCAAATTGGGCCCTTAAGGGCTTTGATGGGGCCAATGATTGGCGTTGGATGCTAGGAATCGAAGGGCTACCCGCTCTTCTTTACATCCTTATGGTACTTAAAATACCCAACAGCCCAAGGTGGTTAATATCACAAAAAAAGGATGTCAACGCTGCCCGAAGTGTATTTAACAGTATTTATTCCCCCGAAGAAACAGAAAAGCAAATTCATGAAATCCAGACAAATTTGGAGCATTCCACAGCCAATGAAAGCCTTTTTCAAAAAAAATACTCCAATATTTTATGGTTAGGATTTTTGATTGCTTTTTTCAATCAATTGTCAGGTATTAATTTTGTGCTCTACTACGCGCCTGAAATATTGGAACAAGCAGGTTTAGGCGGCAAAGAATCTCTTTTTAACTCCATAGCTATTGGTATTGTCAATCTAATATTCACAATTATCGGTGTTAGGCTACTCGATAAGTTAGGGCGGCGTCAGTTAATTATTATTGGATCTATAGGGTATATTTTCAGCTTGATTATGGTGGGTATTTGTTTCCAGCAACAATTAGCACCATCGTTCACCATCTTTTTTATATGCTTGTTTGTAGCATCACATGCCATAGGTCAAGGTGCCGTAATATGGGTCTTCATTTCAGAGATTTTTCCAAATCGCGTACGCGCGTATGGCCAATCATGGGGCACCAGTACGCATTGGGTATTTGCGGCATTGATTACCTTGATCACCCCAATTTTTCTTGACAATCAAGAGGGTTATATGAAAGACTCTGTATGGTATATTTACTACTTTTTCGCCGGTATGATGGTACTGCAGCTTTTATGGGCTATCATCAAAATGCCCGAGACCAAGGGAATTTCATTAGAAGAATTAGAGAAAAAGTTGATTAAAAAAAGTTAGATTTGGAGCTAGTCAGGACAGAACATACCTTAAAACTGCCATTTAATCGAATATCAGTCAGGAGTTTATGGTCAATGAGTGAATAATTCCGTACATTGAAGGAAATTCACACTATTATGACTGATGAAATTTCCTTTGGCAATAAAATGCTTGTTGGCTTTTTGCGCTTAATGGTATTTGTGCTAGTTCTTATTTTGGTCGCAATCCCAGTTTGTATTTTACTGGATTTTATTGGCCTTTTATAATGTCCAAAACGGCACATCTTCCATTTTCCCCATGCTAAAAGAGCACTTCTTGTTCTTGCATTTTATTTTCAATTAGTTTGATGTAAGAATCAATTGTTTTATTCATATCCACTGGTTCAGGAACGTCTATATTTCCCCTCCAAATCAATTCCCTTTCTTTGTCCACACAAATACAATACAAAGAAGTTTCAGCACGATAGACTTTAAAGGTCTTGTCATATTCGGCATCGTAATATATATTTTGATGATCCAAATAGTCATTACTGAAATTTGTATACATATCACCTATGTTCCGTAGGCGTTCGCGAAAAGTTCTCTTATTTTCTGTACCAATCACTTTTGTGAACAAAATCGCATCAAACCCTTTGTCCAATAATTGCTGCTCAACCGTAGAAAGCTCTTGCTCTGACATTTTGGAAGAAGTGAATTTTACATCGAACAAATCAATACTGCGCATAGCATCAATTCCTTTTTGGTTAAGTCTATTCTTGACCCGTGTCTCAAACTCGATGCGTACATTTTCATCTTGGGCCATTCCCACCACTAGCACTTTATAAGCATCGAATAGGACGATATCCGGGTTTTTCCAAGTACTTACCAACTTGGCGGAAGAACACCCGGATAACATCAGGATAAAAAGAGCAATCAATTTCGCTTTCATCCGATTGGATTTTAATTCAATGAGCAATGAACATGCTCTGCCTCTTCTCTAGTTGACGTTTCAATTCATCAACAGTTTCTGCCATCGACTTTTCAAAGTCGTTTGTTTTAGTTTTAGCAAATATTCTGGGACCGGGAGCACTCAATTCAATCTCACAGACCTTGTCTTCTCCCGTTCTATCATTTTCAATTTTAAAAAGCACATTGGCTTTAATCAACCAGCTATACTTTTTCCCAACCCTATCGAGCTTTTTCAAAAGGAGTTTGCTCAACGATTCGCTCGTCTGCATTTTTTGATATTGAATGTTTACTACCATGACAATTTGCATTAATGTTTATACCAAATTACCTATGGAATCATGGAAAAAAAATGACATTTATCATTCCATCCATTTTTCCCTGCAAACCACAGATTAATGTTAACCCTTCATGGCAAACTGACAATTATCATGTTTTTTGTTTACACCCAAAACTACTTTTGAACCGTAACAGAAAAAATTATGTGCCAACTTGTTCAAAAATATAATGTACCGGGTCCAAGATATACCAGCTATCCCACGGTTCCATATTGGGATTTAGAGAATTTCTCGGGAAAACTATGGAAATCGAGTATCCTCAAAACATTTCAAGAAGACCCAAATGAAGGGATTAGTTTATACATCCACCTTCCTTTTTGTGAGAGCATGTGTACTTTCTGTGGTTGTCATAAGCGTATCACAAAACGCCATGAGCTTGAAATGCCATACTTAAAAACCGTTCTTAAAGAATGGAAGTTGTATGTTGACTTACTTGGCGCCAAACCGATGATAAAGGAGATACATCTTGGAGGCGGCACTCCTACATTCTTTTCACCTGAGAATCTCCAATTTCTTGTCGAGGGAATCTTTCGTCATGCCAAAAAAGATATAAATGCCCAGTTCAGTTTTGAAGGGCATCCGAATAACACAACCAAGCAACACCTACAGGCCCTTTTTGATGCAGGGTTCAAAAGGGTCTGCTTAGGTGTCCAAGATTACAGTCCAACCGTACAAAAGGCCATAAACCGGATTCAACCTTTTGAGAATGTCAAAAAGGTTACCGATTGGGCAAGGGAAATCGGATATACTTCCGTTGGGCATGACATTATTTACGGATTACCTTTTCAAACCTTGGAAGATGTAAAACAGACCATTACTAAAACCAACGCGCTTAAGCCCGATAGAATTGCATTTTACAGTTATGCGCATGTACCTTGGTTAAAAGGAAACGGACAGCGTGGTTTTAAGGAAGAAAACCTTCCTTCTTCTACCGAAAAGAAAACACAATATGAGCAAGGTAAAAAAATGCTGACCGATTCAGGGTACAAAGATGTGGGGATGGATCATTTTGCGCTTCCAACCGATGATTTATATAAAGCCTTATTGAACGGAACACTTCATAGAAATTTTATGGGCTATACCCCCTCAAAGACTAAACTCATAATCGGATTGGGCGTGTCCAGCATAGGAGATAGTTGGTACGGATTCGCTCAAAATGTAAAAAGTACAGAGGAGTACGAGCACTTGGTCGAACATGGGGTATTACCAATTTTTAGGGGACATATTTTGACCCAAGAAGATGAAATCATAAGAAAGCACATTCTAAACCTTATGTGTCAGTTCCAAACTAAGTTGACCCAGGAGGAGAAAGAGGAAATTGATTTTGATGGAATAGTCAAAAATCTTGAGGAACTTCAGTCGGATGGCCTGGTAACCATTGAGGCCAATAATATTCTCGTTACCAAAAAGGGAAGACCTTTCATTCGAAACATCAGCATGGCCTTTGATCTAAAATTGCATCGAAAAAAACCTGAAACAAGGTTGTTTTCTATGACCGTTTAATCTTAAAACCCAAATCCAATGAAAAACATTATCGTACCTGTAGATTTTTCAGAGCAATCGGAAAAAGCTCTAAAAGTGGCGGCAAACTTGTCAAAAGATAACAATGCCGAACTATTGATACTGCATATGCTCGAACTCTCGCCCGCAATCATGAGCGAATCAGGTTATGTATCGCAAGAACAAATAGTTCATTTAATCAGAATAGGGGAAAAGCGGTTTACCGAATTTTTGGACAAACCTTACATGAAAGATGTAAAGGTAACCCCGGTCATTAAACATTATAAAGTCTTCAGTGAAGTCAATGAGTTGGCACAAAAACACAATGCAGACCTTATAGTCATGGGATCACACGGCACAGACGGACTTCAGGAAATATTCATAGGGTCAAACACAGAACGTGTGGTAAGAACTTCGGATATACCGGTTTTGGTGATAAAAGATGATAATGACAATTTCAAAATTGACCGATTTGTGTTCGCTTGCGACTTTAAAGAAGAAAACGTAGCTGTGCTCAAAAAAGCAGTGGAAATTGCAAAATTGTTCAAGTCGCAATTACATCTTGTCTATATCAATACTCCGGGAGATGAGTTCTTAAGCAATGAAGATGCCTACTCTAGGATATCCAAGCTCTTGAACATGGCCACTCTGGGGCTAGAGGTTGATATTTATAATGACTACTCGGTGGAAAAAGGAGTCTTGAATTACAGTGAATCGGTCGCCGCAAACCTTATAGGAATTCCAACCCATGGAAGAAGAGGATTGTCACATTTTTTTATGGGAAGTATTGGAGAAGATATAGCCAATCATTCCAAAACTCCGGTAATCACCTTTAAAATATGAATTTGGTTTAGTTTTTAGTATTTAAATTTCAAAAACAAAGGGGAAGTCGTCTAGCTTCCCTTTTTTGTGAAAAATAACTAATCGATTAGCCTTTAAACCTTTCAAAAGCTGCTTTATCCAAAGCCTCCTGATGGTCAGGATGTGCAATGGATATCAATGCCTTGGCTCGTTGTTTCAGATTCTTGCCATAAAGATTGACCACCCCATTTTCGGTTGCCACATAGTGCACGTGAGCTCTGGTGGTAGTGACCCCAGCTCCTTCCTTTAAATACGGTGTAATCTTGGAAATTCCTTTATGGGTAATCGAAGGCATGGCGAAAATAGGTTTTCCACCTTCGGAAAGTGATGCCCCCCTGATAAAATCCATTTGCCCTCCCACACCTGAGAATTGAAATCCTCCAATAGTGTCGGCACATACCTGTCCGGTCAAATCAATTTCAATGGCACTGTTTATGGCAGTTACTTTAGGATTTCTTCTAATCTTGGCAGTGTCATTGGTATAGGCTGCTTCCCGAAAATCACAAACGGGATTGTCATCAATAAAATCGTATAACCTTCGTGACCCTACGGCGAAACAGCTGACAATCTTTCCCTGCTTTACCTTTTTTTCTTCCCCGGTAATCACTCCTGTTTCAATAAGAGGTAGAACTCCATCCGAAAACATTTCTGTATGGATACCCAAGCGTTTATGATTACTTAAATTGGATAAAACAGCGTTCGGAATGTTTCCAATCCCCATTTGCAAAGTGGCTCCGTCCTCAATCAAAGAGGCCACATGCCCTCCAATTTCATGTTCCACCTTCGAGATTTCTGTTGGTTCGTGTTCATGAATAGGACAGTCCACTTCAATGGCGTAGTTTATATTATCGATATGAATGATACCATCCCCATGTGAGCGGGGTACTTGCGGGTTTATTTGTGCAACCACTTTTTTGGCCGTTTCAATAGCGGGAAGGGCAACATCAACAGAAACCCCCAATGAACAATACCCATGTTTATCTGGTGGAGACACCTGAATAAAGGCCACATTCAACGGTAAAATATTTCTTCTGAACAATAAATGGATTTCGCTTAAAAAAATAGGTACGTAAGCGCCATTTGGCCCATTGATTGACTTGCGAACATTCCCACCAACGAACAAGCTGTTCATATAAAAACTCTCATTACAAGGAGCCTTGGTGTACCTGGCATCACCTTCTGTATGAATAGAAACAATTTCAACATTTTTGATTTCCTGATGCCTATCACAAAGGGCATCAATCAATATGTTCGGAGTCATGGCCGCGCCTTGAAAAAAGACTCGATTACCTGATTCGACTATACTTACCGCTTCTTGAGCAGATGTTATTTTCATTTATTATGTTTTTATGAATTTACGTAAAGCCATTTATGGTTGATGGCATTCTATGTTAGCGGAAACAGAATCAGTAGATATCGGTTTTGGCGAAACGTACGGAATTCCCAATCCCAATCCTCGAATTATGAACAATGCACCTATAAGCACCACGAATACAGGAATTAATTTACGAAACCTTGCCTTTAAGGGGCCATTGAAAAACCCTCTGGAAAACACTACTGCTGTCATCAAAGGAATGGTACCAGCCCCAAACAAAACCATATACAGCCCTCCTTGCAACGCGTTACCATAAGCAATCGCCCCCAATAACGCCATATATACTAGCCCACACGGTAAGAAACCGTTTAAAAACCCAATGGTCAACAAAGCATCCGGTGTTTTTTTATTTAGCTCCATTCCCAATCGAGATTTAACTTTTCCCAAAATTGAGTAAATGGGTTTGGACAAGACATTGGTTGCAAAATATTTCGTAGGAATTACAACCAACAGTATCATTATCACACCAACTACAATGGAAAGTTTTTGCTGAATTCCGAATAAAGACAGCCCCTTACCCAATAGTCCGAACAGAATTCCTATTACACCATAAGCCATAAGACGCCCCATATGATAAATAGAAACCTGAACCAGTTTTTTGAAATTATTTTGATGATCAAGCGGTAACATAAAAGCAATGGGCCCACACATACCCAAGCAGTGCAAGCTTCCCAAAAAACCCAATATCAGCGCTGATATCAACATTAATTAATAAGTTAATCGTTCCTTGAACAAAAAATTGTTTCCTTCGTATTGCCATTTGATGGTAATGTCCCAGCGACCGTCCACCAAGCTATTGTCAGGTATGAGCAAATGTGTTTTGGACAAACTTAAAGGAAAGTCTAAATCCAAATGCTTGTTAGACGGTCTGTAAAGGGACACTATTCCCGTAATTTTTTTTGGGTCGAATTTCTCAGGGAAAAAGATGGTTATTCCTTCTTCTGATTTCTCCAGTTTAAGTTTGGCTCCCAGTTCCATCGCCGATTTGGATGCGTCGATTTCCTTTTGATAAGCCAATTCCCGCTTATAATATTCCTGCGTGACCAAATCATGGTTTGCTTGGTCATCAGTACTCATCCGAATCACAAAGTATAGTATAAACGCTATAAAAGCGATGAACGCAATCACTATTCCTGTTCCCCAGTTTATTTTCATCTTAATTTTTTTTTAATTATAACTTCTCGGAGCCAAAAATTGGGTTACCGTAGTCTCTATAAGCTTATCACCGCTATAAACTCCGATTCTCAACTTATCTTTATCTCCAGTCAATGCCGAATTATTGATCTCTATAAACAATGTTCCTTCAGCTATTTTCTCAGCTGGGACCCTAAAGTTTTCCCCAGAAACTATCTTTATGGTTCCTTTATGGGACATAAGCTTAAAACTTACCCCATCGATATCTTTTGAGGTTTTGTTTACCAATTTATAGGTGTACACATTGCTGATAATGTTGTTTTCTTTTCGTTCGTACAACTGACCAGGAAGGCGTAATATGTTGGCCTCTACATCATTTCTCAAGAATAACATTCCTATTAAAATACCTACAAGCACAATCAAAACGGCCGTATAGCCCTTCATCCGAGCGGTAAATTTGAATTTGGATTTTTTGTTTATCTCGTCCTCGCTTGCATAACGAATCAGTCCACGAGGCTTTTTGATGCTGTCCATGATATGGTCGCACTCATCGATACATGCCGTGCAGTTTACACATTCTAGCTGGGTTCCGTTTCGAATGTCAATCCCTGTTGGACAGACATTCACGCACTGAAAACAATCTATACAATCACCATGACCTAACGCTTCGCGATCTTCATTCTTGCGAAATTTTTTGCGCCCATTTTCACCTTCTCCCCTTTTATGATCATAGGCCACAACAATGGATTTATCATCCAGAAGCACTCCTTGCAACCTTCCGTAGGGACATGCAATGATGCAGACTTGCTCCCTGAACCAAGCAAAGACAAAATAAAAGACGCCTGTAAAAATCAATAGTGGAACCATGGTGCCCAAATGAGCTGTAGGACCATCAAATATGTACCGAATGAGTTTATCACTTCCAATGAGATAGCCCAAGAAAATATTCGCAATCAAAAACGAAATGATGAAAAAGATGGTCCATTTCAACAGTCTTTTACGAATCTTTTTAGCATTCCATTCAGACTTAGCCAAACGCATCTGAGCTCCACGGTCTCCATCAATCCAAAACTCTATCCTACGAAAAACCATTTCCATAAAAATGGTTTGGGGACACATCCATCCACAAAAAATCCTTCCGTAAGCAACCGTAAACAATGCGATAAATATTACTCCAGCAATCATGGAAACCACGACCAAATGAAAATCTTGGGGCCAAAAAGGAAATCCAAAGATATTGAAGCGTCGTTCCAAAACATTGAACAACAGAAACTGGTGGCCATTGATCTTTATAAACGGAGAGGCAAATAGAAACAACAGCAGACCGTAACTCACATATTTGCGATATTTAAAAAAGCGTCCGCTTGGCTTTTTGGGAAATATCCAAGCCCTTTTGCCTTCTTCGTTAATCGTTCCTATGGAGTCCCTAAAATTCTCTTCCATTGTAATGTTTTATCAGTGCCTCCGTGCTTCGGACACCTCCTCTTTAAAAGGAGGAGGTGTTTCATTCCAACTTAATTAGCTGATTCTGAATCTACCCAAACTTCTCCTTCTGGAGCTTTGGGGTTAGCTGGTGTAGTACCCTTCAAGGTTATTATATAACTCGAAACCTGTGCGATTTCCAAAGGTTTTAAGCTTTGCTTCCAAGCAATCATTCCTTTTCCATCACGCCCACCTTCAGAAACAGTGGTAAAAATATTTTTGATTCCACCACCCAGAATCCAATGTTCATCGGTCAGGTTGGGCCCAATTCCTCCACCTCCATCTGCCATGTGACAGGCAACACAATTGGTGGTAAATATTTTTTCACCTGCAGCTAAATCGGCTGCTTCGGAAAGAAATTCAACGGTATTGGCATCGACCAGATCCTTAGCGGTCTTCTTGTATTTTTCAATGGCGATTCTCGCAGCCGCCACTTCTTGTTCATATTCTTCCGCTTGAGTATAATCCCCTGCGATGTGGAATCTAACCAAATAGATTACACTAAATACAATGGTTCCATAGAAAAGGTACACCCACCAGGGTGGTAATACATTATCCAATTCCCGGATACCATCATAATTATGGTCCATTATGATGTCTTTTTCCTGTTCAATGGCACGGCTCTTTGTCAAGTTTTGATATACACGCTTGGCCCACTTCCATTCAAGCTTCTTATTCTTTGAAGCCAAGTATTTTGCCTTACCTTCTTCAGAAAGTGTCTGAAACATCACATTTTCAATAGAATGCAATATCAGTTCTATGGCAATCAGAATCATTAAAACCAACAGCAGGAACAACTGCGTAATTGGATATTCGATAATTGCCGGTTTATCTCCAGAATCAATAAAATATTCCATCAACCCGAATATCAGGAAGAATAATACTGGAATACGTATCCACCATGGTGTTCTTGTGTTCATAATACTATAGTTTGTTGTGTTGATCGTTATCTAAAGGCAATTCTCCCATCTCTTTGATATGTGCTTTGGAGGCGGTAAAAACCCACCAAAACAGCAAAACAAAAAACACGAAGAAGATCAATAGTGATATCATCGGGTAACTAGCGATACCCTCGATACTTTCCATATGGTTTTTTACAAATTTCAACATGACATTAATTAGATTTGAGATGTCAGATTTGAGATGTCAGATAGGAAATCTTTAAAGCTTTGTTTCCCCCATCTTATTTCTTGTTTCTGTCATCTGAGTTCTTTTATTCTTTGTTTTGAGAGATTAATTCTTCTGTATTCTGAATTTTGATATCTGTACCCAATCGTTGCAGATACGCAATCAGAGATACAATTTCTCGATCGCGCATCTCTATAAAATCCTCACCATTTTCCCTTGCATATTTCTTATCTGCTTCATAAGTTCTCGCAAACTCTGGGTCTGCATACAGATTTTTCTCGATTTGCTCAGCCTGTTCTGCCATGGATTGCGGTGCATTTGCAATATCCTCATCGGTATAAGGTACTCCCAGTTTCACCATAGCTTCCATTTTGCTTTGCACATCGCTTCTATCGTGTTCATTTTGAACCAACCATTGGTAGGCCGGCATTATGGACCCTGGTGAAGTTATTTGAGGGTCATACATATGGCTTAAGTGCCAATTATCAGAATATTTTCCGCCTACACGAAGTAGGTCTGGGCCTGTACGTTTACTTCCCCAAAGGAAAGGGTGATCGTAAACGAACTCTCCAGCTTTGGCATACTCGCCGTAGCGCTCCACCTCGCTTCTAAATGGTCTGATCATCTGGGAGTGACAACCTACACATCCTTCACGTATGTAAAGGTCCCGCCCTTCCAATTCCAATGGTGTATACGGTTTTACACTAGTAATCGTAGGGATGTTAGATTTTACCAAAATCGTTGGTACAATCTGAATGATTCCCCCAATCAAAATGGCTATCGTAGCCAATATGGTCAATTGAACCGGTTTTCTTTCCAACCAATTATGGAAAGTCTCACCAGCTACACGTCTTTTTGAAACTTTGGTCAACGCTGGAGCTTCAGCCAATTCATCCTCGACCCTACTTCCTTTCTTGATGGTTACAACAACGTTATAAATCATAATCAGCATTCCCACGATGAACATAGTTCCTCCGATGGCCCTCATCCAATACATGGGAATAATTTGGGTAACGGTCTCCAAGAAGTTTCCATAAACCAAAGTTCCATCAGGATTAAATTCTTTCCACATCAATGCTTGGGTAAAACCTGCAACGTACATGGGCAATGCGTATAGTATGATTCCCAAAGTGCCTATCCAAAAGTGAAAGTTGGCCAAACTCTTTGAGTACAATGTGGTTTTGAACATTTTGGGCACTAACCAATAAATCATTCCGAAAGTCAGGAAACCATTCCACGCCAAGGCTCCTACGTGTACGTGAGCAATGATCCAGTCACTAAAGTGAGCGATGGCATTTACATTTTTCAAGGACAACATAGGACCTTCAAAAGTTGCCATACCATAGCCAGTAATAGCAACGACCATAAATTTCAATGTAGCATCGCTACGCACTTTATCCCATACCCCACGAAGTGTTAACAAACCGTTGATCATACCACCCCATGAAGGAGCTATCAACATTACTGAGAAAACAACACCTAAATTTTGCGCCCAATCTGGTAAAGAGGAATACAATAAGTGGTGCGGACCAGCCCAGATATAAATGAATATCAATGACCAAAAGTGAACAATGGACAATCTATACGAATAAATAGGTCTGTTTGCCGCTTTAGGGACAAAATAATACATCAACCCTAAGAACGGAGTTGTTAAAAAGAAGGCCACCGCGTTGTGCCCGTACCACCACTGCACCAAAGCATCTTGAACCCCTGCATAAACCGAGTAACTTTTTAATGCGGAAACCGGTAATTCCAAACTGTTGAAAATATGGAGTACGGCAACCGTCACAAAAGTGGCAAGGTAAAACCAGATAGCCACATAGAGGTGACGCTGCCTTCTTTTAAAGATGGTTCCAATGAGGTTCCAACCAAAGGCCACCCAAACAACGGCAATTGCTAAATCAATGGGCCATTCCAGTTCTGCGTATTCTTTTGAGGTCGTGTACCCTAAAGGCAAGGTAATGGCCGCAGCCACAATGATCAATTGCCATCCCCAGAAATTGAAATTGCTCAGTCCATCGCTGAACATTCTGGTTTTTAATAATCTCTGGGTCGAGTAATACACCCCAGCAAAAATTGCATTTCCGACAAAGGCAAAAATCACCGCATTGGTATGAAGGGGACGTAACCGTCCAAAACTCAACCAAGAAATGCCGTCTGTTAGGTTCGGAAACAAAAACATGAAGGCCAATAGCAGGCCTATCAGCATTCCGACAACGCCCCACAGCATGGTGGCGTATAAAAACTTTTGTACGATTTTGTTATCGTATCTAAATTGTTGTATTTCCATATTTATTGGTTTGTACTTTTAGGTTGTTCGATTTCTTTGTTCTCTGAAATGCCACTATCCACATCTGGCAATAATTCATCTTCAAAAAGCATTCTTACCGAAGGGGTATAGGCATCATCGTATTGTCCATTCTTTACCGAAAGGACAAAGGCTGCAAAAAAGACAATTGCAACACTTATGCTTATTGCCAACAACACATAAATAACACTCATACCTATTCTAATCTGAGGGTAAAACTACTTTGATGGTTTCTTGAAAAAAATGACATATATCAGCTTTTATTTTTAATTATCCCTGTTGCCAAAGGTCGCTTCTGAATCAAGGTCAAAAGTGCCGCTACTATGATTACATTCTTCCCTATATACTGTCCCAAAAGTGTAGGCACCAAAGGTGGTTCTTGAAAAGATTCGGAAGGAAACAATAGCAAGGGAGCAAATGTCAAGGCCATGTGAAAAAGTGCAATTATTATTGTTTGTCTTCTCCAGATATTCATGAGCAAGCAAACGCCTATACCCACTTCCATAATCGCCAATAAGACAATGGAAAGTGAATCGGGTAAAAATCCAAAAGTCAATTCGTGAATGGTATTTTTGGCCAATCCTTCTGCCGGGCTGAGGCTTGGGAAGAACTTAAGTGTCCCAAACCATATGTACACCAAGCCTATACTTATTGCCAATACATTTGGTTCTACTTTTTCCTTAATGTGTTCGAGTTTAGTCTTAATCATTATTGTTTTGAGTTGAGTTGAGTTTTTTTCCAAGCAAATTGGTCATCAGCGTAGTGAACACCACAATACTAATGGAGCTCAAAGGCATCAAAATAGCAGCCACAACGGGCTGTAACTGACCGGTAACCGCAAAGCATAACCCAACAAGGTTATAGCAGAGTGAAAGGATAAAGCTCATTTTGATGATTTTGATGGCCTTTTGGGAGAGCTTCATAAATGTGGGGAGTTTGATAAAGTTTGAAGCATCCAGAATACCATCACATGCAGGAGAAAACACATTAATGTCTTCCGATATGGCAATACCGACATCGCTTTGCGCCAAAGCTCCGGCATCATTTAAACCATCACCAACCATTAGCACCGTATTGGTTTCCTGAAGTCGTGCAATGTACTCTAGCTTATCTTTAGGCTTCTGATCAAATAGCAGTCTTATTTTTCCTGGCAGAAGAGACTGCAGTCTTTTTTTCTCACCGTCGTTGTCCCCAGATAGAATTCCAATGTCCATGGATTTCCCTAGCTCAACAAACAGGTCCTCTGCACCTTCGCGGTATTTATTCTTAAAAACAAATCGACCTTTAAAATCCTCATCTGCACTGATATAGACCGATGTATTTGTATGGGAGGCTACGGTTTTTTCTCCCACATAGGCAGCAGAACCTACTTTAATGCTGTGTTCTTTGCTCCTACCTTCAATACCCAAACCTGTATGTTCCTGAAATTCATCCAATATTTCAATGTCATTTGACTTAAGAATGTTATATAAGGATCTACTTAGAGGGTGGTTGGAAGCTCGTAATGTGGTTTTTAACAAGGCCGTCTCTTCATCGGTCAATTCTATTCCCTCGTAACTCACCACATCTTTATTTGAAGTGGTAATAGTTCCCGTTTTGTCAAAAATGGCCGTATCGACCTTGGCCAGTCTTTCTATGACATTGGCATTCTTTAGATAGAATCCATATTTACCGTAAATCCGGAGCATGTTTCCCAGCGTGAAGGGAGCCGCAAGTGCAATGGCGCATGGACAGGCAATAATCAATACTGCGGTAAACACATTGAGCACCATATTAGGTTGATGGAACAACCAAAATACACTCGCTACAAGGGCAATACTCAAAACTGCCATTGTAAAACGTCTTCCGATACCATCGGTCAATGATTGAAAATCGGATACTTTGTCTTTCTGAAATACCGAATTTCCCCATAGTTCGGTCAGATAACTTTGTGATACAGATTTTAAAACCTCTACCTCAAGAACTCCTGAAAGCTGTTTGCCACCAGCAAAAAGTTTGTCTCCTGATTCCTTAAAAATGGCTTGGGATTCACCAGTAACAAAACTGTAATCGATTTCGGCATCACCCTTCATCAAAATACAATCAACCGGAATGATTTCTTGGTTACGAACCAATAAACGGTCACCCTTTTTTACTTTGTAAACCTGTACATTTTCTTCTTTACCATTGGTGTTCAAGCGAGTCACCGCAATGGGAAAATAGGATTTATAATCCCTCTCAAAAGAAAGAAAGGAATAGGTTTTTTGCTGAAAGTACTTTCCAAGCAAAAGAAAAAACACCAACCCGGTCAAACTATCAAAAAAACCAGAGCCCAAATCAAAAACAATATCCACGGTACTCCTCAAAAACAAAGTCAGCACACCTAATGCAATGGGTACATCAATATTCAAAAGTTTGGACCGAAGTCCTTTTATGGCAGACTTAAAATAATCCTGTGCAGCATAAAACACCACGGGAAGGGAAAATGCAAACATCAACCATCGAAACACAAGTTTGTATTGATCCAACCAAAATTCCTCTACCTCAAAATACTCGGGAAAAGACAGCAGCATTACATTTCCAAAAGCAAAACCGGCAACGCCTAGTTTATAAATTAACGACCTGTCTTTCTTTTGATTCTTTTTATTGAATTCTTCCAAAGAAATGTACGGTTCATAACCGATGCTACTTAAAAGCATGACCAAAGCCTTCAATGAAAAATCGTTCACATCATAAGTGACCCGAATGGTCTTCTTTGGAAAATCTACCTGCGAATTTTTAATGGCCGGATGCAATCGGTTCAGGTTTTCCAAAACCCAAATACACGAACTACAATGTATGGTAGGTATGCTCAGACCAACCACCTGGATACCTTCCTCATCAAACTCTACCAACTGCTTTACAATCTCCTCATTTTCGAGAAAATCATACTTTTTCGGAATCTCATTCGGTGATGTTCCTGCGTTCGCCTCCAAATCGTAGAATTTGGAAAGTCCATTGGAAGTAAAGATCTCATAAACCGTTTTACATCCATTACAACAAAACGCTTTGTCATCAAAAAGAACTTTTGTCCGATTGCAATCATCACCACAATGATAACACTTTGAAGCAATCATACACATTTGCATTTATACCTAATGCAAAGGTGAGGGCTACCATCGTTAAAAAACATGATATTTGTCAGGTTTTAAATAGTTCACTGCCAGTATCTTTGTCTTATGGGAAAGTGTACTGAAATACAGGCACATCAACTTCGGAACTTTAAATCCCTTTCCAAAAAGGCACTCGACAAAGTCGTAAAAACTTCCGAGCAACTTTTTTTGCCCAAAGGCTCCATAGTTTTTGAAGAAAACCAACACCTCAACAGACTGTATTGTATTAAAGAGGGTGCTTGTAAGTTTAGTACGCTAGATAATTTAGGTCAAGAGCACATACTGCGCTTTTTGGGGGAAGGCGAAGTCATGGGAAAACGTTCGCTTGTGTCCAACAAAGGTGCAAAAGTATCTGCAACCACTTTGACAGATACTGTTCTTTGCAGTTTTGACAAAAACGAAATATTGCAAAACTTAAAAACAAATGCGGATTTCTGCAATGACTTGCTGAACGCTTTTGTAGAAGACATTAGTATAAATGAGCATACTAGGATTATTTTTTGCACGCACAATGGTATCAAGAAACGTTTGGCCAGTTTACTTTTATACCTAGCGGACAAATTTGGTCAAGAACCTAACGGCAAGTTATTCATAAGATTAAAAAGAGAGGATATGGCTGCAGTATTGGGAACATCACAGGAGTATGTCGTTAATCTATTGACCTATTTTAAACGTAAAAAGCTCATAAAAATAGAACGAAGTGAGGTTTTCATCGTTTCGAAAAGGGGGTTAAATGAAATGATTTTAAAAAATTAAAAAATTGCAGTTTTTCTTATTGAAATATGGAGTAATTTTAAACGTCAGGTAAATTTTTAGTCATGGAAAGCAGGTGTGAAAATTGTATAATACGGCAGTTCAATTCGTTACGAGCCATGAACAAGGAAGAATTGAAGAAGGTCTCCGATACAAAAACTACAAAAAAGATAAAAAAAGGAGAGTCCCTTTTTGAAGAAGGTGATAAGTTAAATGGTGTCTACTGCGTTCGAAATGGAGTTTCCAAACTTTCGAAGTTAAGCGCCAACGGAAAAGACCAAATCGTAAAGCTGGCGACCAAAGGGGAAGTTATCGGGCAGCGCTCCGTAATTTCCGAAGAATCTACCAATCTTTCTGCTGTTGCAGTAAATGATATGGAGGTATGTTTTATCCCCAAGGAAAGCATTGTGCACACCCTGCAAAAAAATCCAAACTTTACTTTGGAAGTACTCCGCCACATGGCCCACGACCTTAAGGAGGCGGACGATGTAATCGTAAACATTTCGCAAAAAACCGTAAAACAGCGCGTTGCCGAAGCCATTTTATACCTTAAAAACAATTTTGGCGAAGATGATGAAGGCTTTTTGGCGCTTACCCTGTCCAGAGAAGACATTTCCAATGTAGTTGGAACGGCCACAGAATCCGCAATCCGAATTATCTCAGAGTTCAAGAAAAAGGGATTGATTCATACCTCGGGCAAAAGAATCGGCATCAAAGATGAGCGCAAACTCACCGAAATGGTAGAGGGTTTCTGAGGTTGAAAATTCGAAAACTGACATTTGTCATAGTATTCCCTATTACATCGATCTAATTTTATTCCATCTTTATTTTTTGATGGAATGGAAAAAGTTCTAATACCTACCGATTTTTCAGAGAATGCATGGAATGCCATTGACTATGCCATGCAACTGTTCCGAACCAGGCGATGTACCTTTTATTTGCTCAACACGTATACGCCAGTAATTCCCAGTAGTCGTTTTATGGCTAAAATGATTGATGGTGTGCGCATTGTTGATGCCGTCAGAAATTCGTCCGAAGAAGGATTACAAAAAACTGTGAGCCAAATAAAGAAAAAGTACCGCAATCCCAATCACGAATTCAAAATGATTTCCTCATTTAATTTATTGGTTGACGAAATTATGGACATTGTTGATTCAGAAGGCATTCAACTGATTGTTACCGGCACTAAGGGAGCTTCAGGTATTGATGAAGTTTTTATGGGAAGTAATACGGTTCGGATCATTAAGAACGCTAAAAAATGTCCGGTCTTGGCCATTCCACAGCATTTTGAGTTCATAACTCCTTCAGAAGTTGCCTTTGCAACGGATTTTAACCGCTTCTATACTTCATCAGAATTGAATCCACTGCTGGAACTGGCCCAAATGTTTCAGGCCACCATTCGAATTGTTCATGTTCAATATGGTATCAAAGCGCTTTCCGAACTGCAACAGTTCAACCTTAACATGTTAAGACGATACTTAAACGGCACCGAACATTATGTGCATACGGTTTCTGAGTTAAACTCAGTTTCGCAAACCTTGGAAGTATTTGCCAAAGAGCTAGACATACATTTACTGGCATTGCTCAATTACCAGCACAGCTATATGGAGAAAATGACCCGGGAACCGATTGTTAAGCGCACTGCATTCCATACCCAAATTCCTTTATTGGTTATACCCGAACTGGGCATGGAAGGAGCTTCCAACAGTGTTGGGGCACAACAGAACTCAGTTGTCCATTAATTTACAGAGAGTGCTCTTTTAGGATCCAAACAAAATCCTGTAATCCTGCTTATCTTTATGTATTGTTCTAACATAAAGAACCCTAATGGACAAAAAAGAACTCATTGATTGTCATGAACGTATAAAGCCGTTCATCCATAATACCCAAGTGTTTACTTCTACGCTGATTAATGAACTTTTGGAGGCCGAGGTATATTTTAAGTGCGAAAACTTTCAAAAAATGGGAGCATTTAAAATGAGAGGGGCCACCAACGCCATTATGCAACTTTCCCAAGCGCAACGAGAAAATGGAGTGGTCACACATTCCTCTGGCAATTTCGCCCAAGCACTTTCTTTAGCAGCACAAAGTTTGGGAGTTAAAGCTTTTATAGTGATGCCCAAAAGTGCTCCGCAGGTTAAAAAAAATGCTGTGAAAGGATATGGTGGTATCATCACAGAATGTGAATCTACCCTAGAAGCAAGGGAAAGCACCACAAAAGAAATTGAGCAACGTGAAGGAGCAACCTTTATCCACCCTTCAAATGATGATGACGTCATTTTGGGACAGGGAACAGCCTGTAAGGAGTTATTGGAGCACCATCCTAATCTGGATTTTGTATTCACCCCGGTAGGTGGAGGCGGGCTTATTGCCGGAACGGCCTTGGCAGTACATTATTTTGGAAAAAATTGTAAAACCATAGGTGGTGAACCTCTTGAAGTGGACGATGCCTACCGCTCCTTAAAAAGTGGGAAAATTGAAACCAACACGTCAACAAATACCATTGCCGATGGGCTCAAAACCCAATTGGGGGATAGAAATTTTCCAATCATCCTCAATCATGTGGACAAAATCATCCGCGTTTCCGAAACGGAAATCGTAGATGCCATGCAACTAATATGGGAACGCCTAAAAATTGTTTGCGAACCTTCCAGTGCCGTTGCTCTTGCCGCTTTAATCAGAGACAAAGAGCACTTTAAGGAGAAAAAAATCGGAGTTATTCTTTCTGGCGGAAATGTAGATTTAGAGAATTTGCCTTTTTAACAGGTCACATCACAATGTCGTTCTTCCATTGGTATGGAGCCGGAATATTCTCATCATCAATTAATTGTCGGATATCAATTTCAATCCCTCGACTTAAATCCGTAATAGGTACGTCATTCGGACCTCCTTCAAATGGATTCTCGGTATTCTCCCCTATCGCTTCCATGGTATGAAAAACCCATGCTACCAAAGCGCTAAAAGGAATCGAAAACCAAACAAAGTGCTTCCCAATGAAAAGCTGAAGGTTTTGTGTAAACTCAAAATAAGCTGGGTTCGCTTGCAAATAATCCACCACTTTATAGCCAATAACCTCAAACCCTTCCATAATTCCGAAGGGCACTAAAAGGATAAAGATCCAAACAAAAACATAGTTTAATGTGGCAAATTGGCGTGGGTATGGAAAATTCTTGATACGTTCACTTTTTCCCTGAAGGGTATAGAACTCAGTGAGCATCGACATCATTTCCATATGTCGGAAGTCTTCGATAAGTCCTTCGTTCATCAATTCACCCAAACACTTGGATTGAATGCCCAACAATTGGGAAGCTTGGTTTCCTTTGGCAAAAACCTCATCCATTTCTTGTTTCGAAATATATGGAGATATTGCCTCCTCAATAGGTACGGTGTCTTCGTAAACCGTGTATTGGGTCGCTCTAAACTCACGGTTCGATTTTGAGCTTTTCAGGTGCATTTCCCAAGGTTTGTCCTTACGCAATTGGTATCGAAGTGCTGTCAACCAAGCTACGTGACGGTGAACCAATTCCCTCTTAATTTTCTTTAGTTCTTCATTATCCTTTGAACTTTTGGCATGCGTAGTGGTTATAAAATCCTTTACCATGATGGTCCATGAACGGGATGCATTTACAATACCTCCCCATATTTTTCGAGCCTCCCACAAACGGTCATAAGAGGCATTGTTCTTAAAACTGACAATAAAAGCAACGGCAGTACCCAAAGCCCCTAAAGGAAGCCATGGCACATGTAGCCATTTCCATCGGAGTATATCAAATAAAAAAACCGGTATAGCACCCAATAATAGAAAAAGGAAAATATGTCTTCGTGTCCATCGAATAACTCCCTTTATCGGGAATATGCGTCTTGTGTACATAGGCTGTGAGCTGTATTGTTGGTTCTTCTAAAAATAGGGAATTTCTAGAAGATTTTGTAAAGCGGAAAAATTGATTTCATGTATTTTTATACCAACTCTTCATTTATAAATGACTTCAAACAATACCAATATACAAGCGGATTACACAACTAGAATTAATCGGGTTTTTGAATATATCGATGAAAATCTGGATACTGAACTTTCCCTTAACACCATTGCAGAGATTGCCTTTTTCTCTCCGTTTCATTTTCATCGGGTTTTTAAGTTTATCACTAATGAAACGTTGAATCAGTATGTGACAAGACGACGGATTGAAAAATCAGCTTTGGATTTGTTGCACAAGAACATTCCAGTAACTGAAATATCGCTTAAGCATGGTTTTGGTGATATTTCTTCGTTTTCTAGAGCTTTTAAAAAGTTCTATGGAGTCAGTCCAACCGAATTTCAAAGACAGAACCCTAACCGATTTAGCAAGATTCGTCAACTGGAAAGCAAGATTGGTCAACCCTATCCTGAGCTTGAAAAATACATTTGTGTCATTGATAATCTAAAAAATTGGATAAAAATGAACGCAACAATCGAAGTTAAACAGATACCTAAAATGGAGTTGGCGTATGTTTCAACCATCGGCCCTCAAAATCTGGGTGGAGCTTTTCAGAAATTGATACTATGGGCAACCCCTAAAGGACTCATGAGCGAGCAAACCAAAATGGCCACTGTCTATTTTGACAGCTTTAAAGTCACCGAACCTGACAAAGTCAGAATGAATGCCTGCATATTATTGAATGAAGAAGTCGAAGTCGAAGGAAAAATTGGGTTAACTACCATTGAAGCACAAAAATGCATCGTCGGAAGTTTTGAAATTAGTCTACATGAGTTCGAAAAATCTTGGACAGGTCTTTTTGTATGGATGAATGAAAACGGGTATAAAAAAGCGGAAAACAATCCGTTTGAGATTTACCACAACAATTTCAACGAGCATCCCGAAAGAAAAGCCATTGTTGATTTTTGCATTCCGGTTGAATAGCACCTCCAAAAAAAGACAACAAAAAAGCCGAGAAATATCTCGGCTTTTTCTTTGCTGTGCGGGTGAAGGGAGTCGAACCCCCACGCCTTGCGGCACTAGATCCTAAGTCTAGCGTGTCTACCAATTCCACCACACCCGCAAAAAGGTGTGCAAATATAAATCAATTTTCCGATTCGGAAAGACACTCTATTTAAAAACTTGTTTTTTGTACTTTTAGTGTCCTTTTAATCGATTACATGGAACAAATAAAAGACTACATCAATACCCATAAAGACCGATTTATTTCTGAATTGGTCGAACTCTTAAAAATACCATCAATTAGTGCGGACACTGCCTTTTCTCAAGATGTTTTGGAAACGGCGAGAGCAGTTGAAAAATCCTTGGTTGAAGCAGGTTGTGAGAATACCGAGATTTGCGACACCAAAGGCTATCCCGTTGTTTATGGGGAAAAAATCGTAGACCCCAATCTCCCCACTATTTTGGTCTATGGCCATTACGATGTGCAACCCCCTGACCCTATGGAACTTTGGGAATCGCCTCCCTTTGAGCCTATCATCAAAAAAACCGAATTACATCCCGAAGGGGCCATTTTTGCCCGCGGGTCTTGTGATGACAAAGGCCAGATGTTTATGCATGTAAAGGCTGTGGAGTTCATGATCAAGAACAACCAATTGCCTTGCAACGTCAAATTTATGATCGAAGGCGAGGAAGAAGTGGGCAGCGATAGTTTGGCCGATTTTCTGGAAGAACACAAAGAAAAATTGTCCAACGACATAATCTTGATATCCGATACGGGCATGATGGCCAACGACGTACCTTCCATTACCACTGGACTTCGAGGATTAAGCTATGTTGAAGTAGAGGTTACCGGCCCAAACCGTGATCTTCATTCCGGAATTTATGGTGGTGCCGTGCCCAATCCCATCAACATCTTGAGCAAAATGATTGCTTCGCTTCACGATGAGAACAATCATATCACCATTCCCGGTTTTTATGATAAGGTGGAAACGGTTTCTGATGAGGAAAGAGCCGAAATGGCTAAAGCTCCTTTTAGCCTTGATGCATACAAGCAAGCGTTGGACATTTATGATGTATATGGTGAAAAAGGTTATACCACATCTGAACGATACTCCATTCGTCCGACCTTGGATGTCAATGGAATTTGGGGTGGCTATACCGGCGAAGGTGCCAAAACCGTAATAGCCAGTAAAGCCTATGCCAAAATATCCATGCGTTTGGTCCCGGATCAAGATCCGGAAGAAATCACTGAATTGTTCACCAAGCATTTCGAATCCATTGCGCCAAAAAGCGTTAAGGTGAAAGTCACTCCCCATCATGGCGGATTGGCCTATGTGACCAAAACGGACAGCATCGGGTACAAAGCAGCCTCCAAAGCATACGAAACCACTTTTGGAAAGACACCGATTCCGGAACGAACCGGAGGAAGTATTCCCATTGTGGCCCTTTTTGAGCAAGTCTTGCAAAGCAAGACCATTTTAATGGGCTTTGGTTTGGATAGTGATGCCATCCACTCCCCTAACGAACATTTTGGGGTGTGGAACTACTTAAAGGGCATCGAAACCATTCCATATTTTTATAAATACTATACTGAATTATCAAAATAAGGGTGTTGCCCCTCCGGTTCAAAATTGAACCGGAGGGGCCGCGCTATCCGCTTCTAGTTTTGGCTCAAAGCTTGCGCTCGCCAAAAGCTAACCGCTAGTATCGCTAACACATGAGCAACCAACACCACAACCACCTTGTTTATCTACTTTTAGCAACCCTTTTCATCAGCACATCGGGTGCTTTGGGAAAGTTTATAGACATGCCCGTTCCAGTGACGAATTGGTGGCGTTCTTTTTTGGCCTTGTTTGTATTGTACGCATTTTGCAGATATAAAAAGATTCCCTATCACTTAAAATCAAAAAAGAACATTGTTCCTTTTGTACTCAGTGCCTTGTTCATGGCGGGGCATTGGATAACCTATTTCTATGCTTTAAAATTCTCTAATGTTGCCTTGGGAATGCTTTCATTATTTACCTATCCTATCATAACCGCATTCTTGGAGCCTTTGTTCATAAGAACAAAATTCGACCCGATTTATATTCTGCTAGGGGCTTTGGCTCTTTTGGGCATTTACATCCTAGCTCCCGAATTTGACTTGGAAAGCACTATGTTCCAAGGTATCTTTTTCGGGTTGATATCAGCGTTGTTCTATGCCTTAAGAAACATCATTTCAAAAAAGTTGATTTCCGAGCATCACTACAATGCAACGGCCATTATGTTATATCAAATTGGTATTGTGACCATTGTGCTCACTCCTACTTTATTTTTTATGGACACCTCAAACATTACAACACAGTATCCCTATATTATTCTTTTGGCCATTATTACCACAGCGGTTGGCCATACCTTGTTGGTAAACAGCTTAAAACATTTTACAGTAAGCACGGCTAGTATCATTAGTAGCGTACAACCCGTTTTGGGCATTATTATCGCCTTCATTTTCTTAAAGGAAATTCCCAGTTGGAACACATTTTGGGGCGGAATGATTATTCTTTCAACAGTAGTTATTGAAAGTATTCGAAATCAAAATAAAGCCAAAAGCAATCAAAATTAGACTTAAACAACCTCACATTTGTAGAATTAATATTTTTATTCTATGTTTGTAGAGTTAATTCTAAATCCATAGAACATGTCATTGTCAAAATCCGAAGAAGAATTGATGAACATCATCTGGAAACAGAAGAAAGCTTTTATGAAAGACCTTTTGGATGCGTTTCCCGAACCTAAACCTGCTACCACGACCATAGCCACACTTTTAAAAAGAATGATAGACAAGGGTTATGTGAGCTATAAAAGCTTTGGACGTTCCAGGGAGTATTACCCATTGATCAAAAAGCAGGATTACTTCTCCAAACAGGTAAAGGGGTTGATCAAAAACTTCTTCAATGACAGTCCTGGGCAATTTGCTTCATTTTTTACCCAAGCTACCGACCTTAGCAAAGATGAGCTGGAGGAGCTTAGAAAAATTATCGATTCCGAAATCAAAAAGAAAAAGTCATGATGGAATATCTTCTAAAGTCCACCGCATGTTTGACCATCTTGCTTTTGTTCTATAAAATCTTCCTTGAGCGGGAGAACATGCACGTTTTTAAACGGTTTTTTCTAATAGCTGCTTTGTTGGTTTCCCTGACCTTTCCCCAGATAATATTTACAACCTATGTGGAAACACAATCAGTGATTTCAGTACCGATAGAGCCCGTTGCCTTTACTTCTAATTTTGTGGAAACTACCATGCCCTCAGAAGAACCGTTTGACCCAAAACCACTGTTATGGATCATTTATTTTATAGGCGTTTTGTTCTTTACGTTTAGATTTTTTCATGGCTTGTTCAAAATTTCAAAAAGAATACGTCTAGGTCTCAAATTGCCTGAAAATTTGTCCATCAAAGTCCTTCACAACGAAAGTTTAGTACCCCATACCTTTTTTAAGTTCATTTTCTTGAATCGAAAACAGTATGAAGCAAAGCAGATTCCCAACGAAGTGCTTTTGCACGAAGAAGCCCATGTGCGCCAAAAACATAGCATCGATATAATTTTGATTGAGCTGCTACAAATTATCTTTTGGTTCAACCCTCTATGGTGTTGGGCAAAGCATCTGATCAAGACCAATCACGAATTTCTGGCTGATCAATCGGTCACCCATCAAACAAAGAATATCACCCATTACCAACATCTGCTTTTATACTTTGCCGATAATGCAAAACAACAATCGCTTGCGCATTCTATCAATTATTCATCCATAGAAAAAAGACTTTTAGCCATGAAAAAAATAACATCAAAATCAAAACAAATTCTATTAAGCCTATGTGTTCTTCCGCTATTTGCCTTACTGATTTATAGTTTTAGCACCACGGAAACAGTAGAAAGAGTTGAAACCTCAGGAGCACTATTGCAAAAAGTGGTTGAGCAACAAGAAACCAAAAAAGAAGGGATTTCTGAAGCGATGATACAGGAATACCGTGATTTGGTCAAAGCAACCAAAAATTCCAAGGACGGAATAATCATACGCATGGGAGATTATGAAAGAGCCAGTGCAATTTATGGGTTGATGTCAGATGTACAAAGAGCATCTGTAGAAAAATATCCAGAGCCTCCAATGGTAAATTTAGGCAAAACCCAGAAAAAAAGTCCAACAGCAGTCGAATTTGAATCATGGAAAGATGAAACCAAGTTTGCCATTTGGATAAATAGCAAGCATGTTCCAAATTCAGCATTGGACAAGTATTCCATTGATGATATTGTCCATTATTCAGGGAGTTTTGTCCATAACAATGCGCGAAGCGAAAAGTTTCCACAAGAATATCAGTTTCATTTGTTTACCGAAAAAGGGTTTGAGCATACTTATGAAAAAGCCAATGTAAATGAATATAGTCGTTTGGCTAAAATCTATACTGACCAAATTGAAGTGTATTTAAAAAACAAAAGCGAAGCAAGTTATGCTGAACTGCGCATTGCCTACACACTTGCTCATAAAGCTTACAATAAATTGACACAAGATGAGATTAAAAAGTATGGGGTAAAAGAAATTCCGCCATTGCCAACTTCCAACAAATCGGCAAACCTAAAAAAACAACGTGACATTAAAAAAGTAAAGGGTTCCACGACACCACAAATTATTTACACTGCCCGAAATATTGAAATCGAAATTCTTGACGAAGACACCTACCGTGTCAATCAGACAAAAATCGACAAAAACCAATTATTATCCACTGTAAATCAATTACATCAGGACATTACTCCAGAAATACGAAACAACATCCTCAACATTCATGTAAGTTCACCAAATGAGGTATCCAATGCTGATGTTTGGTTTATTTACAACTCTCTTTGGGATTATGGCTTTTATCGTATTGTTGCGCCCAATCAAGAAGTAAACCGATATAAAGGAAATACTCCAATGATTGATGAGGTGGCCCATACTATCCAAAAAAAACTAAAAGCAAATATTACACCTAACCCTCAAGTGAAATCTTCTGTAGGGTCCAAAATAAATTTTCTGATCCATGCGGAAAAACTGGGTGCAATGTTCACCCATATCGATGCTTCTTACCAGCACTCCCTATATCATTCCAATATATCCTTGAACGAAGCCATTGAACTGGTCAAAAATGATACAAAAATGCAACTATACCCTAAAAATGACCGTTATGGGACATTTGTTCTTTTATCCAATAATATTGAAAACAATATTCCTAAACTAACCTCAAATAACAAGGTCAAACATTTTAGAGCCTTGAATGTAATTGGTGCCAGATATTACTTAAACAACATTGAAGTCACTTTGAAGGAAGCCATAAGGTTTGTAAGGAAAAACCAAAATGTCATGGTAACATCGACCATAAACCCACCCGTGGTTAAAATTGAAAAATAGTATCTTCTCCTTTTGGAACAAATGCTATCTAAAACCTTCATTTTGAAGATTTTTTGTAACAAATTGTTGGAAATTGCGTTCTATAGTCATTGTCCGTTCGAGCGCAGTCGAGAACCAATGACCTCTCGACTGCTCCTTCGACACTTTGCCTTGCTCAATACAGGCAAGCTCAGGATGACAAAGAGAACTAATCATCAATCAAATTAGAACACTATCATGTTACAACGCTTTTTTATCTTCTGCTCTGGAGCGGATACCCAAATTTTAGCCACTTGTTCCAACGGAGAACGCAATAAATATGCTGGTATTGGCGCCACGGTTTTCTTTACCGCGGTCATGGCATTTATAGCCAGTGGTTATGCCTTAAATACGGTTTTTGACAATATCTATACCTCAATTTTCTTCGGATTGATTTGGGGGTTATTGATTTTCAATTTGGACAGATACATTGTCTCCACCATAAAAAAACGGGATAATTTCAAGAGTGAACTGCTCCAGACAACGCCACGAATCATATTGGCCATAATCATTGCCGTAGTGATTTCCAAACCGCTTGAAATGAAGATTTTTGAAAAGGAAATCAATCAGGTTTTATTGGAGGAGAAAAACGCGATGACGCTAGCCAACAAAGAGCAATTGGCCTTGCAATATACCCCCAAGATTCAAAGCTTAAATCAAGACATTGCCGCCTTGAAAACAGAGATAGCAGAAAAAGAAGCAGAGACCAATGCGCTTTACGATACCTATATTTCAGAAGCCGAAGGAACGGCAGGTACCGGTTTACTAGGAAAAGGTCCAGTCTACCAGGAAAAACGTGAAAAGCATGATGCCTATTTAGCGGAATTACAACAGCTCAAAGAAACCAACGGGGTCAAAATTGCTGATATCGAATCGCAAATCGCAGCCCTAAATACAGAATACGAAAGTGTAGTAGCAGGTTCGCAACCCATTATCGATGGTTTTGATGGACTCATGGCAAGAATCAATGCCTTGGGTAAGCTTCCTTGGTTTCCTTCCTTTTTTATATTTCTTTTGTTTTTGGCCATTGAAACCGCACCTATCATTGCCAAACTTTTGGCGCCCAAAGGAGAGTACGATTACAAGTTCGAAGAACAAGAAAGCGTGGTCGCCACCTGGGTGACTCAAAAAGTAGCGCAGCGTAAGTTATTGTTCTCTACTGATGGTGAACTCAACCAAAAAATCTACGAGGACATCAAAAACGAAGAAGAACTCTATCGCTACAAAAAGGAAAAAGCAGAGGAATTGCTTAAACTTCAGGCAAATGCCTTTCATAATACCCAGATAAAAGGACTCTAAATAGAAACGACCTTAGCTCCTTAGGTGTCCACTTCAGTAGACGGAAAGGGTAAACCATCCCTTCCGTCCTTCGTACACCTTCCTTTTCTTCGCTAAAGCTTCGAAAAGGGAAAGAACCAAAACCACCTTTCCCCTCATCCGTCAACTCAAAACGGGTATCCGTCAATTGACCCATAGTTTTTAAGCCGACATTTCCAAACTTCACTTACCTGTACTGAACCTTTCTCACAATTATATGATAGACTTAAGTATATCTCAAAACAAAAAATCATTCTCGCCAAACTGTCGTGAAAATCTTGTTGAAGGATTAAAGGTATGGTTGGTAATTAAACCTCTTCAATTTATGTTTACTGATAAAATGGAAAAACATGCTTCAGAGTTGCAAAATTGTAAAGAAGGAAGTGTTGGTTATGATATGCGCCTAATGCTCAAAAAACATGAATTGAAAGTAATTCCAAAATTTGAAAACCACGATTTAAAACATCTTTTACTTGGTTACGGAATGACTTCAATTGAAGAAATAAAAATGCAGATGTTTTTACTTGGGAATGGAAATTATACCATTTACTGTCTGCTTTTTGTAGCATCAGGCATCCTCTTTCCAAAAGATTGGCGAAATTTTTATTTTGAATACAGAAAAGGTAAAAAAGCTTCTTCCATACTCGACCTATCAATATATGACTGTATGAACATGAAAACTGAAGAATTGAAAGCTATTTATAGCTAAGGTACAGCCCTTGACTTTTTGGCTATTAAGCAATGGTGAATATCAACAATGTTGGCAGTAATCAAAACACTGGAATAAAGGAAATGAAAAAAAACATGCTTTTAATTTTAGGAGGGTTTGTTGGGATATTGATTTTGTTTTTAGCGATATATAGCCAGTGGTGTAAAAACAACAGAGAAACCACCATTTCTGAAGGGGAAGGTTCAATTTCCTCAGAAAACAAAAAAATCTTTGCTCAAAATGATACTGTTAACCTAAACGCTGAATACTTTAAGATATACGGAGATAATGCTTCAGGTGATTCGTTTGCGATAGAATTTTATGAACCAGAGCCGACAGGAGATTTTTATGCACATATGATTCAACTAAAGGGCTCATTGTATGTGAAAACAATTCCAAAAATTGTATATGATATCGCAAATAGTAGACATCATACTCCAATAGCAGATTTAATTCCAATAAACATAGACTCTTTATCGAAAAAACCGATTTACTTAAGAAATAAGTTTAGCAACGATGAAGAAACATATATAGTGCTGGAAGTTGTCCAAAACAAATTGGCAAGAATGACATACGAGTTTGGAATTCAAAATACAGGTATATGCATTCCCGTTCATTTTAACGGAAAACCCACAATGATGTTTTTCATTTTTAATAATATGAATGGCTACTTAATGAAGACTAGAGATGGATGGGAAGGCAAAATAGGAGCAACAACCTTTACAAGCGAGTATTTTGAAGAAACTACGATTTTCTTGCCTAGAGATATGACTGCTTTTCAAAACTTAAAACTATTGGAAAGATCTTTTTATTATGAAGCAGGTGATTTTGTTATTGAGAAAGGACAGGTGTATAGCCGCCGTATTTTGAACAAGCCTTTGTTAAAAACAACAATGGATACTTTATACTCAGTTGGCAAAACACATTACAAAAATCTAATAGTTGGAGAAAAAAACAATAAGAAATATTTGTTTAATGGTTTACTACAAGATATTACCCCTCCTGATGGTTTTCGAGCTATTGGCAATGGCGAAATATTTTCTGTTTTAGCCAACGATAATAAAGTGTATTCTATAAATGACATTGGTACGCTATCAAAAATGGATAATTTAGAAAAAATGAAAGAGGGTGACACAGACGAATATCATAACTATCAATATGAGATAAAAGAAAGAAATGAAACTTCATTTTATATTACCTGTAAAGGAGGATACGGAACCAATAGTTTATTGGAAACTTATAGAACAACACCAATAAGTAAATTAGGACTTGCACAGGAAGTTACTTTTGTGAACAACAAAAAAAGAATACGTGTTTCAACAAGAAACATATATGAAATACATAACTATTTAGTAGCAGAGGTAAATGGATTCTATGGTTTATATGAATTTGACAACATAGTTAATTACAACTTTGAAGAGGGTATGGAAGAAGTTGTCGTAAACACAGAACTAACATCTTTGCTACCAAATAAATACACACAAATGTATGCCCATGAAATGACACAACTTGTGTTTTTCGAAAAAAAAGGGTTAAAAGGCTATTTTCCTTTGCATGCGAGAGGGAGATATAAAGAACTATCACCTTTTATCAATAATGCTTTTGCTAGATTTACGTTACCAGATGGAAAAAAAGGGTGGCTACAGCATAATGGGAAAGAGTATTTTGATTAAGTATATAAGAATTTTAAACTTTTAAGTTTCGGAAAAAGAGTTTCTTTCCTTGCCATGCCAGGATGACAAAAACTAAATATTGATTCTGGAATACGCCTTTAAGGCAACTGCAAGACTATCTTTCCAATGTGGAATTTGAAGTCCAAAAGTGTTTTTGATCTTGGATTTATCCAGAACGCTGAATTTGGGTCTTTCTGCGGGAGTTGGGTATTCTTCCGAACGAATAGGTTTTAGGTTGATGTCTATTTTATACTGCTGAAAAATTTCCTTGGCAAAATCGTACCAACTTCCTACCCCTTCGTTGCTATAATTGTACACCCCATAATCAATGCTATGTGCTTTGATGATATGTAAAACCACATGGGCCAAATCCAAAGCGTAAGTCGGAGTTCCTACTTGATCATAAACCACTGAGAGCTCATCTCTTTCAGCTCCCAATTTGAGCATAGTTTTCATAAAATTATGTTCATGTTCAGAATACAACCATGAGGTACGGATGATAAAATGCTCTTCCAAATTATTGATAATCGCCCGCTCACCTTTGTATTTGGTATCGCCATAAAACCCGATAGGTCTGGCAATATCTTCTTCCAAATAAGGGGTGTTCAAGAAACCATCGAAAACGAAATCAGTGGAGATATGAATCAATACCGTACTGCTCTCATTACAGTTCATGGCCAAATTTCTAGCTCCGGTCACATTGATACGATAGGCCAAATCATTTTCTGATTCTGCCTTGTCCACATTGGTAAAAGCTGCACAATTGATACAATAGGCGTAGTTGGATGAAACCAATTCTTCGTGCACAGCATCAAAATCGGTAATATCCAATTCTGAGGAGGATTTGAACACAAATTCCAAATCTTCAGCCTGTCCTTGGGAAGCAATGGATTTAAATGTACTTCCCAACTGCCCTGATGCACCTGTCACCAATATTTTCATACTTCGTATTTATTAATGTGGAACCGCTTCCTTAAAAACGGGTAAAAACTTGTCTTTTTCTGAAATGATCAATTCTTCTTCATCCAATATCCAATCGATATTAAAGGTTGGGTCATTATAAATGATTCCTCCTTCGGATGCTGCGTTATAAAAGTTGTCACACTTGTACGAGAACTTAGCCGTATCGCTCAAGGTCACAAAACCATGGGCACAACCACGGGGAATGAACATTTGTTTTTTGTTGTCCGACGAAAGTAAAGTCGAGACCACCTTTCCAAAGGTATTTGACCCTGGTCGAATGTCGACCGCAACATCCAATACCTCACCGTCCAGCACACGCACCAATTTGGCTTGGGCATGCTCTCCTTTCTGAAAATGAAGTCCTCTTAAGACTCCCTTTGTGGATAGCGATTCATTATCCTGTACAAAAAAAGGTTTTGCCCCGGTCAACAACTCGAATTTCTCTTGATTGTAGCTTTCAAAGAAGTACCCTCTTTTATCCTCAAAGATTTTGGGCTCAATGATAAAACAGCCTTCTATTTCGGTCTTGTGTACTTCCATGCTTTATGATAAAACTTCTAACAATCGCTTGCTGTAACCACTTTTCAAAAACGGTTCGGTAAGCTTCTTGAATTGATTTTTGGTAATGTATCCCATTTTGTAGGCCGAAGATTCAATGGCTCCTATTTTAAGCCCTTGACGTTCTTCAATCACCTGCACAAATTGGGATGCTTGCATCAAGGATTGGAAGGTTCCGGTATCTAACCAAGCCGTACCCCGATCCATAATGCTAACCTTGAGTTTTCCTCTTCGTAAATATTCTTGATTGATGTCCGTTATCTCCAATTCTCCCCTTGCGCTGGGCTCTATATTCTTTGCGATTTCCACCACATCATTGTCATAAAAGTAAATTCCAGGAACTGCATAGTTCGATTTTGGCTTTTCTGGTTTTTCGGCAATGGAAATCACTTTTCCATCCTCATCAAACTCAACCACACCATAACGTTCTGGGTCATTAACGTGGTAGGCGTAGATAATACCTCCATCTGGATCATTATTGGATTGCAACAACTCGTCCAATCCCGTTCCGTAGAAGATGTTGTCACCAAGAATAAGGGCCACCTTATCATCTCCAATAAATTTTTCACCTATGATAAAAGCTTCCGCCAACCCGTTAGGTTCATCCTGTACGGCATATTCAAATCTACAACCGTATTTTCTGCCATCACCCAACAGGCGTTGGAACATAGGTAGATCATGTGGGGTTGAAATAATCAAAATTTCCCAAATTCCCGATTCAATCAAGGTTGAAAGCGGATAATAGATCATGGGTTTATCGTAAATGGGCATCAACTGCTTGCTTACCGCCAAGGTGATGGGGTGCAAACGTGTTCCTGAACCTCCTGCTAAAATTATTCCCTTCATCTTTTTTTGGTTTAAGCTAAGCTTTCGCTTTTGTTATTGATGAACTTGTTCAAATACCAATCAATGGTTTTATCAATACCGCTTTCAAAATTCTCGTCAGCTTCCCATCCCAAATCATTTTCAATTTTTGAAGCGTCAATCGCATATCTAAAATCGTGTCCGGCCCTATCCTTCACATAAGTGATCAGATCTTTATAGGATGCACCTTCGGGCCTTGGATGTTTTTGATCCAAAAGATCACATACCGTCTGTGCAATGTAGAGGTTGTTTCTCTCGTTACGGCCTCCTATATTATAGGTCTCTCCAGAAACTCCCTTTTCATAGGCCAGAGCAATACCCTTACAATGGTCTAAAACGTACAACCAATCTCTAATATTGGAACCGTCTCCATAAATCGGTATGGGTTCTCCAGCTAACGCTTTTCGAATTATTGTTGGAATGAGTTTCTCATCATGCTGCTTTGGGCCATAATTGTTTGAACAATTGGTGGTCACCACATTCATGCCATAGGTATGGTGGTAGCTTCTAACGATAAAATCTGATGACGCTTTTGAAGCACTGTACGGACTGTTGGGCGCATAGGGTGTAGTTTCCATAAATAAGCCTTCTTTCCCTAAAGTTCCATACACCTCATCGGTTGAAACATGGTGGAATCTTGAATGTTTATAGGCTTCTTTGTATAATCCTGGGCTCACCATCCAATATTTTTTGGCCACGTCAATTAAATTGAAAGTTCCCAAAATATTGGTCTGCATAAAGGCATCCGGATTGGTAATGGAATTGTCCACATGCGATTCAGCAGCAAAATGGATAACCCCTTGGATATCATATTTCTGAAAAATATCTTCGATGAGTTTTCGGTCGCAGATATCACCTTCAATAAAGGTATATCGATCATGACCATCTACCTCCTGTAGGTTCTTAAGATCACCAGCGTAGGTAAGGGCATCGATATTGACCAAATGGACATCCGTATTCGCTTCTAAAAAATAGGGCACAAAGTTGGATCCTATAAACCCCGCTCCTCCCGTAACTAAAATATTTGTCATACAGATTTTGCTTTCGTATTACTTGCTTTGTAAATATAATCCTACTTTTTATGGTCGTTCAATTATTGTTGTGAATGGCTGGTTTTTGTTGGTGGAACTCTTTAATATAGGTTTTAAAGCTACGCAAACCAATTTATATGGCTCTAATATTCGCTTTCTGACAGGTAAACCTGAAAAACGTAAAATCTTTTTCCTACTTTAGTAATGGACTCTTTTATACCTTAAATGGAAAACCAAGTTACGGAAAAACCCTATATCCTGGCTGTGGATGATGAACAGCTGAATCTTGAACTCATCCGATTTATTCTAGAACGAAACGATTGTCACTTTGAAGGCACAAGTGACGATGATTACTTTTTTGAGTTATTGGAAAAAAGAAAACCAGATCTTATCCTTCTGGATGTGATCATGCCGCGCATAGAAGGTTTTGAGCTTTGTGAAAAAGTCAAAGGGTTTGAAGAATACAAAGATATTCCCATCATTTTTTTGACAGGAAAGGTGAATATCAAGGATAAAGTAAAAGGTTTTGAAGTAGGTGGGGTTGATTATGTGACCAAACCCTTTAACGAACAGGAGCTTGTGGCGCGCATTCAAACCCATGTGGAATTAAAAAGGGCCAGGAATCAAATTGAAGAGCAAGCCAAAAACTTAAAACAATCCAATGATCTAAAGGACAGGATGTTTTCTATTATTGGTCATGACCTGCGCTCCCCTTTGAGTGCCGCGAAGTTGAAAATGGACTTTATCATGAGGGGAATCATTGACCCCAAGGACGATGAATTCTTGGATGAAACGGTCTATGATCTTTTAAAGACTATGGATGAAGCACTCAACTTGCTGCAAAACTTGCTAGGTTGGGCAAAGTCTGAAAGTGATCAAATCCAGATGATTCCCGAGAAACTAAACCTTAATGATTTGGTTGAGCAGACATTCCGGCTCCTAAAATTGGGGAGCGACCACAAAAGTATTCAGATGTTGAACAATGTTCCCGAAGGGATTTTTGCCTTTGCCGACAACAATATGATCAAAACGGTGCTTCGGAATATTGTCTCGAACGCCATAAAGTTCACGCCAGTGGATGGTGCTATCAAAATTAATTATAAGAAAGCTAAAGATCGGGCTGTTATAGAAATTGAGGACAACGGCAACGGAATTCCCAAAGAAGACATTAAAAAAATCCTGAACCCAAACGAACATTTTAGCAAATTGGGTACAGAAAAAGAACCAGGAACCGGTCTGGGACTTATTCTTTGTCAAAATTTTGTCCAAAGAAACGGAGGTGCTCTAAAAATCAAGAGTCAAGTTGGGGAGGGTAGTACGTTTTATTTTGACCTGCCTATGTATTCTGATCAGGACTGATTTAATCCTTACCATTTTAATATGTGTAATGGTTACCATTGTTGTGTGCTGTATTTAGATATTCGTCATTGAGCCACCAATTACTTGTAATAATGGTTGCATTTTTTTATCATAGTCTCTAATTTCTCTTACAATAATATCTGTAATAATTAGTCGCCCATTTATGTTTTTAGCGGTTGTATAATAATATTGAGTTTCCTCATCAACTTTGAAACTTTTTGTTATGAAAGTGTCAGATATTTTTAAGTCATCATAAGGTTCATATGCCCCTTCTGTTACAAACTTATCATACAAATCCAATTTTAGGTTTTCAAAAAACTTACTATCAATTTTTACTTCATTGTTAGCTTTGTTTTCATAATTCACAAGTGACATTTGCAATCTCCCATCATTTGTTTTTGCTCGAAATCTATCGCTTTCAAAGGGAATCCAATCTACTGGTAAATTTACTATAATAAAAGTATCGATTAGATGCCTTTTAAAATCTGTAACGAATTCAAAACTTTTATCTTTTTCTAGTTTCTTTTTATTCTTACGAAATGAAAATAAGCTCATATAAATTATTTAATTAGTCTATAGTCGGTTTTAGTATCGCAGCTAAAAATCGTTTTAATAATTGTTAAGCATCCGATACCGAAACACGTTTGGCACAGGTAAGTGAAGTTCTAGGTTTTTGACTTAAAAATTATGCACCAATTGACGGATGCCCATTTTGAATTGACGAATGAGGGGAAAATCAGTTTAGATTCCTTCCCTTTTCTTCGACAACCTGTCCTCCGCACGAAGCTTCGGAAGGAGGAAGCTTCGAAAAGGAAGGTATTGCACTTATCGGTTTGTATAAGCTTCAGTTTGGGAGAAAGGGCGGCAGCCTTTTGAACCGTATTAAAGCTGGTTTAAATATCGTGAATTAGTTTTTTATAGTAGAACCCAAATTGAGTTTATGCGTTGTTACCTAAGGTTTTATTTGTTTGAAATTCAGAATGACTACTGGTTTATAGTTTTCCAATTAGTTTTAGTGTTTATTATTCCAATAGTAATAGCTATAACACTTCCAAAGCTTGCTCCCCAAATAGAACCTCCGACCCAAGCATATGCTAACATATCTTTGGTTTCAGTAGGAACCATTCGAAATGTGCTTTGATAGAATTCAGGGCTTAACAATGCTAATCCTAATGCGATTATTCCACCAATAGCCCATAATAAATATATATTCGTTGTGATTTTCAATAGTTGTTTCACTCCAAAACTCAATGATGCATTTCCTTTCGTTATGACACTAAAAGAGATAGAATAGATTAAAGAAAAAATGATTCCATTTAAAAGTCCTTCAAATATTCCTTGTGCGATGCATGCTCTCCAAATATTTTCAAAATCCCACCTCATTATATTTTTAAAATAAATAGGACTTATGTAACCGTTGATTAAGTTAGTTGTACCTCCTATGAATGCTCCTAAAAATATTGTGAATAGGATGATGAGTATCGTTGTTCTAAAGCTTTTTAGTTTCATTTCTAATGTTACGTAACGTTTAAGATATGGTCCGTTTAATGAACTATATCGTCCGATACTAAACTAAATTCAGCACAGGTAAGTGAAGCTCTAGGTTTTTGACTTAAAAAACATGTGTCAATTGATGAATGCCCGTTTTGAATTGACGAATGAGGGGAAAATTTGGTTTGAGTTTCTTCGCTAAAGCTTCGAAAAAGAAGGTGGATTGACACTTTGTATGCAAACGGAAGGTATTGCACTTATCGGTAACGTATAAACGCAGTAGCGGATTTTATACATCTACTTTTCGGTTTAGCAATATACTTAAATAAATGCAAAAATGGTTTGAGTTTACACCTAAACCGCTATTGTGTTTATGCAATGTTAGCCACTGGTTTTTATTCGTTTTGTCACACTTCGTATCTTTCAACTGTCTAATTTAATGAGTATGGATAACAAACTTAACATATTGGTCAAAAAAGCCAATTCAGGTGATAGGAAGTCTTTGGAATTGGTCATTCTTGAAATCAAGAATTTGGCATATAATCTGTCGCTTAAAATGTTGTTGTTTCCTGAAGATGCCAAAGACGCCACCCAAGAAATTCTAATAAAAGTAGTTACTCGTTTAAGTACTTTTAATCATCAAAGTCATTTCAAAACTTGGGTATATCGAGTTGCAACGAACTATCTTCTTAACCATAAAGGAAAAAAGTCAGTTGAATTTGCAATGCCTTTTGAGGATTATGCAAATCTTATCGATTCAGGTCAGTCAGATGTTGTTCGATATGCAACCAATGAGGGCGAGCTTTCCCTTTTAGAAGAGGAAGTAAAAGTCAGTTGTACACAAGGTTTGTTACTTTGCTTAAAATCAGAAGATAGGTTGGTTTATATCCTTTCTGAAATATTAGAATTCAATGGTAATGAAGGTGCCGAAATTCTTGGAATCAACCCAGAGAGTTTTAGAAAGAAGTTATCCCGTTCGCGAGAGAAAATCAGAAATTTTCTGAATAATAAATGTGGTTTAGCAAACGCTAAAAATCCTTGCAGATGCAACAAAAAGATTGATTTTTTAATCAATCAGAATGTAATCAATCCTAAAAGTTTACGATTTGCCGAGTTCACTCAAAGAAGTATCGATTTAGTCAGTCAGATTGGTAATTTGGAAAAATCCGTTGCTATTTATCATTCAACTCCAACTATTCCTGCGCCTGCAACGATTATGAAAGCCATAAAAGAAACCATTTTAATAGATAAGAAATATGATAAACCAAAACTTCGTTTTTAAACAATTTGCTATTATAACCTTAATTGTTAGTATTTGGATTAACATTTCTGAAGTGTTCCGTTATTTTGTTTTCGTGATGCCAAGAGTAAAGTCCTTTTTTGGAAATCAATATGGAATTGCAGAAATGGATTTGGGGGTTTTTTCCATTTGGGGATTTTGGGATACGTTGTTGACGGCAGTTTTGATATTCATTTTTTGGTTGTACGCTAAATCTTTCGGCAATAACAATAAGTCAGTTTTGGTTTCCAGCACACTGGTTTGGGTGTCAGTTTTCGTTATTTTTTGGGTTGCTACTGCCAATATGGGATTATCAAACTGGAAGATTCTTCTAATCACACTTCCTTTAAGTCTGTTGGAAATGATTGTAGGCGCTTGGATTGCCTCTAAATTATATGCAACTAACCGTTGGTCGTCTTAACTTGTGGCTAACGTTTAAACTAAAAATCGTTTTAATGATTCTTTAGCAACCGATAAGTGAAGTTCGGGAGATTTTCACAAAAAAATTAAGGCCAATTGACGGATGCCCTTTTTGAATTGATGAATTAGTGGTAAAAAATTGATTTGAGCTCTTTCCCTACCCTTCGACAGACTCAGGGTGACAGCAAAGGTGGACGAAGGATGGAAGGGATAGATTCCGTATCAAGTACGGAATGACATATTACACGGTTTTAGCCTTTCTGTCCACTAAAGTGGACACAGGAGTATCTAAAAAAATATGGTTTTCGTCAAACTGAACTTGTTTCAGTTTCTCATAAATACTTGGTCATATTGTTGAGATTCTGAAATAAATTCAGAATGACATTTTACTTTAGACTTCAAAATACAATCAAGCAACCGCCTCAGTGCCTGCTCCGCGTTGCGCGCGTTCCCATTTTACCGATTGGTTTCCTTTAATATATCTGCCAAATCCAAGATAAACGGACAGGTTCATGATAAAAAAGTAGTACGGGATAAAAAGTATTTTTAATCGAATCTGCCTGTTTTCCAAAAACCACCCCAACAAAGCGGCAGCGTAGAACAACACTTGCCCCCAAAATAGAATACTGAACAACCCTAGGAAAAACAGTCCTTCATTTTGTGCCAACACATAATTCATGGGAATAATTAAAAGCAATAATAGCGGAGTCAAAGTCCAGCGCAATACGCGATGAGAAACATATTGAAAGGACAACGTTCCATATTTGAAGAAATTCAACAATGCCCTCAAGCGAACCACAGACTGAATTCCTCCAGCTGAAATTCTGATTTTTCTTTTGAGCTCTTCCTTTACATTGGCCGAAGCGGTCTCAATAGCATAGGCCTCTGGATTGTATTGAATGGTATAGCCAGACATAGCAACTCGCAACGAAATGATAAAATCATCCAACAAGGTATCTTTTTCCACTTCTTGCCATAATTCTGTGCGAATGGCGAAAAGTTCTCCTGCTGCCCCGACTACGGAATAGAGTTCCGCATCCCATTTTTTGAGTTGTGATTCGTATTTCCAATACATGCCCTCACCAGCACCCGCTGCGCTATCAGCTTCTTTGGAATAGATTCGTTTTTCTCCGGAAACGCAGCCTACTTTTGGGTTTCTGAACAAGCTAACTATTTCCCTAATCGAATTCTTCCCTAAATCGGTATTGGCATCTGAAAAAATAACTATTGGAGTTTTCACGAATTGTACCCCACGGTTCATGGCTGCGATTTTTCCAGCTCTTTCATCTTTATGATAAACGGTTACACCTTCATATTGCTTTAATAAATCGGGAGTTCCATCATCTGACCCATCGGTTACCCAGATTTGGGTGACCTTATCTTGCGGATAATCCAAACTTTTGGAGTTTTTTATTTTCTGATCTAAAAAATCCTTTTCGTTAAACGCGGTAACAAAAAGGGTTACTTCAGGTTCATAATCTTCATTTCCTTGGAATGGTTTTGCCAATCCCAAAAGCCTCCTCACCTTGATTATAAGGAACAACAGGATTCCATATCCTAAATAGGAATAAAAAATAATAAACAACGAAATCCAGAAAATTACTTTTAAAACTTCCATTATATCTCTTTAAAAATTATTTAAACTCCTTCCCTTTTAAAGGGAAGGTGGATTGATGCCATGCATTAAGACAGAAGGGATAATTTCACCCTTTCCGTCCACTCAAGTGGACACCTTTCCCTAAATAGGGAAAGGAACTTAATCGCACCCCCATTAAACAACTACCAATTCTTTTTCAACTCGTTCCCATTCCCCAGTATCAGGATTGAACGTCTTGATTACCTTAGCCGGATTGCCCACTGCAACGGAGTAAGGAGGAATGTCCTTGGTGACAACGCTCCCCGCCCCTATTTGGCACCTTTTACCTATGGTAACGCCAGCTAGGACTACCGAGTTGGCACCGATATGGGCTTCATCTTCTATTACTGTTGGCTTGATATCCAAAGGTTGGTCACTTGAGTTTTTAGACCCATCTGCAAAGCCATGGTTAAAGCCCGAAACAAAGACATGTTGCCCCAATCCGGAACCATGTCCCATGACCACTGGACCAATAACCACACTTCCAATTCCAACCCTTACCTTATCTCCCAGAATAACATCTCCAGAACCATTATTTACCGTACAAAACGACTCAATGGTCGTCAATTCTCCCACATCAAATCGATTCCAAGGAAAGACATCTATTCTACTGTTTCTTCTTATGGTGGAACCTTTGCCTCTTTTATGCTTGAGTGGATTCAAAAACCAGCGCACCCATAACCTAGGTCTGGGATTCCGTTTGGGAGCAATTAATCTAAGCGCCAATTGCTTGGTTTTTGGGTTGGATTTTATCTTACTAACTATTCCCATAACTAAAGTTTTTAGGCCGTCTGCTGTTTTACTTTAAGAATGCAATTGTAAATCTCATTGACGTTGTTTTCCCAACTGTGCGACAATCCAAAGGCTCTCCGTTTTTCTTCCAACTCTGGAGAATTCTCAGCTAAAGCTTTTTCTATCAATTTCACATAGTCCTCAGCGGTTTCACCCAAGTAAGTATGGTCTTTAAAATATTCCATGGCCTTTGTGGCCGAAGCAACTGTTGGTTTTCCCATGGCCAAATACTCATCTATCTTTCGAGGGTAGTTCCCCATAGTGGCATCATTGATCAACTGCGGATTGATGGCCACATCAAAACCTTTGATATAATTGGGCAGTTCTTTGGCATCCCTGCTTCCCAAAAAATGAACGTTGTCCATTTCATGCAAAGTGGAAACATTGAACATGTCATCTTCAGGCCCGACCAAAACAATACTCCATTCGGGTCTGGCCTTTGCCATTTCTTCCAAAAGGGAAATACTCAATCTTCTGCTGCTTAAAAATCCTACATAACCAATAATGGGTTTGGGAGTGGATTTTAAATCTTTTGGAATACCAATTTCCCGTAGCTGATCATTGAAAAGAGAAGTATCACAACCTTGGCCCACCATATACGAATGATCTGTATACTGTTTGCCATATTCTGTATAAAGAGTAGAGTTGTTTACTACACAATCAGCATCTTTGATGAGTCTGGGTTCCAGTCGTACTCCATTTTTCCTCCAATAGGGGTTTTTGGTCAGATAGTCCCTCATATAATACACGTAAAAGGAGGGCTTCAACATCGTTTTTATATGTTGCCCCAAGAACATGGAACTATCATTGAAGATGATATAATCCTTAAACCCCAATCTTTCTATCGCACTTTGTACATCTTTGGTAAAGCGCTTTGCATTTATTTTGTTCAGGGTATCAAAAAGGAATTGATTTTTTATAAAATTGATGGACTCCGTCATGGTCTTCGGATACAGATTCCATATACTTTCGTTTAATTGCACCAAATCCGAATCTTGTCCTTTTTTGACCCTGATCCGCTTTTTTATTTTTTCTGTGTGCTTTTCCCGATGTCTTGAAATTCTGTCCATTGGAGGGTTTACATACAAGACACGATTGTTTTTTGCGAACTCCGCAGCGATATTTTTGCAGTTACTGCCAATTTCAATATCCCAAGCTTGTATGCCCATTACAATGATGTCCCTATTTTTAATCATTTTGTTCAACTTTTAATTGATTGTGAACATCTTCATATAGTTCCAGCACATTCTTGGCCATAGATTCCCAAGAGAAGTGTTTTGCCCTTTTAATTCCTTTTTCGGCCAATACCTTGGCCAAAACCTTATCTTCCACTATAGCTCTAATCGCATTGGTAATCTCTAAAGGATTAAATGGATCTACCATTAACGCGCTCCCCTCACCCGCTACTTCCGGCATGGACGAAGTGTTGGAGGTAATCACTGGTACTCCACAGGCCATTCCTTCAAGAATTGGGATTCCAAAACTCTCCCGAAGCGATGGATACAGGAATATCGCACTCTGACTTATGATCGCAGGCAAATCGGTATTGGAAACATATCCCGTTAAATGAATCAGTTCCCGTATCTCGCGTCCACCAGCAGTATCCAAAAGTTTGAGCAATTCCCCTTCATCATAATCCAACATCACCAATTTATATTGGCCTGGATATATCTTATTGAAATCGGCAAAGGCTTTCAACACTCCCTTAGTGTTCTTCTTGGGATCCGTGTTCCCTAAAAAGAAAAAGAAATTATCAGGAAGCTTATATTTTTCTTTGGCTGATGCTAGCTCACCCAAATCTGTAACTTTTTTGAAATGAGATCCGACGCCGTTATATATTGCCGTCAACCTGTCATCTTTAAACCCAAAATAGTTATTTATGCGTTCTTTTTCATAGTTGGAGACAGTAATGACCTTCTTACTTTTTCGAATCACCGGAGGTACAAAATACCTTCGATACATATTGCCCAATTTCTGGTACCATGTACCTTCTTTTTTGAAGAGACTGATACTTTCCAAATAAATAATGTCGTGCAATGTGGTTATAATCGGAACTTTAGAAAATAAAGGCCCTGTATTGCTTGTGCAGTGCAGTACATCACAACCTTCTTTATGGGCAGCTCTAGGCAGGGCGATTTGTTCCCATCCTGGATATCCCCATTTGCTATCCAGCTGAACAACTTTAAAGTTGGGCGCATTTGGAATGCAGGTATCGTCGAAGTCGGGTTTCACAAAAACCACATATTCGTTTTTTTGGTCAATTCTTTGGAGGTTTTTGATCAACTCCAAAGCAACCATATCCATCCCGTGCTTCTTTTTTCTAAAAAGACGTTGTCCCTCAATTCCTATTTTCATTTTTTATTGACTGTTAATGGTTCCGTGCTGGGTGTGTATAAACTTCTTATTGGCTCCCTTTAATTTGAATAGAGACAAGAACATTACCGCAAAAGCTTTAGGTAAGGTCATTAATGCATTGAAGGTTGATTTACTGTAAAATTTCCTTGGAACCGCAAAGGCAAAAGCTAAAATGACCAAGCCAAAACTTGTATACCAAGCATATGCTGGCACCATCATCATATTCGATGGCCAAATCAAGTTTAGTATAAAGTATGCAAACGTAAGTACTGCTACCAAGCCCAATAGAAGCACTCTGGGTGGTGAAACCATTTGATAGACCTTGTCAAAAAAATCGATATTACCTTTGGTAAACAACTCCTTCAGGCCTGGCATAAAATACCTCCCAAAATAAACGAATTGTGCCGAGAGCCATCGCTTGCGTTGATTGGCAAAAACTTCCGATTTTTGAACCTTTTCGTCCAAAACCAAAGCATTGTCCAAATACTCGATTTTGGTTCTATTCTTCAGAAGTTTCAATTCCAATTCCTTATCAAAGCCGCCAACGGCTTTCACGTTTGCCATGGTGTTCTTAAAAAAGTAATAGTCAAATGCCATCCCTGATCCTATCAAGGCCGAAGAAAGTCCTACAACCCTATGCCCCTTTCTAAAAATGTGGTTATTGATCTCTTCACTGATCGCATCAAGAATGGCGAAAGAAGTATTGGTGTTTTTTGCAATACGGTGTCCCTGCACCACTTTGTATCCTTGGTTGAAGGCTTGATTGATTTTTTCGACAAAATCTTCTTCCATAATATTGTCCGCATCCAAAATCAAAGCCACATCGTAATCATCCCCGATTACTTTCATAGCTTGGTTGAGTGCTTTGGATTTGGTGCTCTTTTCAAACGAGACTTCTACTACCCTTAAGGGTAATTTGTGAAGTTTGTCCAAAGTGCTTTGCTGAAAAGAATCTGCAATGATTACAACTTCAAAAAGATGTGAAGGGTACGTCTGCTTCAATGCTTGCTCTGCCACGTCAACAATTACACTATCTTCTTTGTAACCGGGAATGAGCACGGCAAACTTGCGTTGCTTCTTTAATATTTCTTTCTTTTTTCGGACTGAAAATAAGCCAGCAAAGGAAAAAAAGAATACATAAATGGATGCAAACCCGAAGTACCCTATTAAAAGTATTTCCAAACTATTGACCAAAATTTTGATTACATCCATGTTATGTATCCGTATTAGCTATTTAATTATCCTTCTACCAATTCTTTAATTGACTTTTCCTTCAGCAGATTATCAAAGTACTCGATGGTCTTGCCCAATCCGGTCCTTAAATCCACACTTGGCTCCCAGCCTTTCAATTTTTCTTGTGCAAGTGAAATGTCCGGTTTACGTTGCATGGGATCATCTGATGGCAACGGTAAGTGAATGATTTTCGACTTAGAACCTGTTAAATCGATGATATTCTCAGCCAGTTCCAACATGGTGAACTCCCCAGGGTTTCCGATGTTGATAGGACCGATAAAGTCATCTTCGGTATCCATCATTTTAATCATTCCATCGACCAAATCACTTACATATTGAAAGCTTCGCGTTTGGGTACCATCTCCAAAAATGGTGATATCCTTTCCTTGGAGCGCCTGCATGATAAAGTTGGAAACCACTCTACCATCATCCGGTTCCATTCTGGGACCGTAAGTATTGAAGATTCGTATGATCTTTACCAATACATCGTTGGAATTGTGATAGTTCACGAACAAGGACTCAGCACAGCGCTTACCTTCATCGTAGCATGAGCGTATTCCGATTGGATTGACATGTCCCCAATAATCTTCTGGCTGCGGATGCATCTCTGGATCACCGTATACCTCACTTGTTGAAGCTTGCAGAATCTTTGCTTTGATTCGTTTAGCAAGGCCAAGCATATTGATGGCTCCCAAAACCGACGTTTTAATCGTTTTGATAGGATTGTGCTGATAGTGCACGGGTGATGCTGGGCATGCCAAGTTATAAATTTCATCAACCTCAAGAAAATAAGGCAAGGTCACATCGTGACGTATTACCTCGAAGTACGGGTTGTCCATTAAATGGACAATCTTACTTTTTCTCCCTGTAAAGTAGTTATCCATGCTAACCACTTCGTTACCTTCTCTTAAGAGTCTTTCGCATAAATGGGAACCTACAAATCCGGCGCCCCCGGTTACCAATATTCGTTTCATTATTCCCTCTTTAAATTTTTACGGTTTCTTTTTCTGTACTATTGATCACTTTTCTTCCTATGCTATAATAGGTGAATCCGATTTCGTCCATTTCTTCTGGGTCGTAAATATTTCTACCATCAAAAATGAGTTTCTCGTTCATCAATTTTTCCAGAATCCTAAAGTTGGGCATCCTGAATTCAGACCATTCGGTAACCACAATCAATGCGTCTGCCTCAATAATGGCATCATATTCATCTTTAGCATATTCAACTTTGTCTCCTAAAATGCGATGGGTTTCCTCCATAGCAACTGGATCATAAGCTCTAACAGTAGCTCCGAGTGCTTTTAATTGCTCTATAATTACCAAAGAAGGAGCTTCACGCATATCATCGGTTTTCGGCTTAAAGGCCAATCCCCAAAGTCCAAATTGTTTGCCTTTCAAATTCTCTCCAAAGTGTGCTTTTATCTTTTCAACCAATACTGATTTTTGGCGATAGTTGACATTTTCAACAGCTTTTAGAACTTCCAACGAATGACCATACTCATCTGCAGTACGCACCAAAGCTTGAACATCTTTTGGGAAGCAGCTACCTCCATATCCTGTTCCTGGATAAATGAACTTGTTCCCAATTCTTGAATCGGAACCTATACCTTTACGGACCAAATCAACATTGGCACCAACCAATTCACAAAGATTAGCGATATCGTTCATAAAACTAATCTTGGTCGCCAGCATCGAGTTTGCGGCATATTTTGTCATCTCTGAAGAGAAAATATCCATGAACAACAATGGGTGACCGTTCATCAAGAATGGCTTGTAAAGTCTACGCATTACCTTTTCGGCACGCTTGCTTTCAATACCCACTACTATACGGTCGGGCTTTAAGAAATCATCTACAGCACTTCCTTCTTTCAAAAATTCTGGATTAGAAGCCACATCAAAAGGAATTCTGACATCGCGGTTGGACAACTCTTCTTCAACAGCTGCTTTTACTTTGTAGGATGTACCTACCGGCACGGTACTTTTGGTGATGATTACTTTGTAATCTTCCATATGTTGACCAATCTCCCTAGCCACTCCAAGGACATATTTTAAATCGGCACTTCCATCTTCATCTGGAGGGGTTCCCACGGCGATGAAAACCGCATCACTTTCTTTGATTCCCTTCTCTAAACTGGTAGTAAATGCTATCCTTCCCTTGTCAATGTTTCTTTCTAAAAGTACATCCAATCCTGGTTCATAAATAGGTACTTCACCGTTTCGAAGTTTTTCGATTTTTTTCTCATCGATGTCAACGCAGGTGACATTTATACCTGTTTCTGCAAAACATGTACCTGTTACCAGACCTACGTAACCTGTACCAACAACTGTTATATTCATAATTTTAAAGTGTATTTAAGGTTTGCTATATGTTTAATTATCTTACGTACCAATCTAAATCTTGAGTTCCTCCTGAGTTGGCCCAATTGACAAACTTTGGATACTCAATGGTAATGGGAATAGTCTCCCGTGGAGGGACAAAATCCCCGAATATGTTCAATGCCCAAGGCAAATTCTTATCGGTTTTATAATATCTGTCTTCACCAGAGTCGCTATCGTCATCTGAGGTTCCAAGTAGACCAGCTTTGCTGGTAGGTGCAAAATCTGGAAGGTGTACTTCCCGTGCCCTGTTTCCTCCTGATATTAAAAATGGATTGAATGGAACCTGACCCAAAGCCTCGTAGCTCACTGGGGTACTAAAGTCAATGACCAATTCTATGGTATCACCTTCCATCTGTTTGGTATTTCCGGCAATGAATATTACGGTCTCATTCGCTTCAGTTCCCGATTCTGTTCCATTGGGACTATTGTCGATGAATGCAGCATTCAACACTTGTCCTTCAACACTTTCAATAGATGATGGTGCAATCGGAAGTGTTATTCCAAATCCATTCTCTAAAGAACCTCCAATATGATCGATGGTAAATGTGCCTTCAATTCTTGCCACAAGATTGGAAGTGTTAGTGATGATATTATATCCGTATGACACAACTAAGTCGTTGAAATCATAATCTCCCTTGCTCGGCCACAAGTCTTCATAAGCCAACACCCCTGTAAGGTTTTCGCTGGGTGAAAAGTTGTTAAAGGCCAGATTTGTATCAAAAGGAAATTCATCCAGCTCGTCGTTTACCCCATCTCCATCTTCATCATTGGCCGGAATCAATGCAACTACATTGGTCAGTTCAATAGATTCTACCGGATTGGCTCTTGCATAGAATACGGCATCATTAAAATCATCATCAGAGTTTCCATCCCTTCGTAAATCCTCAAAGGCCAAGAAATTGATTTCTCGCGCACTATCGTACAACTGAACCATATGGGTGTTTAGATCGGATGCTTCGGGATTTAAACTTGGATCGGAATAAAAAATATTGTTGCCGTCCCCTACGGTAGAACCATTCCAACCATTGGCCACTATAAACCAAGAGACTACCGTGTTAGCAGGAAATCTTCCCAGATGAACTCGGTCTCCAGGAACCAATCCACCGCCGGACCCGACCATAGAGGTATTTGGAAAAATGATATTGTGGGTAGTAATGTCGTCAACAGTGGCTGGTTTGGAGCCCACTGGATACGTATAATATCCAAGGGCATTTCTATATCCGGCTCCCTCTGAAACAAAGGTCACCCATACATCGGCCAAATCTGTTAAAACCAAACTGGTTTCCGAAGAATTGGCTAAAAACTCTGGATTCGCCACTGGAACCCTACTGTATTCGGGAAGTGACATATTAATGTCATCTAGCAGGTTTTGCTGAATAACATCGGGCAATTCCATTTCGGCCGGCACCCCAAGGTTATCAAACCCACTTAAAAAAGTATAAGGGACTTTTCCTGCCAAGTTGCTGGTTCCCTTATTGTTTCTAAGAATTTTTCCTTTATTGCTGGATGACCTTTCATATATAGGTCTATAATCAAATGAGACACTGCCATTGTTAACGGCCAAACGAACATCCCTGGTCAGTCCAATATAATCGGAGTAGAATAGGACACTATCGGTTTGTGCCTCAACTTGGAATTTATTTTCGAAATGTCCATTGGCATCAAAAGTGGCCCGTCCTAAAATGATGCTATCTTGAGTACGTGTTTTACCATAAATTGAAAAAACAGCTTTACCCAAAAACTCGGGTACATCCAAGGTCACTTGGATTTCCTTACTTGTAGCATAGTCAAAACTTGCAGCAACGTTTAAGGCCGCCAATGGATCTGACTCCTCATTAGATGGCTCCTCACTGGACGGCTCATCCTGTGGTGGATCCAATTGATTTTCACTTACGCATCCGCAATACATGGAAAGCAATGCAAGAAGTAATGATACTCGTAAGACCTTGAACATTTGTTGTAAGGATTAATATTTTTGTAAATATTATCTTACATTTTAAGAAGGAAAAGTATTTGTTGTAAAGTGCTGGATTCGTGTTGTAAACGACTAACAAAAGGATTCTTACCCCAGAAATTTACTTATACTCAATATATAAAAGTTGGTCTTCTTCGTTTAAGGTAAGGATGACTTGACTTCCATAAAAATCCGTTACGTCTTCCAAATCAGCCATGATAAAATCTTTGGAGCTTATCACAAATTCACTAGGCTGCACGGATGTTTTGATCATGAAGGATTTTAAATAGCAATTTTTACTAGCAACAGATTTGAAAGTCCACATATTGGTATGCCATTTGACATCAAAGGTTTTTCCCGTTTGCTGATTCAATAACTGGACCGTATTGACACGTATTTGTTCACCTATTTTTTCCGTGTTTTGATTTTTAAATGAAGTTTCAAAACAAGCTGAACCACTAGAGGTCACATAACCATCGATACTCTCTTCGGAATGGTTATGTATTTCATAATTACCACAAAGTAAACTGGCAATCTCCTTTAGTTTATTGGGAGCAATAAACAGTTTGCCATCTTCTTCAAAAACCTGGATAAAAGGAAATGTGCCTGGGCTTTCTTCTTTTTTAAGACTGTTTTGAACAACAGCTTCTCCCATATGGGAATAGACATAAGTTTTGCTTTGCTTTTTTAATACTAGGTTCACCACTGCATTATTGGTTTCACTAGAAATCATTCTATAAACCATAAATCCACTGAAAAAGACCATTCCCAAAACAAGGTAAATACCCCAGCGTTTCTTTTTTTGTGCCATATGAGCCGATTTAGCCCCTTAAAAATAGAAAATATAGCATCGTACTGCTTTTTAAATTGACAAAAGCCAGTGTACGATTGATAAAACTGGAAATGAATCTCTATCCTAATTCTGTCTTATGTATGAGGTTCCAAGAAATTGCCCTCCAAAATGCCTTAAAGTGAGCCATTTCCCTTTTCAATAAAAACATCAGACTATTCTTGGGAATGGAAACTAGGCATTGAAACAAAAGGCTTATTCCCAATTGAAATGGTTTGAAATTACGTCTAGCAAACAAGATTCTGTTTCGGGAAATGTAATAGGTTTTCAATGGGCTAAACTTCCCTGTAGAAATGGACTCTTTGTGTAAAATGTATGATTTGGGCTGATAGTAAATCTTATAACCTGCTCGCTTGATCATTTCGGCCCAATCATGTTCCTCATAATATAAAAAGTAGATTTCGGTCATCATTCCTACCTTGTCAACGACTGTTCGAGGTACCATCATAGCGGCGCCATGGATGGACTCCGTTTCACCAGCCGTATCAAAACGACCGTCGTCTTTTTGGTGATATCCAATGCTACTATTTCGAATGGTCCAGTGGTTCATAGGGGTGTAACCTGCATATTGAATCAACTCAGGGTTCCAATGAAATTTGATTTTGGGGCTTACCATTCCTATAGTTTCATCTTTCTGGAGTGTTTCCACCAACGGTTCAATAAATCTTTCCGGAACAATGGTATCGTTGTTAATAAATAATAGATATTCTCCTTTGGATGCTTTCACACCCAAATTGTTTCCACCGGCAAAACCCAAATTTTCCTTGCTCTTAATCAAACAAACCTCTGGAAATTGCTCTTTGATCACATCCGGGTTGTCATTAGGCGATGCGTTATCCACCACAATAATCTCAACATTAGGATAACTTAATCCCTTTAGGGATTGCAACATTTCCAATGTCACCTCAGATTCATTGTAATTTATTGTGATAATCGATACTAAAGGTTTCTGTTTTTCCATGCTTCAAGGATTATGCTTGATTCAGCTGTAATTTTGCTTTTTTCAGTTCTAATTCTTCTGTAGCCGTCTCTTTCGCAGCCATAATTTTCTTATCAATTTTAGGAGCGATGAACATAAATACCATACCTGTGTACATCAAAATACAGGTCGGAAATTGTCCAAAAACACCATTTCCATAGGACGCTCCCATGATACCGAACATACCACAAACCAGTGCGGCAATCTGCCCCTTGAGCCAGTCGTCCCGTATTTTGAACATGACATTATACGCTCCGGTAATCAAAACAAAAAAGAGGATAAAAAGGTGTATATAAAGACCCACCACACCCGTATCGGCCCAAATAGCCACAAACCAACTATCAGTGGCCGTGTTAGCTAAAAATGTATGCGGCGTAAAACGTTGCCCCCAGTTACCTGTAGAGCCTATACCTCCACCAAAAGGCCTGGAAGACAAATAACTAGCTAATTTTCTTTGATTAGCCAAACGAACCTGTAAGGAGGCATCGTTAGGATCAAAAGCAGTTCGCATTCGTCTAACCTGTGCATTATTATTGAGCAATGTGGTGTATTTAAAAAATACAAACACTCCAATACCCATTATAGCTCCTGCAATAAGGATTGGAATATTTTTTCTAAGAATTAAGAACATGACCCCTCCAGCAGCTGGCACAGCGATTGCTCCTCTGGTTCCTGAAATCATCATTCCGTAAAGTCCGGCCAAAGCCACAACAATGCAGAATATTCTGAATTTTTTACTCTTAGCGAAGAGCGCCAAGACTCCAAAGACCACCCCCGCATGGCCTTGCGAAGCTCCAAACTGGCCTGCATCTGAATAGAATGAGAAGACTCTTAGTTTTCCGAACAATATATGGGTCAAAGACCCACCATTATCCAACCATCTTTGTTCAAAAGGATCTACACCAAACATTACTTGTTGAAATCCTTTTAAGGTTCCCAAAAACGACATAATACCCCAGATGATAAAAAACAATTTTAAGTCTTTGGAATCATTGTAAATGATGAAAAGTAGGGGCACAATCAACCATTGGTATAAGGCCAATCCGCGCATGGCATAGAACCATGCTTCAAAACTTACGGCCTCGGGGTTCACTGCTTGAAAAAGTGCATATCCAAACCAAATGGTGACCAATAAGGTCAACTGTGATTGAGCTCGATTCCATGGAATCTTAATTTTAAATGCCTTAAAGAAAAGGGCCAGATACATTAAAAACAATAGGCCATCTATCAACAAACCCCATGTCATCGGGATGTATCGCCCCAAGCCAAGGATTAGAAAATTCAGTATAAAAATGGTAATCAATCCGATTCTTGGGGTAACAAACAATACGGCCAAATACACCACAGCAATAGGAAGTATGATCATGGCCATCCCAGCAATTAATCCTTTGGATGCGGTAAGATGCGCACAGGTAATGCAAATGGACAGCAATATCGCAACAGGCAATGGCTTTTTAAGATAATCCGTACCATATGTTTTGTGAAACGGATTCATCCTCCCAAATAGGTATTTAAATTCTTGAAAAAGAAGATTCCTTCAGGCAGTATCTGCCTAGTTTGAATCTGTATTTCCTTTCTTAAATAGTGAAATCCAAGGATGATTCCCAAAATGGTAAAAAGAACCGTTCCTAACGCCACTACAACCAAACTTTCAAAAACGAAAACAGCCACCAAATCAATGATAATATTGGCAGTGGTCATATAAATGACCTTGTAGAGGTTGAGTTTGGGTTTGTTTATGCTATCCAATAGCACTCCTGTAAAGCGATCTACTGGTAACAGTAGTGTATAAACCGTAAAAATTCTAAAGACCACCGAGAGTAAGGGCAGCGAACTTTCGTATTCCTTTCCCCCCAACAATAGAATTAATTCTTCGGCAAAAATGTAGCATCCAATTGCCACTGGAACGAACAGTAAAGTTATGGCTCCGGAGTAGGCGTAGAAGGTTTTTCGAACACCATTAAGGTCTCCTTCGATGCTTTTTTTGGACATTCTTGGGTAGGCTGTCATAGTAAAGCTTCGCAGTGGAATACCCAACAAATCGGTAAGTTTTAATGGGATGGCATACATAGCAATACCTGCGGAACCCAATACCGGGCTCAATCCAATGATGAAGGTATCGGCACTTTTCAATAAGCTGGAGCCAATCAAAGTTCCCATGGAGTATTTCCCAAAGTTGATCAATTCTTTTTCTGAAGACTTATCAGCATATTTTAAGTAAAGTAATCCATCCCATTTTTTTAGGATACACCACATACTGGAAATCAGATTCACCACAAGGTTCACCCAAATGATCTCCAACAGTCCCCAGCGCAACCAAAACCCATTTACTATCAAGAACAACACAAACACTCCAATATTGGAAAAGCGAACCACCATCATGCGGTTAAAATTCTGCTCCGCCTGAAAGAGTGCTGAAGCATTGTTCCATCCCAAATTGCATAAAGCCAATAACGGATACCAAAGCAAAAAAAGTTGATATCCATTTATAGGTTCTATTTCCAGTACTTTTATCAGCCCATAAGAAGTCCAACATAAAGTGGCAATAGCCAGCAATAACATTAGGTTGATTCGACTGCTAGATCCCAACAATTTTTTATAGTCTTCTTGATTAGCCCCAGCCAACAGTCGTACTACTGAGGTTCGAGTTAATCCAAATCGCAATAGATCTACAAAAGTGGCCAGGGTAATGAACAGCACCCAATCCCCAAACAAAGGTTTGCTTAATTGGCGGGTAAGCAACATAAAACTGACCAAGCCTAAAAAAGCGACCGCCACATTGGCTATCAACGATGAGATATTTTTCTCCTTCCTTATTTTTTTGAGTTTCTGAATCATTACGCCACTGTTTTCTTGGTAAAGAATCTAAATTGGACAACTTTCTTGATCCATTTTCTAAGCAATGACCTTTTCTTAGGCAAATCGCCAACTACGGTTTCCATTTCAAGAACTTTGACGCCATTCAAGATAATTGTTGGTTCTGGTCCTGTGGTTGCTTCGTTGAACAAACTCAGGGCATTTTTATCTGCTTCGCCCCATGCCCTATTAGCCCTGGTAACCAAAAATGTATAATCCATTGTGGAAGCCAATTTTACCGGGAATGGACTTTTTATGATTCCAGGAATTTCGAGTATGATAAAATCGAAAAATGTGAAATCCGAAATCTCCCCATTATGGTCAAACTCTTCAACATTGGAAATTTTGTACAATCGATCACTAACCTCATACCAAAGTTTTTGGTAGCATTCTCCTGACAGTCCAAAGTCAAAATTATCATAGGTAATGTGAAGGGTCTTATAGTCCAATTCACATAGTTTGGCAATTAAGTGCTGACAAACAAAGGTTTTGCCCTCTCCTTCTTGTGTAGAAAAGAACATGTTCACCACGGGCATATTGCCTTTTTCTTTTTTAAACTGATTTAAGATAATGTTCCTGGAAATGGCATTGACCGCCTTATTTTTCAGGTACTCAAAATCGATTTTTTTACTGTTGGTATTAATGACAGGAAAAATAGAAGACACTTTAAGTTCAATCTTGTCCTCCGCTCTTGGAGCTGTATTCAGATTACCATCCAAAAACTCAAGTACCAACACCGTAAAAGCTACCAAGATGAAGCCCATCAATCCAGCCACAATAACCAATATCATACGCTTACTAGGCTTTGGGGATATTGGGAAGAACGGTACTTCTATAAGTTTAAGGTTAGATTTAAGCTCCACGTTTTGCTGTCTGAGTTTAGCTAGTCCTAGACTATGCAGTAAGCTTAGGTATTCACGTTCGGCAATATCAATCTTACGTTCTAAACGCTTCATTGTTGCACCCAAAGGTGAGAACACTTGGTACAACTGTTCAAACTCCAAGCGCTTTTCGTCCATGACCTTTAACTGGGCCTTGGTTCCCTCGTAGATGATCGTGTTCTCCAACCAGTCGGCCAAAATATTGGTAACAGCCAAGGTCTTATGATCATAATCGGTAACATAAAGTTGATCTACCTGCTCTTTTAGGTTCTCTTTTATTTCTGTCGCACGATCTTTTAAGCCAACAACATCTTTTGCATTTTGAACTTGTTTTAAGGAATCGCTTTCTATCCCCAAGGATTTCATCGAAATCTGAAAATTGACATCGGCCAGTTCGTTCCGCAGTGAAATAATATCCTTGCTGGACAATCGCTTTTTTTCATGTGCTTCCAATTTGGATTCCAAAGTTTCCAACACAGCTCTTGCCGCATAGTGCTTTATGTGTACTTTTTGGTATTCAAGCTCAAAATGCTCTTTCTCTGAGGCAATGTGTTTGGTCTGTTCGTAATAGTTGATGATGTTATGGGTTCTGTTGAAATCCAACAGTTCATTTTCGGCTTTCCTAAGCGTTTTTGTTGAAGTATTGAGTTGTCCTTCAAAATATTTGACGACAGCGTCGGACTGATTTACCTTAATATCTGCATTCAGTTTTACAAATACTTCGGAAAGAATGAGCAATGTGTTTTGACAAATTCCTGGATCTTCGGATTCAAACTCAATATCAACAAAGTCACTACTCAATATTCTTCTTACACTTATCCTTCCCACAATTTTTTCAATACTATAGTCAGGATGCTTTAGATTGATGAGCTCGTATATAAAATTAGTGTGGTTGGATTCTTTTAGTTTTTTAAAATTCTCATAGGTTTTCTGTACATCTCCCTTTACTACCAGAGCTTTTACGTCTTCTGGCACTATTTCCATTAGCACCTTATATTTCTCTTTGGAAATAATTCTCGCATCGGCACTATCCAAGGACATGTGTTGAGCGAACAACTTCAACCCTACAGTTTCGATAGTTGTTCGTGCCTTTATAAGATTAATAAGATTGTCATATGCCGTATTCGTTGCTCTAAAGTCCAATTTGGTATTATCCAATTCGATGGTAGACCCTGAGGCGATTCCGGTATAGACCCTAGCTTTGGAGTTGTAGATTTTGGGTTGGTCTTTGGTGAGGAAAAAGACCAAGGACGCCAAAATAATTGGCGTAACCAGCAATAAGGTAATATGCCTTAAAAGTAAACGAACGAAAAATAGAAGGTTAAACTTCATTATTCAAATTGTATTTCGATACCTACTGTACCCTCCAATGCCTTTAGGGCGATTAAAAATTCTGCTCTTTGCGATTCAAAAGAACTAATGGCCTGGTTCAACATTTGCTGCAACCGTGTATATTCTGTTACATTGATGGCTCCATTGGTAAAATCTTTTTCTGCCCTTATGGACTGGACTTTATAGGTCTCCACAATGGAGTTTGATATAAAAAAGAGCCTATGTATCTTAATAAGGTTATTATATTGATTTACTATTAGCTGTTCCAGCTCCCAGACAGCAAACTCTTTTTGATATTTGGATTTATCGGCTTCTGCCTTTGCATTCTTTATTTCCCGTTTTCTGTTGATAATAGTTGACAGCGGCAATTTTATGGATGCTCCAACGGTGTACCTGCTTTGTTCTGTTGAAAAAAGAGCTTGGCTTCCAGGGTCACCTGCAATTTGTTGATTGCTTAGATTGTCATAAATTCCATAGCCATAACCTGCTTCTAAATTTATGTTTCGCAACCATGCCCTTTTGGACAATGTTACTTGACCATCCCAATATTCATAGTCAGCATCAAAAAATTTGAGTCTTGGAGAGTTTTGTTTGGCTATTTCTATGAGGCTATCCAAAGGAGGGAGCCGCTGGGAAATGTCATTCTGTTTAAGCCCTCTATTCACAAAATCCGTTATAGATTGGCCATAAGAAATCCCAGCAATCATTACAATTGCCAAAGTAAACTGTATGCGTTTGTTCATCCCCTAAACGTTTTCTTTTTGAAAGACGGCCCTAAATGTTCTGATCACAATCCACATGTCGATCAAAAATGCATATTTGCTGTTGGCGTACTCTACATATTTTACATCAAGTTGTTTACGTTCTTCTGGGGACATTTTAGAGGACCGCCCCCTGGCCTCTACTTGCCAGAGTCCGGTGATACCAGCTGGGCCATTAAACCTTTCCGTCCATTCATCCGTAGTCAACATTTCGGCCTCATACAGTGGTAGCGGCCTGTTCCCCACTATGGACATATCTCCTTTTAAGACATTGATCAACTGAGGCAACTCATCTATACTAAGTTTTCGAATGATTTTTCCAACCTTGGTTATCCGAGGGTCATTATCAAATTTCACGAATGCACTTTCTGCACTTTTTTTCCTTTGATTGTTATGCGAAATTTCATCCACTTCAGTATCATCTCCGATAAGTAGGGTTCCCTTGGTTGAGGGTTCCTCTGAAACTATGGGTTCTTCTCCACCTTCTTCATCGTGAACATATTGATTCAGATGTTCAAATTCCTTTAATCGCTTATCGGCATCGGGATACATGGACCTTAATTTTAAGAAATTGAAAATCTTGTAGCTCGTACCGACCCTCTTGGAAATGTAATACACCTTGCCTTTGGATTCTAATCGAATGGCCAGAATCACCAATAAAAGAAAAGGTGATGCCAATAATAACACGGTTAACGCCACTGCTATATCAAAACTTCTTTTAAAGAAACCTATTCTATATTCCTTTACTTTCTCTTTGCCCAAGGTTATCTTTTGATCTCTTAGGTTTGATTTCAGTTCTTTAAGAAACCCTATTCTTTCCAGTACCTGTTCAAAGCTGATTGGGTGAATGAAAATATCGTCGAAACCGCGTTCCAACGCCGCAAGTTTGTCTTTCTTGCTCACCTTTTCACTCAGTAGAACAAAGGGTATCTTTTTGGCTGGGTCGAACACTTCTTCCACATACTCGCTGAATTCCCCCAATTTTTTAGCAGGAATATTTTGCTCACAAAGAATTGCATCAACCGCTTGATTTGCATTTATCCACTTTTTTGCCTTAAAATCACAATTTAGATGCAACCATTTAATGGCATCCACCATGGTTTGTGAAGAATTGACCTCCACATTTTCAGAAAAACGGTGAAATTCATCAGCAAACCTCCGATTGGTTCCCAGATATAGTATCCTGGTTTTTTCTTTTGTAAGCACTTCCATATTACTGTCTAATTAACAACTTCTCTACCCTGATCAACAATTCTTCTGGGTTAAATGGTTTAACGATATAATCATCTGCGCCCAATCTCAGGCATTCCACACGATCCGAACTACTGTCTCTGCAACTCAAAACAATAATTGGGATATCTGAAAAGACACCTGATTCCTTTACCCTCTTGATTAATTCAAATCCATCCATTTCGGGCATTTCAAGGTCTGTGATAATTAAATCTGGTAAATTCCCTTCTTGCAACCAAGAAATAGCTGCTAAGCCATTTTCCATAGTCGTCACGGAATGTGCTTGCCCCAAAAATTGGGCTACCAACTCACTTAACGATTGTTTGTCATCTACTACTAGTATTTTCATGATATAATTTTTTGTAGTCTTTATTTAATTTAAAAGTAGGATTTGTATTACTTTATATAAATTGATTGTTGTAAAAACAAGTAAGCTTGTTGTAAGCATCTATATATTGGAGGTTTGATTTTTAAAGCCTTTATCGACATACTACATAACCTTGCCCAGCTAAGGGTTCCTGCATTAGCCAATAGTGTGATAATAATACAAGTTCCTATTGCAATGGAACCACTATCCAAACTTTCCCCAACGGTTTACACAGTGGCTCTAAGGAGTTTATGATTTCTTTGTTTTAATAGATCGCGTGGTAGGATTGTTAAGATTAAAGGTCAAATCCAACTAAGTGAGCAATACAACTAAATCGTTTATGAAAGGAATGTTTAGATACGATCCGAACTCAGGATATAATTCGTTTTAGTGGCGTTAAGGATATCGGTGACATTGGTGTTTTGCCTACCTATCAAAGAGATTACTTTGTTTTGTTTAATAGATTTTTGATAAAGGTCTTCAAAAAAATGTGCAGCAGAAGAATCCAATACAGTAACCTTTTCAAGACTCACCACAACATTTTCATGTTTTTCCAAAATGTGGTCAAAATAAGAGTTCAAAGTTCCAATATGTTGGGTGGTTACTTTTCCTAATATTTCAAAAATTCCTCTGTTTTCTCTGATTTCCAATGACATATGTTAAAAGATTTAGTTGGTTACGAACTCTCATTTAACATTTTCATAATAGTGCTTCTATATATAACGTAAATCTCTTATTAAATTGTAGTATTTTTCTTTCTTTTTATAAAAGATTGAGTCGTTGCATCAACTCTGGTCTATTGGACCTACTAATAGGGATTACGCTTTTTTCAATCAACACACTGTTATCCTGTATGTCTATTATCTGAGTGAAGTTGATAATGAACGATCTATGAATCTGCAAAAAACGTGATGTTGGGAGTTTTTCCTTGATTTTTTTCAATGTGGAATGCACCCGATATCTTTGATTTTTTGTTTTGATTTCAATGTAATCTCCATGGGCTTCAATCAATAAAATATCGTGGAATTTAAGTTTAATCAATCTTCGGTCAATATTTATGTACAAATCCTCATCTTCAGCTTGCAAATATTGTTGACTAATGTTGATTGAATTCGATTGCTTTAGGGCATTTTCCAATTTCACAACACATTTTTGAAATCGTTCTTGTGATATGGGCTTTACCAAATAGTCCACGATAAATTCATAACCATAAGCTTCAATGGCAAAGTCCTTATCCGATGTGGTCAATACAATCTTTGGTGGGTCATTTACCATTTCGATGAAATCCACCCCTGTGAGCTTAGGCATGTGAATATCCATAAAAACCAGATCAACACTATTATTCTTCAAAAACTTAAGCGCTTCAAGAGCATTTGGAAATTCGGCAACGACCTCCATATTGGTAATGGTCTTGCACAATTCTCTCACAATGGCCCTTGCACTTAATTCATCATCTACAATTATGCACTTCATTTATACGATTTTTAAAATAAACTCTTCTACCGATTGCAGAATTTGTTGAAACTCTTCTTTGAGTTTGGTGTCTCCGTACTTTAAATCTTCTTCGTACTTAATGGCCAGCTTGTATCCTTCGGTAAGCCCAAGAATTCCCAGTTTGTGTTTGATTTTATGGACAACCTTTGCAGATTCCTCTAAATTGTCATTTTCTAGATTTTCGAGATATTCAGTCCTTTCCTTTGGAAACTCTGTCTGTATGATGCTGAGGAATTTCTTTTCAAATTCTTCGTTACCACCAGAAATTTCCTTTATATATTCAAGATTGGGTTGCTCAACCATTTAAATATTGTTTTTAATTGTAAAAAAGAAGGTGGTTCCCCTGCCTTCTTCCGAAGACAGCCATATATCACCTTTGTAGTAATTAATTATTTTCTTAACCAGGGCCAGTCCGATTCCGGTTGCTCCCGAATTGTTCTCCAACTTTTTAAACATTCCGAATATCCCATTTTGTAAGTGCTTGGGAATACCTTTTCCGTTATCGGTCACTGTAAATAGCCATCCATCATATTCTTCCTTAACATCGATCATAATACAACCATCATCTTTCTTTTCGGTTGCGGTGATGGCGTTTGTGATTAAATTTTTAAAGAGCTGCTCTATTCGATACTTCCCGGTAAACAATTTTGGAAGGTTCTTGCTCTTTTTAATGGTGACATTTTCTGGTACATAAATGGTTCGTTCAATTTCAGAAATAAGCTGTCCAAGATCTACTACCGTTGCGTTTTCCTTTATGGAGTCTATTGTGGAGTGCCTTAATATCCCATCAATTAAACTGTCCATCTTGGCAAGATTCTGGAAAATGAGCTGAACATTTTCCCTGCTCTTCTCTTTAAACCCATCTTCACCATCCTCAAATACCCAGCTTACCAATGAATGTACATTTCTTATGGGAGATTTAAGATCATGTGATACCATGTGGGCATAATTGTTAAGCGACTCATTTTGTTGCTCCAAGTTTTTGAGCAACATATCCTTTTCTGCCGTCATCTCAACAAGTTTATGTGCCTGCTTTGCAATATCTTCCACTAACTTTTGTGGATTGAACTCGATAATTCCGTTGATACGGTCGGTGGTCTTATCTTGCATAGAAGCCACCGCCCGACTCAACGATTCCAGTACTTTTCTCTGATTCGCTGCTTCTTTGTTCAACTGCTGATTAGCAGCATATAGTTCTTCTGAACTTAAGGAAGTGGCCCGTTGAATCATTTTCAGTTTTTCATCAAAATCTGTATATGATTTATCGATAGAATCGAAGAACACCTTTAAATCAGGGTGTTCTGCCAATTCTTTGGGCAAAAACTTCTTTATTTGTCTTTTAAGCAGCGAATGCATCTACTCACTCAATAATGTTAAGGTCATGGTTTGATTGTGCAGCTGGCATTCATTTTTCCCTGCAAACGGTGCCATTTCACCATAAGAGTAGAACCCGGTTATCCTTGCCTGGCCACCTATAATATCGGCCACTTCTTCTATTTCATCCTCGGTGCGCTGGTCCAGAACCAATTTTCTTCCCACACAACTTACAAGAATTGCCAGTTCAGGTTTGTTTTTTCTATCCCGCATGGCCAATTCAGCAGCGTTGGACGCTCCCTCGGCAATATCATCCATAGTGGACATCATTAATTGCACTTTTGAATTCAAGGGTACGTCGCCAGCTAAAATCATAGAATTTGCCTCTTCGTCAATGTTTAATATGGTACGCACCAATGGTTCCGATGATTCATCTTGCTGTACTGTCAATGGGTACAAAAGAGCTGCCTGCGGAAGCTCATCTGCCTTGCTCCCAAGGTACATTTTGTAAAGGTCCAGAGCTGGTTTCCCATCGATTTCGTACAAGACATTTCCCTCTGATTTGGTAATTGTTCTTTCAGGTCCAAAAGGAGTCCAGCCGCCAAAATTGGCATAGGACACTTCCAATTCTTCTCCATAAAAACCTATCGCCACTACTTCACCCTGTTTTGGGTTTTCATTGTATGAGGTCAGTGTTTTTTCGAATCGTGCACCATCTCCACACAAACCACCGGTAATGGAGGCTTGGAACCCTTCGGCCGATTCTAACCCTTCAATCAACCCGCTGCCATTCACAAAACTTCCATCAGAAACGATGAACATATGACTAAGTTTTTTTGCATTGAATTGATTGGAAATAGCCAATCCCATTTTTTGGATGTCAACATAATCGGAAACATTTTCACTGATGATTTCAAACTTTGTCCGTTCAAACTCAATCGCGGTCAATGCGATGCTCTCTTCAAATACATTGGTTTCAATAATTTCTCCTGAAGTTGATCCAAACACCAAGTGGCCATCTGGATATAGCTTTTTAACCTCTTCGTAAATGTCTTCAGATTCTAGCAAGAATCTATCGCCAAATACCAATACCAATGGTTCTTTTAGGGGTTGATCTTGAATAATTTCCCATTCCCCGCCTTTTAAACGTTTTGCTTGATTTACTTTCATTGCTTTTTAATTTTAGAGTCTTTTTGTAATGTAAAATAGAAGGTTGTCCCTTCGCCTATCTCGCTTTCGAGCCATACTTTTCCATTGTACCTGTCAATAATTTTTTTGACTATGGAAAGTCCAATTCCAGTGGAACGTTCATTGTTTCCAATGGACTGGAATATTTGAAAGATCTTTTCGTGATATTCCTTTGGAATACCAACCCCATTATCCTTTATACTGAACTGCCAATGGGTTTTATCTTCTTTATAATCTATCTCTACCAGACCGTCTTCTTTATCAATATTCACCACGGCATTGCTCAAAAAGTTTTGGAATAACTGATGTATCTTGGTCTTGTCTGCCTTGATCGATGGTAATTTTCTTTTGGTCTTTATCGTTACATTTTCAGGGATATAAATGATTTCTCCTATTTCCTGAATTACTTCATTTACATCAACATCAGTGTTGTCCAAAGTATCGCTGTTCACGGTAGAGTACTTAAGAATTCCTGTAATCAACTTGTCCATCCCTTCAATTTTTTCCTGCATCATTTTAAGGTTGTACCTCCCGTTTTCATCCAAAGAATCCTTGTAATCGTCATATAGCCAACTTGCTAGAGCACTTACGCTCCTCAACGGTGATTTAAGGTCGTGAGATACGATATGGGCATATTCTTGAAGTCCTTTGTTGCTGGCTTCCAGTTCCTTTAACAGATTCTCTTTTTGAAGCTCAAGGTTTTTTTGTTCTGTGATATCCAAGTGGATTCCTATGGAACCAATGATTTTTCCAGCATCATCATATCGAGGAGCTCCACTTATCAGCCAAAATCTTTTTTCCCCATTGGCCACCTTTACGGCCACCTCATAGGAATCTGAAATCCCCTTTTTTCTTTTCTGATTATGTTGTTCCAATTTTTCCCTATCCCCATCTATCAATTGTATGGCTTTTTTAGCATTTTTTCCGATAAGCACTTCTTTGGAATGTCCTATCATATCACAAAAGCTCTGATTGACCATAAGGATGTTCTCATCACTATCCACCTCAACCAAACCCAGGTTCATATTGGCAATTATGCTACTGTATTTTTCCTTCTGAATCTCAAGATTCTTTCGATAATTCTTCTTAAGTGTCACATCATTGTAACTCCATAGATGTCCTTGATATTCTCCATTATTGAATAGTGGAATATAATCCCGCTCAAAGGTTCTTCCATCCAATAACTCCATTTCGTCAGCTGTGACAACCTCCTTTTCCTTTATTACTTCATCTATTCTTTTGATGGCCTCAGCAGGTTCCAAAAACATATTTTTGTACTTGTGTATGGCCTTCTTACCATTCACGCCCTTGAGAACTTCTGGGGAAACAGGAATACCAATGAGGTCACAGAATTTTTGATTGGCCAATACAATCTTCCTAGTCTGATCTTCAAGCAATATTCCAGTTTGGAGGTTTTTAATCAAGGTTGCCAAGCGTTCTTCAGATGCCCGAAGCTTTTCTTCTGAAATCTTTTCATGGGTAATATCCTCAATCATGGCCACACTGTATTCAATCTCACCGTTTGAATCGGTAATTGAACTCATGGATGTTTTTCCATAAAGAGTACCCCCATCTTTTTTATAAAACTTTCGAACAATCGAGAATTTTTTGGTGTCATTCTCCAAACTCTTACGTACCAGATTGTCATATAAATTGCTATCTTCTAAAGAGGAGATGTCATTCATGGATAGTTTTTTCAATTCTATTTCGCTATACCCCAAAAGCTCTACGAACGATTTGTTTGCTTTAATAATCTTATCCTTGACAATCAATAAAATCCCCAAAGAAGAATTCTCAACAATAATATCTTGTTGCTTCTTCTGGTTTTCCAAAAGCTTTCGGATTTCAACTTCTTGGGTAATATCCCGAATCACCCCTTGAGCGGCTATAGGGTTTCCATCTTCATTATAAATGAGGCTAGCATTAATGTTCACATATTTTTCACCTAAGTTCTTGGTGATGATTTTTGCAGAATAGTTTTTTAAAATTCCAACCTGCATTAGTGTTTTGAAAGATTCTACAGTGTATTCAACAAAATCAGGGTGTACCAAGTTAGAAAGCGTTACTTCTTCTTTGGTATGGTCATAGCCCAAAAACTCTTTGGCTGAGGCGTTCATGTTGATGACATTGGTCATCATATCCATTACCACATACGGGTCTATTATGTTGATGAAAGCACTGTCAATTCTGTTTCCTTTATTGTTCAACAATGCTTCTAAACGGCCATTGGCTTCTTTAAGGTGCAAAGAGGCATCATAAAGCTCTTTGGCCTTACTTTCCAAAAGACCTTCTGCGGCCTTCCGTGCCTTCTTTTCACGTTCAAGAGCCCGCTTTAAGATGGAAACTTGGTTGTTATCCTTTTTGGGTGATGTTGAATCTGACCTCTGTGCCGTTTTCATTCAATAATTTATAATCTACATTAACCGCCTTATGAAAGTACTCGAACGTTTTTACAATCAATCCATGGGCAAGTGCATACAGTCCCCGCGAAGATGAATAGATCATTTCCATGGTATTTTCAGTTTTGGAAATAATCTTGAACTCTGGAAGCTCCGCGTCTGGATAAAGTTTTCTTACATGGACATGAATATGGTCCTCTATACAATTCAGCAATCCAATTGGTGATTTATAATTAGTGACCACATCTGGATGAGCTTGAACCAGACCTCCAAATAAATAATGGCCGAATGAGTACAGTAGATCTTGTTGGGATGCACCTGTTACATTACTCAACTGAGATAACAGGCTTACCATTTCATTGAAGTTGTATGTTCCTACTGCGGTATATGCACCACCGGAAGGAAGTTCACAGTTTTCGATAATGGAATCTACCACTTCTAATCCGTAAGAAGCTTCGACCATATCCAAAAACTCTGTAAAAACAATTCCTTTCATAATGAGAATATTATGAATTAAAAGTAGGAATTGTACTACTTAATTGTAAAAATAATGTTGTGAAATACCGTTTTTTGTTAGCCTTTGATCAATTCGCTGATTTCCCAGTAATCAAAAACCTTTTTTAGTTTGGATTCGTAATCCTCATATTTTAAAGGCTTTATAATGTAACCTGCGATTCCAATTTCGAAGCATTTAAGCAAGTCGACCCTATTTTCAGATGTGGTAAGAACAATTGTGGGAAGATATTTAAGTCTCTCATCTCCCTTAATCTTGGTAAGAAACTCAATCCCACTCATTCGTGGCATATTCAAATCCAGAAGAATGATATCAGGCAATGGACTATTCTTTAAGATTTCTAAAGCTTCTTCTCCATTTTTAGCTTCGATAATCTTATGTTTGGATTCAAACTTTGAAATTGCTCTCTGCATTTTCATAGTCTCAATCATATCATCTTCTATGAACAGTACATTCATGACATTTTTGTATTAGACACCAAAATTCTAAAAATCTACTCAGAAAAAGACTACAAAATAGTTAAATAAAAAAAAACTGTCGACGAATGGTAACAATGTTTCGGTGAAATTCGAACAATTTTTCTTATTCTTATTGCAGAGCCTTCAGTTCGTCTTTCAACTTTTTGGTAAGACCTGAAACAACCAAGTCGTAAGAGTGGTTTACCAATTCCCTAATTATATCAGGAGATAGGTTGTCCAAGAAAAGTGTGTTCCAATGTTTTTTGTTCATATGATAACCCGGGGTAATCAGACCATCATACTCTTCACGAAGCCCGATAGCTTTTTCTGGTTCACATTTTAGATTGCACTGAGGTGGAATCCTTTGCAAAGGAATCAATGCAAATACCTTTCCCATTACTTTGAACACTAAAGTATGTTCGTCAAAAGGAAATTCTTCTGTGACTCCTTTTTTACTGAGACAAAAAACTCTTAATTCTTCTACATTCATGGTTTTAAGCCGAACGAATCATATACAATTACCTTTTCCCATAACTCTTTGCACTCTTCTATAAAAATCAGATGTGCTTCTTCTTTTTGATAATTTTCCTGTGCCTCTGCCGACTCGAACGTAACAATCAAGGAATAGGTAAAGGATCCGTCTACAACATCTCGGGTGGCAGTGGGCGGCGTGCCAATAAAATTGGTCTTGGCGAATTTTGAGTTTTTAAGGAACTTCTTTAGCGAAGTTTCAAATCTGGCTCTATCCAATTCATTATCTGGATTTTTAAACCAAAAATAGACTGTATGGGCAAAGGCGGGGTCAAAAGTTTTCATTTCACCTGAAGATTGTGCTTTAGTGGTTGCTGCTATTACAGTTGCCAATATTAATGTAATTATTACCTTTTTCATAATATGTTTATTCTTCCAAAAGTTGTTTTTCTCTATTTGTGATTTCCAAAGCTGAGTAATCCAAGGTCCAACCAATGGTCTCGACAATTTTTTCAACCAGCAACACGGCTTGCAAAGCTTCTTTCCTTGCTGTTTGCATCAGACCGCTTTCGGGTATCATTTGTTTTATATGATCTTTGGCTTCTTGGTTGACCTTGGTCAAATCTTCCGAAGAGAAGCTATTGAACAGTCCATTTTTAACGTCATAATACTGTAGCTCTGGTTCGATGGACAAAACTTCAGGCTCTGGAAAATTGGTGAGGATGATTTTTTTATTCTTGTTATCAGCTTTCAATCCAAGCTTTTGCAGGTCATAACCAATATGTGCCTTTGCCTTGACAATAACCAATGCCTTTTTTTTACTGCTCAAGAGGTTCATCAACCCTCCTTTCGTATTCTCATAATGGTAGATTTCCGCAAAATCACCTTCGACAGAAATTAATTTACATACACTTTTAATCTTATCCAATAGCACCGTGGATTGTTGGTGGGTCAACTCTTTATTTTTCTTTTTCCGAAACAAAGAGAACAGCCAATACATAAGTATTGCCCCCAAAATCAGGCCTAAAAAGGTTTCCAAAAGACTATCCATATATGTTTACTAATTTATACATTAAATTGATCTAGGTGATGGTTTAGATGATAGAGTGCCAGTTGCGTCCATTTTACCTCTGACATATCTCCAAAATAAGGGTGTGGAGCGAATTGGTAATCTTTGGGTAGTTGAGTGAATTCAACAATGAACTTTTTCAAAACAGTTTTATCCTTTTCAAAATCTATTGGCTTGGTCCCATCTCCCTCTACCTGTCCAAAACCCTTTGGTGATGGTACCGTTTCACCTCGTTTTGCACTTGTTGTAATCTCCCTAGGGTCTACTTGACCATATTCCAAAGCTTTCTTTTGTCCGAATGCCATTCTAAAGAAGTCAGCACAGTGACAAATCATTTGATGGGCATTCATTTTACCAAATAAAGGCTTCCGATCAATTGCCAAATTATCGATTCTCGAAAAGAATCCTTGCAATACTTCTTCAGTGAAGATATCTGCCATATCGAGAACTAATTTGATTGAATCATTTCATAATTTCAAACAAAACTGGTCTACTCGGACTCGCATCGTTTTCAAAAGGTGCAACTTGAAGGTTCAAAAAATAAGAACCATCCTCAATTCCATTAGCTACATAAATGAACTCCGTAATAGTAGCATGTTTTCGAGGCATTCCATTTATATCCCAAAAGGCGTTATGGGCTAAAAGAGCACCATTGTCCTTTTCCTTATCCACAGACGGAAGATCCACCAACAAATGGTCTATTCCTTTTTCCGCTAGATATTTTGCGGCTTCCTCCAAAAGGTACGGAGGATTGGTATTGGAGTACTGCTTTGAGCACTTGTCCTTGAGATTAGGTATGGTCCTTATGATCAATGCTTCCCTCTTTTTATTTCCCAAGGCATATTTCAGTTGTTTTTCAGATATCACAAAGTCATCTCCCCGCTTTTCGGGAGCAATTGTAATTACTTCTGCCAAAAAGAAGTATTGCTGCAAATTCTGGTTTACAGAATGTGAAGCCTCGGTAATATGACCCAGACACTCTGTATGCGTCACATGTGAATGTGGATTGAACCAAATATCATTGAAATTAACCGGTGCTCCTTCCGACACCTTCCCTACAAAATCGCCTTCACGATGCGGAGTAATTGTAGGAGCATCCAAGTACCACGCATTTATGTTATCACTTCCATCGCGCAACGGTATAGAAATATCCAAGGGTTGAGACAAATCAATTTTGAAGTTTCTGGAGTTGTATTTTATGGCGGCAATCATGATTTCAAGTTAACCATAAATAAATCGGATGCAATTCCATCGACCAAAAATTTTCCTTTCTTAGTCGTCAACAATTTATCTTTTACCACACTAAGTAAGCCTTGTTCTATATATTTTTTGGTATGAAGGTTTAGATAATCTTTATACTTTTCCCCAAAGTCATTTTCTATTTTTTCTAAAGAAACGCCCCAAATAGTTCGAAGACCTGTCATAATATATTCATTATATCTATCCGTTTTGGTCAAGGTTTCAATCTCACTTGACAACTCTCCTTTTTCCAAGGCCTTAATATAATGTATGTTGTTTCTGATATTCCAACTTCTTTTTTTTCCATCATAAGAATGCGCTGACGGACCTATGCCCATATATTTCTTCCCTTGCCAATATGCAGTGTTATTTTTAGAGAAATATCCCAACTTGCCAAAATTGGAGGTTTCATAATTCACAAAACCCTGTTGCTCCATTAGGTCCACTAGTATATCAAACTGTTCTTTAGCCTTCTTATCATCCACATCGGGAATACTTCCCTTTTCAATAAGCTTTTTTAGGGCCGTTTTGGGCTCAACAGTCAACGCATAGCTGGAGATATGGGGTAAATCAAAATCCAGCGCTTTTTGAATATTGTCCTTCCAGCGATTATTATCCATTCCAGGAATACCGTAAATTAAATCAATGGTGATATTATCAAAGTGTTTTTTGGACTCTTGGATACTGTGTTTGGCTTCATGGGCATTGTGGGCTCGATTCATCAGTTTTAAATCCTCATCATAAAAGGATTGAATTCCGATACTTAACCGGTTAATGGCTGTTTGGGCCAGTTGGGCAATTCGATTTTTAGATAAATCATCAGGATTAGCTTCTAAAGTAACCTCTGGATTCTGAATTACATTGTAATTGTTGTATATCGTGTTTATGAGTTTCTCAATTTCGGGAATTTCCAAAACTGAAGGTGTACCACCACCAAAATATATTGTTTCAACCTTCTCGGATTCAAACTCTGTCTTTCGCAGTTCCAGTTCTTTTAGGAGCGAATTCACCATTGCCACTTTCTTTCCCATTTGCGTGGAAAAATGAAAATCGCAATAATGACAAGCTTGTTTGCAGAATGGCACATGGATGTATATTCCGCTCATTTATGTGTACAATTAACAGTTGACAATAATCAATTTACAATGTACAATTAACAACAGACAATATTTATTTATTGATTCTTGTCGTTTTTAGAATTGAGAACATTATTTTGGATAATTCATCCGCATCTTTAATTAATTCAACAGCTTCATTATCATTAAGGTAATCTGAATCTTTTAATAATGAAAGCCAATACTTGGTTTCAAGACTTTCTTTATATGAAATTGAAATCTTTGCCGAAAAGTCTGCCTTGGATATAGCTCCATTTGCTTCTGAAATATTGGCTCCTATCGAAGTGCCCGAACGAAGTAATTGTTTAGATAGAATATACTCCTTTTTTTCTTTATTCAATTTTTTATACAATCGAATTATTTTCAATGCAAAGGCATAAGACTTTTCGGAAAGCGGATTTTCTTTGGGCATGTAAGTAGGTTTTGATTTGTCATTGGAAACTTTTTAATTGAATATTGAGGGTTGTTCATTATTTATTGATTTTTTTAGGATTTTGCTTTACAAAAGCCTCCCAGCCCGTATAGTGTTTGCCGACCTCAACCCTACCCTCATTGTAAAAGTGGCAAACGGCCGCAGCCAATCCATCAGTACTGTCCAAGTTTTTTGGCAAGGATTTCAACTTCAAAACACTTTGAAGCATTTTAGCCACCTGCTCTTTGCTAGCATTTCCATTTCCGGTGATAGCCATCTTGATTTTTTTTGGCATATATTCTGTAATAGGAATCTGTCTGGAAAGTCCTGCCGCCATGGCCACTCCTTGTGCACGACCCAGCTTGAGCATTGATTGTACATTTTTCCCATAAAAGGGAGCCTCTATTGCTATTTCATCTGGGTGGTACGTGTCTATGAGCTCTAATGTACGTTCAAAAATTAGCTTGAGCTTGGTATAGGGGTCATCATACTTACGCAACATTAGCTCATTCATCTGTACAAAGTGCATCTGCTTGTTAATCACCTTAATGATTCCAAAGCCCATAACCGTTGTCCCAGGGTCAATTCCTAAAATAATTTTTTCCGTTGCCAAATGATTAGTTCGTGTTTAGTATAAGGGGGAGTCTAAATCTAAGGCTTACAGGCATTCCCCTTTTAAGGGCTGGAGCCACTGTGAGGTCCGCCAATCTTTCGGAAATTTGCTCATTAAAATTGGCAATTTCATTTAAAATGACCTGTTTTTCTTCAATTTCCACAATTGAAATAAACCCATGTTCATCTACCTTAAAATCAATATAGAGCGTATCCTCCATATCGTTTTCCACTTCAAAGGAAAGACTATCCAACGTATCAGCAGCAATCTGCAACATTCTTGTTTGAAAACACTCTCTTTGAATTTCTTTGGGCGCAGTTTCATCACAACCTTCAAAAAGAGGATATTGGTCAACATCGTTCCAATCAATGGCCAAAAGTTCTTCGTTGACTCTATTTTTGGTCTGCTCTTCCTTTGAAGTGAACAGTTCACATGAAATGAGCAAACCCAAAAACGACAACAATATTAGCTTTCGCATACAGCCCCAAATATTTGGCTGAAATTACGATTTTTTACACTATTGTAACTTAAATGAGATTGGAATACTAAACGGAACTTCAACCGTCATACCTTTCTGTTTACCAGGTTGCATCCTAGGTAACTTGTCAATGATACGTTTGGCTTCATCTTCCAATAATTTATGTGGTCCGCGCATTCTAAAATTAGTAATCTCCCCTTCTTTAGAGATTGTAAATATTACATTCACCCTACCTTGAATCCCTTGCACCTGAGCTTCTTGCGGATATCTAAAGTTTTTTCGGATATGTGTTTGCATCATATCTTGAAAGCACCTTTTTTTATCCTCAGCGTTTTCGCAGCCCGGAAAAATTGGTGCTTCTTCAATTACGCCAAACGGAACTTTTACGTCCTGATCAACAATTCCTCCATTTGGAGCCGCTGTTTCTTCATTCAGGTTGAGACTACTTCCTGTTTGCTTGCGTACGGACACACTGAAAATTTCACCATCCTTCATAATAAGTTCTACCGAATTGCCAATTTTATCCTTCATATCTATTGTGGTGGAAATCTTTTTATTTGCCACTTCACTAAGCAATTTCTCTTGTCTTTGTTTCTCCTTAGTGGTTAAGTCATTAAGGTTCAACTTTAAAATCAATCCGATCTGTACCTAGACGAACCACCACGGTTTCATCCAAAGGAATAAGCTCAACAGCTTCCTCCACTATTTTATCTTCTTTCTCGCAAGAAGTATATGTAAGCATGCTTAACAGTATTGGCAATAGCAAAGCATACTTTAACTGATAAACTTTTTTTGATTTTTCTTTGGTCATCATAACTATCCGTTTTTTGATTAATGATTTTTTATAAAACTGGTTGACCAAACTGAAGTTTTGATTTTGGAATACTTCAGAAAGCAGCAACTCATACTGCTGTTTTTTATTTGATTTGGATGCCTGATCATCCGCAATAAATTCGTGGAGTTCCGAAATGCGCATCTGGTATAAATACACCAAGGGATTGAACCAAAACACAATGCGCATCAACTCAAAAAAAATAAGATCCACAGAATGCATTTGTCTTACGTGGACAAGTTCATGTGAAATGATACTTTCTTGTTTTTCTTCGGGAATGTCCGCTCCAAAAAACACGTTCCTAAAAAATGAAAAGGCCAATGAGCTTTGGGGGATGGTTATCTTGACAAAATCGGAATAGTATTGAATACTGCCTTTTTTTCTCAAGCGGTACAATCCCATTAATTTGACCATAAACCAAATGAGCATGATTGCAATCCCTGAAGCAAAAACTATATACTCCCAAGTGATGGTTCCCCAAAAAGAGTCAGCAGCTTCGGAGGCCGTAACAACTACTTCATCTAATTGTAAAAAGAATGTCTGGAACGCAGCTAAGCTATTAGGAACAGTAGTTTTTAATGCCTCTATTTTTATCCATGGAAGAATCATTGAGAGTACAAACGTGGCCAAAAGGTAAAATCGGTTCCATTGAAAAAAAGTTTCCTTCTTCAGAAACAGGTCATAGACCAGTAAAAAAACCAATTGTATTGTGATACATTCCAATATATAGGTTATCATTTTTCTTCTTTTTTAATTTTTTGCATAATCTCTTCCAGTTCGCTTAAACTGATATCGTTCTTCTTCATAAAAAAGGAAACCATACTTTTAAAGGAGCCTTGAAAATAGCCGTCGACCAACTTTGATATGGACTGATTACTATACTCTTCCTTTTTCACCAAAGGAAAATACACATGCCCTTTCCCTACCTTTTCATGATTCACAAACCCTTTGTCTTCCAAAATCCTAATAATAGTTGATATGGTATTGTATGCCGGTTTGGGTTCGGGTAATTCTTTAAGTATGGCGGCAACGTTGGCTTTTTCCAATTGCCATAATAATTGCATTACCTCTTCCTCTGCTTTTGTCAATTGCTTCATAACAATTAGTTTTTCATATTAATTAATGTGATAAGGTCTTTTTTCAATGTGGGGTCAGATGGTCTTTTGGCATTATGGTGGATAATGTTGCCAAAATCATCTAAAAGGATATATCTAGGAATACTTTCGATACCCAGTAATTCTATAAATTCGGGATTGTTGTTTGTTTTCAACTGAACTCCTTTCACCTCATGCTTTCGTATAAAATCCTTCCATTTAGTAAAGGTGTCATCTTTATTTATACCGACAAACTTGATGTTTTCTTTGCCAAGATCCCTTGAAAGCTGGTTTAAATATGGAAATTCTGCAATACAAGGCTCACAAAATGACGCCCATATATCAATATAAACATAGTTGCCTTTAAAACTTTTCAATGAAGCTTCTTCACCATTTTCATCGATTAAAGAAACTTGCCTCAAAAACTTACTCCCCAAATTATTTTTTAAGGCTCCATACAGGGTAAAAAGTTCTTGTTTATAGTCATCATTTAATATGGCTTGATCAAATATTTTATGGAACTCATCTAATTCTTCAGTTTTTCCCATTCTCCATTTGGCTGCTACATAACCGACCTCATCTTTCACCTTCTGATTCGTAAAATAATTTGATATAAAACTCATTTTTTCCAAATGCAGATCACAATCTATACATTTGAGTATATCTCCATTTGTATCTAGATCTACCACGTTTTTCAAAAAATAATAGTCATTAATAGCCAGCGTGGGAGCAAAAAAAGGAACGTCCAGCCATTGGTTATCATTTATATTTAATAACTCAATCACATCTGGATAATCATTTGAGACTTTAAAGCTTTTATCATTTGTAGTCAACCTTCGTAGAACTTCAAAATTCATCAATCGGTGGGCTTTCTCAGCCAAAAAAACTTTTCTTTCCAATTCATTGAAAAAATCATTTTCAACCTCCTTTTTGGATAAAAAGCTTAGTAGAACGTTCTCAATCGAATCGTTTAGCCTTAAAAATTTTTTCTCTGTCAATTTTGGGTAATAGCTATAATGTGTCAAATGGAAAAGTTTTCCAACAAGAGCCTGTTTATCTGCCAAATACATATTCTCGGCGGCTCCCTTACCCTTAAATGAGATTCCTTGACTAGTTATCTTGAGCCACAAATCAAAATCTGGTTGTAGGTAAATATTATGTCTTGCATTGTTGTACTCCAAATAGTAATAACCTCTATCTACTTTATGAAGAGTGTCTAAGAAACTAAAATTGTCTCCTTCAACAACAATAGTAAAGTAGAGGTCATCTCTTTCTGAAACTTTTTGTTTTCTAACATGAATAGTATCTACTGATATATTTTCCACCGCTCCATTTAGTATTACATAAGATTCTTTGTCAACTCTACATGAGAGAACAACAATGAACATTATTAAGAAAGCAACAGCCGAATTCAAACATTTCATATCGCTAATATAACTAAATTTTTAGTTTAAACTAATTTTTTAGTTGAAAAATAATTGTTCACAACTAATTTTGTAACAAAACCCCTTTACATTTGTCTCATAAGAAATTAAACTATGGACATTGCACTTCTTATAATAGGGTTCTTGTTAATGCTTGTAGGTATCTTGGGCAGCTTTCTTCCAGTTTTGCCAGGTCCACCTATCAGTTGGGTCGGATTGCTGTTATTGTATATTACCAAAGCGGTACCAGATAATTGGTGGATTTTAGGAGGTACTTTGGTACTTGCCCTGGCAATTACGGTTTTGGACTATATTATTCCAGCTGCAGGAACCAAAAAATTTGGTGGAAGCAAAGCAGGGATGTGGGGAACCATTATTGGATTATTGGTGGCCATATTTTTTCCCATATTTGGTCCATTTGGAATCATTATATGGCCTTTTATAGGCGCTTTGGTTGGAGAGTTGATGAACAAAGCTGACCAGAAAACCGCTATGAAAGCCGCGTTTGGGTCATTTTTAGGTTTTTTGACAGGGACCTTTATGAAGTTTGTTCTTACTGCAGGCTACTTAATCTTCTTTATTATAGTAACCATAAAGTACGCAGCGGAGCTTTTCTCATTCTAACCATTCCACTTTATCTTCAATAGGCCTACGCGCTACTGAAGGAGGTTCTTCATCATAATATCCCATATAGAAAAAACCGAGGCATTTTTCGCCTTCCGGTAAATCCAAAAACTCATCCATATATTTTATGAGTCCGGGTGAGCTCCAATAACTGCCTATTCCCATTTCCGTAGCACATAACCACATGTTTTGGACAGCCATGGCGGTAGCGGCAACTTCCTCCCATTCCGGTAAGCTTTCATTGGGGTCCCTTTGCATACAAATTGCAATTACCGTTGCGGCCCGTTGAGGATTATCCTGAAGTTTTTTAATCTTTACCTGTTTGGGTTTTGGGTCAACTTCTTGGTATTTTTTGGAGAGAAACTCACCTAACGCTTCTTTTTTTCCATTCATAAAAACCTTAAAGCGCCAAGGCTCCGTTTTTTTATGGTTCGGGGCCCAATTCGCGGCTTCCAAGATTTTTTCGATAGCTTCCTTCTCAATGGGTTTGTTGTTGTATTGAGCAGGAAAAATGCTCCTTCTATTTTTGATTAAATCAAATATCATGGTCCATTTTATTTCGAGCAAAGTTAGGTATTGTCTTCTTATCCCTTCAAAAGCAAATCAATACAGTTCTGCAATGCTGGATTCCGATTGTCCTCTTTCCAAACCATGGATAAAATAGCCCGCTGTTTTATTTTCTTAAGTTCGATAAATTTCACCTCCATTTGAAATCCATATTGCAAGGCTGTTGGCACAATGGCAATACCCAATTTATTCTCCACAAGTTTAAAAATGGTTTGTGCATGTACGGATTTATGGGAAACATTGGGTGTGAAGCCTCCATCCTCACAAATGCTCATCACAGTATCAAAATACAAGGGGCTATAATCTTGGGAAAAGAGGACAAAATCGTCCTGTGAGACTTGACGGATTCCTCTAAAGTTTTTTTCATCCAAGGGATAGTCTTTTGGTAATACCAAGGAAAACGTATCTTCAAAAACAGGTTTGATCTTTAATCCCTTGGGGACTCTGGACAACCTTACAAATCCCAGGTCCAGTTTGTCTCGTAAAATAGCACTTACTTGAGCCTTGTTGGAGAGTTCATCCAAGCTAGTATGCACCAATGGATACTTCTTTTTCATGTCCAACAGAAGTTTTGGTACCACATTTTGCATAGCCGAACCCAAAAACCCAATTCTAATCTCACCCGAGTGTCCCTCTCCAATAAGTTTGAGTTGCTTCTTGGTTTGCTCCAAATGGTTCAAGATAAATTCGACTTCACCTTTTAAAAATTCCCCAGCGGGAGTCAAACTCACTTTCTTTTTATCCCTTACAAAAAGTTGAGTCTGCAAAATTTTTTCCATCTGCTTAATCTGCGTACTCAATCCTGGTTGCGAGATAAACAGTTTTTCAGCCGCTTTCCTATAATGTAATTCTTCGGCTACTGCCAAAAAATAAATGAAATGTCGCAACTCTATCTGATAATTCATAGTTATTAAATATTACAAAAATAAGTATTAGTAATTATCAATAATGTACAATACCTTTATATTTCTTAAATGAAGCTTATGCAGTTACCCAAAACATTTCATTTTGGCGAAGACCATCTAACGGCAAGTATCGCCATTGGTATCTCCGAAGGTGGGATAAAAAGTGTTTTATCCGATTCATGTTTGGAAAAAATCAAGGCCAGTCAAAACAGGGTTCAAAATATTGTTGAAAAAGGCGAAACCGTTTATGGAATCAATACAGGATTTGGCCCTTTGTGCAACACCAAAATTTCCAAAGAGGATACAAAAATCCTACAATCCAATATTTTACAGAGCCATAGTGTTGGCGTTGGCAAGCCCATTTCAGAAAAGCTGGCTAAACTAATGCTCATTTTAAAGATTCATGCCTTGGCAAAAGGTTATTCTGGAATAGCGGTGTCCACTATTGAACGTATGTTATGGCATGTTGAAAATGACGCCACCCCTGTGGTTCCTTCGCAAGGTTCCGTAGGAGCTTCAGGTGACCTTGCTCCGCTTTCCCATCTATTTTTACCACTTATTGGTTTGGGAAAGGTCCATTATAAAGGTGAAATCATTTCCGCTGAACAATTGTTTAAAAAAACCGGGCTCAAATCGCTGGAACTTGGTCCAAAAGAAGGTTTGGCCTTAATCAATGGCACCCAATTTATTGCTGCACACGGAGTTTTGGTGGTTCAAAAACTGCAACATTGTTTACGACAAGCCGATATTGTTGGGGCCATGATGTTGGAGGGACTGCAAGGCTCGATAAAACCATTTTTTGAAGAATTACATGCACTTCGTCCGTTTAAAGGGAATCAACATGTGGCTGGAAGAATTCGAACCCTGCTTCAAGGTTCAGAAATTTTGGAAGATCATATCGATTGCGAACGAGTGCAAGACCCATATTCGCTCCGATGTATTCCGCAGGTGCATGGAGCATCGCGAAATGCATGGCTGCACTTGAAAGAATTATTGGAAGTAGAGCTGAATTCGGTAACGGACAATCCCGTCATCATAAATGATGACTTAACCATTAGCGGAGGTAATTTCCATGGACAACCTTTAGCCATGGCTTTGGATTATGCTGCTCTAGCTGCATCGGAATTGGGCAATATTTCAGACCGAAGAATTTATTTGGCCCTTGAAGGTAACAGTCCCGGAGTTCCTAAATTGTTGATGGAAGACACCGGAATCAATTCGGGCTATATGATCTTGCAATATACCACAGCGGCATTGGCTAGCGAAAATAAAAGCTTGTGCTTTCCAGCAAGTGCGGATAGCATTCCCACCTCATTAGGCCAGGAAGATCATGTGAGCATGGGGTCCATCAGTGGTAGAAAAGCACTTCAGATTATTGAAAATGTTGAAAAAATATTGGCCATCGAGTTACTTACCGCCTCCCAAGCATTTGAATATAGAAAACCCCTAAAGTCGGGTGTGGTATTGGATGAAATCCATAAATTCATTCGAACCAAAGTCTCCTTTGCAGATAGTGATCGCGTTTTTGCAGACGATATTGAAAAGGGAATCGACATCATCCAACAGGGAGAAATCATCAGTTTGGTCGAAAGAACCATGAAAGACAAAAACCTTCAGTGGAATGCACCTCATCTAGCAGAATTTGAAACATATTAATTAATCCATGAACAAACCCATATTAATAGGCCCCTTTACCCAATTACTGCCAATGTCCGGCCTGCCTTTAAAGGGCGCACTTGCCGATGAGCAATTGCCCATTATTGAAAACGGTGGAATTGTGGTTTCCGAAGGAAAAATTCAGAAAATCGGTGTTTTTACTGATTTGAAGTCCGATGGTATCGATATCCATCATATTGAAGGAGAGCAAGTTTGTCTCCCCGGACTTGTCGATGCCCATACCCATATCTGTTTTGGTGGCACCCGCGCAAGGGATTATGCGATGCGCAATGCGGGAGTCTCTTACTTGGAAATTGCCAAAACCGGCGGAGGTATATGGGACACCGTAACCCAAACCCGGAAAGCTACTCGAGAAGAACTGGTAGAGGGAATTCTAGAACGAAGTCAAAAACACTTGCAAAATGGCATCACTACGATTGAGGTCAAAAGTGGTTATGGCCTATCCGTGGAACAAGAATTGAAAATGCTTCGGGCCATTAAACAGGCCAATGATAAAACTGAAGCTGATTTGGTGGCCACCTGCTTGGCCGCTCATATTAAACCCAAAGATTGGAGCGGTAACAACACATATTTGGAGGAAATGACCTCTACCTTGTTTCCCACAATCAAATCGGAAAACCTGACAACACGAGTAGATGCTTTTGTTGAGGAAAGTGCTTTTTCTCCGGAAGAAATTGCCCCATATTTTCAGAAAGCAAAAGAAATGGGCTTTGACATTACCGTTCATGCCGACCAATTTACTGCTGGAGGAAGTGAGGTAGCTGTACAATTTGGAGCTTTAAGTGCCGACCATTTAGAGGCAAGCACCGAAAAAGAAATCCAGCTCTTGGCAAAGAGTGATGTGATTTCCATGGCTTTGCCAGGAGCTTCAATGGGATTGGGATGTGCCTATACCCCGGCCCGTAAAATTTTGGATGCCGGTGGAGCATTGGCCATTGCCAGCGACCATAATCCAGGTTCTGCGCCTATGGGAGACCTGCTTACACAAGCGAGCATTTTGGGGACTTTTGAAAAGTTATCGAATGCTGAAGTATTATCCGGAATCACCTTTAGGGCAAGTGCTGCTTTAAAATTAGCGGATAAGGGAGTTTTGCAAACTGGAGCCCAAGCCGATTTTGTGACTTTCCTAACCAATAACTATCAAGAAATCACCTATCATCAAGGGCAGCTAAAACCCAATGCAGTTTGGAAAAATGGAAAGCAAATCTTTAAAAAAGATTGATATGACAACAACATTAACAGCATTTCAAGAAAGTATTCTACAGGGAATTCCTTCGGAATTACCTCCAGTCAAAACATATCCTGAAGGCGGAAATCCAGCTCCCAAACGCAAGGACATCTTATCTAATGAAGAGAAAAAACTGGCTGTTCAAAATGCACTACGCTATTTTCCAAAAGCCTGGCATCAAGAACTAGCGACAGAATTTGCCGAAGAGCTCAAGACCTATGGTAGAATCTACATGCATCGTTTTAAACCTGATTACCTGATGTATGCCCGTCCTATTGACGAGTATCCGGCAAAGTCAAAGCAGGCTGCGGCCATCATGTTGATGATTCAAAACAACTTAGACCCAGCTGTAGCACAGCACCCTGAAGAACTTATCACCTATGGCGGCAATGGAGCTGTTTTTCAGAATTGGGCTCAGTACTTATTGACCATGAAATATTTGGCTGAGATGACCGAACAACAGACCTTGCACATGTACTCAGGACATCCGATGGGACTATTTCCTTCTTCAAAAGAAGCACCAAGGGTTGTTGTAACCAATGGCATGATGATTCCCAACTACTCCCAACCTGATGATTGGGAAAAATTCAATGCACTTGGTGTTACCCAATACGGTCAGATGACCGCTGGTTCCTATATGTATATTGGCCCACAAGGTATTGTCCATGGAACAGCAATTACCGTAATGAATGCTTTCAGAAATGTATTGGACAAGGGTGATTCCCCAAAGGGGAAAATATTTTTGACGGCTGGATTGGGTGGAATGAGCGGGGCCCAACCCAAAGCTGGAAACATTGCCGAATGCATCACTGTTTGTGCCGAAGTGAATCCCGAAGCGGCTAAAAAAAGATACGAACAGGGTTGGGTGGATGAGTTATTGACGGATATATCCGACCTTGTCCAAAGAACAAAAGCTGCTATTGCCAAAAACGAAGTTGTTTCTTTAGCTTACATCGGAAATGTGGTAGAAATTTGGGAGCGATTCCTTGAGGAAGATGTTTTTATCCATTTGGGTTCCGACCAAACCTCCTTACATAATCCATGGGCTGGTGGGTATTATCCCGTTGGATTATCGTTTGAGGAATCCAATCTGATGATGGCTGAGAATCCATCAGAATTCAAGAAAAAAGTACAGGAATCGCTGCGACGACAAATTGATGCCATTAACAAACACACAGAAAAGGGTACTTATTTCTTCGATTATGGTAATGCCTTCTTGCTTGAAGTATCGCGAGCAGGTGGTGAGGTCATGGCTGAAAACGACATTGATTTTAAATACCCCTCATATGTACAGGATATTTTGGGGCCGATGTGTTTTGATTATGGTTTTGGTCCATTTAGATGGGTCTGCACCTCTGGAAATCCAAAGGATTTGCAAAAAACGGATGCCATCGCTTTGGAGATCATGAGGCAAATCAAAGCTGAAGCTCCCGAAGAAATCCAGCAGCAAATGCAGGACAATATTAAATGGATTGAGGAAGCTGAACAGAACAAATTGGTGGTCGGCTCACAAGCTCGGATTTTATATGCAGATGCTGAAGGTCGGGCCAAAATTGCAGATGCTTTCAATACTGCAATAGCTCAAGGTGAATTATCAGCTCCTGTAGTCTTGGGTAGAGACCACCACGACGTAAGTGGTACGGATTCTCCCTTTAGAGAGACCAGTAATATTTATGATGGCAGTAAGTTCACTGCTGATATGGCCATCCATAATGTGATTGGCGATAGTTTTAGAGGCGCAACCTGGGTTTCCATCCATAATGGTGGTGGTGTCGGCTGGGGCGAAGTGATGAATGGCGGATTTGGAATGGTACTCGATGGTTCTGAAGAAGCCTCAGTTCGATTGAAAAATATGCTTTTTTATGATGTGAACAATGGCATTTCCCGAAGAAGTTGGGCACGAAATGAAGAAGCCTTGTTTGCCATCAAAAGAGAAATGGAGCGAACTCCAAATCTTAAAGTAACTTTGCCAAATCTTGTGGAAACCAATATTTTGGACCATCTTTTTGATGCGTAATAAAACATTACAGTTAAACTAAGAAAGAAGATTTTGACAACAAGAAATTGAAGGAGAAATCAGAAATGGTGTAATAGGATTGTAATATGAAATCAGTCTATATTCTTTTTATTGTAACGGTATTTTCTTGCAGTAGCAAGCTGGTTAATAAACAAATAGAGGGTTCCATCAAACTTAAACGCGCCGATTTAATTGTTTTTAATTTCCCCGAAAAGGGAGTCATGAATTTGCGCCCTCCTCAATATCAAACTGATAAATACATAATAGAAGAAAAGCCAAGAAGTACTGACTTACCACCAGTATTAACTTATTTTTATTTCTTCATTAAAGAAAAGGATACTATGCGCTTAGAGTGTCGAAGATTAAGTTCTCATAGTGGTAATTACTATTTCGACAACATTTCTTTTCGGAAAGGCAATTACTATTTAGGTATTGATAATGATAAGAGACAAATAATTAAAGGCAAATACCTTTTTGAAAGTTTTCCAGAAATAAGAAATATAATGGTAGAGTATATTCCATACGGAAGCTTTGAAGGAAAAACTAAACAGATGGAGGATATTACATTCTCCTATTATCAAGTAAGTGAGGAAAATCTAATTCCAAAAAAAGAAAAGGAATAAAAATAAAGCTTACCAAAACAATTGTATGAACTTTGTGCGAATTCGTGTCGGAAATTTGTAGAAATTGAAAATCTTGTATTATCGTAGGTAATTGTGACCAATGAAACACTACAACAAACCCAAAAAGGACATTTGGCAAGGGCGAATCAGCAACAAGAGCCTTTATCTTCATGAAAAAGTGAAGTGCGTTCCCTTGGAAGAGATTCCAGAACCGCCAAAAAAATCAATTACCTTATTGGGGTATGCTTGTGATGAAGGTGTTAAACGAAACCAAGGAAGAATCGGGGCCGTTAAGGGTCCTGAAGTCATTAAAACCAGTTTTGGGAAATTACCCAATCATCTTCCCAGCCATGTACAATTGTATGATGCAGGTTCCATAACTTGCAAAAACACAGCCATGGAAGCGGCCCAAAATACACTTTCCGAAGCGGTGACCACACTTCTCAACAACAAACAATTTCCTATTATCTTGGGTGGAGGGCATGATATAGCCTATGGACATTATCATGGCATCAAGAATCATCTCGACTCAAAAAAAGAAGGGCAAACCATCGGAATTATCAATTTTGATGCACATTTTGATCTTCGGAAGAATGTTCCCAATAACAATTCGGGCACACCCTTCTATCAAATTGCAATGGAATGCCAAAACGAGAATTGCAATTTTAATTATCTCTGCTTGGGCATCCGAAAAGATGCCAATGATCGGTCACTTTTTCAAACTGCGAAAGATTTAAATGTCAATTTTATTCTATCGGATACTTTCCAAATCCAATTTTTGGATGAAATCAATACTTGGATCAATGCCTTTATCAAAACCGTTGATAAAGTTTATGTGACCATTGATTTGGATGGATTTTCTTCTGCCTACGCACCAGGGGTCAGTGCCCCCTCACCTATGGGGTTCACACCTCAAATTGTTTTGGAATGCCTAAAGATCATTATCAGTTCGGGAAAATTAATCAGTATGGATCTCGCCGAAATGAATCCCAAATACGATATTGATGGACAAACGGCAAAGCTGGCCGCTTCATTAATGCATCATGTAATGCACACTTTGTATAAGGCTTAGTCCCAACAAAAAAAGCCTTCCATATGGAAAGCCTTTCATTGGCGAACATCGTTTTCGATATTTCAACCTGATTCCAATCGTATAGATTGAAATCCAACACAACACGGCAAAGATAGCAAAGTTTTGGGTTAACGTTGATCTGATAGAACTTTTTTCATGTTTAGTTGATTTTTACAATTCACCGTTTATTGTCAAATCGAATACAATCAAGACCATTTTAAAAGACCTCTCGACTACGCTCGAGGTGATATTTCCCTGAATAATATTAAACGGCTTTAATCACGTAAGTAACTATTCCCCAAACCAATAGATTACTCCCTTCGGGCACCTCGATTGGCTTATATTTTTCATTTTCAGGGATAAGGGTGATTTTATTTCTTTCTATGCGAAGTCGTTTTACCGTGAATTCACCATCCAAAAAACAAACTGCTATTTTACCATTCTCCGCTTCCAGATTTCTATCGATAACCAATAAGTCACCATCATCAAGTCCGGCCCCAATCATAGATTTTCCACTCACTCTTGCGTAAAAGGTGGCCTCTTTGTTCCTGATTAAAGTTCGGTCAAGACTAATGCGCTTTTCCTTAAAATCTTCGGCAGAGGATGGGAAACCTGCAGAAACTGGGTTATTGGAAATAGGAACCCCTATATTTTCTATTTCATCTGGTGTAAAAAAGGTAAGCTTTTCTGTATCATTTGACTTTTTTTGCTCATTTTACAGTAATAATATCATTAATATCGGTAGTGTATCTTGGTGAAAGATGTTCCTGTCTCATTTTCCAGGTGCGTTTTAAATCTTGGTTGGCAATTTTAATCTTGTAACCGTATTTATTATTTACATTATCCATTACTTTCATAATATTATGGTGTTTCGGGTTTTCGGTCAAAAACAAATCCAATTGTCTTTGGTCGGTAGGAATCAGACCCGACACAATCACTCCAGCTCTTTTGTATTTGATGCCTGGTTTATAGATTGCACCCACTGCCTCTACTGCATGATTGGAAATTGTTAGGCTGGAATCTGTCGCATACGGCAATGTCACTATTGTGCTTGCTCTATGTTGGGGGTCATCTTTTTTATGCCTATTGCTTCGTAAAAAAACCACAATATGGTTACAGCTACTGTTTTGGGAGCGCAATTTTTCGGCACAACTACTTGCAAAAGTGGAAATACGCTCCTTAATGTTTTCGATATCGGAATATGTATATTCAAAACTTCGTGTGGTGGCAATGGTCTTCCGATCGCGGGCATCATCGTCCAAATCCAAAGTCGGGATTCCTTCCAAATCTTTCTTCAGTCGTAATCCAATGATTGCCATTTGCTTTTTCACCCACTCATCCGATAATTGGGTGAAATCGTAAGCAGTCTTTATGTTTCTGGACCGAAGTCTTTTTAAGTTCCCATGTCCAATTCCCCAAACAGTTTCAATTTTTGACCATTTCAATGCTTTTATACGACTTTCATCAGATTGTATAACGAATACGTCACCAGTTCTTGTCCTTAATTTTTTGGCTATCTTATTGGCAATCTTGGCCAGCGCCTTTGTTGGGGCCAAACCTATACTAATGGGTATTCCAGTACATCTCTGGATTGTTTTTTGAATCTCCCTCCCATAGGTATCAAAATCATAAGCATCAAAACCTTCAAATTTCAAAAAAGCTTCGTCAATGCTGTACACTTCCATGTCAGGAGTAAACGTGTTCAAAATATTCATTACCCTTGTACTCATATCTCCATATAAGGGATAATTGGAAGAAAATACTTTTATACCATTTTCCTCACAGAACCTTCGATACTTAAAGGCTGGTGCTGCCATAGGAAGTCCAAGTTTTTTGGTCTCATCGCTACGCGATATAAAACAGCCGTCATTATTAGACAAAATTGCCACAGGAACATTGTTGAACTGTGGCTGAAAAGCCCGTTCACAAGAGGCATAGAAGTTATTGCAATCGACCAAAGCAAACATATACTAAAATACATGTTTTTTTATTTGATCGTAGTGTTTTTAACCCTACAAAGACAAAGAAAATAACTACCAAAAACCTTCTTCTAAAAAAGATGTTTGACCCATTTCGCGATTCGCTCCGGTAATTTATACGGAGCATATCTCAATGGAGGGTCTATCCAATTTCCTCTTTTTACAATCGCTTTTTTGTGCGAAAACAAATCGAATGATGTTTTTCCATGATAGGCACCAATACCACTATGACCCGTTCCTCCGAAAGGAAGCTTTTTATTAGCTATCTGAATCACGGTATCATTGATTGCGCCTCCTCCAAAACCATACTTTGTAATGCATCTTTTTTGAAAGGCTTTTTTTCCTGAAAACACATATGCTGCCAAAGGTTTTTCATATCGTTTTATGACGGCATCAATATCAGATTCGTCCTTATAGGATAAAATTGGTAAAATAGGGCCAAAAATTTCACCTTGCATCAATGGACTATCCAAATCAGGTTCGTCCACCAAAGTAAGACCAAGGAAACAATCTTCATCCACTGTTTCTCCCCCATAAAGTACCTGTTGACCTTCTAAAAGCAATTTCATGCGACTGTAGTGTCGTTCACTTACAACCCTTGCCAAATCAGGTGATTGAGATTGCTTATCTCCATAAGAAGCGACTATTTTGTTCTTCAGGGCCTCAATCAATTTATTTTTGACCGCATGCTTTACCAAAACATAATCAGGAGCAATACAGGTTTGCCCCAGGTTTATGGACTTACCCCAAACAATCCGTTTGGCTGCAAGCGATATATTAGCCGTCTCATCCACTATGCATGGATTTTTTCCGCCCAACTCCAAAGTCACCGGGGTCAAATGTTTGGCTGCGCTTTCATATACAATTTTCCCTACTTGTGTACTTCCTGTAAAAAAGATATGATTCCATCGTTGGGCCAATAGCGCCTGCGATACCTCAACTCCACCCTGTACAACTGCCACATATTCATCATCAAACACTTTGTTAATGATTTTTTCAACGATTGCTGAAGTGTTTGGAGTAAGTTCCGAAGGTTTTACCACCATAGTGTTACCTGCAGCAATTGCTCCCACCATGGGAGCCAAAGTCAACTGAAAAGGGTAATTCCATGGAGCAATGACCAAAATTTGACCTAGCGGCTCACTATAGACATAATTTCTGGATGGAAAGTTGGCTAAATTCCCTGAAATCCTTTCTGGCCGAGCCCACATCTCCAGATTCTTAAGCATTGTATTGATTTCAGCCAGCACGAATTGCGTCTCTGCAATAAACGTTTCGAACCGCGGTTTTTTGAAATCAGCATAGATGGCCTCGGCAATCGCACCTTCCTGGTTTATAATTTCATCCCGCAACTGCTTTAGGGCTTTTTTTCTGAAAGAAACTTCTCTTGTCTTTTGGGTTGAAAAAAATGCCTTTTGCTTTTCTATGATCTCCATAAGTATATTCTTGCCCTTTATCCAATATGCAATTTATTTAATTTTTTTTCCGTAAGGTTTGTTCACATTATTGGATAATTCTTCTAGTTTGCTTCCAAGGTTAAATGAAAAAGCAATGTAGGAAAATTGGCCAAAGCAGGTTCCGTATGGATCTCCAAAGCAATTTTCATGATATCTGCAGTAAGTTCTTTTACTATCACCACTGTTTTAATGGTTCCTTCATCATCAAATGTTTCTTTTTCCTTGAACCCAAGATATTCATCCAACACCAAATATTTTTTATCGGTAAACTGTACCGGAACAACACCAGTACTGGTCAAGGCATTTATAGTAAAATCTCCTTCCCTAAGTTCCCACGTTGCATTTGTTTTTGAGGTATACAGCACATTGGCCAAGGGCACATTGGCCTGATCGAAGGAAACTGCTGCTATATTGGGTGCATGTTCTGGGGTAACGCTAGCAAACACGAGACTCATCAAACTTTGTCCATCCTTATTGTCAACCACGTAGGTCCCATCATGAATAAAAGTAAAAGTGTCTTCGTATGAAGCACCCAATCCCACAGCATCCAATAGGTTATCTATGGAAGGTATCAAAATTCCCAGATTATCTTCTATCAATCCGGCACCTTCTCCACCCACAAGTAATTTTTTGAGTCGCCATGGCTTTCCTTCGGGTCTTGCTGGACCGCCTGTCAACAAGATTAAATCAGATTCCTGGATGGTCACTTCCTTGGTTTCCGTGAAGGAGTCATTGGCACTTGTTACCGTAAGTGATACAGAATAAGTTCCAGCAGCGGCATAGGCATGTTTCGGATCTTCTTCCGAGCTTGAATTGCCATCACCAAAATCCCATTGAATGGTGTCGTTATTGGCTACTGTGCCATTGAAAATAACTTCGGCACCTTCTACCAAAAACTGGAAATCTGCTAAGGGGCTTGGAACAGTATCGTCATTTGAACAATTCAGCACAAATATCCCCAAAATCGTCAAACAAATTAGCTTTATATGTTTCATCTTCAATATTTTATATTAGTTTTTATCCCACCATACGGGAGTATCAATTGCATTGGCCCCTTGTCTTGCTATGGCTTCCTCAACATTGGTCTTATTGGAGCTCAGCTCAAAGGTGCTGTAAAGAAACCGTGTTGGAAGCACCCCATTGGTCACTCCCTTATCAAGATTATCAGCGGTCCGTTGTTCAATTTCAGGGTACCCTGTACGTCTAACATGCGACCATCCTTCAAAATAATCGGGGATTAAGGCCAGCCACATTTGGGTACCGATTTTCAACTCTCCGTCACCAGCACTCAAACTAGCTATTGGGGAAGCCAAAAATGTTGTAATCAAATCTGAGGAAATGTTCCATTGTTGCAGTGATGTTTCAATCCCTTTTCTATATAAGGTAGTTGCAGTTCCCAAATCATTATCATAGACCAAAGCAGCTTCAGCACGTAGCAACCATACTTCTGAAGCGGTCATAAGATAAAGTTCACTCTCTGGTAAAGAAAGTGAAATTCCTATGTCGGATTTATTGGCAAAATCGGAATTACCAAAGGCAACATCAGTAAGTCCGTTGGTCATACCACTAAATTGTCCATTTCCATCTGGTGTCACAAAAACTGGTAAACGAGGGTCATCGGTAGATTGAAGCTGATCAATCAACATTGTAGACATTTTAATCGAGGGAAAACCCGTTCGACTGATAAACCATGGATTCCCATTTCCCTCAGTCTGTACCATGGTCACATTATGTCCATTTTCTTCCATCAATGGTTCATTAAGGCATTGGGCTACAGTTTGTTCAGAGAATGAAATATCCACATACCTAAGGCGCATGGCCAAACGCAAACGAACACTATTGGCAAAGCGCGCCCATTTATCCATATCATTACCAAAGACAAAATCGCTTGGACCATATCCCCTTTCTGGATTTGCAGTTTTAAGCACCTTAATGCTATTCCCTAACCGGGCTATCAAATCTTTATAAATTTCGGATTGAGAATCGTATTTAGGAGTTATTATATCACCTGTTTTTCCTTTACCTCCTTCTGTATATGGAATATCTCCAAAAGCATCCGTAAGCTTGGCATAACCCAACACTGCGATTATTTGTGCAATGGCATGACGGACTTCATTTTCACGTTCTCCTTCCAAGGTAAGAAAAAGGGCTTCTTCGATATGTTTAATTGGTCCGCCGTACATTCCCGTGAACATTTGGTTGTACTGCAAATCAAAATTATCTCCGTATTGGTCCGGAAACCTTGCAGTGCTTCCAGCAACAAAATAATGCCCATAATGCCCGGCAAAACTTACTGCTGAAACACCTGAAGTGCCCAAGAAGAGTTCCCTGGTCGCTTTGGTGAACAGTGCTGCATCATCAATATCGGTTACAGCATTCGGATTGTCCCTTAAATCATCCAGTTGCTTATCACAAGATGTAAAAGCCACTATTATCGAGAATGCGACAAGACTTTTTATGATACTACTTTTATATTTCATGATAGGTGCTTTTAAAAGTTAACTTTAAGGTTAAGGCCCATGCTCCGGGTAGATGGCAATGATGAGTGTTCAAAGGCCGTTCCGGTTGAACCACTACTGTATCCTGATTCGGGATCGATATCTTCTGCTGCATTGTAAAAGAAGAGTAGGTTCCTTCCCACAGCAGAAATGCTGACCGACTGCAATGGTGTGCCCCTTAAGTGTTTCTTGGGAAAATTATACGTCAAGGTCACTTCCTTAAGCCTGACATTTGTGGCATCCAATATTTGATTGACAGCAATTTGATTGGAGAAAATATCCGTAAACTGTTTTAACATGGCCGTAGTGGCTGTTTCATTGACAAATCCCGTGTTCTCATTTATCCCATCTTCGACAATACCGGTTTCACGACCTTCCAAACTACGGGCGTCCGTACCAAAGAACATGCGATATGCCCTCCCATAGGAATAAAACTCTCCTCCCTTCTGAACACTAACAAGCGCATTAAGGGTAAGGTTTTTGTATCTAAAACTATTACTGATACCTCCGTACCAATCTGGATTAATGCTTCCCATTTTAATGCGTTCCCCTTTTTGGGCAAGGCCTTCGTTCGTAATCAATTTGCGTCCAAAATTGTCCCGGAGGAAATCATTGCCATAGAGGGTCCCAAATTCTTCTCCTGGCCTGGCTTCTACCGAAACCCCCTGCAAGTTATTGAGCACAATACTTTCCAATCCTTCATTTAATGATACTACCTTAGAGTTACTTTTTGTGAAGTTTGCGCTTAGATTCCAACTAAACGAATCGGAATCAAAAGGCACCAGTCCCAGCAACACCTCAACACCTTTGTTTTGAATTTCCCCAGCATTAACAACTTTAGAAGAAAAACCAGATGCTCCTGAGATGGGTACCGCCATAATCTGATCTTTCGTACTGGTTTGATAGTAGGTAGCATCCAAAGTGATACGATTGTTAAAAAACCCCAGCTCTGCTCCTACTTCCCAACTCTCTGAAATCTCAGGCCTTAAATCAAAGTTGGGAAGGCTTGATGGTATGGAGGCAACAGTATAGGGCAAGGTAACCGTCTGGTCTATGGTATAAACTGCCTGGGTACGATAGGGTGCCGTATCGTTCCCGACACGGGCAAAAGACCCCCTTAACTTACCTATATTAAGTACATTCCCCTCAATTCCCAATATTCTACTGAAAAGAACACTTAAGTTTTCGGAATGGTACCAATAGGAGTCATTATCCTTTGGCAATGCGGAGGAGTTATCGTTCCTCAGGGTTGCATCGAAGTAAATCATTCCCCCATAGCCTAATTGTGCAAGGCCATAAAATGAATAGATATCTTTTTCTGATCTTGACTCTCTACTAAAAGTATTCAAGTAATTGGAGATGTTGTAAAATTCAGGCACCTTACTACTGTTTCCCCAAACATTAATGTCTTTTCCAAATTCGCTTCTGTAATTGGAACCCAAACTGAACGAAAGATCTAAATTCTTAGCTCTAGGTGTATAGGTGGCCAATATATCCGAATTCCATATTCCAAAATTTCCTGAGCCATGGGAATATTGCCCAAGTCCATTGGCAATGGCCTGAGCTCCCCTAGGGGCATGGGAAACATTGTCGTAGGTTTGATAGTCCAATCCTGTTTTGGCAGTAACATTGATTTTTGGAGTCGCTTTCCAGTTCAATCCCAAGTGACCCTGGAAACGATCTCTTACATCAGTGTTCTTTACATTATTTTTGGCCCAATATGGGTTGTTGAACGTATTGTCCAGGTTCCATTTAATTTCCTCACCATTGGCATTTATCGTATTGTTCCTCACATCTTCCAAACGGATGTCCCTCGGCATTAATGAAAGTTGTAGCGTTGTATTGGCAGAGCCTTCGGCCAATGAAGGGCGATTTCTCACTTTGGCATTTATATAGGTCACTTTCCCATCAATACTTAAATCCTTGGTAAGTTTACTTGTCCCACGTATATTGATGGTTTGTTTGGATAGGGTATTGTTGCTGATAATGCCCTGTGCACTTTCATTGGTCACAGCTATTCTAAACGACCCTTTTTCCGAAGCTCCCTCAAATGCTACGGTGTTGGCCATATTGTGGCCTGTGGAATAAAATTGCTTATATGGATTTCCTTGGGGTAAATAGGCATCAGTCTGTCCAAGCCAATTGGTATAGGATTGTCCTTCCATTCGAGGGCCCCAGCTCCAAGAAAAAGGATAATCAAGAACTGGACGGCCATCAGCATTGATAGGGGCAAATTGATCAAAAGCTCCAGTTCCATATTCGTTTTGTAAATCCGGTGTCAAAAAAACATCGGTCAAAGTAAAGGTTGAGTTGACAGAGATTCCGATACCCTTCTTTTGGGTTCCTGTTTTAGTCGTTATGAGGATTACCCCATTTATGCCCAATGATCCATATGCGGCGGCAGCTCCAGCACCTTTTAATACGCTGATAGACTCCACATCATCAGGATTGATGTCCGCAAGGGCATCCCCACTGTCAATACCTCCAGAAGATCCAGCTCCTCCAAACCCATTGTTGATAGGAATTCCATCAATGACCACTAAGGGACGATTGGAACCATTTATTGTGGTTACACCACGCAATAACACCCTACTCGACCCATCTACTCCAGTATTCGATTGTGTTATCTGCAAACCGGATACCTTACCGGATAACGAGTTCATAACATTATTTTCACGGGCCACATTCACCTGATCGGCCTGTACCTGAGAAATGGAATAACCAAGCGATTCCTTGTCCCGTTCAATGTTAAGAGCTGAGACCACTACTTCTTTCATTTGTACCAAATCTGGTTCCATGAAAACCGTTATGGGGTTTTGGTTTAAGATGGTCACTTCTTTGGTTTTGTACCCCACATAGGAAAATACAAGTATATCATTCAAATTGGCCACAATACTATAATTGCCATCAAAATCAGTACTTGTTCCATTTTGGGTGTTCTTGACCACAATGGTCACGCCCAATAAGGGTACGTTGGTGTTTTGCTCCATGACATTTCCAGTCATGGTGATTTGTGCTTTTACAAAAAGTGATGTGCCCAGCAGGGCAATCATTATTAATAATCGCTTCATATTATAGTTCAGTTTTAAAAGTTGGTTAATCTTCGTCCATGGCCAGAATGTATTCTGCCACAGCCATTTTTGCTTCGTCTGATAGGTAATCTTGCGGAGGCATTTCGGGATAATCCTTCCTAAGGTTTTTTGGATTATTGATATAGTCCACAATACCCTGTGGATTTCCATTATGGATGGCCTGCATAATCTTGGTTGGCACTCCTATTAATCGTGTATTCCATGCATGACATCCAGCACACACGCCATAATAGGTGAGCTCTCCCAATTCTTCTTGGGATACCGACCTTGGAGCTACCGGTTCCGGTAACATATAGGTACGCACATTTTTGGTGTCTGTTATTGTAGCAACTCCATAACCACCAAGACCAAAAGTTCGATATCGCTCTTTATTTCGAATAGTACTTCCTACTCCGCCACCCACAGCTATTATGTCCGGCCCTTTGTTGGACAACTGAGTAAGCATAATTGCCTTAAGTTCACCTACAGGATTGTTTCCATTATTCTGCATAAAATTGTCCAGAATGATCACCCGATCAGGGTTAGGTTCCGAATTAGGGTCGTTGGATAGGTTAGCGCCTTGGGCCAAATCTACGATAGTGATTCCCGAGTTGTCATTTCCTGTAATGATGTTATTTTCCACGATAACATCATCTGCGGCCATAATAAGAATTCCTGTACCAGCTGGAATACCAGCTACAATGGAGCCCGGGGCTCCAAAGTTTTCGTGGTTGTTGTTTACCACAAAATTGTTTCGGATAATGACATCAAAAGTGGTTTTAATAGGCAGGCCTGGGGTCACAAAAGCCAAGATTCCCCCAGTATTGTTATGGGCATAGTTACTTTCTACCAGACAATGGCGTGAGTTTTCTATTTCTATTCCGGCCACATTATCAAATACTTCATTGTGCTTTACATCTACATTATCACACATGCCCACATAAATGGCGGCATCTTCAATTTCACTTAAAATGTTACCTTCGACAAGGCCGTTTTTCCCATATTGCGGAAATATCCCGTACACCCCGGTATCAATAATCCAGTTATTGCGTAGGACAAAATTATTCCCGGCTTGCCCCATAATCCCATTCCCCTTGTATTCGATAATCTTGAAGTTCTCAATCAGAATATTATTTCCAGAATACAAAAAGGCATCGTTCAATTCTTTTTTTCCATCCAACGTGGGCCATTCTCCTTCTTTAATGATTCCCTGAAGGGCTATATCATCCTTGTCGATATACACGGTCTCCGTATAAACGCCCGGATACACCCTTATCAAATCTCCCGGATTTGCTTCTTTCACAGCTTCTTGAATAGATTCCCCATCCCTAACCTCAAGGATATTCCCGTCATAGGTGTTGAGGTTGACTGTTTGGGTGCTATCGCTGCTCATTTGAGCTCCACTATACCTCAACCCAGTCGGCAAGGGAGCTGTGGTGTCTGAACTTCCACCGAAAAATGTTTTTCCCAGAAAGATGCCCGCTATCAACAAGATTAAGGCCACAATTATTTTTGATACAACTTTCTTCATTATATATGTTTTGGTTAACTATTTGTTTTATGCTTTGTTGATGGCAATGTTTTTGGTATTCGCGGCATAAAGGATTCATCTGTAAGGGTGTGTAGAAAATCTACCAAGCGATTCAATTCTTTATCAGTTAATTGAGGCTCCCAGATATGCCAATGAATAATCAAATCTTCATTTTCGGGAACCGCATGCCCCCTTCCACCAGTGTAAAAAGCAACAGTCTCTTTAAGGGTCTTGAATCTTCCTGAGTGCATATAAGGTGCTGTTTTGGCAATATTTCGTAGACTGGGCACCTTAAATCCTCCACGGAGGGTTTTATCTTTTGATGGGACTTCCGCTCCAGGGTCCAATGGCAATCCATCAGGTTCAGGACTTCCGATTACCGCTATTTGTTGATTGGTGAACAAGGGAGGGGTATGACATTCCGCACAGCGAGCCACAAAAGACCTGAAAATATTCAGTCCCTCTATTTCATTTTGATTCAACGCTTGGTGATATCCATGAGCATATTGGTCGTATTTACTGTTCAATGAAATCAATGAGGCTTCAAAAGCTGTCAAAGCCGTATAAATTTCATCAAGCTGAATTGAATCCTTGCTATTCTTATTTGGAAATGCTTGGGCAAACAGGGCACGATAATTCAAATTTTCATTCAAGGTTTTCAGAAGATTCTCAGGAGTATTTCCCATTTCTTCTTCGGAATACAAAGGACCTTGCATTTGTTTTTCCAAAGATTGGGCTCTGCCATCCCAGAAAAGCTGTTTCAAATAGCCCACATTCCATAAGGATGGTGCGCTTCTTTTCCCTTTTTTACCATGAATGCCAATGCTAGTAGCCATTCCATCACCAAACCCTTTGTTGGGTTGATGACAGGTAGCACAAGAAATACTGCCATCCCCGGAGAGTGAGGGGTCAAAAAAGAGATATCTGCCCAAATCTATTTGTTGAGGAGAAAAGCCTTCTCGAACGGGAGGTAATGCTGTTTTTAACCCTCCTACCCCTAAAGGGTTTTTGAGATTGTATTGCTTATATAGGTTTTGCGATATGCACTCATTGTTTTTGTTCTTTTTAAAACCAGGAGGACAGTTTGAGCTCAACTCATTTACCGTGATGTAAACTTCACTTTTAAATCCAGCCTCAAATCCGAATATTAGCCAACTTGATAGTACCACCAAAAAAACGGGTATCACCATCTTTGTCACAAGTGCACTTATTTTCCTTTTATAGGTCATTCCATCATTCTAATCTTGATAAAGATTCAATCAATGCAAATCATTCAACCAATATCTAGGTTGAATCCAAGATGTTTTCATGGTCAGCAAAATAAAATGCTCAACCTTTTCAAGTGGCTGTTTTAAAAGGTTTTGTTACGAAAAAGGCCCATAAAGGTATTAATGGGCCCTAATTGGGAAGGTGCGCTTTGAAGTTTTCGCGATATCCAGATGAAACTGTCAAGGTTTCTTCAGGCATGTGTTTTACGCTCAATGAGTATCCTTTTCTTGTTTTTTTAACCGATGCCAAGTGAGCTATATTGACCATATAAGAACGATGAATTCTGATAATGGACGAGTCCTCAATTTTATCCTCTAGTTCTTTGAGGCTACTTCGCACGAGCTCGCGAACTACTTTTTCTCCCTTCTTACAATAAAGTTCCAAATAGTTTCCGGCAGATTTTATGTAAAGGAGCTGCCCATATTTTATGGCTAATATAATTTTATCGTTCTCTCCCTTAATGACCAACATGCTATTGGATCCTTGTTTAGAAATATCGATCTTATTTTCAAGCTCGGTAACTTTATTTACTTTTTCTATCACCCAGAAATAAATGAGCACTAAAACATAGGGCACTACAGTAACCAATCCAACTTGTCTAACAGAAGTCAAAAAATCATCCCATTTTTCGGAAAATGCTTCCAATTCTGGCAAATACATTAGATGAAAAACGTATGAAATCAGTAAAATCTCAAATACACCAAAAAGAACTAGGCTGTACAGTTTAAAATTATTCAACTTAAGAAGTCTTCTAACACCAAACTGAGTAGTTAAAAGAATAGCCGATCCAAGTAAGATATATTCATGAATCAAGCTTTTCCCCCACTGATTAATGTTAAAGGGAACATACACCAAAAGAAAGGCCAATGAAAAAAGCCCCACAAAACCTATAAGAATCAATCGGTTGCGAGTGGAGTCAAGATATGGGGTCCTTTGGAGGAGTATCGCCGTAAAGTCTTTCATAATAAAAAAGCCGCGTATTAGGCAGCCACTTTTATCGAAACTACTAAAAATAATTGAATGTCTCTGGGGTAGAGAAAATCCCTTTTTTATTTAAAAGCAGCGTGACCTGTAATATCAGCTCCAGTGATTAGGAGGTGGATATCGTGCGTACCTTCATAGGTAATTACACTTTCCAAATTCATCATGTGCCTCATAATACTGTACTCACCTGTGATTCCCATACCACCAAGCACCTGTCTCGCCTCTCTGGCAATCTTTATGGCAATTTCCACGTTGTTCCGCTTGGCCATAGAAATTTGAGCCGTTGTCGCTTTGCCTTCATTTCTGAGTTGCCCCAATCGAAGCGCTAATAACTGAGCCTTTGTAATTTCAGTAATCATTTCGGCCAATTTCTTTTGTTGTAATTGTGTGGCCGCAATAGGTTTACCAAATTGAACACGTTCCTTGGCATACCGAAGTGCTGTGTCGTAACAATCCATAGCAGCGCCAATAGCTCCCCAAGCAATTCCATAACGGGCAGAATCTAAACAACCCAAAGGAGCACCTAAACCACTTTTACCAGGCAACAGGTTTTCCTTGGGAACTTTGACATTGTCGAAAATCAACTCCCCGGTAGCGGAAGCCCTCAAAGACCATTTATTATGTGTTTCGGGAGTGGAAAATCCTTCCATACCACGTTCAACAATCAATCCATGAATTCGACCTTCCTCGTTTTTGGCCCATACCACGGCAACATGAGCAAAAGGCGAGTTAGAAATCCAGAGTTTAGCACCGTTCAACAAATAGTGGTCGCCCATATCCTTGAATTTGGTCTCCATTCCTCCTGGATTGGAACCATGGTTGGGCTCGGTAAGTCCAAAACAACCCATCCATTCGCCGGTGGCCAGTTTGGGTAAGTATTTTTTTCGTTGCTCTTCGATTCCATAAGCGAAAATCGGATACATAACGAGTGAAGATTGCACAGAAGCGGTAGATCTTACCCCGCTATCTCCTCGTTCAATTTCTTGCATGATCAAACCATAGCTAATCTGATCTAAGCCTGCTCCTCCATATTCTTCAGGAATATAGGGACCAAAGGCACCTATTTCTGCCAATCCACCAATAATTTCTTTTGGAAACTCCGCTTTTTGGGCATACTCTTCAATAATCGGTGACACGTCTCTTTTTACCCATTGGCGGGCAGCGTCACGCACCAATTTATGTTCTTCTGAAAGTAAATCATCAAGATTGTAATAGTCGGGAGCTTCAAATAAGTCTGGTCTCATGCAAAAGAAATTTGGCTAAAGGTAATAATGAAAAACAACAGAACAAGTCATTTTTGTTACATTTTTAAATAGAAGTCCTTGGTTAGTTCAATATATTCCTTAGTGAATTGATGACGCCCTAGTTCTATGGTCAATTCATTGGTTTCGACAGGTTTTTTCGAAGATCCAAATTCCAAAAGACTTCTTTTTAATTCAGCATCCGGATTTCCCTTTACCCTAGTTATTCTGAAGGGGAAAAGATCAACATTACTGGCCAGATCCACAAATCGCTTTTCTTCCTTAAAAGGAAGGATTACGGAAAAAAGTCCTTCAACCGACAGCAATCTGGAAGCTCCTTTCAAAAGTTCTTCGAACGGAAGGGAGCTTATTTGACGCGCTGCATCCCTCGATTCATCTCCACTTGAAACCTCTTCTGTATAAAAAGGAGGATTAGAAACAATGAGATCATATTTTTCTTCTACCTCGTCCATAAATTCATCCAAACCTGCATGGTAGCAAAACAATCGGTCACCCCAAGCTGAGGCTTCAAAATTTTCGACGCACTGCTCATAGGCACTCTCATCCAGCTCTATGGCATCAATAATTTCAGCACCACATCTCTGGGCCATTTGCAAAGCAATCAACCCTGTACCCGCACCAATATCCAAAATAGAGTCAGGTTTTTCGGCAATAGAAGTCCAAGCTCCCAACAAAACCCCATCGGTTCCCACCTTCATGGCACATTTGTCCTGATGGATGGTAAATTCTTTGAATTTAAAGGGCTTGTTCATCCAATCTTCCCGGTTCCCTGGTTTCAGTGCCCTCCAATTCAAGTAAAGAATCCCCAAGTCTTGTTCGCATCTCGTTGGCTAAAAGTTTTATCCTCTCGACCACTTCGGGATGCTCGGCAGCTACATTTTTGGTTTCGCTTATGTCATTCTCAACATCATACAACTCAATATCCTCCATGTCAATCCAGCGGTATTCTCCGGGTAGACCATCTTCTCCAGGTTCCTGCCCATCCATGGTACGATATCGGTGCGGAAAGTACAATTTCCACTTTCCAGAGCGGACCCCAAACATTTCGTTAACCCTATAATAAAAGAAATATGCTTCCTGGACAGGTTCTTCACTCGTCCCAGTCAATACTTTCCAAGCACTTTTACCATCAATGATATTGTCGGGCAGTTGTGAATCCGTAAGCTCAGCAATGGTTGGTAAAATATCAATGGCCATCACTGGTGCGTTGATTTCTTGTCCCGCTTTAAGCTTGGCAGGATACTTCATAATAAAAGGCTCGCGTTGCCCACCTTCCCATGCGGTACCTTTTCCTTCGCGAAGTGGTAAGGCACTCCCGGCATGGTTTCCATAAGATAACCACGGGCCATTATCTGAAGTAAAGATTACAATGGTGTTTTCCTCAAGCCCATTTTCTTTTAAAGCGTTCATGATTTGACCTACAGACCAATCGATTTCCATAATCACATCGCCATACAATCCTCTTTCTGATTTTCCTTTGAATTTATCCGAAACAAAGAGTGGCACATGAGGTTGCGGATGTGGCACGTACAAAAAGAAGGGATTGTCCTTATTCCTTTTGATGAAATCCACGCTACGCTCGGTTATCTGGGTGGTGAGCTGCGATTGCTCTACCAAGGTATCGATTACGGTCTCATTTTCGTATAGCGGTAAATCAGGAAAATTAAATATAGGCCCTTGCTGCGGATGAAACGGCCACATATCGTTCGAATACGGAATACCAAACCATTCGTCAAACCCATGTCGAGTGGGTAAAAACTGCTTGTGATGCCCCAAATGCCATTTACCATATATGGCAGTGGTATAACCTTTATCCTTGAGCATTTCTGCCAAAGTAGTTTCAGTATCATTTATCCCGTGGGTATTGTCCGGCCCCAAAGCATTGTGAATTCCGATACGATTGGGGTAGCATCCAGTCAAAATCCCTGCTCTTGATGCAGAACAAACCGCCTGGGCAGCATAGTAACTGGTCAATTTAACGCCGTCAGCCGCCATTTGATCCAGGTGCGGTGTTTTTATATCAGGAGAACCAAACACCCCAACATCTTGATACCCCTGATCATCAGTGAAAATCAAGACTACGTTCGGAGGTGACTTGGGCTTTTCTTGTTCAGTAGTTTTCTCTTTGCACGAAAGAAGGCAAAAAGCAATGACAATACAATAGTAGCGAATCATGGTTGGAAATATAAGTTTGATATAAATATAGGCCTAATACTTTTATCAATTCAAATTGGGGTTTGATAAACCCAAACGGGGCATTCGTTAAATGGCACATCGAATCACAATCGGTAAAACGTACATTCGCGGCTAATTCTAAAACATCCAAATTTATTATGAAGAAAATTTTATTTGTATTGGTAGCTGTAGTGGGTTTAACAGCCAGTGCGCAGAATGACAACAACTCAAGTGCATTATCTAAAAACAGTTGGGTCGTTGAAATCAACACAGGTTCTTATGCAATAGGCAGCACGGCTTTTTCCTTAATTTCCGTTGATGGGTCTACATTTTATTCTGTTGGAGCAGAAGCCGGCTATTTTATAGCTGATGACTTGGCCCTCAAAGCTGGTTTAGGCTATGGAGGTGGAGATGACTCCGATGGAGTTTTTAGCTATAAGCTTGGAGCCAAGTATTATGTGATTGGAGAGTTTCCTATTGGGGTTGACTTCACTGGAAATACTGCTAACGGAGACAGTACCAACTGGGTAGGGCTTCAAGGTGGTTATGCTTGGTTTGTTGCCAACAATGTAAGCATAGAACCCACTTTACGTTACAACGTTGCCATAGACAAAGAGGCTGCGAGTGTTTTTCAAGGTTTAATCGGATTTGCTTTCCATTTCTAAATTTTGATAAAGCAAATAAGTTATTGAAAAAGGGAAGCCAAATGGCTTCCCTTTTTATCTTATATGAGTTTTAAAAACACCCCTACCCTTCGACTGTGCTCAGGGTGACACCCTCTCAAAGACACAATCTCAATTGAAACAGCTAGTTTAAATACAAATCCACCAAACCTTCGGGAGTTTTTACATGGATGGTTTTTGATTTTCTGTCTACTTTGGTAATGATATCATCACTTATAGGAATCAACAATTCCTTACCATCCTTTTCCGCTTCAAAAAGCTCTTGAGAAGCGCTATCGTTTACTGCCTTTATAATTCCAATATTTCCATGGACCTCGTCCATCAAAGTGAATCCTATCACTTCATGGAAATAGAACTTGTTTCCGGTCAGGGGAGGAAGCATCTCCAGCGGGAGGTATAATTCCGAACCTATGATTTTATCTGCTGAGGATTCATCCTCCACTTCTTCAAAATCTATCCGAAGCAGGGCCGATTTGTGCAACCGACAACGGTCAATAAAAAATGGAACCAGATTGTTTCCCAATGAAACAAAAACTGATTCCATGTTTTCGTAGATTTCGGGCTCATCGGTATCGAGTTTCACCAACACCTCACCCTTAAAGCTATATTTTGAAACGACTTTGCCCAGATAGAAGCAATCTTCCTTGCGCATCGTCAGAGTGGTTTACTCTTCTTCTTTGCTAGCTTCAGCGGCAGGAGCCTCTTCAGTTTCAGCTGTAGGCTCTTCAACAGCCGCAGTTTCTTCAGTTACTGCTTCAGCAGCTTCCTCAGCTACTTCTTCTTCAACTTCTGGCAAAGCAGCAGCGGCTCTCTTGTCGCTTACTTCTTTTTCAGCTTCCAAAGCTTTTGCCTTGGCTTCCGCTTGAGCTTTGCTCAAACCTTCAACCTTAGATGCAACAGCTTTTTCTTTTTCTTCAATCCAAGCTTTGAATTTTTCTTCAGCTTGCTCCTCGGTCAAAGCGCCTTTTCTAACCCCACCCAACAAGTGGTGCTTCAACAACACGCCTTTATAAGAAAGGATAGCTCTTGCCGTATCGGTAGGTTGTGCTCCATTGTTCAACCACTTAACGGATCCATCTACATCCAAGTTAATGGTGGCAGGATTGGTATTTGGGTTATAGGTTCCCAATTTTTCCAAAAATTTACCATCTCTTTTTGCTCTGGAATCTGCAGCAACCACCCAATAGAATGGTTTACCTTTTTTACCGTGTCTTTGAAGTCTAATTTTAACTGGCATATCGCATTAATTTGTAGGGTGCCCGACCCTGGTTATTAATTCTATTTGAATCGCTTTCTACTTAAGCGGGTGCAAATATAATGTTTTTGTTAAACTCCACAAGATGCGACACTTAAATTCCCATCCACTATTTTAGATGTGGACCATAACTTCTCCCGCTGATTATCTTAGTATTATGTTGATCAGCCATCACAATTGCATATCGACTATTGAAATAAGGTTGAAGCTCCAAAACCTTATCGGTATTCACTATAATTGAGCGATGCACTCTTAAAAACATATCTGTCAATTGTGCCTCCAACTGAACCAAAGATAAATCCATCAAATGTTCTTTCCCCTTCATTGTAAAAAGACTCACATATTTGTCCTTGGCCTTAAAATAAGCGATGTCCTCCAACCGAACAAAAGTGATTTTCTTACCGGAACGTACGGTGACCGACGTAGGCTTTTTGGCCTGTACAGTTGAATCGTTGATTTTTTGCAATAACCCCAAAAGGTGTTCCGTACTGTTTTCTTTTTTAAAGAACCTCAATTTGTCAACGGTCTTGGCCAACCTCTCCTTTCTAACAGGTTTTACCAAATAATCAAGACTATTGGTTTCAAAAGCCTCAAGTGAATAAGTATCATAAGCAGTACAAAAAACCACTATCGGGATTTCTTCGAGTTGTTGGAGCATTTCAAAACCAGTCATTCCAGGCATTTGTACACCCAGAAAGATAAGATCTGGCTTCAAGCTGACGACCATTTCAAGCCCCTCCACTCCGTTGGCGGCCTCACCAATCACATCAAAAACATCTTCATGTTCCTTAAGCAACATCCCCAAACGTACCCTGGCAGGGGATTCATCATCAATCAGTAAAGTTCGATAAGGACTATTCATGGCTAATCGCTTTGGAACCCTTTGTTGGTAATTTCTATCCAAATGCGCTTCTTTGGCAAACTTTCCCAATTAAGATAGGCTTCTTTTTTATAGGTAAGTTCAAGTATATCATGTACACTTTGCAGGCCATATCCATTGACCACTCCTTCAGGAAAATCAGAACCATTATCATACACTGAAATTGTGATGCCTTGTTCATTCTTTTCAACCTTAAGTTCAATAGCTCCTTTGTCCATAATCTTTGAAAACCCATGCTTTATAGCATTTTCAACTAAGGGCTGTATGATATTTCGGGGAATTTCCAATGTGCTGGCTGATTCATCCACGAAAATAGTGTACTGCATACGTTCACCAAAGCGAATCTGTTCGATTTCAAGATATGATTTTATGGCTTCAATTTCATCATTGATAGAAGTCATGGACCGATTTTCCCGATTGATGTTATGTCGGAACAAATCAGAAAGGGACAAAGCCATTTTTTCGGTCTTGTCAGCATCGTTATGAGCCAATCCCGCTATAGAATTCAATGAGTTGTACAGAAAATGAGGATTGATCCGTGCATTGAGGGAAGCCACCTCAGCCTTAGATTTGAGCTCTTTAAGCTTGCTCAATTCTACATCTTTTTGACGCAATAAGGCATCGGAACGTTCTTTAAAATAGAGGAAGACACCTCTTCCAATGGCAAAAACTGCAATACATGCCACCGTTAACACAATCATCAAAGTATCTGGATTACTCCGTGACGATTTTAGAAAAAGTATTACCAAAGCAAGAATCAAGACAAGCATCGTAAAGAATATTTTCAACAATATTTTATAGAAAAGGCCATATGAATCTTTTACAAAATATTTTTCCGCAAAAAACAAGGCCATCGCCAAAACAATAGCAATCATTGCAAGACCAAAAGAACCAAAGAAATATTCAAACAAAAAATCTCCCTTAGGACTATCATTCCCATCAAAATAAGTTATGACAGGAGTGTACAATTCAACACAGGCAACCATAATAATCACCAAGAATATCAACAATGCATTTATCAAATATGCCATATAAGGTATTTTGAACTTTCTTGTCAATATGGTTTTGTATGATAAAGCAATCAACAAAAGAAAAAAAAGCACATAGATAACAATCTTAAATCCCAGAACTAACTCCTCCGGCCAATAAAAGTTCAGATAATACCACACTCCCTCGTTGAGCACCTGCGCTTTAAGTTGATCTTCCAAATCAGGTGCGTAGAGCTTGGAAAGGCAGAATTTATCCCTTTCGGTAAAATCATAATAGTTGTAAGCAAGGTCATCACGCACCACTTGGTACTGGCCTTGGGTAAAAATACTCCATGGATTTTCAAAATTTTGGGCTGATGCCAACCCCCTTATCACAAAATATTGTACAATTTTTGACCGATCTTCTTGCGGAACGGAATCACCTATAATGGAGGAAAAATAGCGCTCCGTTATGGCATTGTTATAGCGGCCACCCACATTTTCTATACGGGAGAAATTTCGATGCAATCCGCCTTCCCCATTTAAGGATGGAGGCCCTTGCACCTCGTTTGGCCTATAATTAGGAGATAGCAGTTCTATGGTTAAATTAGCTTCCTCTTTTTTATTTGTCTGGAAAATTTTGTTCGGGATGAGCTTGGCAACCTCTTGTACCATTGTCTCTGCTGCCAAACTATCGAAAGGAGTTCCATTAATCAACCAAATTTTTATGTCACCATAGTATTTTTGTGGGTATGTATATTTAGTAATTCCCCTATTGACAAATGTTTCAACAAGATAGTTCCAATAGACTGTTTCTTGCTCCGAATTCAAATTGAAATCAGGTTCTTTTTGGGCAATGGCATTTTGGAGCAGCGCAAGACACAAAAAAGCAAAAAGTGAGATTTTTTTCATTGTGGTAAAGGTATCAAAGTTGTTTATTGCCCCAAATGTCTTAACCAAGGGCTCTGCACCATAGCATTTTCAGATGGACTGCACTACAGACTGACAAAATGCATTTTACCATCGTTGATAACTGCTGATAAATCAAATACGACCTCATATTGGTTTTTTATATTTTTATTCATTGCATTTTAGCAATGCCCGAACCTGCAAGACGAAATCTGTATGTACCTAATTTTTGATACCGAAACCACTGGATTGCCTTCAAGCTACAAAGCTCCGATGACCGATAGCGATAATTGGCCCCGTTGCATTCAAATCGCTTGGCAGTTGCACGATGAAATGGGAAAAGTGTTGGAGCACGACAATTTTATGGTGCAGCCCGATGGATTCAACATTCCGTACGAATCGGAAAAAATTCACGGCATATCGACCGAATTGGCATCGGCGGAAGGTATTTCTTTGAAAGAAGGTTTGGAGCGTTTCAATACCGTTTTGGCAAAGACAAAGTTTATTGTGGGCCAGAATGTGGGGTTTGATGTGAACGTTATGGGTGCCGAATTCCATAGGGCTGGAATAACCTCAAATTATGATACTTTACGCTATTATGAGCTGGATTTGGAATCCTTCAATTTCACTACCAAACGAAATAGAGAAGGAACTTGGGCTTTTGATGATTTGAATGCTGACGACAAGAACAAACTGGGCATTTTGGACACCTGTACCGAACACACCGCCCAATTGTGCCAGATTCCTGGAGGACGAGGCGGTAAATTCAAGTTGCCGACATTGACGGAGCTCCACGAATTTCTGTTCCACGAACCCTTTGCCGAAGCACATAACGCAACCGCGGATGTGGAGGCCACTACCCGATGTTTTTTCGAACTAGTTCGAAAACAAGAGTACACCATTGAGCAATTGGATGTACAACCGGACTACTTCAATCGGTTTTCCGAGGCGAATCCGCAACCTATTGAACTGATTGGCCTAAAACACATCAACCTCAAAAAAGCATCCAAAGCAATTGCCGATGCCCTTTGGGCTGAGGATACAGGTGGGATTTCCGAGGATGAAATCAACAAGAACGTTGAGAGTCTGGCCGATGCCTCATTTGCACATTTGCACAACCACTCGCAATTTTCGGTGCTTCAATCTACCATTAATATTAAGAGCTTGGTCAAAGCCGCGGCGGAAAACAATATGCCCGCTGTTGCACTTACAGATCATGCGAATATGATGGGCGCCTTTCACTTTGTAAAGGAGGTCAAAGCCCATAACAAATCGGCCAAGGAAAAGAACGCGGAACTAATTGAAAATGGAGAAAACCCTTCTGAGCAGGAAATCACTCCAATCATTGGCTGCGAATTCTATGTTTGCGAGGACCACACCAATAAGAATGTAAAGGACTACGGATATCAAATCGTGCTGTTGGCCAAAAATAAAAACGGCTATCACAATTTGGCCAAAATGTCTTCCATTGCTTATACTGACGGTTTTTATTACGTTCCCAGGATTGACAAAAAAATTGTGGAGCAATACAAAGAGGATGTCATTGTCCTTACCGGAAACCTTTATGGGGAAGTTCCCAATAAAATTCTCAACGTAGGTGAAAAGCAGGCCGAAGAAGCTTTGCTTTGGTGGAAAGAACAGTTTGGTGAAGACCTATATGTAGAAATGATGCGCCATGGGCAGGAGGATGAAGATCGAGTGAACCAAGTCTTGGTTCCAATGGCAAAGAAACATGAGGTAAAGCTCATAGCCTCCAACAATACCTATTATTGCAATAAAAAAGATGCCGAAGCACACGACATCTTACTCTGCGTAAAGGATGGCGAAAAACAAGCCACACCTATTGGTAGGGGACGTGGATACCGCTTTGGATTACCTAACCAAGAATATTATTTCAAGTCTTCTGATGAAATGAAGGCACTCTTCAAAGATGTGCCCGAAGCCATTCTGAACATACAAGAAGTCATTAACAAAGTCGAACCTTTCGATTTGGCAAGAGACGTACTGCTACCAAAATTTGACATCCCTGATGAGTTTATAGTCGAAGAAGACAAAGTGGATGGAGGTAAACGTGGTGAAAATGCTTACTTGAGGCATATCACCTATAAAGGTGCTGAAAAGCGTTACGGAGAAATTACGGATGAAATTACTGAACGGCTCGATTTTGAATTGGGAACCATTGAAAACTCAGGCTATCCAGGTTATTTTCTGATTGTAGAGGATTTCATTCGTGAAGCTCGAAATATGGGAGTTTCCGTAGGTCCAGGTCGAGGTTCCGCCGCCGGATCCGTAGTGGCCTATTGTCTTACAATCACCAACATTGACCCGTTAAAATATGACTTGCTTTTTGAGCGGTTTCTAAATCCGGATAGGGTGTCCATGCCTGATATCGATATTGATTTTGATGATGAAGGGCGTGGTAGGGTCATGGATTATGTGATTGACAAATACGGAGCCAATCAAGTAGCACAAATCATCACCTACGGAACCATGGCTGCCAAATCATCGATACGGGATACCGCACGTGTTTTGGATCTGCCGTTGAACGATGCGGATCGTATTGCCAAGCTTATCCCCAATATGTCCAAACTAGGTAAGATTTTTGGGGTCGAAGAAGCTCAACTGAAGAAAAAGTTCCGATCAGACGAGCTCGAAAAAGTCCATGAATTATTAAACATTTCGGAAGGAGATGACCTAGAGGGCCAAACAGTGAACATGGCCAGGGTTCTGGAAGGTTCCGTAAGAAATACGGGAATCCATGCCTGTGGGGTCATTATTACACCGGACGACATTACCAACTTCGTTCCCGTAGCCACGGCCAAAGATTCCGATTTGTATGTGACCCAATTTGACAACTCCGTGGTTGAAAGTGCTGGACTCCTCAAAATGGATTTCTTGGGTCTTAAAACCTTGACCTTAATCAAGGACACGGTAAAAATTGTCAAAGCAAGAACCGGGGTTGAATTGATTCCCGATGATTTTCCTTTGGATGATGAAAAGACCTATGAGCTTTTCCAACGAGGTGACACGGTAGGGATATTCCAATACGAATCCCCTGGGATGCAAAAGCACATGAAGAATCTAAAGCCCACGGTTTTCGATGATCTTATTGCCATGAATGCCCTTTACCGTCCAGGGCCCATGGAATACATTCCCAGCTTTATTGCTAGAAAACATGGCGAAGAGGAAATTACCTATGACTTGCCGGACATGGAGGAATACCTAAAGGAAACCTACGGAATTACCGTCTACCAAGAACAGGTGATGTTGTTGTCCCAAAAATTGGCAGGATTCTCCAAAGGTGATGCCGATGTACTTCGGAAAGCTATGGGGAAAAAGATTTTTGCACTACTGCAAAAGTTGAAGCCCCAATTCTTGGATGGTGGGGAGAAAAATGGGCATCCAAGAGACGTTTTGGAGAAAATCTGGAAAGATTGGGAAGCCTTTGCCTCCTATGCCTTCAATAAAAGTCACTCTACATGTTATGCCTTTATTGCCTACCAAACCGCATATTTAAAAGCCCATTATCCCGCAGAATATATGGCAGCCGTACTGTCCAACAACATGAACGATATTAAGCAGGTGACATTCTTCATGGAGGAATGTAAGCGTATGGGACTTGAAGTGCTTGGACCAGATGTAAACGAATCCTACTATAAGTTTGCAGTAAACCAGAACAATGCGGTTCGCTTTGGCATGGGGGCCATCAAAGGCGTAGGTCGTTCCGCAGTGGAAACTATTGTAGAGAACAGAAAAAAGGACGGAGCATACAAATCCGTTTTCGATTTGGCCAAACGCGTAGAGCTTCGTTCAGCCAATAAAAAGTCCTTCGAAAACTTGGCCCTAGCCGGAGGATTCGATTCTTTTGGGGACACCCATAGAGCACAGTACTTTCATGATGAGGGAGATGGCATCACATTTCTGGAAAAAGTGATAAAGTCTGCGGCAAAATATCAAGAAAATAAAAACTCCTCCCAGATGGATATGTTTGGTGGAATGAGTGAAGCCCAAATTGCAGAACCTGTAGTTCCTCCTTGCGAAGATTGGGGCACCATGGAAAAGCTTCGTAGAGAGAAAGAGGTTGTTGGCATCTATATATCCGGCCATCCTTTGGATGACTTCCAAAAAGAAATCAAAGCTTTCTGCAATAGCACTATTTCAGCATTTACCGAGCTAGAACCTTACGTCAACCGAGAGCTTACAGCTGCCGGGGTAATCACGGATGTACAGCACCGTGTCTCCAAAAATGGTAAGGGGTGGGGACTTTTTACTTTAGAAGATTACACCGATACCTTCGAGTTCCGAATTTTTGGCGAAGAATACCTAAAGTTCAGGCATTTTTTAATGATTAATTCCTTTGTTCACATAAAAGCCTTTGTCCGCGAGGGCTGGGTCAACAGGGAAACAGGAAAAAAAGGAGAGCCGAGGCTACAGTTCAATGACTTTAAGCAGCTCCAAGATGTAATGGATGCCTATGCCCGGAAATTGACCATTAAATTGGATATCGCCCGTTTGCAGGAAAAGCGCATTCAAATTCTAAAAGATACGCTTAGATCCCATAAAGGTGATCACCCACTTAATTTTGTAGTCTACGAAATGCAGGATGAAATCAAACTAAATCTATCCAGTAGAAAACAAAAGGTTAAAATAAATAGCGAACTGCTTTCGTTATTGGAGGCAAATGAGATTCACTACAAACTAAACTAAAAGACTATAGCTTATGTTGATGGCACAATCAGTAAAACGAATGCCAAGAGCGTAAGGAAACTAACCTTTATTTGACTAAATTTGCGAATATTAAAATAAATAAAATGGCACTAGAAATAACGGATGCAACTTTTGATGAAGTAGTACTTAAAAGCGATAAACCTGTAGTTGTGGACTTTTGGGCAGCTTGGTGTGGCCCTTGTAGAATGGTAGGTCCTATCATTGATGAGGTAAGCAACGAATATGAAGGTAAAGCGGTAGTCGGAAAGGTTGATGTGGATGCAAATCAGCAATTTGCCGCCAAATACGGTGTTCGAAACATCCCGACGGTTCTTGTTTTCAAAAATGGAGAGATTGTTAACCGCCAAGTAGGTGTTTCTCCTAAGAAAGCATATACCGATGCTATAGACGCTCTTTTATAAAGAAGGTTGATCTGATAATTTAGAAAAGGTTTGGCTTTTGCCAAGCCTTTTTTGTTTTATATTGATCTTTAAATCTGAAAATGGACATACGATCAGAACTCCATAAAGCCGCTTTGTTTCAAAATCTGGAGCTTTTGGCCAATCAAATTGTTGAAGGGTTCATCAGCGGAATTCATAAAAGTCCTTTTCATGGGTTCTCAGCTGAATTTGCAGAGCATAAAATCTACAATCCTGGAGAAAGCACCAAATATATTGACTGGAAACTCTATGCTAAAACCGATAGGTTATATACCAAACGCTATGAGGATGAAACCAATCTAAGGTGTCATATGATTTTGGACAACTCCCCTTCTATGTATTACCCAGAAGTGATTAAACCTAGTTTGGATAATTTGAATAAAATTGGTTTTGGAGTATTGGCCATTGCAGCCTTGATGCAAATTCTGAAAAAACAGCGTGATGCTGTTGGATTAAGTATCTATTCAGACACCTATAATTTTTATACTCCTGAGAAAAGTAGCGAGCGCCACTTTCAGATGCTCTATTCCAAATTAAATGAGGTTGCTGAGGTCAAGGAATCTGGAAACACTACAAAGACCTATACTTTTCTACATCAGATTGCGGAAAAAATTCATAGACGAAGCCTGATATTCTTATTCTCGGACATGTTCCAGACAGAAACTGAGCACTCACAACTTTTCGAAGCCCTACGGCATCTGAAGTACAATAAGCATTCCGTTGTGCTGTTTCATTTACTTGACCATAGGCTCGAACGTAATTTTGATTTCGAAAATACTCCCAAACGATATATAGATCTTGAAAGTGGGGAGCATATAGATTTATACGCTGACAACATTAAAAATGCCTATCACCAAAAAGTAGAAGAATACATTGAAGATTTAAAGTTAAAATGTGCACAATATAAAATCAAATATGTGGGTGTAGACGTAGAATCAAGCTTCTCTCATGTGTTGAACACTTTCATGGTGGAGCGACAAAAATTTGTTTAGTCATTATTTTTAAAAAATGTTTTGTTGAATAAGAATTGACAATGTATATTTGCACTCGCTTTGCAAAAAGCAATTTGAACAAGATTTGAATCTGACTGTTGTCAGAGTCTATTAAGATAAAATCATTGGTCTGGTAGTTCAGTTGGTTAGAATACCTGCCTGTCACGCAGGGGGTCGCGGGTTCGAGTCCCGTCCAGACCGCCAGTAAAATCAAGCCCTCCAAGATTCGGAGGGTTTTTTGTTTTTAAAAAATGCATACTTTGTGCATAGTTTTTGTTTTCCCACTAAACTTTAACATTTTTTAACCCAATTTGTGGGAATTAAAATTCCTTCGGAGGGTTTACATCTAGTATTAATGTAGATTTTGTTGGATTCTAATCATAAGGGACGCACCTGTACCACTAGCAATTATATTTTTTAGAATATTTGAGGAAAGGTAAATGTTGCGTAAATACTTTTCAGTTGCCCACCGAATGTTAAAATATTATGAAATCATTCCATTCTGTCCACCAGAAATCCTCTTTACCCAACAAACGCCTTTCACCATTTATCATGATTTCCAATCTATCAATATTGCTTTTTTCATAGTTCCCATTCACATAAACCCTCAAAAAAACTAAATCTGTGAAAAGCTCATCCACTTGTACTTCAAAAGGTAATTCTTGTTTCTCAATCTCCTCCTCTACTGCGCAGCCTAACCTAATTGACCTTCAGGCAACAATCTACAGCACAGGTGATAAAATCTACGCCCAAGCCATAAACCCTGTAAATCATCGTTTAAGAGCTTCTTTTGTCTTCTCTTTTAAAATCCTGAACATCCACGAGTATAGAGTTCAGTCAAAGATGGAGCTTTTAAAATTTTTGAATAAAAAAAAGAGGTTGCCCAAAGGACAACCTCAATTGTTAGAACCCATTTTATAGGGTTACCCCACTAACAAACTTCTTCAGAGTACTTATTTATTTTCTCTGATTTTTCTTCGTCTAGTTGCAAAGTAGTCGCAATTCCAATTTCTATCAGTAACAATCTCACGTTTACAAGAATAAAAATACACCCGTAACAAACTAATCTATTCTCAGCCATGTAACTCCAGTACTTTGAAATTCCATGGAACTATGCCCAGGTATGGTTGAAATTTGTATTCCATCAAAACCGGCCAAATTAGGGCCTATAAGTCGGTTAGTGGATGTCCTGTTTACAATGCGATAAACTCTCCCTTCATGTTCTGATGCTTCTGGGAATATAATGACAACAGCTTCGTTGCGAATAACTACCGTATGGTGCGTATGATCTAAGGTCAATCTCACAGGAGCACCAAGCGGACTTATCACTAAATCTATTGGTTTGATATTATTTACAATAATTTCCCGTCCTTCAAAGGTTAATCCTCTCCCAGGATTTAATTCAAATCCGTCAGAAGTATTAGCCTTTAATCCTCGCCCAGGAACTATTTGAAGCTTGTTACCAATAGAAAACCCTAATCCTAACCCGGCATCTATTCTTAATGCGCCATTAAGAAACCTTAATCCACCCCCAGCGTTTACTTCAAGCGCTCCGCTATTCACCCTTAATCCATTCCGAGTGCTTACTTTAAGTGCTCCATTATCCAATTCTAATCCACTGCCCAGGTCAACCCAATCGGTCCCAGTTGTAGTGCTGGAAAGCAATCCCCCCATTGCTCCAGGGAGGCCATTGCCATCTTTAAGGGCACCACTGATATGAACACTGCCAACAACATCCAGAGCATCGTCAGGAGCTGTGGTTCCAATACCTATCCGGCCTTTGAGTGCAGTGGTCGCCACTTTGTCATTTCCCAGCACAACAGAATTACTTCCCAGACCAATTGCTTCATGTCCAATTACTATTTCATTATCAGAACCAACTTTTGCAGTTCTTGTTACCGCTCCCAAATATACAGATCTATTAGACCTAGTATTAGTAATGCTATTTTCTGTGTCAGCCCATCTTCCTGCTTGAAACCCTATAGCAATATTACTACCTCCAGCAAATAATTCACCTAAGGCATTATAACCTAAAGTAGTATTGCCTTGAGAACTTATGACTTTTCCTCCTGCCCCAGAACCAATAAACGTATTGTACAAACCTCCAGCTAAATTCTCCCCCGCTTTAAACCCTACTAAGGTATGTCCAGGATTCTCCACTCCTAAATCAAATGATTCACCAGCCCCTTGCCCAATAAAAACCGAAGTGCCCAATACTTCAAGACGTGGACCGTCCATCACAAAATGCTCTTCGCCCCCCATCTCAAAACGAATCTTATCTTCATCAGCATTCTTCTCCACTTGTACCCTTGTATCACCATCAATGTCTTTTAGCTCTGCTGGTAGTGTAGTTTTCCCAGACAATAGCCCTACCCATTTAGTTCCATTGTAATAATAATATCCTTCTGAAAGGCCACTGCCGTCCGGAACGAACACAGTAAGACCTTCTGCCGGTGCAATAATGGTAGAGGTATCGGTCTCTCCCGTAAGTGCCACTCGGGGCAAAAGCACCCCTTTGTCCGTGGCACTTACATCTAGGATAGAAGAAGCATCGGGATTCAAGGTGTTTATCCCCGTTGAAGTCGTCTGGGCTATCATATGCACACAAGGTAATACCATGGATATTGCCAATATAAAATATTTCATCATCTATTAAAATCTTATTATTTTATCATTATTTCAATCCTTATTCCAAGAGGCAATAAATTTTGAACTCTTTTAAAGGAGGTTTCTTTGTGGTTACTCAAAAAACCTTGTATTCTCTTTTTCTTACTTAAGGTGAACCCTTCACATGATGTGAACGGAGGAGCCTTCACCGCAACGCCATGGGTCACCTCTTGCGATGGGACAGTGGCACCACCGTTCGACTCGAAGGACACTTCCCAGCTACCTGGACTATCATCCCTGCTGCACGAACTCGCTATATATATGCCAACACACAAAAGCAATAGCAATATGAATACATCACAGATGACGCCAACTGTCTTTCTTTGTTTCTGTAGTTTTTATCCAACAAGAATAGGCCTTTCTATTCTTTACAGAGGGGTTCAACGAAACCATCGGCATCTTTGATGTAATAACTGAAAGCTTATTCTTAGACCATTATATCTAAAAGATAAACCAGAAAACCAATCTTAAATAAACTTTCACTTTCCCATGTAAAAACCATATGAAATGAATATTTGACAATTAGGAAATAACTTATTTTTCTTCATCTAGTTCTAAAGTAGTCGCAATTCCAATTTCTATCAGTAGCAATCTCACATTTACAAGAATAAAAATACACCCGTAACAAACTAATCTATCGTAATCTTTCCCATGTAACTCCATTACTTTGAAATTCCATGGAACTATGCCCAGGTATGGTTGAAAGTTGCATTCCATTAAAATTTCTCAAATTACGGCCAATATCCCGAGGAGTGGATGTCTTGTTTACAATGCAATAAACCCTCCCTGTATGTTCTCCTGCTTCTGGGAATATAATTCTAATACGTTCGCTGTTAATAAATACCGTATGGTGCGTATGATCTAAGGTCACACTCTCTACAGGACCAACAAGATTATTTCCCACATTAATTAGTGGTTTGATATTACTTACAGCAATTCTTCTTTCCCCATCAAAGACTAAACCACTCCCAATCCTTGCTTTAAGTTCGCCAAGAGCAATCTCTAATCCACTCCCGGGATTTAGCCTGTTACCTATAATCTGCCACCAAATTCCAGTACTTTGAATTGTAAGAGAACTATTTGCTGGTATAGTTCTCACAATTTCTGATAATGTAAACCCTTGTACATTAGCACCAATAAAATTCGCAGGTTTATTTGACAGGTTTACAATATGATAAACTCTTCCCATATTATCATTATTTAAGATTGGCAGTCCAATATTAAAGGCGTTGCCAGACAAAATCACCATATAGTCATTTTCATTCAAGGTATATGTTTCAACAGAAGATCCAGAATTGGTCAAAAAATTCACTGGGTTGGTATTAACAACTTCAAGTACTCCAAAAGCATCAAACCTTAATCCATTCCCAATGTTTACTTCAAGTCTACCAAACCCCGCTCTTATTCCATTCCCAGTGTTTACTTCAAGTGCGCCATTATTCA
>NZ_SRXX01000011.1 GCF_004804315.1 Flagellimonas onchidii
TTGTTTGGCAAGTTCTAATAATCCTAACTTTGGTTTGATGATCTTTTCTTCTGTACTCATCTGACAAATCTAATTTAAGGGTTAAACTAATTTATTAAGATTGTCAGATTAAGTCTTAACTATTACAGCTTAATTCTATTTAACGGTTAATTCTTATTTTTTTGAGTTGTAACCTCTTATCCCATATAACCCGAAGGTCACTGGTTCGAGTCCAGTTCCCGCTACTTGCAAAGACAAGGGTTTCAAGAAATTGAGGCTCTTTTTTAATATCTAAAATTTACTTGGGTACAACAATCTAGAGTTTTCTGATTTACTCATTTTTGTTAAACTTGTTTAGACTGTTTTAGTATTTATCCCCATATCAATTGGGGATTTATTAGTTTAGGTTTAAGAGGTTTCATAACAATAGGTTAGAGGGAAATCAGGAAGAAAGCTAAATTCCTTTGAAAAACTCTTCCAAACTCAAATTATGGATTTTGAGAATCCTGATTAAGGTATTAATAGTGAAATTTTCTCCTTTTTCAATACGCCAATAATTCTTTCGAGGTAGACCATTTTCAATAGCAAAAGTTTCGTAACTGGTATATCCACTTTGTATTCTTAGCTCTTTTACTCGATTAGCTATGAGTTCCCTTTCCTTTGTATAGTCAGCTTTCTGCATAAATGGGAAATTGCGGAAAACGCATGATATAGATTACGTCAAATATGACGTGTATTTATTATCTTTGTTCAAAATCCATAGGTCAGCGTCATTATAAACAATGTTATCGTCGCAAAAAAATAATGAACCCCGATATCTTCTTTGCCTCAGTAAGGATGCTAAACTACTGTTTCAAGTTTCTTTGAAGACTCTAATTGAATCGGAAAACTCTGATTTTATGGTTTACAAATTACGAGACAGGAGCATGATAGATATACCAGACTATAAAGAATGGCTAGAAATTGTGGAAATTGATGAAGGCAAATATTCACTTTTACATCTGAACCTCTGTTACAAGATTGGCAAGGAGGTAAGGCGTAATAAATAACTAGAAGAAGACATTAAAAAAGATAACTTTTTCTTTTACGCTATAAAAATGTCGTTTTTATCATGAGAGATTATTTCTTTAATTGGCAAAAATCTCATCTGCATCCTTGAAGCTTTTAAACTCCAACATATATCCATTGGGATCTTGAACCAAAAACGAAAGATGTTCTCCTTTTTTACTTTGCATAAATGTCGCTTCGGTAGTGACCTCCAAATCCATTTGGAATAGCCTTGTATAAAGTTTACCCCAAATATCCACTGGTACAATAACACCGAAATGGAAGGACGGTAAAATATAGTCTTCCAATTTGTAACTTTTAAAATCAAATTTAAAATCCCCTGCCTGTGTAAAGGTCAGTTGGTTACCGAACAGGTTAACATCCAACCATTTTCCCGTATTCCTTCCTAAACTTGCGCCTATGATATCTACATAGAAACTTTTGGTTTCTTCTATTTCCTTACAGGGCAATGCGAGGTGAAACTTGGCGTTCATAATTGTCTTTGCTTTTTTGTTTTCTTCTTATGTTCTTGAAATATGCCTTTATGGCCATACGATCTGATTTATCCATAAACTCAACTGCTTTCTTCCAACTCAGCCAAAGCACCGTTTCGAATTTATGTTTTTCCAAAACTTTGATTTTTGATGGCTTTAAAATGGTGTAATAGTAATTTTTGTTTATGATTTCAGTATCTGTCCGTTTAATATGGGACAAATAAAATTGAAGCTGTTCTTCAATCAGTTTCAGTGCTATTTCTTCTCCTGTTTCCCTAATAAGGGCTTCTTCTTCGGTTTCTTTTCGCTTTTTGACACCTCCGGGTAATGTATATCTAATGGGCTTACCAACTTTTTTAAGGACCATGACCTTGGTTCCTTTGACAGCCAATAATCTTGATTTGACTATTTTTTTCATATTCCTTTTTTTGGTTAAAAAGGGGCAGAAAAAATATCCCGCCCCCAAAGGTTTGAGTTAGTTAATCAAATCAAGGTTTACAATAATATAAACATCGTATTCCTCATCATTTTCGTCAATTTCAGTATCCGTCCAATAGGTAATCTCAAATTTCTTTCCCACCAACTTATCCGAGTCCAGGTCATATTTCTTCGAAGCCTTTACATCAATATCTGAAAACTCGTACTCCAACTCATCATCATCAATAAAAGTGTAAACGCCCTCTTCTACACCAACATAAGTGGCTTTAACGGTAAACTCTTGCATGAAAGATTCTTGTACAAAAGCTGTTAAGGCTGTAAAAATTATTATAAGTGTTTTCATGTTTCTTTGTTTTTAGATATCTGTCATTTTTAGTCCAACGATTTATTCTTCTTCAAAATCTTTGGACTCATTAATATTTATTTCGTCATCAGATGAATCTTCATCATCATATTCTTCCATGGCCATGGTCAGTCGCTTACTTACCTTTACCAAATACAGAGTGTCCGCCGTTTTGACCTCAATACATTCCACCCATTCCCCTAGGGCGTTTCTGAAACTTATGATATCCCGATCTCCGTACCCATCCGCATATTTTTCCATGATAAGATCCAGAATATCCTTGTTCAATTTTTTATAATCGACAATTACTCGTTTTAGGGCGTTGTTTCTCTTGTTCTCCTTCATGATTACATGTTTAATAGGTATGCAAAAATCAATGGAGCCACGATGGTGGCATCACTCTCAATTATGAATTTTGGTGTATTAATGTCCAGCTTTCCCCATGTAATCTTTTCGTTTGGAACGGCTCCCGAATAAGATCCATAACTTGTGGTGGAATCGCTTATCTGGCAGAAATAGCTCCAGAAAGGCGTATCAGTCTCTTCTAGGTCTTGGTACAACATTGGAACCACACAAATTGGAAAATCACCTGCGATTCCACCTCCTATCTGAAAAAAGCCAATACCATTTTTGCTGTTGTTCTTGTACCAATCCGCCAAGAAGGTCATGTACTCAATTCCCGATTTCATGGTGCTTGCCTTAAGTTCTCCTTTGATGACATAACTGGCAAAAATGTTTCCCATAGTGCTATCTTCCCATCCTGGGACAACCATAGGTAGATTCGCTTGAGCGGCGGCAAACATCCATGAATCTTTAATATCAATTTCATAGTGCTCTTCCAAGACACCAGAAAGTAAAAGGCGATACATAAATTCATGTGGGAACAAGCGTTCGCCGTTTTCATCAGCTTGTTTCCATATCTTATAGATATGTTTCTGCAAACGGCGGAACGCTTCTTCTTCTGGAATGCAGGTGTCGGTAACCCGATTGAGTCCACTTTCCAGTAAGTCCCATTCATCTTGTGGGGTCAGATCTCGATAATTGGGCACCCTTTTGTAGTGGGAATGGGCCACCAAGTTCATAATATCCTCTTCCAGATTGGCACCTGTGCATGATATGATATGTACCTTTTTTGAACGAATCATCTCTGAAAAAATCTTACCCAGCTCCGCTGTGCTCATAGCTCCGGCCAACGACACCAACATTTGAGATCCTTGCTCCAACTGTGCCTCATATCCCTTGGCGGCATCGACCAAAGAAGCTGCATTGAAATGCAAAAAGTGTTTCTCCAGAAATTGGGAGATTTTCCCTTTATTTTTCATCATATTGCTCACCATTCCTTTCAAATTTTTCAAAATTGTAGGGTTGTTCATATTCATTCTCAATTTCTTCCATGTTCTGTTTGAATTTGTAGCTCAGCATTTTATAATAAAGCTTTGCTGCCAAGAAATCTGAGGACTTCTCCTTTTTATTAGGACAGAGCTCCACTATATCAAAACCAACCACATTGCATTCTTCAAAAATCCGTTTTAGAAATTCAAGGGTTTCATACCAAAAAAGTCCTCCAGGTTCCGGTGTTCCGGTAGATGGAAGGATTGAGGGGTCCAGAGCATCCAAATCAAAAGTTATGTAAACATTGTCCGTCATCAAATCCAAAACATTGTCCATCCAATAGTCATTGGACATTATTTCATGTGCAAAAAAGACATGGTCACGGTTCATGACGGATACCTCCGACCGATCCATGCTACGAATACCTACTTGAACCAAATTTGTAATCTGAGAGGCTTCATACAAAGCGCAGGCGTGATTGTATTTAGAACCGTTGTATTCCTTTCGTAAATCAGCATGTGCATCGATTTGGAGTACTGTTAGTCCCTGATGTGCTTCATTGAACGCCCTAATGGCCCCTATGGAAACGGAATGCTCCCCGCCAATCATGGTGACCATTTTTCCTCGGTTGATAAAATCTTTTACCTCATTATGTACGGTGTTGACCATGTTTTCCGGTGAATTGAAACCATCCAAGGTCTCGGTCAAATAAATTCCTTCTCGATATACTTCGCTATCGGTTTCAATGTCGTAGAGCTCCATATTCTCTGAAGCTTCCAAAAATGCTCCCGGGCCTTTATCGGCTCCTTTTCCCCAAGTGCTGGTGCCATCGTAGGCCACCGGGATCAACACCACTTTGGACTTTTCCGCGGATGCATACTCCTCGGGTATTCCAGCATAGGTTCTTATTAGTTTCATCTTAATTATAGTTTATGGTTGATAGACCATTTTTTTGTTCCTTAAAACCTTAGGCTTTGAAACCTTCGGTTTGCCATATCCCAAAATGGATAAAAAATCTCCGGCGGTCTGTTGTTCAGAAAAAACACGGGTCTTTAGGTTCCCTTCAACATCTTTATCGATTAAAATATGTTTGGGCTGGGGAATCAAACAATGTTGCAACCCACCAAAACCACCTATGGTCTCTTGGTAGGCTCCTGTATTGAAAAAACCTACATACAATGGCCGTTCCTTTTTGAACTTGGGAAGGTAGATGGCATTCATATGCTGCTCCGAATTGTAATAATCATCACTGTCGCATGTTAGCCCCCCCAATAACACTCTTTCGTATTCCTCGTTCCAGCGATTAAGGGAGAGCATGATAAATCGCTTGCTAATGGCCCACGAATCTGGAATGGTTGTTATGAACGAAGAATTGATCATGTTCCATTTCTCCCGATCATTCTGCTGTTTTTGATACAGGACTTGATAAATGGCCCCACCACTCTCACCCACAGTGAAGCTGCCAAACTCGGTAAAGATGTCCGGAACCTCAACATTTGCTTCTCGGCAAGCCTGATTTATTTGGTTAACGATCTCATCCACCATGTACTCGTAATCGTAATCAAATGCCAGTGAGTTTTTAATGGGAAAACCTCCGCCAATATTCAAACTGTCCAGTGTAGGGCATATTTTCTTTAGGTTGATGTATACCTTTAGGCATTTTAAAAGTTCGTTCCAATAGTAGGCAGTATCCCTAATTCCTGTATTGATAAAAAAGTGGAGCATTTTTAACTCAACTTTTGGATTGTCCTTAATAGCCTTTGAATAAAATGGAACTATGTTCTTATAACCTATGCCCAATCTTGAGGTATAAAACTCAAATTTGGGCTCTTCTTCAGAGGCAATCCGGATTCCTACTTTGAAGTTTCCGTGAATTTCATTCCCAAGTAGATCGAGTTCTTCAAAATTATCGATGATGGGGATGCAGTTTTTGTGGCCTTTGTTTATGAGTCGGGCAATTTTTTCAACATATTCATCCCTTTTGAAACCGTTGCACAGCACAAAGGTCGAATCTGAAATCTTACCCTCAGCTTTCAGGTGTTCCACAATGTCAATATCGAACGTAGAAGAAGTCTCAATATGGATATTATTTTTGAGTGCTTCGTTTAGAACGTGTTCAAAATGTGAGCTCTTGGTGCAATAGCTATAATGATATGCACCAGCATAGTTATGTTTATGAATTGCTGTTGCGAACCATTTTTTGGCCCGCTGGATATTCTCGGATATTTTTGGGAGATAGGTGAACTTAAGGGGTGATCCATAACGGTGAATCATTTCCATAAGGTCAACCCCGTGAAAGTGCAAATTGTTCTCCACAAGTTGAAACTCCCTTTGTGGAAAATCATAGGTCTGTTCAATCAAATCGATGTATTTGGTCTTCATCTGTATTTCGCATTAATAAAAAAGTGATTAAGGGTCGTGGTAATTGACCAATCTCAAATGCGGAATACAAAAAACCTATCAGGCGTAGAACCAAAAAATCGTAGATACAACCTACGGTAAGAAGAAAACATTTCGGAAGTCAGCCCTATTATTCGGTGTCCTATCCCTAAGACGGCTTTTTGGGTAGACTTCCTTATCCCCATTGGCCCGAACTTGAAAAAAGTTTTCAAAACAAAAGGCAATGCGTCCGATTAGTTGGACTCATTTACTTAAAGTAAACTTAGTAAAAAAATCAATCCGTAAACTTTTTCATATTAATATTTCCATTAGTTCGTTATTCATAAGGCAGTTTGAAGTTCATGTGCCATTCTTTGCAGTATTTTGATTTTAATTAATGTTAAACAGAGTTATGTTATATTTCCAATAATCTCATTTTCTCTAAATTTTATGAATCAATTAAGTTTGGAGTGTTTTGGATAAATATGACTGATGAGAACGGCACTTTGTGTTTACAGTTTTTGTCCTGCTTGCAGGACGAAGAATGTAAAGCAAGAGGATAACACGCTAACGCGATGTTATGTTTTTTAATTAATTGATTATCAATTAACTATGAATATCTGAGGTTTAACCAAAAAAAGTTTTTGCTGTAAAAACCTTGGTAAGCCCAGTAAACATTGGAATTTTTTACTGTAAAAAATATTATTTGCCTCGGTTTGTAGGTATTTGGGAAACTTTTTCGGTCAAATTTAATTTGACATCGTTTAGGGGTATTTGAAAGCCTCACTTCTAGATTGAAAAAAAGGATATTAAGGGGTATGGTAGGTGCGCCCTATTTTAATTTTACTTAACGCTTATTCTTTCCGAACACTATAAAATTAAAACAGGATCCATGCGCAAAGTTTTAGGGTAAGTATTTGGGACAAATCGCAAGTAATTCTGGAAAAATTTAGATTGAAATGTTAAAGTTTGACTCCAAATAAAATTTTTCTCAATCTGCGTGCAAATTGCGTGCAAATAAAAAAGGCTCCAGAGTGTGAATTTCTCTGAAGCCTTGCTGTTTCTGCTCCCCCTCTTGGGCTCGAACCAAGGACCCTCTGATTAACAGTCAGATGCTCTAACCAACTGAGCTAAGGAGGAATTTTTTATCCTAAGCGGGTGCAAATATAGTAGTTTCTTTATAACACCCCAAACAAAAAAAGTGCTTTTCTATTTAAAAAGCCATTTATATAAATCGTTCCCATTGGCAAACAATAAAAGTCCAATCAAAAGAAAGAAACCAACCATTTGGGCATACTCCAAAAATTTATCGCTTGGCTTTCTACCCGTGACCATTTCATATAGTAAAAACATTACATGACCACCATCCAAAGCCGGAATCGGTAAAATGTTCATAAACGCCAAAATAATCGATATCAATGCAGTGGTAGACCAAAACGCTGCCCAGTCCCAAGTATCTGGAAACATACTGCCAATAGCGGCAAAACCACCAACTCCCTTATAGGCTCCTGTTTGCGGATTGAAAATCTTTTTTAATTGCTTTACATAACTGGATAACGTGGTAACACCCTTGTCGATTCCTGCTGGAATGGCTTCCAAAAAAGTATACTTCTGGGTTTTGATTTTAAAATAACCCCTTTTCTCAAAATCCTCCATGGTAAGGCCTCCAATATCCAGCCCTAATTTTCCTTCATCGTTAACTTGAGCAACCAAACTGGCTTGACCCCCATCTTCTCTCTTAACAGCAATGTTAATCTCTTGCCCTTTATTCGCTTCCAAAATTTTGAAAACTTGATCTTGGTAAACGGATAGTTCACCATTAATACTTAAAAACTCATCCCCTTCTTTAAATCCAACATTTTTGTTATGGGAAGTTTTTGTAACATCATTCACCACAAACGGGGCCCGCAGACTTATGAACCTAACTTTTTCTTCATCCTCCAAAAGCGTCGATATAAAATCAATCGGGATTTCTTTTTCAATACGCTTTCCGTCCCGTTCAATGGTTATGGTATTTCCATTAATGAGTTCAATGAACACATTGCCGAACTTCTCTATTTTGTTACCGTCTACAGCAATTATCTTATCCCCTGTTTGTATTCCAATCTTATCTCCTATTTCCTTTTCCGTTACCCAGACTCCATCACGGACACTATCCATTGGAATGTATTGATCCCCATAGGAATATGCCATTCCAATATAAATGATAACGGCAAGTATAAAGTTTACGGTAACCCCTCCCAACATAATGATCAAACGCTGCCACGCTGGTTTACTTCTAAATTCCCAAGGTTTAGGTTCCTCCTTCATCTGCTCGGTATCCATACTCTCATCAATCATTCCCGCAATTTTCACATACCCGCCCAAGGGAAGCCAGCCAATTCCATATACCGTTTCGCCAATTTTCTTTTTAAACAAAGAAAACTTAACATCGAAAAAGAGATAGAATTTTTCAACCCTTGTCTTAAAGGCCTTAGCAGGAATAAAATGTCCTAGTTCATGAAGCACGATCAACAGGGACAAACTAAGGAAGAATTGTATGGTCTTTATTAAAATGGGGCTCATCAGCAATTATCTGTTAAAACGCACAAAAGTAAACTTTTAGATAGTGATAAAAAAACGCTTGACTCATGGCTACTTTGATTTAAGAAAGTTTTAGCAACAAAACTTCACTTTGAATGGTGATGAATCCCCAACTGGGGCGTAATTTTGTATTTGGTGTTATCATTTTTCTCAAAATATAAGTTCTTCGGAATGGTGTTGCTTGGATTATCCGCTGTGATCATCTATCTTTTTTACAACGCCCTTCAACCAAAAAAAATGCTTCCGGTATTTCAACCTTCAATGGTAGATCAATCACTGGTAGATAGCACCCTTCATTATAAAAAGAAGTACCACAGCATTGTCGATTTTGAACTTATTAATCAAAATGGGGAAAAAATCACACAGGACGATTACAAGGACAAAATATATGTTGCGGATTTCTTCTTTACAACCTGCCCTACCATTTGCCCAATAATGACCAAAAACATGGCTCAAATCCAAAATTCAATTTTGGAGGATAAGGATGTGCTTTTGTTGTCCCATTCAGTTACCCCAGTTATCGATTCTGTCCCTCAATTGAAAAAATATGCCCTTGAAAAGGGGGTTGTTGACAGTAAATGGAATCTAGTCACAGGAGATAAGAAACAGATATATGAATTGGCTAGAAAATCGTACCTAGCGGTTAAAAATGATGGTGATGGAGGGCCTTACGACATGATTCACACAGAGAATTTCATCCTCGTTGATAAGGAAAGAAGAATTCGTGGGTTTTATGATGGAACCAACAAGGAAGAAATTGAAAAATTACTTTCAGATTTGGAAATCCTAAAATCCAGCTACGCAGAATAGACTCCAATATCCAAACCATTTTGCAGCGCACATGTTCGCTTTTTTCCCTATTTTTGCTCTTACTTAAAATCAATCTAAATAATATTTAGTGGTTACGGTTGCGGAATTGGAACATGGACAAAAGGGAGTGATAAAAGATTTTTCAAATGATATTCTCCCCATCAAACTATTGGAATTAGGGTGTCTGCCAGGGAACATTGTTGAACTTGTACAGGTTGCTCCTTTGAATGACCCCATTTACATCAATGTTAACGGAAGTCATATTGCCATTCGGAGAACGCTTGCCAAGCAGATTGAAATTGATATCCAAGAAGACCCCAAAGCCATATGAGCAAAAACATCAATGTTGCACTAATTGGCAATCCCAATACTGGAAAAACCTCAGTTTTTAATGCCCTCACAGGTCTAAAACAAAAAGTCGGTAACTACCCCGGAATCACAGTTGAAAAGAAAATGGGGGTCTGCAAGCTACCCAACGGTGTTAAAGCCAATATTTTAGATCTTCCCGGAACCTATAGTTTAAATACCACCTCATTGGACGAAAGTGTAGTGGTGGAAGTCCTTCTCAACAAAAACGACAAGAGCTATCCTGATGTTGCAGTCGTGGTATGCGATGTGGAAAACTTGAAAAGGAACCTACTACTTTTCACCCAAATCAAGGATTTAAAGATTCCAGCTATTTTGGTTATCAATATGGCCGATCGTATGTCTAGAAAGGGTATTTCGTTGGACGTTGCTGCCTTGGAAGAAAAACTGGACACCAAAATAGCCTTGGTCAGTACAAGAAAAAACAATGGTGTTCCGCGCATTAAAGAACTCATTGCAGATTATGCTTCCTTGTCCGCCGACCCAAATGTTGATACTTCAAGGATTTCACCAGAGTATTTTTCCCGCTTGCAAAAAGCTTTTCCCAATGAAGATTTGTACAAACTCTGGTTGGTCATTACCCAAGATGTCAATTTCACGGATATTGAAAAGAAGCGTATAGAAGATGCTACTTCCTTTTCGACCAAATCCAAAACAGAGCTCAAAAAATTACAGCATAAAGAAACCGTGCTGCGGTATCAGTTTATCAATAATACCTTAAAAGAAACCTACAAAGTTGACCTTCAAACCGCAAAAGGACTAAGGGCATCTCTAGATAAAATTTTGACCCATAAAATATTTGGGTATGTCATTTTCTTTGCCATTTTGCTATTGATATTCCAAGCCATTTTTGATTGGAGCACTTATCCAATGGATTTTATCGACGAGCAATTTGCCATAGCTAGTGAGTGGTTAAAAAACACGTTACCTCCTGGTGTTTTTACTGATTTGTTAGCAGAAGGAATCTTGGCAGGTATTGGAGGTGTTGTAATTTTCATTCCGCAAATCGCCTTTTTATTTCTCTTTATTTCCCTTTTGGAAGAATCAGGGTATATGAGCAGGGTGGTTTTTTTAATGGATCGATTAATGCGTCCCTTTGGATTGAGTGGAAAAAGTGTCGTTCCTTTAATTTCGGGAACTGCCTGTGCTATTCCGGCAGTAATGGCCACCCGTACCATCGAAAACTGGAAAGAGCGGTTGATCACTATTTTGGTAACCCCATTTACCACCTGTTCGGCAAGACTTCCTGTTTATTTAATTCTGATTGCATTGGTAATTCCAGAAGGCAGATTTTTGGGTTTAAGCTATCAGGCCCTGACCTTAATGCTACTATATCTCATTGGATTTGGCATGGCGCTTTTTTCAGCCATGGTTTTGAACAAAATCCTGAAAATAAAGAGTCGTTCCCTTTTTATGGCCGAAATGCCCACTTATCGATTGCCTTTGCTTAAAAATGTGGGCTATACCGTTTTGGAAAAAACCAAAAGCTTTGTTTTTGGAGCTGGAAAAATCATTTTGGCCATTTCCATTGTCCTATGGTTTTTGGGGTCAAATGGAATTTCGGATGATTTCAAAAATGCCGAAAGCATCGTAACCCAACGAATCGAAGAACAAGGCCTTACTCCGTACAGTAAGAATTACATTCAAAACAATCTTGATGGCTATTCTGAGGAAGGGAAACAAGACTCCATCCGAATAATGACCCCTATCCTAAAGGAAAGGGCCAGAGCACAGGAAATTGCAGGCTATAAATTAGAACATTCCTATATAGGTTATGCGGGCAAAGCTATTGAACCTGTAGTCAAACCTTTGGGTTACGACTGGAAAATAGGGATTGCAGTTTTGACTTCATTTGCGGCACGCGAAGTTTTCGTTGGCACCTTAGCCACAATATACAGTGTTGGCAGCGATGAGGAAGAGACTATTAAAAACAGAATGGCGGCTGAACTGGATGCTTCTGGCAAGAAACCCCTTTTTAATTTGGCCTCAGGCATTTCCTTGATGCTATTTTATGCCTTTGCCATGCAATGCATGAGTACACTGGCCATCGTAAAGCGAGAAACCAACACCTGGAAATGGCCTTTGCTTCAACTCCTTTTTATGAGTGTTTTTGCGTATCTTGTAGCGTTGACCGCTTTTCAAATCCTTAACTAATGGATACTTTTCAGCAAATTCTAATTTATATCACCTTGGCTATGGCTGTGGGGTATTTAGTCTGGAAGTTTATCCTACCCAAATCTTTGGTAAGAGGAAAAAAGCAAGCATCTAAAGCCTGCGGGCAAGATAGGTGTGGCTGTGATTAATCTTTAAACCATTGGTGCCACAAAATGGAACAGTAGCAATACCCACCCAATCACCAACAACAAACCTCCAATGGGAGTCATAGGCCCAAAAACACGAAGCTTTTTGCCATTGGCGGCACTCAAGCAAAGTGCATAAATACTGAAAGAAAAAAGCAAAGTGCCGAAAATAAAACAGTTCACAATATAGGTATCCAATGCTTTGTCAAATCCCAAGTTGAAAGCAAGTACCAGCAACAGGATAGCGTGATACATCTGATACCTCACCCCGGCCTCAAAGCTTTGTTGTTGTTCGGGAGTAAATCTCTTTTTTAATGCATGGGCGCCAAAAGCACCCAATATTACCGCTAGTAAACCGTAAAGGCCACCCATAAATTGGGCAAGTAAAATGGTTTCCATTCTATATGTTGAAATTTGAGAAGGCTAGAGCTCAATATCGATTTCAAAGTCTGAATTTACGCTAAAAACACATTCCTTGTATTTGGGAGGGCCAAAGGTTTTCATTTTGCCTTTAGAAAAGGCCACTTTTTCTGTAGGGATGCCCAACCAATTTTTATCAAGCTCATCATTGCCATTTTCATCATGGAAAATAGCCAAGGCGTACTCTCCAGCTGGCATATCCTCAATCTTTAAATCAACCACTCCTTTATGGGCTTGGGTAGAACCTGTTTTGACCACACCTTCAAACTTTAGAAAAGTCTCATCAGAATCGTATACCGCTACGTTGATTTTACCATCTTCAGACGGAACGTTATGCACATGAATTGAAATGGTATTTTGGGAAAATAACCAGGCGGGCATTATGAAGACGCATAGGATAAGTGTTCTCATAGTAAAACTGCGACTAAATTATCTTTCTTGAACATATACGACGTCAAAACTAGTTTGGGTTTTTGAGCTTAGCCAACAATTCTTCTTTTAAAACCTCATACACTTTTTGGGTTTCCAAACTATCCTTAAAATTAATGAACACTTTAAGGGAATCGCCATGCACCAAGCGTATTTTTTGCTGCCTTAAGTCATCCACAAAAACATAAACCTTGGTTTGGGTCAAAGAATCTTTGAAAATCCCTTTTTCCTTCGCTTCCCATGAAAAACCGTTCGAACGCTCCATTTCGGGCAGCTTATCAACAAATTTAATGCTGTCAATTTCTGAAATAGAGATTCTTTGATAGTAAATTCCAGATAGAATCTTTAACTCTCCTTCTTCAATTTTGTGCCAGTTTTTGTAGTGTATAACAAAAGCGAAAATACATATGAAAAGGGTTAGCACAATAAGTACGTTGCATAACCAATGTCTTTTCTTCTTATTCATTTTCCTTATCCGTTCTAAACTTATCGAACCAAGCTACTGTATGTGCAATTTTGGTAATCAAATTACTGGGCTTACCTGCTATCCCATGGCTTGCACTTGGGATTTCAACCAATACCGTCTCAATTTTGCGCAGTTTTAAGGCATGGTATAGTTGTTTGGCCTCACTTGGCGGGGTACGCAAATCGTTCATGCCAACCATGACCATCGTTGGGGTCTGTATATTACCAACGAGTGAAATGGGAGAAAATTTCCAATACCCTTCAAAATTTTCCCAAGGTTGTCCCGGGTACCGATGATTGAAGTAGTAAAAATAATTATCAGCAACTAAGGTTTTATTGATCCAGTTCATTACAGGTTTTGCAACTACCGCTGCCTCAAATCTGTTGTTTTTTCCAATCATCCAAGCAGACATAATACCTCCTGCGCTTCCGCCAGTCACGAACAGTTGATCTTCATGAGCAATCCCCTTTTTAATGCAGTAATCCACCCCATCCATCACATCGTTATAATCTTCTCCTGGGTAATTGTTGTAAAGCAAATTCCCAAATTCTTCCCCGTAACTGGTACTTCCTCTGGGATTCGGATAAAAAACGATATATCCAGCAGCCGCGTAGAGCTGCATTTCGGTGGAAAATCGGTCACCATAATTCAAGATAGGACCTCCATGGTTTTCCACCATAAAAGGATATTTTTTAGAAGCATCATAATTTGGAGGATACACTACCCAACCTTGTATGTCACGGCCATCCACAGATGATTTGTACCAAATCTCTTCTACTCTCCCCAATTCTCGATAATCAAGTAGAGCCCCATTCAGATTGGTAATCTTTATTGGGTTTTTGGCCTTTGGTTTAAGAATGGCTAATTCGGACGGATAGCTGGGTCGAGATTGCGTATAGGCAATAGTCCCATTTTTAGAAACACTGAACGATCCGCTTGCATATGGCCTACCCAAAGTAGTACCTCCTTGATTATCAAGTAATTTTGTAACAGTCCCAGAAAGCGAAATCTGTCCAATCTTTCCATTTCCTTTGTCGTCGTATTGAATGTAAACACCATCGCTTTTTGCATTCCACTGGATATCGGAAATGGTACGGTCCAGTGCTTCAGAAATGACTCTTTTGCCACTTCCATCCATGTTCATGATATGCACTTTTCTGGTTTGAAAGGCCTGCACTTTATCTTCATATCCCAAATAGGCGATATACTTTCCATTTGGTGATACTTTAGGACTGTAATCCGGTCCGTTTCTATTGGTCAAGGCCTTTATTTCGCCATTTTCAACATTGACCGAATAGATTTCGCTATTTCGGAAACGGTACTCCCAATCTTCAACCCTATTTGCTGAAAAATAGATTTTGCTTCCATCCATGGCCCAAGAAATCGTACCTCTATGGTGCCAATCCCCAGAAGTGATTTGCCGTGGCGCCCCACCATCTGCCGGAATGGTAAAAATATGGTTGAAACCAGGTTTTATATATCCCCTCCCGTCGGCCTCATGGTAAACCCTATCCGTAATCCGTGGTGTTTCGGCCCATTTGGCTCCCTTAGGCTTTTTAGGCATTTTGGCGATAACCGGAGGAGCTTTGGGAACATTCATGGAAAAGGCCAATGTTTTTCCGTCAGGGGACCAAGTCAATGAACTTGGGCTAAACGGTAATTGGGTCAATCGAGCCACTTTTCCAGAATCAACCCAGTACATATATATTTCGGAACCTTCATCAGTGCTGCTTGCAAACGCGATTCGATTACCAGTTGGTGACCATACTGGACTACTTTCGCTTACCTCCCGTAATGTTAGTTTTTGATGCTGGCTTCCATCCGTTCTAATCATCCATAAATTTCCAACGGAACGATCTTTCATGATATCAAAGCCCATTCTTCTATATACCACCCATTCTCCATTTGGAGAAATCTGTGGGTCAGACACATACTGAAGTCCAAATACATCGAGATAAGAAAAATTTTGCTTTTGTGCTGCTGAAAACTGTAGGGCACTAGCTGCTAGAACGAAAAGAAAGAGTCTCCGCATAGTTTTGAAATTTGTAGTTTTAAAGGTAAGCAAAAGGAAAATCCTTAGAAATAAAATTACGGGTGTAATTCCACATTTCAATTATCCAATAATAGAAATACAAAACCGTAATGTACGTGCTATCTTTGATAGCGATAAAAGTACCCGAATGGAGTTCAAGAATAAAAATGTATTGATAACAGGCGCCTCCCGTGGAATTGGCAAGGCCACGGCAATTGCATTTGCCAAAAAAGGAGCTAAAATCGGCGTCAATTTTCGAAGTAATTTGGAGGAAGCAGAAAAGACCTTATCCGAATTACCTGGTGAGGGCCATCACCTTTTTCAAAAAGATATCAGTCAAAAAGAAAACTGCCAAGCTCTCATCAATGAATTTGTTTCAACTTTTGGCTCTTTGGATATTTTGGTGAACAATGCGGGAATTTCCATTTTTCATGACATTGACGAGGTAGATTTTGACCATTGGACCCATGCCTGGGAAAATACGTTTAAGACCAATCTATTTGCCGCAGCCAATATGTGCTATTGTGCTGCACAAGCCATGATGGAATCGGGTGGAGGCCATATTGTCAATGTATCATCAAGGGGTGCATTCCGAGGAGAACCGACCAAGCCGGCATATGGAGCTAGCAAAGCTGCATTGAACGCCATGAGTCAATCCCTTGCTAAAAAACTAGCTCCACACAACGTTTATGTTGGAGTCGTTGCACCAGGCTTTACCGAAACGGAAATGGCAGCCGTGACTTTGACACCCAAGGAGCGTGAAAATCTGCTACGGGAATCTCCTTTTCAGCGCATGGCGCAACCTGAGGAAGTCGCCCATGCTATCTTGTTTTTGGCTTCCGAAGGTGCTAAATATTCATCGGGAACCATAATTGATGTCAATGGCGCCTCATATCTAAGAAGTTAATATGAAAGCCTCCACCATTGCTCAACTTAAAAAGGAGCTACAACACCGTAACCCAGATGAGCTTTTATCACTTTGTTTGCGTTTGGCCAGGTTTAAAAAAGAAAACAAGGAACTCCTAACGTACCTACTTTTTGAAGCAGATCATGAAGCTGGTTTTATTGAAAGTGTTAAATCTGAAATTGATGAGCAGTTTACTGAAATCAATACCAACAGTTTCTTCTACATTAAAAAAAGTGTCCGAAAAATTTTGCGCAATATTAAAAAATATATCCGCTATTCCGGTAACAAGGAAACCGAAGTGGAGCTTTTGTTGTATTTCTGCCAAAAACTGAAGGATTTTAGACCCTCAATAAAACGCAATGTAGCATTAAGCAATTTGTACGATAGGCAATTGGTCTTTATCGAAAAGAAAATTAGTGCATTGCATGAGGATTTACAGTACGATTTTGGGCAAATTCTAGAAAGTTTAAAATAGCAACAGGCAACCTAAAGCACCTCAAAAGCGTCTTTTTTAGTAAAGAACCTTCATCAATCGAAAAATGGAAGTAAATAACAAAACCGCACGCCTGGCCGGTCTCCTTTATTTTTTAGTAGTAATCACAGGAATATTTAGTTTGTTATATGTCCCCTCAAAGCTTATTGTTTGGGATAATCCTTCAATAACAGTTGAAAACATTAAAGCTTCGGAAGGTCTATTTCGTTTAGAAATTTTAAGCGGTCTCCTCTGTTACCTTTTCTTCCTTCTATTACCTTTAGTACTCTACCAATTATTTAAAAAAACAAATAAAATTGTCGCCATAACAATGGTGGTGTTGGCAGTGGCGAGTGTTCCTATCTCATTTGGTAATATGGTGCATAAATTGGATATTCTTTCCCTGCTCAGCGGGGCTGAATATCTAAAAGCGTATACTCCAAATCAGATTCAGGCCCAGGTAATGTTAGCCTTAGAATCGTATAATTCGGGCAACTTGATAGCTCAAACCTTTTGGGGACTGTGGCTATTCCCATTCGGATATCTCGTTTTTAAATCTGGATTTTTACCTAAGCTTCTGGGCATTTTCTTAATGGTAGGTAGTATTGGATATTTTCTGGATTTTGTAGGTCGCATCGTATGCTCCGATTTTGGCAGTCTCGGGATAGCAGACTATTTAACCATCCCTGCTAGCATCGGTGAAATTGGAACCTGTCTTTGGTTACTGATTATGGGAATCAAGCTGAAAAAATCGACTGCTGAATAAGCGGTATTCGTATTTGGGATATTTAATTTTAAAACTTTACTTTCATAGAGAGTAATTTTTCCTCTAGGTGATATCCCAGTATTCCACATTGCAAGACTACTGCAAGGCCATTAATATTCCGCCTCCAAAACGGGATGATTTTGATATTCGAAGTTTTCAAGAAAACATGCCGTCGGTAGTTCATAAAATGCCTCCTTTCAAACATGAATTTTATGCTATTGCCCTAAAGTTGGAAGGAAGCGGCAAAGCCATTTCGGGACATCATGAAAGCTTGGAAGGATCCACCGTTTTTTTTAATTCCCCGTTCCAAATCATCTCATGGGATATAGCACCGGATTGGGAAGGCTATTATATCATTTTCACCAAAGATTTTATAGCTAAGTCCAAACACTTGTTGCACTTATTGGATGAATTCTCGTTCCTCAAAATTGACAAAGCCATTCCATTTGCGGTAGATGCCAAAGAAGCATTGCCAATACTTAGTGTGTTCCAGAATATCTACGAGGAACTTCAGAATGAAAAAGCGGATAGCCTCCTAATGCTGGAAGCTCAGGTACTGCTTTTGTTGAATTATGTAAAACGATATTTTAACTTAAAGGTCGATTCCAACGAAGCCTCAAAAGCCATTCGGAAAACGGATGTTAAGCTACTGTCAAGATTTCAAACACTTATTGAGACCCAGCTTCGTTCCGATGCACCATTGGGAAAAGGTAAAACACATTCCCCAAGCTACTATGCCAATCAACTGGGCATCCATCCCAACCATTTGAACACTATTGTCAAGAGCATTACACAACATACGGCAAAGCAACATGTTCACGAACATTTACTTCGATTGGCCAAATCCCGATTGCTCCAAACCGATATGAGTGTCAAGGAAATTGCCTATTCCCTACATTTTGATTCTCCGAACAACTTCAGCAGTTTTTTTAAAAAATACACTGGAAAAACACCAAATTCCTTCAGAAAGGAAGCGATTCTTTGATTTTTAGAGTTCTTGCTTTGATTTTATAAATCCATTCCTATGGGTGCTTTGGACATTTGTACTGTTCAAAATTTACAACCCATGAAAAAGTTGATATCCCTTTTTGCATTCACAATTTGTTTAACCCTAAACGCTCAAGAAATGGAACAATCCCATGTACAAACTGCTGTAACAAAATTGTTTGTTGCGACTGACCAACAAGATTGGTCATTGGTCGAGGAACAATTCACTGACAAGGTAAATCTAGATTACTCATCCATGACAGGAAACCCAGCCGCAGAAGTTTCACCAAGTGAAATCACATCGGGTTGGAAAACGGTTTTACCCGGTTTCACCCACACCCATCATCAACTTGGAAATTTTATAACAGCGATAGAAAATGACAAAGCCCATGTATTTGTATATGGTACCGCCTCGCATTTTCTAGAGGATGAAAACGGAAATGTTTGGACCGTTATCGGTTCTTATGATTTCGATTTGATAAAAACCGGAGGCGACTGGAAAATCACCTCTATGACCTTTAACTACAAGTTTCAAGATGGTAATGGTGGATTAATTCAAAAAGCTATAGAAAATGTCAATAAAAAATAAGCTAACAGGACTATCAGTAATCATTTTGGGACTTGTGTTGCTCTCATGCAATTCCAAGTCACCAAATAACAACACAACAACTATGGACATACAGATTGCAACCCAGAACAAAGAGACCGTTAAAAAGTTCTTTAAAGCCCTGGAAAATGAAGATGTCAACAGCTTGGTAAATCTTTTTGCAAAAGATGCCGAACACATCAACCCATACCATTCCGATTTGTTTCCTAAAGGAGCCAAAGGAAAAGATGGAATCCGTACCTACTGGACTCCTGTTTTTCCAAACTTCGATGGTATGGAATTTCCAATAGAGGACCTTTACGCCATGGAAGACCCGAACATCGTATTCGCAAAATACAAAGGCGATATCAAACTGAAGAATGATGCCGGTGTTTACAGCAACGATTATTACTCCACCTTTAAGTTTAATGGTTCAGGAGAAATCATTGAATACGTAGAAATTTTTAATCCCATTGTAGCCGCTCGTGGTTTTGGATTATTGGACCAAATAAAATAAAAAACATGAAAACGTACATTTTAACCTTAGTTGCGGCAACATGCTTGTTAGGCTGCAACAGAAACAAAAAAGAAGTCAAATCGGAAAATTCGAAAGAACAAATAGAAACGTCAAATCAAGAACAGATGAAAAAAGTAAATTTTAAAAGTGAAGGATTGAATTTAGTGGGAAACCTTTACTATCCCAATAATTATAAAGAAGGTTCCACCCATCCCGCAGTTGTCGTTTCTGGAAGCTGGACCACCGTAAAAGAGCAAATGGCAGGGCTATATGCCGAAAGACTTGCTGAAAAAGGTTTGATCACTTTAGCTTTTGATTTTCGAAATTTCGGCGAGAGTGAAGGTCTCCCTCGAGTTTATGAAAGTCCTACTTTAAAAATCAAGGACATTGAGAACGCAGTTGCCTTCCTAAAAACATTACCTGAAGTGGACAGCGATCATATTGGAGCATTTGGAGTGTGCGCAGGTTCTATGTACACCTTGATGGCATCGGCGGAAGATGCTGATATTAAAGCTGTGGCTACCGTTGCTTCATGGTTGCATGATGGAGAGGCCGTTAAACTGTTCTATGGTGGCGAAGAAGGAGTTCAACAAAGAATAACTGCTGCACAAAATGCCAAAAAGCGTTTTGCCGAAACTGGGGAAATCGAATATATACCCGCAATTTCCACCACTGATGAAAGTGCTGCCATGTTCGGGGAGTTTGATTACTATTTAAATCCTGAGCGCGGAGCTATCCCCGAATGGAATGCAGACCAATTTGCCGTTGCTACTTGGGAAGATTGGTTGACCCTTGACCCATTTCCTGCTGCTGCAAAATTGAACAAGCCTGTTTTTATGGTTCATAGTGATGGTAGTGTTTTGCCTGATTATACCCGAAAATTTTACGAGGCCATCCCTTCGGAGGATAAGGAATTGCTTTGGGTAGATACGGAACTGCCTTCGCCCACGCACCAATTTTCTTTCTATGACCAAGAGGAAGAAGTTTCCCTTGCCGTAAATGCCGTTGGGAAATTCTTTAATGAAAAATTGAAATAGCAAGGGTTAACCGAGATTAGTATCCGTGTTTTGGTCTCAAGCTGAAGCGCGGATATCTATTTCCTATTCTTTTTAAACCATAAAAAACCTAATCCTACCAAAGCTAGCACAGTACAAGCATACATTGTAACAGGAATGTTTTGATACTGGTCTTGATAGTACCATCCCGATAAAAGGGCTCCCAACCCTATGCCCGCTTCAAGAGCAATAAACATGGTCGCAATACCTTTTCCTCGCTGTTCTTCGGGACTCAAATCCACGGTCCATGCGTTCAATGCTGGAGAAAGAACTCCCATAGAAAGTCCATATATAGCAGCGGCGAACAACAATCCATTAGTTGTTTGAAAAAATGCCATAATTAGCAGGGCGAAACACAGCAAAATAAGTCCTATCATGGTGACCACTTTACGTCCTATTCTATCCGAGACTTTCCCTGCCAAAAAACGAATGGTCAATGAAGCAATGGTGAATACCATAAAAAAACTTCCCTTATTCCGTATACCCAGATAGTCACTCCAATCCGGAATCAATGTCAACACCATTCCAAACGCAAAATAGGATAAGAAAGTAATGATCGCGGGTGTCATCACTTTCAATGAAATGATATCCTTACTTGAAATTTTGAGCATTGAGAAGGTGAATGACTTTACATTATCTAAAGTCTCTCGAAGTTTATAAATCAATAAAATAGATATCAATGCCATGACAGATGAACTGTGAAACAGCACATCATATGAATAATGAAGTTTGATAGTGCTACCAATAGCGGGACCTAGCGCCAAACCACATGTAAAAAATACGCCTTGAATGCCAAAAGCTTCGCCCCAACGCTGGGCGGGAACTATATCGGCAACATAAGCTGCAATAGCAGTTGGCGTAAAACCTGTGGAAAATCCGTGAACTAACCGCAAGAACAAAAAACCGGCAACAGTAGTCAAAACTGGATATAGAAATCCACAAACTACACAGACCAATGCGCCAAAAATCATGACGGGTTTACGTCCTATCTTATCCGTTAGCACCCCACTAAAGGGGCGAGAAAGCCCTGCAGTCAATGTAAATAAAGCAATGATAAGGCCAATGTATTTAGAACCGCCTAGCCCAGAAAGATACCCTGGCAATTCAGGAATAAGCATATTATAACTGCTAGAGAAGAGCAGAGAACTCAAACACAATAATCCAAATCTAAGATTGTAGATCGGGTGTACTTTATTTGGTCTGGTAATGCTATCTTGTAGGTTCATATTTGACACCAAAGAAATAGCCCCTTTTTGAATTTGAAAAGGACATTTGTCCCAACCTTCAAAAAATGATACGCATCAATACCGAACTACTGAATTATATCACCCGGTTGCATTGCTCCGGAGATTATCCCATGATTGTGGAGGGGGAAGCTCAAGCTGGAGAAAAGATCATTGTGCAAAAAACCAAGGTCTTTGCACTATACATTATTAAAACTGGAATGGTCAAATGTTATCATACCATTGATACTGGCACTTATTTTATACAAGAGTTTTTTGGAGAGGGCGAGCCTTTTGGTGAGATTGAAATCTTTACTGGGGAATTTAGTTTTTGCACGGTTGAGGCCCTTACCCCGATTTCCTATTTTAAGATTTCCAAGACCGATTTAGAAGAACTTGTCAAAAAAGATGCTGCTTTTAATAGTCTTTTGTTTAAAATGATGGCTTCCAAAATTAGGTATACGGCAGTGAGACATTCGTACAATCAATCGCATTCCTTGAAATTGAATCTAAAAAGATTGACAGATGACTTTCCAGATCTATTGGAAAAAATTTCAAAGACCGATATTGCCAACTACCTCGGCATCACGGTGAGAAGCTTGAATCGGGTTTTGAAAAATTAGTTGGGTTACCCAAGACCCACATCCAACATCATCATAATGATAAATCCACCGATAAAGCCCATGGTGGCAATGTCAGTGTATTTGTCTCTCTGAGTTTCTGGAATCACCTCTTCCACCACCACAAAAATCATGGCTCCGGCCGCGAAAGAAAGCGCATAGGGTAAAATAGGTTCAAAAGTGAGCACGGCCCAAGCCCCCAAAACGGCTGCAATGGGTTCTACCATGGCCGAAGCCTGTCCGTACATAAAGCTTTTTTTTCTACTCAGACCCTGTCTACGCAATGGCATAGCTACGGCAAATCCTTCTGGAAAGTTTTGAAGCCCAATTCCCAATGCCAATGCAACGGCACCACCGATGGTCGCCCCATCAAAACCAGCGGCCACGCCTCCAAAAAGTACTCCTACGGCCAATCCCTCCGGAATGTTGTGCAACGTAATAGCGAGAGTCAATAAAGTGGTTCTGTGCCAAGGTGTCTTTACTCCTTCAGCTTCGCTTTCCTTAAAATTGATATGCAAATGGGGCAATACTTTATCCAGTCCGAAGATAAAAGCGGCTCCTAAAAGAAACCCAACCGCGGCTGGAATCACTTTCACAAAACCTTCGCCTTCGCTCATTTCAATTCCAGGTGCCAATAAACTCCAAAAACTGGCAGCCACCATCACTCCACCTGTAAAGCCTAACATGCCATCTAAAACTGCCCGGTTCATTCCCTTAAAGAAAAAGACCAAAGCTGCTCCAGCAGCGGTTAAGCCCCAAGTAAAAAGCGTGGCATAAAATGCTGCTAAGATTGGGTCTATGCTTTCAAAATATTGGATTATTTCTTCCATTAATCGTTCAGTTTTACGTAAAGATTAGATGCTATTTGGTGTGAGATATGAAGTTGTTTCTCGTCCATTTGAATATGGAGCGATTGATCAAACTCTTCCTTTTCAAGAATTTCAATGGTTTTTCCCAAGGCAATACCGTTTTTGTCGAGAAATTTCAAAAAGGTCGATGAAGTATCCTTCACCCCAACACAAACCCCTTTGGTATTAATATCGACCTCGCTCAACAATTGCTTGTCCCGCTCCATAAATTTTCCATCCTTGCTGGGAATGGGATCGCCATGGGGGTCATATTTGGGAAAATCGAGCAATTCGTCAATCTTATCAATGAGCTTTTCACTTTTGATATGCTCCAATTGCTCAGCCACCTCGTGTACCTCATCCCAAGAAAAATCAAGTTTCTTGACCAAAAAAACTTCCCAAAGACGATGCTTTCGGATAATTGAAAGTGCAGTTTTCACCCCGATATCCGTCAAGGAAACGCCTTGGTACTTTTTATAATGTACCAATCCTTTTTCGGCCAACTTCCGGGCCATATCGGTAACCGAAGAAGGTTTGGTTTCCATCTGTTCGGCAATGGCATTGGTAGCAACTGTGATAGAATTGCTTCCGCCCAAATGAAAGATGGTTTTTATGTAATTCTCCTCTGATCGGGTCATAGCTTATTAAAATGTCACCTCGAAGTCATCCTGAGCATGTCGAAGGAGCGAGCGAGAGGTCATTATCTTTTGTAGTTCTCGACTGCGCTCGAACTGACCATAAATTTAATTTTTCCAAAAATACATTTTTATTTATAAAAACAAATTTTTAGTTTTGTCTAAATTTAAATTTACTGAAATTGAAAAATAGATTTGGTCATCTTGTATTTTTAGTATTCGTCCTAGGCTTAAGTACCTTCGGATTTGGACAAAATGCTACATTAAAAGGTAGGGTGACCGAAAATGGGCAACCCGTTGCCTTTGCCAATGTACTTTTAAAGGGTACCCAAGTGGGAACGGCATCCAATGCTGACGGATATTACGAGCTTACCAATATTGAGCCTGGGGAGTACGCCCTCATCGCTTCTTCTATAGGTTATATTTCCTTCAGAACCTCTATTTTAATTGGAAAGGGAGAGGTAAAAACCATTGACATCGAACTAGAAGCTTCCGCTGAAAGTTTGGAAGAAACAGTGGTTACCGGAACACTAAAAGCCGTAAGCCGATTGGAAAGTGCTGTCCCTGTTGAAGTGTATAAACCGACTTTCCTGAAAAAGAATCCGACCCCAAATATTTTTGAGGCGCTTCAGAACGTCAATGGTGTACGCCCCCAGATCAACTGTAACGTTTGTAATACGGGAGATATCCATATTAATGGATTAGAAGGGCCATATACTTTGGTTTTAATTGATGGAATGCCCATTGTCAGTGGACTTGGGACGGTATATGGGTTGTCAGGAATTCCCAATTCTCTCATAGAACAGATTGAAATCGTAAAAGGCCCTGCCTCTACTTTGTATGGTAGCGAAGCAGTTGGCGGCTTGATCAATATTATTACCAAACATGCACCCAATGCCCCAGAATTTTTTGCTGATGCCTATGTAACGGGTTGGGGTGAGTACAACCTGGATGTAGGTTCCAAAATTGAAGTGGGCAAAAAAACCGACCTACTCCTTGGGGTCAACTATTTTAATTACGACCAAGTCATTGACAACAATGGCGATAACTTTACCGATCTTACGCTTCAAGATAGAATCTCCGTGTTCCAAAAATGGAATTTTAAGCGAAAGGATTCCAAATTATTCTCCATCGCCGGGAGGTTCTTTTATGAAGATCGATGGGGAGGTGAACTACAATGGACTCCAGAGTTTCGAGGAGGTGATGAAATCTATGGGGAAAGCATCTATACCCGCAGATGGGAGGTTTTGGGGAAATATCAGTTGCCCATTGACGAAAAAGTGATGCTATCGGTATCCTATAACGACCATAATCAGAATTCGGTTTATGGTGACACTCCTTATTTGGCCGACCAGCGTATTGGTTTTGCACAGATGACCTGGGATAAAACCGTTGGAAATCACGATTTACTATTTGGAAGTGCTGTTCGATACAATTATTATGATGATAATACACCCGCTACGGTAACTTCCGATGAAGTTTGGATTCCCAGTGTATTTGTTCAGGACGAGCTCAAGTTGGCAGAAAAGCATTCCATTTTAGGAGGGCTGCGTTACGATTATGATCAACGACATGGCAATATCTTCACTCCAAGAGCGGCTTATAAATGGAAAATTTCTGACAACGACATTTTCAGGGTCAATGCTGGAACAGGATTTCGGGTGGTAAACCTTTTTACCGAAGATCATGCTGCGCTAACAGGTTCTCGGGATGTCATAATTGCTGAAGCATTGAAACCCGAACGTTCCATAAATGTCAACCTTAACTACTTAAAAAAGATTTATGGAGATAATGGCACTTTTGTAGGCATTGATGCATCAGCCTTTTATACTCATTTCTCCAATATTATTTTGCCGGATTATGACACCAATCCCAACCAGATTATCTATGATAACTTGGACGGTAAATCCGTTTCGCAAGGGGTCAGTGCCAATATTGATTTGGTATTACCGAATGGACTTAAATTTTTGGTAGGCGCTACTTGGCAAGATGTGAGCAATACCGAAGACGGTGTGACCGAACGCCAGATTTTGACCGAGAGCTTTACCGGGACCTGGAATGTCTCCTACACCTTTCGGAATTTGGATTTGACCGTGGACTATACCGGAAACCTATACGGCCCCATGCGATTGCCCTTGTTGGGTGATTTGGACCCAAGGTCACCCAAATCTCCTACGTGGAGCATCCAGAACATACAATTTACCTATAAAGGGTTGGACAAATTTGAGTTTTATGGTGGTGTTAAAAATCTGTTGGATTGGACCCCGAACCGCGGCAACCCATTTATCATTGCCCGGGCCAATGATCCTTTTGATAGGAATGTACAGTTTGATGCACAAGGCAATGCAGTTGCCACCGCCGACAATCCTTATGCCCTTACTTTTGATCCTAGCTATGTATATGGCCCCAACCAAGGGATTAGAGCCTTCTTTGGGTTGAGGTATACGGTTTTTTAGACTTTCTACTTTGTTATCTTAATTCTATTACTAAATTACTATTAACCACCGTTAGGTAATATTAGCATGAACATCTTCAAACGACATACAAAAGTTAAACACATAAAAAAGTTTGAAAACAATGTTGTACATATCCTTAAAAAGGATTTTCCAAACATTTATGAAGTATCGAAACTTATCGAGTTGGATACCATCTCTACACATTATAGCAACGGAATTCCATCAGGAATAACTTTACTTCATCGGTATGTTAGTAATGTGGCATATGAAACTGCCATGCGGAATCATCGCTCACATTTTTTTATTGATGGCATCACTGTTTGGAACAAGAAAAGCAATGATTTTCAACAAATACGCTTACGCTTTTCAAATAACATTATTCAAGGAATCGATGTTGAAAATCCAACTAAATTTCATAGAAATTTCGATTTAAATAAAGTTGGAAAAGAATCTATAAAAATTGAAGACCTTCCTATTGGGGAAAACCCAGATAAAAAAATAGCGGAAAAAATACTGAAATCTCTAACCAAAGAACAAATTGAGCTTTTGGAATTGGAATACACTTTCGAAATTGAATTTGAAGAAAAATTCTTCTACACAATTTTAGATATGGAAGATGGAAATTATATCGCAACGGATAAAAAAGGAAAAATATATCGATTGAATCACGACCATCAAGAAAGGGTTAAGCTGATTTCAAATAACCCCACTGCCTTTTTTGACATATACAATGGACAGAAAAACGAATTGGAAAATATAATGTACAAATAAAACCCACTTACAAGCCATTTAAATCCGTCATTCGCTGAAAGCCAAAAACTCTGAAAAGGATTATCCCCAACCTATCAAAAGTTCTGCTTCCACTCCAATTTTCTTATAATTCTTTAGCTAAAAGCCCAACTTTAACATAATTCGCTTTCGGTTGTTCACTATACCGAACACGAGTAAAAAAATTCCATCCTATATTCGTTCCAACGAATATTTGTCCTTGAAAAAGCCCCGAAAACTTAAGATCCATGGAAAATTCCGTCGCCGTAGATGGGATCATACCACTGTTCCCGAAATCCGGTTAGAGGGCCGTTGGTTGGAAGAACTCGGTTTTGAGCAGGGCAAAACGGTCAAGGTCATTCAAGAAAATAGGGTTTTGGTGCTTATTCTAGAAGATTAAAGGCATCCCGTCAGTTCGAGTGATTTTGAGGTACGAAAAATCGTATCGAGAACCATATTGAAGTTGAAATTCTTGTTTTCGATACAAATTTTCACTGATCACAATCGTGAAAATTCACTCAAACTGACAAATTTCATCAAGGTGTCACATTTTGTGACACCTAAAACTCAATTGGTGAAAATCTGTGGGATTCGTGTCAAATTGAAAACTGTCTCATACTCCCTTCCTTTTCTTATTTTTGGCACATATTCAAGATTAGTTCATCCAACCAAAAACCTAATCCAAAATGTCTCAAAAAAATGAGCTAAGGGAAGTTGCAAAACTGTTCTTTAAATTAGGGTGCATCGCATTTGGCGGTCCTGCAGCACACGTTGCCATGATGGAGGACGAGGTGGTCAAAAAACGAAAGTGGATGACCCAGGAGCATTTTCTTGACCTGGTGGGGGCCACCAATCTTATCCCAGGCCCGAACTCTACTGAAATGACCATGCATTGTGGGCACGAGCGTGCCGGTTGGAAGGGCCTTTTTGTGGCGGGCATCTGCTTTATCTTTCCCGCAGTTGTTATTACCGCCGTTTTTGCATGGCTCTATGAACAATACGGTCAACTACCAAAAGTTGAACCTTTTATTTATGGCATCAAGCCTGCCGTGATTGCCATTATTGTTATGGCCGCATTTCGATTGGGTAAAAAAGCGGTCAAAACCACCGAGCTTGCCATTTTGGGAAGTATTGCCTTAGGTGCATGTTTGCTAGGAGTAAACGAAATTGCCGCACTCTTTGGCACAGCTTTATTGGGCTTAATACTCTATTTCGCGAAAAAAAGTTCGCGAAATGTCAATAGTTTTGTTCCCTTTTTGTTTTTCTCCATGGATGGAGTTGCAAAATTAGGAACCCTTAAAATATTTCTCACCTTCTTAAAAGTAGGGGCAATTCTTTATGGCAGCGGTTATGTACTGTTTGCTTTTTTAGATGCAGAGTTGGTCGCCAATGGTTGGCTGACCAGACAAGCCCTAATTGATTCTGTCGCGGTCGGACAAATAACTCCCGGACCTGTACTATCAACTGCTACTTTTATCGGTTGGCAAATGAACGGAGCAATGGGAGCACTAGTTGCAACACTTGGAATTTTTCTACCTTCTTTTCTTTTTGTACTGGCATTAAATCCCTTGATTCCCAAAATGCGAAAATCAAAGATCATAGGTTCAGTTTTAGATGCCGTCAATGTAGCTGCGGTAGCACTTATCATAGCCGTTTGCATAGAAATGGGAAAAGACACCTTGATCGATTGGAGAACAACCGTCATTGCCATTGCCAGTTTGATCGTTGTTTTTGTTTTTAAAAAACTGAACAGCGCCTTTATCGTTTTTGGGGGAGCTTTGCTGGGATATTTATTGACTTTTATTTAATTGATTTTTCAATACAGTCTCCCAATATTTTCCTTTCCGTATTTTTGAGATATGTCCAACTTTGATCATATCATTATAGGTGCCGGGGCCGCGGGTCTTTTGTTGGCCGATGCCCTTACCAGTGATGATCATTTTTCATCCAGCTCTATTTTGATCATTGATCAAGACAACAAAACCAAAAACGATCGCACTTGGTGTTTTTGGGAAAAAGAAAATGGAAAGTTCGACTCCTTGCTCCATAAAAGTTGGTCCAATATCCATTTTGCCGGGCAGAAGTGGGATCGTTCCTCCTCTATTGCTCCCTATCAATATAAAATGCTTCGGGGCATTGATTTGTATAATCATTATGTGAACAGAATCAAGGAGCATCCCAACGTGACTTGGGTCAAGGACCGTGTGGTTTTGGTGGAGGAAAATGGAAGCAAAGTCTTGGTCACTGCCCAAAACGGGTTTCACACCGGAAGCATAGCTTTCGACAGTCGCTTCAATCCAGAACCGATACAAAAGCAGCAAAAATATCCCTTGTTGCAACAGCACTTTTTAGGTTGGTTTATAAAAACAGAAAAACCAATTTTTAAACCCGGAGAAGCCACTTTTATGGACTTTTCCATTCCACAAAAAGAAAATACCCGGTTTATGTACGTGCTTCCCTTTTCGGAAACTGAGGCACTTCTGGAATACACTTTATTCTCGGAACATTTCCTTGAAAAATCAGAATACGAAGCGGGAATCCGAGATTATATCGAACAAAAACTAGGGAATACAAACTTTGAAATCATGGAGGTGGAGCAAGGTACCATTCCCATGACCTGCTACAAGTTCCACAAACACAATTCCGATAGAGTCATGCATATTGGTATTGCGGGAGGATGGGCCAAACCCAGCACTGGTTTTACGTTTTACAACACCAGCAAAAAGGTTACTGATTTGGTTGTTCATTTGAAAAAAGGGAAACCCTTGTCCAAATTCCACAAAAGGACAAAGTTTTGGTTTTATGATTTGTTGCTCTTAGACATTTTGTACAAGCATAACCATTTAGGGCATTCCATATTTGAAGCTATGTTCAAAAAAAGAAAGCCGCAATTGATTCTTAAATTCTTGGATGAGGAAACTTCCCTTTGGGAAGATCTTCAAATTATCAGCGCCTGCCCAAAGCTTCCTTTTGTAAAAGCACTTTTTGGTAGAATATTTTAAGGTTGAAGAAATTTACGTCAGTTTGAGTGATTTTTGCAAAAAATCGTATCGAAAACAAGTAAATTTTGACTGAAAAGCTTCTCGATACATCCCGAGCATGCTTCGACTCCGCTCAGCATTCGTTCGGGACACTCGAAGTGACTTCTAAACAGTTCGTCCCATTAGGGATTCCCCAAATTGCCGTAACACTAATTTATTGGATTCTGGCATATTAATGTTCGTCAAAGCATCAAATGCCTTTTGAGTGTAGGCTTCAATCTCAGCTTTGGTCTTTTCCACAGCACCACTTTTCTCAAAAATGGATTTCACTGTGCTTACTTTAGCCTCAGAATCTTCAGGTTTTAGGGAATAGAGATGCATAAGGCCTTCTTTCTGATCTTGGGGCGCGGCTTCCAACGCTTTTAAGTAGAGAAAGGTTTTTTTGTTTTCGATAATGTCACCACCAACTTGTTTTCCAAAGGTTTTAGGGTCACCGAAAGCATCCAAATAGTCATCTTGCAATTGAAAAGCGATGCCCAAATTTTTGCCGAACTCATAAATCGCATTGGTGTTGGCTTCCGAAGCGTTTGCGATTATCGCTCCCATCTTCATGGCAGCTGCGACCAAAACTGCCGTTTTGTATTCAATCATTTTAAGGTATTCGGGAATGGTAACATCATCGCGTGATTCAAAATCCACATCGAATTGTTGTCCTTCGCAAACCTCAATGGCTGTTTTGCTAAAAAGTGAAGTCAATTTCTTAAACACATCGGGAGGATAACTCTCCAAATATTGATAGGAATTAATCAACATAGCATCTCCGGACAAAATTCCGGTATTGATATCCCATTTTTCATGTACGGTGGTTTTTCCCCTCCGTAAAGGCGCATCATCCATAATATCATCATGCACCAAAGAAAAGTTATGGAATACCTCAACCGTCAAAGCCGCATCTAAAGCATCTTCATAGTTTCCTCCAAACAAATCGGTGGTCATTAAAGCAAGCACAGGGCGCAAACGCTTTCCTCCCAAACCCAAAATATAAACCATGGGCTCATATAGATTTTGAGGTTCTTGTAGTTTCACCTTATTTTCTAAGTGGGAAATAAATGCGGATCGGTATATGTCCACGGACTCGGAATTCATCATGCACCAAAAATAAGCGCAATTAATGAATTTAGCGGACAAATATTAATACATCCCTATCACATTCATTTTCAATACTTAAAAACAAAAATTTAGCAAGATTAGAAAAAAGTTTGCCAAAAAAACGCAATAGATTTGAAAACCTTCGTCTTTATAGTTGAAGACAGCAAACAGTCTTTTTTAAACGGTGACCAACAAAGAGAATTATAATAATCTAACGGCCTTTTTTAACGACGAATATCAGTCGCTCAAGGGGTATGTACAATCTAAAGTGCATGATTCCACCGAACGCGATGCCGAGGATATTGTCCAGGACGTAGCCTTACGAATATTCTCTAGGTCGGATGATTTATCTCCCATCACCAACATTGCCGGTTTTGTTTACAACTCGGTAAGAAACAAGATCATTGATGTGATGCGCACCAAAAAAGAAAGTGTCCACGAAAGTGAAGGTTTGGAAACACAATGGGCCGAGTTTGCTGAATTGTTTTATGGGAAGGCAGACAATTCGTATCCGGAAGAATTGATGCACGCCCTGAAAAATGCGATCAAACGTCTGAGGTCTTCGTACCAAGACATCATTATCGCAGTAGACTTTGAAGGTTATTCCTATAGGGAAATTGCAGAACAAACAGGCATATCGCCCGGTACACTAATGTCAAGAAGGCATCGGGCGCTATCCCTGCTATCAGAATATTTAGAAACAGAAAAAAATAAGAGTATAAAAAACTAAAAGATATGGAACCAAGTGATCTATACTATGAAAGAAAAGTGGAGAAAAAAGTGAAGAAATATGTAACCAAAGGGTTCAAGATATTTTTCATGATTGTTATGGGCATCCTCTTTATATTTTTAATGGGGTTTGTGTTTATGTGGTTATGGAACTGGCTCATGCCCGATATTTTTGGATTGACCACCCTTACCTACTGGCAATCTTTTGGCTTGCTATTATTGGCAAAAATCATTTTTGGATTTGGAAGTGATTCATCAGGACCAGGTAGCAAAAAACACAAAAAGCACAAAAAATGGGATCGTTTTTGCGACCCGAAAAATGGGGGTTCCGATTGGACCTACTATGATCAATATTGGAAAGAAGAAGGCAAGGCAGCCTTTGATTCCTATGTACAACGAGTTAAAACTGAAAAAGCAAATGACACCGAAGAAGAGAACTAATGTGCTCCAAAGAATAGAAAACTACGGGCGAAGGGCTTTTTTTTGGAGTTCAAAACCTAAAACAACAGGTCAGTCCAATTCTCCTGCCCCCGTTCGTCAATATAGTGTTGATTAGCAGCGAATAATCACTGAATCACAATCGTTAAATAATTGTAAAACTTTGGAAACTTTTTTTGTTTTTAAAGTTTCCAGAATTATTTTTGCTGGCGATTATGCGAGAAAAGATTTTACATAAGGCGACTGAACTGTTTTTGAACCTAGGTTTCAAGAGTGTGACGATGGATGATTTGGCCAACGAAATGGGAATTTCGAAAAAAACAATCTATTCCCATTTTGAAAACAAGACCAAACTAGTAGAGGAAAGCACTATAGCATTGTTCTGGTTTATTTCAAATGGAATCGACGAAATTATTGCGCTGCAGAAAAACCCTATCGAGGAGCTATATGAAATAAAAAGGTTTGTCATGCTTCATCTAAAAGACGAAAAATCCTCACCCCAATACCAATTGCAGAAATACTATCCAAAAATACATGAAACCTTGAAGAAAAAACAATTTGAGGTAATGCACGAATGTGTTTTTGACAATGTGAAACGGGGAATGGACATGGGCATATATCGTGAAAATTTGAATGTTGAATTTGTGGGGCGGATTTATTTCTCAGGAGTTATCAGCATAAAGGACAATAGCCTTTTTCCGATTCAAATTTTCTCCATGTCGCAACTTATGGATTACTATCTAGAATATCATCTGAGGGGTATTGTAACTCCAAAGGGACGAAAAATATTAAACTCAATCATCAATTCAAATCAAGAATAAATGCGATCAACCATCATTGGCCTGCTTTTGGCACTGCCATTGTACATGCAGGCACAAACTTCAAACAGTTTTAGTTTGGACGAGGCCATAGCCCATGCGCTAGAACATAATTATAGCGCTATTAATGCAAATAGGGACATCGTGGATGCCCAAAAGCAAAAGTGGGAAACCATTGCAACCGGATTACCTCAAATTTCAGGAGCTATCAATTATCAAAATCAGCTGAAGCAGCCTGTAAGCCAGATTCCAGCTGAGTTTTTCCCAGATGGAGAACCTGGAACTTTTGTTGAAGTAGTTTTCGGACAACCACAATCAGCAACGGCAACTGCCACCTTGGAGCAACAGATTTTCGATGGATCCTATATTGTGGGGGTTCAGGCCACCAAAGCATTTTTAAGCTATAGCCAAAACAACAAGGAGAAAACGGACCTTGAAGTTCGAAAAGCAGTTGTGGAAGCCTATGGCAATGTGCTTTTGGCTCAAGAGAGCGTTTTGATTTCAGAAAACAATAAAGCTACCCTTGAGAAGAACCTATATGAGACCAAGCGCATCTTTGAAAATGGACTTGGTGATGAAGAAAGTGTAGATCAGCTTCAAATCACTCTGTCTTCTGTTGAAAATCAACTCAAGAATGCCAAGCGTCTCGAGAAAATAACCCTTCAAATGTTGAATCTTGTATTGGGATTACCCATCGAAAATGCTACGGTTTTGACCGAGGGCTTGGATGACCTCACACAAAAACAGATAAACTTTGGCCTGATTGATTCTCAATTCAATATTGAGAACAACGTGGACTACAAATTGGCCATCAACTTGGAAGAGCAACGCTATTTTGAACATAAATTGGCCAAGAGTAGAGCATTACCCACACTTAATGCCTTTGTCAACTATGGCGGATCTTCATTTAGTGATCGTTTCAACTTTTTAAGCAGTGGCCAAGAATGGTTTGGTTCATCCGTGTTAGGTTTCAATTTAAACGTTCCTATTTTTAGTTCCTTCGGCAGAAGTGCAAGCACACAACGCGCCAAAATTGCCTTGGAAAAGGCCAAAACCCAGCTAACGGAAGCAGAAGAGCAAATCCGATTACAACTGGAAAGCGCCAAAAGCGAGTACATTTTGGCCATTGAGGAATACGGTACTTCCAAACAGAATTTGGAGCTCGCTGAACGTATTGAAAACAAGAATCAGATAAAATATTCTGAAGGTTTAGCGACCAGTTTTGAGCTTAGACAGGCCCAAACCCAATTATATTCCACCCAGCAAGAATATCTACAATCTATGGTGGACGTAATCAACAACAAAACAGAATTGGAAATTATATTAAATCAATAATCTAAATAGAAAAACCTTATCATCATGAAAAACATAACATACATTGTCTTAGCTGCCATGGTTCTCTACGCATGTGGAGGTGGTGATAAAAATACCGTGGAAAGCGCAATTGCAAGCAATGATCTAAATGTTATTCGCGCAAAGCAAGCGGAAATCTCCGAGCAACGAAAGGCCCTAGAAAAAGACCTTCATATTTTGGATTCTGTAATCTCCTCTTTGGATGACAATGCCAAATTGCCCTTGGTAACAACAATAGAAGCCAAAACCCAAAAATTCAATCATTATTTGGAGCTTCAAGGTGACGTAATGACCAAACAAAATGTACTTATCTACCCCGAAATGGCCGGTACACTGAACCGAGTTTATGTCAAAGAGGGGCAGAAAGTTTCAAAAGGACAAATATTGGCATCTATCGATGATGGTGGCTTGTCCAGTCAATTAGCCCAATTAAAAACGCAGGCTGCACTTGCCAAGACTACCTTTGAGCGTCAAAAAAGATTGTGGGATCAGAACATTGGTTCCGAGATTCAATATTTGGAGGCAAAGACTTCCTATGAAGCTCAAGAAAATGCAGTAAAGCAAATGCAGAGCCAAGTGGGCAAATCTGCTATTAGAGCTCCTTTTTCGGGAATTATCGATGACGTAATAAAAGATCAAGGTACAGTGGTTAGTCCAGGCCCAGGGTCGGAAGTTTTCAGAATTGTGAATCTATCCAATATGTACATTGAAGTTGAGGTTCCTGAAAGTCATTTGCCAAATGTAACCCCTGGTAAGGACGTTCATGTTTATTTCCCCGTATTGGGAGATAGCGTAACTACCAAAATAAGGCAAACTGGTAATTTTATCAATCCTAGTAACAGGTCTTTTACCGCTGAAATTCCAGTTCCTAGCGAAGGAGGAAAAGTAAAGCCGAACCTTACTGCCAAAGTGATGATCAATGATTACACCAATGACAAGGCCATCTTAATTCCTCAAAGTATTGTGTCAGAAAATGCAGAAGGAGAGCAATATGTGTATTTAATTGGAGCTGATTCTACCTCCTCCGATGCCATTGCACACAAAGCTATTATCACCACTGGAAAAACCCAAGGTGATTTTGTAGAGGTACTTTCCGGAATTAACAGTGGAGATGGTATAATTGATGAAGGGGCACGTAGTGTAAAGGAAGGACAGAAGGTAAGAATTAAGAATGGTGATCAAGGCCATGGGAAATAGTCAACAGAGCATCTCTGTGGAAAACCATCAACTAACGTCTATCAACTATAGACCTAAGACTTATACAGCATGAGTAAACAAAAGAAACAAGTAGATAAAGAATTCAGATTGTCCTCATGGGCCATCGACAACAAAACAACCATGTATGTTTTGATTGCAGTAATTCTTTTTCTAGGGGCTTCAGCATACTTTAGTATGCCAAGAGAGAACTTCCCCGAAATTAAAGAAACCAAAATCTATATCAGTTCGCTCTATCCCGGAAACACCGCGGAAGATATTGAAAAACTGATAACTGACCCTCTTGAAGATGAACTTAAGACCGTAAGTAATGTGGTTGAGATTACCTCAACCTCGCAAGAAGATTATTCCATGATCATTGTGGAATTTGACGAAAATATTACTGTTGAGGCTGCAAAGCAAAAGGTTAAGGATGAGGTTGACTCCCAAACAGCGGGAGAGGATTGGCCGACATTTAACGGCGCCAAAGTGGAACCGAATGTTTTTGACCTGAGTATGTCTGAAGAAATCCCAATTCTCAATATCAACATCTCAGGAGATTATCCAGTGGATAAACTTAAAGAATATGGTGAGTATTTGGAAGATGAAATTGAGGGATTATCAGAGATAAAGCAGGTGGATATCCGTGGTGCGCAGGAAAAAGAAGTTGAAGTTGCTGTTGACATCTATAAAATGATGGCTGCCCAAGTAAGCTTTGATGATATTATCAATGCCATCAGCAGGGAAAACATGACCACTTCCGCCGGTAACCTTATTACCAGCGGGCAGCGCAGAACTATTAGAATTGTTGGTGAAATTGACAAGCCCAACGATTTGAACAACTTTGTGGTAAAATCAGAAAATGGAGACCCTGTATATCTAAGAGATGTTGCCAAAGTAACTTTTAAGGAAGAGGACAAGACCACTTATGCAAGAGAGTTTGGACATCCGGTAGTAATGTTGGATGTTAAAAAACGTGCTGGTAAAAACATGGTGGCTGCGGCTGAACAGATTCAAGTAATTGTAGAAAATGCAGTTAAAAATGTATTCCCCCAAGACCTTGAAGTCTCCATTGCCAACGACCAATCTTCAAAGACCATTGGTCAAGTGGACGATTTGGTAAACAATATCATCTTCGGGATTATTCTGGTGGTAACCGTTCTTATGTTCTTTTTAGGATTTAAGAACGCACTCTTTGTTGGATTCGCAATCCCCATGTCCATGTTCATGTCGCTCATGATTTTGAGCACCTTGGGGTATACCATGAACACCATGATCTTGTTTGGTCTGATTATGGGATTGGGAATGCTAGTAGATAACGGTATTGTGGTTGTAGAAAATGTGTACCGTCTTATTGACCAAGAAGGAATGTCTCGCTTGGAGGCTGCCAAAAAAGGAATAGGTGAAATTGCATTTCCAATCATTATTTCGACTTTGACGACAGTAGCGGCCTTCGTTCCGCTAGGGTTATGGCCAGGGGTAATGGGACAGTTTATGATATATTTCCCGGTGACCCTATCCGTAGTATTAGGTTCTTCCCTATTTGTGGCCATCTTCTTTAACTCGGTATTGGTTTCACGCTATATGACTACTGAGGACAAGGAAATGCCTATGAAGCAAATAATCCAAATAACATCAATCGTTGCAGGAATTGGATTGTTGATTATCCTTTTTGGAGGAAGCTACAGAGCTTTGGGTACCCTTATGGTCTTTACTGCCATCATGCTTTGGGTTTACAGGCTTTTCTTAAGAGGTTGGGCCAATGGATTCCAAAACAGGGTATTACCAAGATGGGAGAAATTCTATGAAAGAACATTACGTAGGGCATTAACAGGTAGAAAGCCAATTTTTATCGCCATTGGAACATTTGTGTTGCTCATCGTTGCCTTTATGGGCTTTGGAGCTTCAGTTGGCAGTCAGCGAACCAAAGTGGAGTTTTTCCCTGACAACACCCCAAACCAGATTATTGTTTATATCGAATATCCTGAAGGGACAGATATCAAAAAAACCAATGAAATTACCCAAGATATCGAAAAGCGGGTCTATGAAATCGTAAACGAAGACGCGTACTTGCACGGAGACTATAACTTCTTGGTAGAAAGTGCAGTTTCCCAAGTGGGTGAAGGTGCGGGTAACCCACAAACAGATGGAGGTTCCGCGGCAGAGATGCCTCACCGTGGAAAAATTACCTCCACCATGCGAGAATACAAGTTCCGAGAGGGGGCAGATAGTAACGAATTATTGAAAAAAGTTCAGGAAGCATTGAAGGATGTTTACCCTGGTGTTGCCATTTCGGTCGAAAAAGATGCCGTGGGTCCTCCCACTGGATATCCAATAAATATTGAATTGGAAGGTAATGACTATTCCGAGCTTATTACTACAGCCGAAAAAATGCGGAATTATATCAATTCCAAAAATATTCCCGGAATTGACGAGCTTAAAATTGATGTGAACAAATCCAAGCCATCCATGTTGGTTGAAGTAGACCGTAAAAAGGCTGGAGAACTTGGTGTGTCTACAGGACAGGTCGGACAGCAGCTTCGAAATTCCATTTTTGGAGCAAAAGCTGGTATTTATAAGGAAGATGGTGAAGATTACGACATTTATGTTCGCTTTAATGAAGAGAACCGATACAACACCAGTGCTATCTTTAACCAAAAAATCACTTTTAAAGATCAGAACTCTGGACAAACCAAAGAAGTTCCTATATCCGCAGTAGCAAAACAGGTGAATACCTCTGGCTTCAGTGCCATTAAACATAGAGAAACGCAAAGAGTGGTTACCGTTTATTCCGCTTTGGCCCCTGGGTTTACTGATGCCGGAGCCATTGTTAGCAAGGTACAGGAAGAAATGGCTGGATTTACCGACCTTCCTGCGGACATTAAAATTGACTATACTGGTCAGATCGAAGAACAAAATAAGCAAATGGCCTTCCTTATGGGAGCATTTTTTACCGGACTCGGATTGATCTTCTTTATTTTGATTTTCCAGTTTAATTCGATTTCCAAGCCCGGAATCATCATGCTTGCAATTTTCTTGAGTTTGATAGGGGTATTTGGAGGAATAGTAGCCACGGGAAGCGCCTTTGTAATTATGATGACCATGATGGGAATTATTTCACTGGCAGGTATCGTAGTAAACAATGGTGTGGTGCTATTGGATTACACTCAGTTATTGATTGATAGGAAAAAAGTAGAACTCGATTTGGAGGAAGAAGATCTTTTAGATTCCAAGGACTTTATGGAAGCTGTGGTTAAAGGTGGTAAAGCAAGGCTACGTCCAGTTCTGTTGACCGCAATCACTACGATTCTTGGGCTGATTCCACTAGCAACCGGATTCAACATCAACTTTTTTACATTGTTCAGCGAGTTCAACCCTAACATTTACTTTGGAGGAGATAACGTAATTTTCTGGGGGCCTTTAGCTTGGACTGTAATCTACGGATTGTTGGTTGCCACCTTCTTGACCTTGATTGTGGTTCCAATACTATTCAGTTTGGTTTACAGAGTTAAGGTAAGACTCCATAGAAGAAAAGTGAGAAAAGAAGAAAACAACAAGAATGTTTTAGATATTGCAGCGTAGTTGGAAAAGTTGTTTTCAAAAAAAAAGCCCCGGTCAAAACCGGGGCTTTTTTGTAATTGTTTTTTTGTTATCGATTTGTTGACGCAATTTCGGATTGATTCCAATTTTTTACATCAACAATGCGGTTTTCTGAAAAATCCACCTCCCTCAAAATCTCCTTTTCCCAGAAAAACCATTTTCCAGACTTTACGCCATTTATGTACTTGCCCGAAGCTATCTTTTTACCTTCTGTGTTATACATGAACCATTGTCCGTGCAACTTACCGTTTAAAAAATGTCCCGTTTGGGCAATTTGGCCATTTTCGTGAAAATATGTTGCTTTTACCATTTCACCCACCTTTTCCAAAGTAGGCTCAGAGTTCTGGGAATACATACAAACCGAAAATAGCACCGCCATAAAAAATACTGCTTTCTTCATATGCTATAGGTTTTAACTTGTTTAATAATCTTAACGTAATAAAGATAGGAAGTATTTTACATTAAAGACATATTTACATAACATTAAATTTACATTTACATCATATATAACTAATAATCAGATAATTATCCAATGTTAAGTTTTTAAAACGAAGGGTTTCATCGAAAAATATTACATTAAATCTGATTATTTTATAAAATAAATCAATCCCTTTAGCTAACATTCCATATCAGAAAATGTATATATGTAGCAAGAAATTTTGACATTCCTCTTAAATTTGCCCTCCATTAAGAGATATCATGTATAGAGACAATACTTGCGGCGCCCTAAGGGCATCTGACATCAATTCAGCAGTAACCCTAAGTGGATGGGTACATAAAGTAAGGGATAAAGGTTTTGTGGTCTGGGTAGACCTTAGAGATCGCTATGGCCTTACGCAATTGGTTTTTGATCAAGACCGTACATCATCCGAATTATTGGACAAAGCCAAAGTATTGGGAAGGGAGTCCGTAATAAGGATAAAAGGAGAAATCATTGAAAGAGCCTCCAAAAATCCCAACATCCCTACAGGAGATATTGAGGTACTTGTAAAAGAACTTGAAATCCTGAACGATTCGCTTCTTCCTCCATTCACCATTGAAGACGATACTGATGGTGGTGAAGACATCCGCATGAAATACCGATATCTGGATATCCGAAGAAACCCTGTCAAAGACAACCTTATCTTTAGGCATAAGGTGACCATGGAGGTAAGGAAACACCTTTCCGACAAGGGATTTATCGAAGTTGAAACTCCATATCTTATTAAGTCCACACCCGAAGGTGCGAGGGATTTTGTAGTGCCTAGTCGCATGAACGAAGGTCAATTTTATGCATTGCCTCAGTCACCACAAACCTTTAAGCAATTGCTGATGGTCGGGGGAATGGATAAGTATTTCCAGATTGTGAAATGTTTCAGGGATGAAGATCTTCGTGCCGATAGGCAGCCAGAATTTACCCAGATTGATTGCGAAATGGCCTTTGTTGAGCAAGAAGATATTTTGAATGCGTTTGAAGGCTTGACCAAGCATCTTTTAAAGGAAATTAAAGGAATAGATGTAGAAGATTTTCCAAGAATAACCTATGATGAAGCCATGAAGCGATTTGGCAACGACAAACCCGATGTCCGTTTTGGTATGGAATTCGGTGAATTGAATGCTGTTGCCCAACACAAAGATTTTAATGTCTTCAACTCAGCAGAATTGGTGGTCGGAATCGCTGTTCCCGGTGGAGCTTCGTACACCCGAAAAGAAATTGACAAACTCATTGATTGGGTAAAACGCCCTCAAGTTGGAGCCAAAGGCATGGTCTATGTAAAATGCAATGAAGATGGCACCTATAAATCGTCTGTGGATAAATTCTATGACCAAGAAGATTTGGCCAAATGGGCAGAAGCAACCAATGCCAAAGCAGGCGACTTAATATGTGTGCTTTCTGGAACCATCAATGAGACCAGAGCGCAGCTAAGTGCTCTTCGCATGGAGTTAGCTGAGCGTTTGGGCCTTAGAAAACCAGATGAATTTGCTCCACTTTGGGTCATTGATTTTCCATTATTGGAATTGGATGAAGAAACTGGTACTTATCATGCCATGCACCATCCATTCACCTCTCCTAAACCAGGTCAGTTGGAGTTATTGGAAACGGAACCAGGTAAAGTGAAAGCCAATGCGTATGATTTGGTATTGAACGGAAACGAAATAGGTGGTGGTTCCATCAGAATCCATGATAAAGAAATTCAGGCCACTATGTTCAAACATTTAGGGTTCACTCCTGAAGAAGCCAAAGCCCAATTCGGCTTTCTAATGGATGCGTTCCAATATGGAGCGCCTCCTCATGGTGGAATCGCTTTTGGTTTAGATAGACTAGTTGCCATTTTAGGTGGCCAAGAAACCATTCGAGATTTTATCGCCTTCCCGAAAAACAATAGCGGAAGAGATGTGATGATTGATGCTCCTGCTACAATTGATGAAGAACAATTGAAGGAACTGCATCTTAAATTGGATATCTAAGTAAACTAACATCCCGCCTTTGAGCGGGATTTTTTAATACTTTTAAGTATCTCATAGTTCTTCATGTCCAACAAAAAGAAAAACTGGCTCACCCGTTTCCTAAAATGGCGATATAAAAATATCTCCAATCGCACTTTTGTGCACATCATGAGTATAGTGGTTGGGTTTTTGGCCGGATTGGTATCCGTCACTTTAAAAAATGTTACCTACTTTATTCAATCCGCACTGGAAGAGGGAATTGTATTTTCTCAAAACCAATTATATTTTGTTTTGCCGATTATTGGCTTAACCTTGGTCTATCTATATGTAAAATATGTGCATAAAAAGCCTATTCAACATGCCGTGTCTTCCATAATCTTTGCTTTATCCAAAAAAGGAGGCATACTAAAGGTTAAAAACATTTATACTCCCTTGATTGCAGCTCCCTTAACCGTTGGTTTTGGAGGTTCTGTTGGATTGCTGGGGCCAGCCGTTAAATCAGGTTCCGCATTGAGTTCCAATTTGAGTAGATTGTTTCATATAGATGCCAAAACAAGGTCGCTTTTGGTGGCCTGCGCATCCGCGGGCGCCATTTCATCCATTTTTCAGTCCCCTATTGCCGCTATCATTTTTGCGGTGGAAGTATTCACTTTGGATCTTACCATGTTGTCCATGCTACCACTTTTATTAGCTTCTATTTCAGGGGTGCTTACCTCCTACTTTTTTCTAGGGAACGAAGTACTCTTTAGTTTTTCGTTATCCGAAGGGTTTCAACTTAATGACACCTTATTTTATGTACTGTTGGGGGTAGGCACTGCATTTGCTTCTATCTATTTCACGAAAATGTACTTTGGTATTTTGGAATTCTTCAAACGGTTTAAAAGTCCGAAATATAAATTGCTGGTCGGCGGGATTGCTATAGGAATCATGTTGTATGCTATTCCTCCACTATATGGTGAAGGTTTTGGTTTTATCAACAATCTACTGGATGGAAATCATCTAAAAGCACTTGGCACAACACCTTTTGACGCCTATATCGATAACATTTGGATGGTCATTGCACTTCTGTTTGGCATCACCATTTTTAAGGCAATTGCAATGACAGCTACATTTGCTGCAGGCGGTGCAGGTGGAATCTTCATTCCCACAATGGTCATGGGAAGCGCTTTGGGCAATGTTGTAGCCAAGGTCATCAACAATATTGGTCTTGGATTTTCAGTTTCCGAAAGTAACTTCACTTTAATTGGAATGGCAGGATTGATTGCAGGAGTAATCCATGCCCCTTTAACGGCAATCTTCTTGATTGCAGAAATCACTGGAGGCTACCAACTTTTTGTTCCTTTGATGATTACGGCTTCCATTTCGTTTCTCATCACCAAAAATGCCTTGGACTATACTATATATACCAAGGAGCTAGCAAAAATAGGGGCATTGCTAACCCACAACAAAGATCAGATGGTTTTGGGCCTTATGGAAATGGACAACGTTATTGAAACCAACTTTAGGTCAGTGCATCCTGAGATGTCGCTGGGCCAAATGCTGCATGAATCTGTTTCTAAATCCAAGCGAAATATCTTTCCTGTACTTAACGAGGAAGAAAAATTGATGGGTATTATTGTTTTGGATGATATTCGAGAATTTATGTTCGATAGGTCGCTTTATGAATCAACCTTTGTCAAAAATCTTATGCACGCCCCTCCCGAGCATATTTTTTATGATTCGGACAATATGAAAGCTGTAATGCAAAAGTTTCAGGATAGCGGAGCTTGGAATCTTCCAGTAATCAAAGATGGTAAATATGTGGGCTTTATTTCCAAGTCCAAACTATTGACCGCTTACCGGAGAAAACTCATAAATTATACCCGATGAAGTTCAAAATGAAATACCTGATTGTCCTTATTGTCTTGTTTTCTTTTGGATCCATTATTTATGGTTTTAGCATTAAAGAAGAGCAAACAGCTACGGCCAATAAGTTTATTGGGGCGGGGACAGCAGCGCTTTTTTTGATTGCAATGCCGCTTTTTTTGTTCAAGGAAAGCAAGGGAAAGGATATGAAAGATTATATGTTGACCAAGGAAAACATCAGAAAAATGCAGTCTCAGGAAGAAAAAAAATCTGAAAATCAATAATTTTTCAAAGATTTCACGCACATTTTACCTCTAGCCATTTTAAATAGTATATTTTCGTGTTTTAACAATTATTTTTTTTAATGACTGGAACAGTAAAATTTTTTAATGAATCTAAAGGTTATGGATTCATTACCAACGACGACACCGGAAAAGACATCTTTGTTCATGTTACTGCATTGAACGGAGTATCATTGAACGAAGGCGACAAAGTAGAATACCAAGAAGAAGAAGGAAGAAAAGGAGTGGTTGCTGCACAAGTGCAAGTAATCTAACAACAATATTTTATTTTGATTTGTTTGAATCCCGGCCCGTAGGTCGGGATTTTTATTTAATTTAAATTCCTTCTTTGGATAAAAAAACGTTTCAACATTTCCGAAGCTTCATTTTCCAAAATTCCACCGACAATTTCCGTTTTTGGATGCAGATTCCCACCCATAACCTTGTAACCGCGCTCCAAATCGGGAGCTCCATAAACAACTTTTGAAATCTGGCTCCAGTATAAAGCCCCTGCACACATTTGACAGGGCTCCAAAGTAACATATAGGGTGCATCCATGAAGATACTTTCCTCCCAAAAAGTTCGAAGCCGCGGTAATGGCCTGCATTTCAGCATGCGCAGTCACATCATGCAAACGTTCCGTCAGATTATGTGCTCTTCCAATAATTCTATTGTTCACGGTTACCACAGCTCCTACGGGCACCTCACCCCTTTCGAAAGCAATCTCAGCCTCTTGCAAAGCTTTCTTCATAAAATATGTGTCGTCGAATGGATTCTCCACCATTTCCTGTCCAATTTTAAGATAACTAAACTACACATAACAATTTACCAATAATAGGTATTTTTGTTTTTAATTTCTTGGAAAAGCTTTTATCACATATCAACTCTCCAGCGGACCTAAAAAAACTGCCATTGGACAATCTTTCTCAACTTGCCCAAGAACTGAGGGGGTTTATTATAGATGTTGTCTCTACAAAAGAGGGACACCTTGGTGCCAGTTTAGGAGTTGTTGAGCTAACCATTGCAATACATTACGTTTTTAATGCCCCAAATGACAAATTGATTTGGGATGTGGGCCATCAGGCATATGGCCATAAAATACTAACAGGTCGAAAAGATATCTTTGATTCCAACAGGCAAATAGGAGGCATCAGTGGATTCCCAAAAAGAAGTGAGAGTGAGTATGATGATTTTGGAACCGGACATAGCTCAACAGCCATTTCCGCAGCTTTGGGCATGGCACTGGCATCAAAACTGCAGGGAGATATGTCCAAACATCACATAGCAGTAGTAGGAGATGCCTCCATTGCAAGCGGAATGGCATTTGAAGGATTGAACCATCTAGGTGTTACCGATGTCAACACACTTATTATTTTAAACGATAATGCCATTGGTATTGACCCAAGTGTAGGAGCACTAAAAAAATACTTGACCAACGTAAAGAAGGGAACGGCAAAAGACGAAAACATCTTTGAGTGTCTAAATCTAGATTACACAGGACCCGTTGATGGGCATGATATGGAAGTGTTGATTAAAGAACTGAATCGTCTTAAGACGGTCAAAGGTCCTAAATTGCTCCACATTATTACAACTAAAGGAAAGGGGCTTAAAAAAGCGGAAGAAAACCAAGTCGTCTATCATGCTCCTGGAAAATTTGATAAGGATACTGGTGAACGACTAAAAAAATCTAAAGAACATCTTCCTCCCAAATACCAAGATGTTTTTGGACATACATTGGTCGACCTTGCAAAGAAGAATGAAAAAATTGTAGGTATCACACCCGCAATGCCTACAGGAAGTTCCCTTAAATTCATGATGGATGAAATTCCTGAAAGGGCGTTTGACGTTGGTATCGCGGAGCAACATGCCGTTACCTTAGCCGCAGGAATGGCAACCCAAGGACTTGTTCCTTTTTGTAATATTTATTCCACATTTTTGCAACGCGCCTATGATCAAGTAATACATGATGTAGCACTTCAGAATCTACCGGTTATTTTTTGCTTGGACAGAGCCGGACTTGTTGGACAGGATGGTGCAACGCATCATGGTGTATTTGATTTGGCTTATTTGCGATGTATCCCAAACTTGATCATTTTTGCACCCATGAACGAAATGGAGCTTCGCAACATTATGTATACCGCGCAGTTAGGCCTAAATGGCCCTATTGCCATTCGTTACCCAAGAGGGCGTGGTTTACACTTGGGTTGGAAGAATCATTATGAGACCATAAAGATTGGTTCAGCGAATTGCATAAAAGAAGGAATCTCAATCGCTATCCTTTCCATAGGACATATCGGTAATATGGTTTTTAAAATACTTGATGAAATAGACCATAAAGACACTATCGGGCATTACAATATGCGGTTTGTAAAACCATTGGATATGAAAATGCTTCATAAAATCTTCAAAAAGTACAATCATATCATTACTCTTGAAGATGGATGCAAAACTGGCGGCTTTGGTTCAGCAATTTTAGAATTTGCCAATCGTGAAGGTTACCATAAAACCGTTAAGGTTTTTGGAGTTCCTGACAAATTTGTTGAACACGGAACAATTCCTGAAACCCAAGCGATGGCTGGTATAGATTTTGATGCAATACATTCTTATATAAAGTCAACCCTCAACCAATGCGACCAATAATTTGTTTTTTGTTTTTTTTCCTGTGCTCTTTTCTATCATCGTACGCTCAAGTAAACCCTTTAAGCGTTTTTGAACGAGACCCAGATACCACTGCTTCAGCCTTTGAAGTTATCCGAATAAAGGATATTAAACTTAAGTATGTACCACGTGGCGCAAAATTAACAAGTCCAGTGACAGTACTTAATCGGATTAAACCCATTTTAAAAAAATACAAGCGATTTGTGCCGCACTCTTTTTGGGACAAAACCAATCAATTTGCACTCAATATTAATGAGGTTGCCTTTGTCAACTGGAATGCAGGTGGCGACAATTCTGTTTCCGCCCTTGCCAACATGAAATTCAACCGGAATTACAAATTCCGCTACCTCAACTGGAACAATGAGCTCCGTTTGCGCTATGGGCTAAATGCCCAAGAGGGAAGGCAGCTTAGAAAAACAGATGATCAAATCAGGTTTGCCTCTACCTTCGGTTTTAGAAAAGATACCATTACCAATTGGTACTATTCGGTGAAAGCCAACTTTAACACCCAATTTTCAAACGGTTACAAATATCCAAACAGAACCACCCCCATTTCTCGTTTTATGGCACCTGGTTATTTATTCCTGGGAGCAGGTACAAGTTATATTCCTGATGGAAAAAAATTCAACCTATACATTTCTCCTGTCACTCAAAAAGCCACATTTGTTTTGGACGAAGATTTATCTGAGCAAGGGGTTTTTGGGGTTGAAAAGGGCGAGCATACTTTTATGGAGTTTGGTTTTTTGGTGACCAATTCTTGGGAAAAAGAAGTGCTTAAAAATGTGCTGATGAATCATCGCATCAGCCTATATTCAGACTATTTGCAAAGTTTTGGAAACATAGACGTGGACTGGGAATTAAATTTCCTTCTTAAGGTCAACAAAAACATTAACGCCAATATAGGTTCCCATGTCATTTTTGATGACGATATCAAGTTTGATGAAGTGGCGGATGCCGATGGTAACATTGTAGACCCAGGTATTCCAAAAATCCAATTTAAACAATTACTGGGTGTAGGGCTCAACTATGCCTTTTAAAATTGTTTGCCCATCAATTTATTGTGGATATGGACTGCCGCACTATCTGACAAGCTGGCTACAAAACAACACGTGTCCAATAAAATTTTATAGATGGTTTTATCTGGATTGTTGTAATTATCCGGCAGGCTCTTTAACAGCAGTCTATCATAATTGGTATCGGTACCTTGCTTAACATTAATCAATGAAGTGGTATACAAATCGAGAATATCCGAGATAATTTTATATCCCGCCAATTCCTTGTCTATGACTTCAGTGGATTGGTAGACTTTTTCAACACTTAATTTTATAATATCATCAATCTGGGCTTGGTATTTGCCGCAATCCAAAAGGGCAGCATCAAAATCACCACTTAGAATTTTAGTTTCGTTGGTCACAAACACATCAACAGCATCCCTGATTAGGGTGCTAATAGCCAATGCTCTTAAATAACTCAATCGATCACTTGAAGTGGTCATGGCATTGTATTTTTTCGTGTTGATATTGTCTTTGACTAAGTTGATAAGGTACTCTAGTGCGTATTCTTCCGGAATGAGTCCCAAGTTGATGCCGTCTTCAAAATCGATAATGGTGTAGCAAATGTCATCCGCAGCTTCGACCAGATAAGTCAGCGGATGTCTAAAAAACCCAGTCCCTGGATTGTTTGGATTGGGAATCAATTCCAGTTCCTTGACCACATCCATAAAAAAATCTTCCTCGGACTGAAAAAAACCAAACTTTTTATCCGCTATATGCTTAGAGGGCCTTTTGGGCAATGATGCCTTGGGATACTTCATAAAAGCGCCCAAGGTGGCATAACTTAAACGCAATCCTCCTGGCACTCCTTCCCTAGACTCTGTGAGCAACTTGAACCCATTGGCGTTGCCCTCAAAGTTCACTAAATCCTGAAACTCAATATCGGAAAGCAAACCTTTATATTTTTGGCCGTTGCCCTGTTCAAAATAATTGCCAATAGCCTTTTCGCCACTGTGCCCAAAGGGTGGATTGCCAATATCATGAGCCAATGCCGCCGCCGCAACAATAGCACCGAAATCATTGAATCTGTAACCATGAACCTCTTTTAAAGCAGGATACTTTTCCAAAATTTGCTTTCCCGAAATGCGCCCCAAACTCCTTCCAACCACAGAAACCTCAAGGCTATGGGTGAGGCGGGTATGTACAAAATCTTTTTTTGAACCTACACTTATGGGAAGCGGAATTACTTGGGTCTTATCTTGAAGACTCCTAAAGGCCGAAGAAAAAATGATACGATCATAGTCCACCTCAAAACCCAAACGGGTTTCTTCTTGTTCTATTCGAAGTCTTTTATGCGTATCGCCTTGGCGTTTAAGAGATAATAGGGTTTCCCAGTTCATACAGATTGGAATAAAGGTGCAATATACTGTTTATGCCCGCATTGTATAATTGCCATTGCGAATTTTAAATAAACAGTAAGTTTAAACATAAGTTAATCTTTAGATTACAATTAATTGGTTTTCCTATAGGATTTTTGTCTTTGTCTTAAGACCGATAGATTTCTCAATATATTAGTTTTTGTCAGCTACTTTTTGAAATCTAGATTATGGCCACCTTGGCCAAGGTGGCCATTTTAAAAATAACATAAACCAAACATTAACTTAACATTGGTATTGGTTCTTTGCACCCGACAAAAACTAGTATTGATGAAATTTAAATTCTTGGCCTTTGGCCTTGTTCTGCTTTTTAGTATCTCCAGTTATTCTCAAAAAGTTGAAGCTCCTAAATTCGGAAAGGGTCTTTTAAATATTATGGGCAAAGACAGTACTTGGAGCATGAAATTTGCCTTAAGAATGCAATTTCTTGGCACAGCAACTTGGGACAGAAGTGACAATGATGACTTCATAAACCCAGAGCAGAACTTTTTGATTAGAAGATCAAGATTTAAGTTTGATGGTTTCGCCTACTCTCCAAAACTTAGGTATAAATTTGAGCTGGGATTGTCCAATCGCGACCTTTCCGGGGCCAGCGAATTTACTAATAATGCTCCTCGATATATTCTTGATGCGGTGGTAATGTGGAATTTTTATGAGAATTTTGAACTATGGGTAGGGCAAACCAAACTTCCGGGCAATATAGAGCGAGTTATCTCTTCTGGAAATCTACAGCAGGTGGATCGTTCTTTATTGAACAGTAGGTTTACCATAGATCGAGATATGGGCATTCAATTAAGACATTACTTTAATCTTACCGACAAGTTTTTGGTTCGTGAAAAATTTGCAATCTCGCAAGGCGAAGGTAGAAATGTGACGACTGGTAATCTGGGTGGGCATCAGTATACTTCAAGAATTGAATTACTCCCTTTTGGGAAGTTCAAAGGCAAGGGAGACTATAAAGGTGTTGATCTTAATCGAGAAAAGACACCAAAACTAATGCTAGCGGCAACTTACGATATTAATGCCAATGCAGTTAAAACAAGGAGCAACCAAGGATCCTATATGACTAATGACACTGGTTTTTATGAAACCAACATCAACACAACATTTGTAGATGCCATGTTCAAGTATAATGGTTTTTCGTTTATGGGGGAATATGCCCACAGAACAGCTAAAGATCCTGTTGCCACGAATTCTGATAATTCGGCAACAGGGGATATTGTTTTGATCGGAAGCGCCTTAAACTTGCAAAGCGGGTATCTTTTCAGAAATAATCTGGAGGTTTCTGGTAGATACACCTCACTCGATTATGACAATATTACACTTACAAATGACAGGAAACAATACACTCTTGGTCTTTCAAAATATATTGTTGGACACAAATTAAAAGTTCAAACGGATTTGAGCTATCTTACCATTGACAATGGCACCGATGAATTGATGTATCGATTGCAAATGGAGGTACATTTTTAGGCAAAAAATAACCTTTAAATAACATTGATAGTCAGCAAAGTATAGACATTTGACAATTATTTTTAGAAACGATTATGGACAATATTTACCTTTTAATGATTATAGCCCTAGCCGCCTTGGCCATTGCCGATTTGGTTGTAGGGGTAAGTAATGATGCGGTTAATTTTTTGAACTCCGCCATTGGCTCTAAAGCCATCTCTTTCAAGACCATAATGATAATAGCCAGTGCCGGTATAGCATGTGGTGCCATATTTTCTAGCGGACTTATGGAGGTCGCCCGGAAAGGTATTTTTAATCCAGGAGAGTTTTACTTTCAAGAGATCATGTTCATATTTATGGCGGTAATGATTACGGATATATTGCTGCTAGATTTCTTTAATACACTCGGAATGCCAACCTCAACAACGGTTTCCATAGTCTTTGAGTTGTTGGGTGCCGCAGTTGCCATGTCTCTTCTTAAAATTGGTGCTGCCAATGGGAGTTTTGCGGATGTGGTCAACTATATCAATACATCCAAGGCCATTCAAATTATCTCAGGTATTTTGCTCTCGGTTCTGGTGGCATTCACCATTGGTGCCATTGTTCAGTGGATATCCAGACTGTTATTGTCCTATAATTTTGAGAAAAAGGCAAAATGGGTAGGTGCTTTATTCGGAGGAGTTGCCTTATCCTCAATGGTATATTTTATATTGATGAAAGGGATAAAAGGGACTCCATATGCCGGTTTAAGCTTTGAAATTTTGGGCGGGATGAAAATTAAGGATTTTCTTGAGGCTAAAGTGGTTCCAATTGTGGCGGTAAACTTTGTAGTATGGTCCATCCTTTCGTATATATTTATCCATGTAGCCAAATGGAACATCTATAAAATAATTATAGGAGTAGGCACCTTTGCCTTGGCACTTGCTTTTGCAGGAAATGATTTGGTAAATTTCATAGGGGTCCCCATTGCCGCATGGCAAAGTTATGAAGCTTGGGTAGCTTCAGGGGTTCCTGCTACAGAATTCAGCATGGACGTTTTGTCTAAAAAAGTCCCTACTCCAACGTTTTTGCTCTTTGTTGCAGGAATAGTTATGGTGGTTACGCTATGGCTTTCCAAAAAGGCGCGTTATGTAGCTGATACTGAAATCAACCTTTCAAGGGAAGGTGAGGCCAAAGAGAGGTTCCAACCCAATTATATCTCCAGAGGACTTGTAAGGTTGTTCTCCAATCTTTCACAATATTTCAACTCGTTATTACCGAAAAAAGTAAAGGCAAATCTGGATAAGCGGTTTGAAAAACCTGTAATCGCCTTGTCTCAGGATAGGGTTCACAGACTTCCTGCTTTTGACATGGTACGAGCTGCGGTTAATCTTATGGTTGCAGGTATATTGATTTCCATTGCAACTTCTTACAAATTGCCTTTGTCCACAACTTATGTAACTTTTATGGTAGCCATGGGAACCTCCTTGGCAGATCGAGCTTGGGGTGCAGAAAGTGCAGTGTATCGCGTTGCAGGGGTACTCAATGTAATTGGTGGTTGGTTTGGAACGGCCATTATCGCGTTCATATCTGCCGGTACCATTTTGACTCTTATTAATTTTGGCCAAGGAGCAGCTATTGCCATTCTTTTATTTGCCGCAATACTTTTATTGATCAGAAACTATACGGCTTATAACAAAAAAGCAAAAGAGCAAAAAGCCGAAGATAGCCTTAATCGAGCCGAAAGCAGCTCCATACAAGGGGTAATCGAAGAAAGCGCCAACAATATTGCCAATGTTCTAAAAAGAACCAATAAAATCTATACCAACTCTATAAACGGTTTGGCCAAACAAGATTTGGAGCTTTTGAAAAAGAACAAAAAACAAGGAACAAAACTCTCGGACGAGATTGAAGATCTTCGAAATCATCTTTTCTTTTTTATCAAAAACCTGGATGAGGCCAACGTTGGAGCAAGTAATTTCTACATCAATACCTTAGCGCATCTAACAGACATTGCTCAATCATTGGAATACATAGGCAAAGTAAGTCTTAAGCATGTCAACAATAACCACAAGAAATTAAAGTACAATCAAATCAAAGAGCTCAAAGAGCTGGATCTTGAACTGGAAAAACTAATTGCCAACACCCAACGAATTTTTGAAAACAGGTCTTTCGAAGAAATCGAGGGCACCTTACAGGGCAAAAAAGAGTTGTTCAAGTTGGTTTCTGACAAGATTGAAAGACAGGTTGCAAGAACACGAACCGAAGAGTCAAGTCCAAAGAACACTACCCTATACTTCTCCATATTGACAGAGAGTAAAGATTTAGTAGAAGTTGTATTTGAGCTTTTGGAGCTTTACTTCGTTGAACATGACAGTTCCGTAGAGCCCGCAAGGATAGAACCTACAGAACCTGCTTAATTTCATAATTTTACGTTATGCGCTGGTTTATTCTTGTTTTAGTCCTTCTTATCCAAAATGTGTTATCTGCTCAAGAGTTGTTGGAAAGAGCAATCAATTTTCATGACCCAAACCAACAGTGGAGCAAATTTAACGGCTCGTTTGAGGTACTCATGAAGACCCCTGGTTCAACTGACCGCTTAAGTGTGATAAGCATGGACTTTCCTAGACAGCAATTTGCCCTTGAGGTCAAAAAGGATAGCATATTCTATACCTATATCTTTGATAAGGACCGATGTGAAACAAGCTTAAATGGTTCCAAGGAAATTTCAGATGAAAATCGAAAAAAGTATCGGTTGACTTGTGATGGTGGAAAGATGATGCAGGATTACTACACCTAGGTTGAAGGTATATTTTATGTATCATCATTAATAATCGTTTTCAGTTCAAAGATTCGGATTTGGTCAAGGTATCAGTACCCAAGTGTTTATCATCCTTGTTGTAGTACCACGCCCTCACTTTTGGCATCTTAATGTTGGCAACCACTTCCATCTCACTCAGTAGGATATACTCCCCATCATTCTTCGATTCATCATGGAAGAATTGGTACACTTCCATTGCATAGGTCTTAGGGTCAAAATAGAAGTACCAAGTATCATCACCCACTTCTTTGTCATAAGTAACTTTTAGAACAAGATACTCCTTGCCCTTGAAGACTTTACTTTGTACAATGGGGTCTAAGTTCGTACCCGTATCCCTAAGTTTCATCGGCAGACCATATAAGTAAAGATAATAGTCCTTCATTGTTCTTGCACGGTCGCAGTTCAACCTATGCTCTTTTTTCAATTCTTCTGAAATGTCCGTACTGCCGTTCATCTTTAGGATGCATTCACCATCGTTTAGGGTCTGTTCAGTTGTAACCGTTCCGTTAATTGCGGTCAACTTAAAAAACCCCCTCTGCATATCGACCTCAATTTGGCTTAATCTCTCCCTTCCATCTGGATAGGACATTGTGATATACATTTTCTCCTTTAGGTTTCCCCATCTTCCCTCTGGGTCATGATAGGAAATAGTCCTCTCCAACAGTTCGGATGCAGTCAAGGATTGACCCATTAAATAGTACGAGCCAAATAGAAATGTCAATGCAAGGAAGCAGCTTTTCATATACTAGATTTTAAATCAAATGTGTTACCCTTGCCTCGTGGTCATAAATTGGTTCGGGTTCACTATCATAGTAAAAATAGGGTTTATAATCCATGAAGGTAGGCTGAATAGAACCATCTGGCAGCTTAATCTCAAAGCCTTCTCCCTCAATTACATCGAAATTATCCGAAAGAACCTTGTCATTGACCTCTTTTATAACAGGTACATTGTTCCACCATCTAAGTTCGTCAGATGCTTTTTTAAACTTTTGTTTAAGCATCTTCCCCGTTAAAATCAATTCAGGATAGTGCCTGTTGACAGCAAAACCTTTCTTTGTGTGAATATAGTATGAAAGGGCAAGTCTTTTGTACTTGAATACAATGTCAATCCTGCGAACTTTGTCTATTCCGAACACCCCTATTTCATGGATGTATTTTTGAGCCAATTCTCTTTTGACCGTATTTGGTAGGCTCACAGTACCCTTAAAGTTGAGGTCTGAAAGGTCAGGTTTGTTGTAAGACTGAATTTGTGAACTGACTACTTTTATCTCTCTTGTTAGTTTCTCTCTATCTTTTTTGATTCGCTGACTTATGGTTTCTAGTGCCTCTAAAGTCAATGCGTTACTTATTAACATCTCTCCATGTCTTACCTCTTGTTTTAGAAGGTCGTCCATCTCATCTTGTACGTTCCTTAACCTTTCTTTGAGTTCATCAAGACCATTTTGGTTGGACAGTTCCCTTTCAATGAGGTCTTGGAGGTTATTCAACATTACATACCAAACTAGGTCATCAAGGAAAGAGGCATTAATATTTGTTGAAGTACATTTCTTTGGGTCGTCCCTTTTGGTAGCACACATATAATGAGGGTATTTTGTCTGCATACCTAAGTATCTATTCCCACAGTTGTTGCACCTAATTAATCCGTTGAGGTAGAACCTATCTGGGTTATGTACTCCCTTAGTAGTAGCGTTCTGCTCCAAAGTAGCCAATGAACGCTCGAAAAGTTCACGGTCAATCAACGCAGGACATGGTACATGTGAACCTTTGAAATTTCGCTGTCCGTAGTACATGGGATTGTGAAGTACTTTAAGAACCGATGTTTTTTTCCATTTGCCACCAAAGTAAGGAGGTATTCTCATACGGTTCAGTCTATCTCGTATTGCCCCTGCCGTCTCACCATTCGCAGACCACTCAAATATTGACTTTACAATTCCTTCCGTCTCTGGATTTGGTATCAATTCTCGTTCCGACCCTTTGCTATATCCGAAAGGCATCCTACCATGAACCTTGCCCTCTTTGAAATTCTTTTCAATTACACCTGCAACGTGTTTTTTCGTTAGGTCAACATAGAATTGCCCAGTCGCTGACATTATGGAGTCTAAAAGTTTTGCTGTGGGGTCATCGTAATTGAACTTCTCACGGTCATAGTAAATCTCAACTTTATGCCTTCTACAAACCGTTTGCACTTTCATTCGTGCCTCATCCGACCTATAAAGGCGGTACTGATGCCAAACATACAAATGGGTTATATCACCTGAGACAATATCTAAAAGAAGCTGTGAAAGTCCTTCTCTTTCGTCTGGGGACGTTGTGCCAGAAACTCCCTCATCCGTATAAGTCCTATATGAAAGTCCAAGTTCAACAGCCATTTCTTTGCCCTTCTCAATTTGGAAGTCAATCGAACGGTCTTCGTCATCTTCTTTTTCCCCTGAAATTCTTGCGTAGATTCCTAACATAATACCAAAATACTAATCTATGTTTAATAAAACAATATGTAATAATTTTATATTGATTATCTCATAAAATGAGTTAGGTAAATCGTTTGCTACGGCTACAACCTAATATTTCGGATATACCCATCTGTGGGAAATCGAATATTTACAATACCCCCCGTTCGATTTATGTAGAATTAAGATTACTTCGTTCCAAATTCAACCTATACCACAGAATAGCACAGTTTTAACATCTAAAATTTGCACTTTAACGATTATATTTTAGCACATGTTGATAATAGTACACATTTGTTCTATGAAAAAAGCAAAATATATTCGAGTTAGTACAACCGAACAAAGTACCGAACGACAAAAAGAGAATGGATTTAAGCTGTTTATTGATAAAGTTTCAGGTTCAGTCCCATTTAACGAACGTAAAGCAGCCTCAAAATTGCTTATAGAAGCCGATAAGGGCGATTTGAGCGAGGTTCACGTTCACGCTATCGATAGACTTGGGCGCAACACATTGGACATCTTAGAAACCATTAAAACACTTACCGAAAAAGGAGTCAATGTTGTATCACAAAAAGAGGGATTCTGTACTCTTGTCGATGGAAAAGAGAATCCAACAGCAAAACTGGTAATTTCAATCATGGCAACGTTAGCGGAGTATGAATTAAACCTTATCAAGGAACGTCAAAGAGAGGGAATCCAGAGGGCAAAGGAGAGGGGAGTTTATACTGCCAATGGTGGAAGTAACCCATTAACTGACGAACAGTTTTTAAGCAAGGCTAAAAATGCCTTATGTGCCAAACATCTTAGAGCAGGTGAGAGTATCAGAAGAGCAGCAAAGCTATCTGGTGTTTCTAATGCGACTTCACAAAAAGTCAAAAGGATAATGAACTCCGTTAAGAATGTGAGCGTCCTTTAAGAGTTAGGAACTTTGAGTTCTAATTGAATATCCATTGTTTCCAACGTATCCCGAATGACAGATTCCACCGTTTTTAAATCTCGCCTGTGAAAGATAATCGAATCGTGTTTGCTAATAGCAGGAACACCTATTTCATGTAATTTACGAAGCACCCCATCAATGTAGATTTCAGACTCTTTCTGTTGCATGGCAATTGCAAGTTCCCTGTTGCTACTTTTCCGTTTGTACTTCTCGATTATAGCCATAGATTCAGGATAGAGTCTTGTCATTATTCTCTTCGTTTTATTGTCATGATAGTGTTTGGAGTAAATAGTTTTCATGACTAAATCCTTTGCTTCTTCACGAGAGCAATCCAGCTTGTCAGCTAATCTTTCATAAAGTACCCCACAAATAGCATCTGTAACAAAATCATCATTAACCTTTGCCTTTATCATATTTGCTAGAATGGCAAATTGACTGTTTTTGGCATCGATTTCGACAAGGTTGTTAGATTTCATGATATGTTCTACCAGAATAGAAGGCATATTAGTAAAGTTGGTATTTAGCCTGTCATTGACTGGACTCATTGAAGCCCTAACAACACCTGACTGTAAAAGTCTGATTGACCTGTACCATGAATAGCGTTTGAAATTAAGTGAGCCATTTTCAACTGGTAATTCATTGTCTATGAGACTACTTAAAACAGAGTAGTCAATTTCAATAGTCTTTAGGAAATCCAGAAGACCTTGAAAATATGGTCGGTCAGATTCAGATGGCTGAAAAGCATCTATATTTGTCAAGGATACAACCTCTAGGTCTGCCCAATTAGTAACTATTGAGGGACTTATCCGATAGCCTAACGACTTACGTCTAAATTCTGCATAATCATTATCACATTCAACTACTCCCTCACTTATGAGTACGCTTAACCACTCTCTGTATCTGCTGTTAAATTGTTTCCTAAGAAACTTTGCCCCCATAGGAGAATAGACATCAGGCTGCAACTTCTTGATTAATAATCTGCTAACAATCATGTCCAGAAAATATAGGCTGTGATTGGTTTTAATACGACTTAACTCAAGACTGCGAACAGCCTTAACAAGTTCTACTGGCAAACAAACTGCATGTTTAGAAGCTGTTAAAGAGTGTTTAGAGGGAGTATGGACATCCATGAAGGTATAACATATAAACCCAGCCTTTATTGTACCTTTATGTTACCACATTTTTAAGTTTACATGAACACTTGCCCGTCAATTTATAAATAGAAGGTTTGCGTGAGAAGGTTACAACGTATCACAGCTAAACCTACCCTAACATAGAGTACTCTTTTTGGTATTCTTAAATATCTGTAAACAACTGATAAACATTAATTTAGGTAAACATTTATGTTGTCCCTTCCCATGTCGTATATTCCAATCAAAAATCTGCAATATTTGCCTCAGAAATGGATATTATGGAGTTGTTTTCAATACTAATAGGACTTTTACCTAGAATCTTTTTAGAAACGTGGTTCAATGCAATAAGATGAAGTGCTTGGAAATGTGAACCAACAATGTTTGTATTGATTGCACTTCTGCATAAATCGACAATCTCGTCCTTGCTATATTCGGAATATCGTGAAATTAGTTTGCCAATTTTATCTTTATCATTTGGTCTAGGCAAATACCAGTGTTTCAACTGAACAATTTTTAAATCTTATGAACTTAAATCAATCTTCATTGGAGAGGATATTCATAGTCATTATTCCAAAAGGCTTTTTTTGTCTCCTTTGAATAAGCTGTTGACCAAAGTTTGCTTTCAACTGGAATCGGAATCGGCAATTCAAACCCATTATAATAAAACACCTCTTCGTAAAAAGTTAGCTGTTCCTTAAAGATGAAAGTCGTAATAATTTTGGTTAAGGACTGCGTTTCGGACACATGGCTTATCTTAAAATCTTGAGTTTGAAATTGCCATTGTTCATCCAAGTTCATTTTAATACGATAAATCTTTTCCAATGCCTTCTTTGAATCTGCGGTTCTAGGTGTGATATTATTGTCATCAGAAAGTTCACTTTGTATAGACTTAAAGCCATCACCATAATACCACTCTATTATGGCTTTTGAATTTTCAATTTCCAAATCAGATGACTTTTTGCCACATGATAGTATTGACAATAAAACAACAGCAAGTAAGATAATTCTTTTAGTGTTCATAAGCCGTGCGGATTATCATTGCCTTTCCCAAACTGTAAAAGTGTAAATACTATCCCCTCCGAAGTCAACACATGGGTCGTCAACTCCGAATTTCATCAAATCGTCCTCAAACTCGACCTCAACTATATCCCTTCTAGTTTCACCGTTGACAGTAAATAATAACAAATATTTACCATCATCAGTCTTTTCCCAAATACCTTTTTGGTCTTCTATTTCAGTTAGTTCTCCATTAATATAATCCCCATAAGTTCCATCAGCATCAAAAACAAATAATGCTCCATCATTTGGATTTTCATTTAGCCTTTCCGTTCTAACGTTTTCCGTACCACAGTAATAATCATTTTCAGACACAAATTTCCATTTACCAATTATTAAATCTTGGGTTGGATTTTCCTCTTCGTTATCACTTGAACATGATGAAATAATCAGAAGTGTTAAAAACAATAGAGTTTGAAATATCAATTTTAGCTTCATTAGAATATGTTTAGAATTTCATAAAGAACGTATATTCTTACATATTAGTATCATGCATGCTAACAAAATTAACATCCAGATTAGTCATATTGCTGTGTGCCAATAAACCTAACAGCAGAAGACAGAGAAATTATAATCCAAGTAGGACTTCGTGTGAAGAACCTAAGGAATAACTTGGGTATTTCACAAGATGAATTGGCACTTAGAGCAGATACCACTAAATCACAGGTTTTCAGAATCGAACATGGCGAAATTAACTGTACATTAGCTACTTTGGGTAGGTTTGCCAAAGCATTAGGAGTTAATATAAAAGAACTGTTTGAATACGACTAATGTATGGATTGAATATTATAAAGGGAGAGTTTCTTGCATTGTACCCTTGGCATCTGTAATCAAGCTGTATTGAATTATCATGCTCAAAATGAACACTACACCTATTTATATGGGCTTCCCATGAAGCTTAAAGACCCTGGCACTATTCTTTCCGATAAAGTGCAAACCAAAACCTTTAAGGGCAAAGAATATTTGGTCTTGAAAGTCAATTATGAAGGTGGTGTTGGAGATGATGTTTGGTACTTTTATTTTGACCCTAAATCTTATGCCATGGAGGTTTACCAATTCTACCATGCCGAATTAGAAAACGATGGAGAGTATATTCTTCTGGAAGGTTTGGAAGAAATCAATGGGATTCTAATGCCCAAAACCCGACTATGGTACTACAATAAGGATGATAAGTTTTTGGGAACCGACATCCTAATAAAGAAATAGTGAAATTCTGTGAACTATCGGTAAAAATTCATCTCATCCATATACTTCCATACCGCCTCTGGAAGTAAGGGACGAATGTTTTTTCCTTCCCTATGTTTTTTCCGAATGAATGTTGATGAGATTTCCATGACTGGAGCGTCCACTTTAGTGATTTTTGGATGATCTTCAAATCTGTGTTCTATAGTACCTTCGGAAATTCTCGGATATACGTAAATAGAGTAGTTTTCAAGTATTGCTTCGAAGTTCTTCCATTTATGAAAGCCTTTTAAGTTATCTTCCCCCATTATCAATGCAAATCGATATTCTTGCCCGTATGCTTCATCCAAATGCACCAAAGTGTTTATAGTGTAATTGGGTTGCGGTAAATCAAATTCAATTTTACTGGGCTTTAGTTTCGGATACTCCTGCAAAGCTTCAAACACCATCTGGTATCTGTGGTGGTCATCTAAAAGCGATTGCTTTGTTTTAAAGGGGCTTTGTGGTGTTATCACAAACCATACCTCATCCAAATCAGAAAACTCCACCATGTGGTTGGCAATGGCCAAATGACCTATATGAATAGGATTAAATGTTCCAAAGTATAGCCCCACATTTTTCATAAGCTATTCTTCTTCTGAGTCCGAAATGGCAGCACCCACAAAATCTGCAACGAGTTGATGGGATTCCTTTAGGGCAACATCCAAATCGTAATTTTTGATGACCTTATCAAACTGAGGGGCTGTAGCCAACTCTACAGACGCCTTAGCAACCCTCATATTAATCTTATCCTCGTTTTCTGTACTTCGCTTCTTAAGCCTGATTTTTAGTTCATCAACACTGGGGGGTTTAACAAATACCGCAAGTGTTTCTTCTGGGAATTTCTTTTTGATTCGAAGACCTCCGACAACATCGATATCAAAAATAACGTTCTTCCCTTCTGCCCAAAGTCGCTCCACCTCACTCTTCAAAGTTCCATAGAAGTTGTCGCGGTAAACTTCTTCCCATTCCAGGAAATCATCATTTTTGATATGTTTTTTAAATTCTGAAATGGATATGAAATAATAATTTACCCCTTCCTTTTCCTTACCCCTTCTAGGTCTTGATGTGGCCGAAACAGAAAAAGCCAAGTTCAGCTCAGGTTGTTCCAAAAGGTGTCTTACTATGGTAGTTTTACCACTTCCCGAAGGAGCAGAAAAAATAATGAGTTTTCCTCCTTTTTTCATAGGACATTGAGCATTTGCTCCTTTATTTTTTCCAATTCGTCCTTCATTTGTACCACCAGCTGTTGCATGGGAGCATAGTTGGCCTTAGAGCCAATGGTATTGATTTCCCTACCAATTTCCTGAGCTATAAACCCTAGTTTTTTGCCGTTTGAGTCATTTGATCTTAGTGTACTTTCAAAGTAATCCAAATGATTGGCCAAACGTACTTTTTCCTCAGTGATGTCATATTTTTCCAAGTAGTAAATCAATTCTTGTTCAAATCGATTTTCATCTAAATCAACCTTAAGATCGGCAACTGCTTTTTCCAGCCTTTCCCTTACTGTATCCAACCTTTCCGGGTCCATCATTTTCACTTTGTCCAGTAGGGAGTTCAATGTTTCAAGCCGACCAATGAAATCCTTTTCCAAGACCAAACCTTCTTCGCTTCTGAATTTTGCGATTTCAGACAGTGCTTCTTTCATGGCTGATTTAATGGCTTCGTACTCCGCTTCATCAATATCTCCCTTTTCACTTTTCATTGTGTCCGGTAAGCGAATGGCCAACTCCAACAATTTCAAATCATCACCCTTCACAATATCTGCCAACTGTTGCATATATTTTTTCACAACACCTTGATTTACTTCTGCACTGGTCTCCTCGCCTGTAATCTCAACATATAGCCCAAAATCCACCTTACCACGCACCAAAACATCTGCTATCATTTTGCGAAGCTCCAGTTCTTTCTCTCTATAGAATTGTGGGATTCTGGCATTAATATCCAGATTTTTACTGTTCAGCGATTTAAGCTCAATGGTGATTTTTTTGGAAGGAAGCTGTACAACATGCTTTCCAAATCCGGTCATGGATTGAATCATATGGGATGATTAAATTTTGGCAAAGGTAACCAAAAATGGAGTTAGGCATGTCTCAACGAAAAGCCTGTATTCCTGTTAACAACTTTCTATTTTAACTCTCTTACCCAGATATTTCTGAAGCTTACCCTACTGTTATCCCTATGGTCCTGCAACATTAACGGAGCCTTTCCATGTGCCTCATATTTAGGCCAACCTATGTATTCAATAGTGCCCTCAATCTCAAAGTGATCCTGAATCAACACACCGTTGTGCAATATTGTAATCGTAGCGGGTTTAACAATATTTCCTCCTCTGCTGAATTCCGGGGCGTGAAAAATAATGTCGTAAGCATTCCATTCACCTGTGGGTGAAGATGCCATTGCCAAAGGAATTCCTTGCTTATACAATGCTCCAACCTGACCGTTTACATAGGTGGGGTTGTCGTTATTGTCCAACACCTGGACTTCATATCTTTTTTGGATAAAAACCCCGCTGTTGGCCCTTTGTTGCCCTTTGTTCAGGACTTTTTGGGGGGATTTCCATTCCAAGTGCAACTGCATGCTACCAAAATTTTGTTTGGTTTGTATATTCCCAGTCTTGTTGCCAACAGTCATACTACCATCTTTGTTCAAATGCCATTTAACAGCTGTACTATCAGCAGTAGTTATCCACTGATCAAAGTTACTCCCATCAAATAATATGATTGCATCACTAGGTGGGGCTCCATTTTGCCCTGGAATTACCCGAGGTGGAACTGGTTTATAGATTTCTGTTGCTTCGGGGTTGGTTGGTCCCTTTTTTTGACCAAATGCAAAGCCAATCATTAAAGTAAATACTCCAAAAAGAGCACTTCGGCGTTTCATCATATTATAGCTCCTTAATCTTTACATTTCTATATCCAATAACCAAAGGTTCTCCGTGATCTTGAAATGCAATCTTCCCTGTTCTCGACGTTCCGAAACCTTCCCAAGTAGCAAATTTGGAGTTGGAAACCATAGTGTCCCAAGCTTCTCCATTAACCGGAAATTCAACAATCTTCACATCATTTAAAACCACACTACCCTGATTGGTATCATGATTTATGGTAATTAGATAATGGTTCCACTCACCAACTGGCTTAACCACATCTTGGGACGGGGAAACCATATCATACAACGCACCTGCCCTATGACTTGTGCCATTCTTGGCATCTGGGTGGTCCACATTGTCCAATACTTGAATCTCTGGACCTGTTTGATAGGGTTCTTTGTATTTATCCCCTTCTTGTACACCCCACATGATTCCACTGTTTGCTCCACTGGACACCATCCATTCTACAGAAAGCACAAAATTGGTATATTCTTTATCTGTAACTATGTTAAACCGCTTTCCTTCTTCCTTATGTTTTGGTTTTAAAAGCATGGCTCCGTCTTCAAGTTTCCAACCATCGGTTATTTCCATGCCAGAAAAAATATGCCAGCCATCAAAAGAAGTTCCGTCAAACAAAACCGTCCATTCACCATCCTGTTCCTCCGTTTGAGTCTCCATTTCTTGTGTAATTTCCTCTTTTGACTCTTCTTTTGGTTTGTCCTTGCAAGCAAACATCACAGCAAAAGCTGTCAATAAAACTAACTTTTTCATAATCCCAGTATTTTTTTAAGTTTTTCTGTATCTGTCTCGGCTCCAGCAAAATCATCAAAGGTTTTGGTGGTAGCCTCTATAATATGATCTTGAATGAACTTGGCGCCTTCCCTAGCACCTTGTTCCGGGCTTTTTATGCAACACTCCCATTCCATAACGGCCCAAACATCACACCCATATTGTGTTAATTTGGAGAAAATGGTCTTAAAATCAATCTGTCCATCCCCTAAAGAACGATAACGTCCAGCCCGGTCCCCCCAATCGTTATATCCGCCAAAGGCTCCTTTCTTTCCTGTTGGGTTAAACTCGGAGTCTTTAACGTGAAATGATTTGATGAACTCGTGATAATGATCAATGTAAGTAATATAATCCAATTGTTGGAGCACAAAATGGCTAGGATCATATAGAATATTCACCCTTTTATGATTACCCGTGGCTTCCAAAAAGCGCTCAAAAGTATCCCCATCGTGTAAATCTTCCCCTGGGTGAATCTCATAGCATACATCTACCCCTTCTTTATCAAAATGATTTAGAATGGGCATCCATCTTTTGGCCAATTCCTCAAATCCCATTTCTACCAACCCCGGAGGCCTTTGAGGCCAAGGATGCCATGTATGCCAAAGTAATGCTCCAGAAAAAGTGGCATGGGCCTTTATCCCCAATCTTCTACTTGCTGTTGCTGCTTTTTTTACCGTTTCAATCGCCCACTCCGTTCTAGCTTTTGGGTTGTTTTTTACTGCATCAGGCGCAAAATTATCGAACATAATGTCATAGGCCGGATGCACCGCCACCAACTGACCTTGCAAATGGGTAGAAAGTTCGGTTATCTCCAACCCGTAGGAATTGATTTTCCCCTTTAACTCATCACAGTAATCCTGACTTTCTGCAGCTTTATCCAAATCTATAAGAAATGATTCCCAAGTAGGAATTTGAATTCCCTTATATCCCAGTCCCGAAGCCCATTTGCACAATCCATCAAGTGAATTGAAAGGAGGTTGACTATCTACAAATTGGGCAAGAAATACCGCGGGTCCTTTAATTGTCTTCATTTAAACCAAATTTTAAGATTTGACAAATCCCTAAGGTTTTAGGATTTATCTCCTATATTTAAGAAAAATATTAAGATGTTTTTAGTTTCCTTATGGAAAGACATAAATATAGGGATAAGCTAACAATTAAAACAGCACATTAATAAAGGAAAATGTTGTTTATACTGTTATTATTAAGTGTTACCTTAAATATTGCACCTACTAAAAAAGTTGCTTTAATTTTATGATTCTACATCAATTTTCTTAAATACCTACTATGGAAAATGCTTCTGCACGAAATTTATGGGGTGATTTTTTGGATGCCCATCTAGAATTTGCCTCCGAAGATGCACCCAAAGTGATTCACTTCTGCGACAATGAAAAGGACGCTGATACCTGTGTGAAATTGGTCTGCAAAGATGTGAAGCGAGCTACCTCGCATTCTCTTTTGGGCATTCAACTCAGGAAAGAACCCATGCCAAAAATTGGAGATTTTGCGGTGGTTACGGACTGGTCTGGGAAAGCGCAATGTGTTATTCGAACGACTTCGGTAAAACTGGTTCCCTATTTTGCCATTAACTCGGAACATGCACGGTTGGAAGGCGAAGGAGATAAAAGTTTGGATTATTGGAAAAAGACTCATTGGGATTATTATACCCGTGAACTTTCCGAATTTGAAAGAATACCTAGGGACAGTATGATTGTGGTCTTTGAGCAATTTGAAAAAGTCTTTCAAAGATAATGGCCGCTAAAAGCGGCCATTCAACAGTATTTTAATGGATTGGATTTCTAACTAGTCCAAATCTACCCATACGTTTCCATTTTTATGGGAAGCAACCGTACTTTCAATAAAGTTCATACCTCTTACGCCATCTTCCATCGTTGGAAACTCTCCGTCATTATATTCCTCTCCACGAATCGCTCTTGCAGCACCTAGATAAATATTGGCCATGGAATCAAAAATACCTTCTGGATGCCCTGCCGGTATCTTCGATGCTTTCAAGGATAACTCCGAGTTATAGGCATGTCCGGGCTTGTATACCTGTAATGGTTCGGTATCACTCATTTTGTACAAGAAATTTGGCTTTTCCTGCTCCCATCTAAAAGCTCCCTTCTCACCATAAATAGCAATGGCCAGTCCGTTTTCTTCTCCTGTGGCAACTTGACTTGCCCTTACCACTCCTTTTACATGTTTGTCCATTCGGATTAAAACGGTTCCATCTACATCCATCAGATTGTCATCATAGAGATAATTGAAGTCACATAACACCGACTTAATTTTTAATCCCGTAGTATATTCAATCAAGTTGGATGCATGAACACCAATATCTCCAATACATGAGCTTATTCCCGCTTTTTTAGGGTCTAACCTCCAGACCGTTGAGCGCTTTTCTTGATCGTGGATAACCGTATTTATCCAGCCTTGATAATACCTTGCATCCACCTTATGGATTTTCCCCAATGCACCCGCTTTTATCATTTCCCTCATCTGGCGCACCATGGGATATCCGGTGTAGGTATGTGTCAATGCGAATACTTTCCCTGATTTTTCATGGGCCTCCTGTAACGCTTTGGCTTCTTCGTAGTTCATGGTCATCGGCTTTTCACAAATGACGTGAAATCCATTTTCCAATAGTTTCTTGGCCATAGGATAGTGTAAAAAGTTCGGTGTCAGCACCGAACATACCTGAATGCGCTCATCCTCTGGAAGTTTCAGTTCTTCTTCAACTAAGGTGTCAAAATCCTTGTAGATTCTATTGGTTGGAACATCAATCTCCTTGGCGAATGCCAGATTCTGTTCGTAATCGGGATTGAATACGGCACCTACTATTTCATAATTGTCATTAATAAAAGAGGCTACCCTATGCAACACTCCTATGAGGGAATCTCCTCCACCTCCAATAATTCCAAGTCTAATTTTCTTTGGCATGTTTAAGATAATTTATTGTATCATTTTTATGAATCAGAACCGTGAGTTTGCGGAACACGACGTTCTTCTAATTTTTTACGCATGAAAAACAAGATACCATACAAAACAACTAAAGTCAAAGGGAAAAACACCATATAACTTAATGTTGTTTTGCCTGCTACTATTTCAGCAACATCCGCCGAAGCTCCAGAAGCAATGGCTGCCTCTCTCCCCTTATCTAACCAAGAGCCTATTACTGGTTGCCATATTCCCGTTGCAAACATTCCTGCACCACCAACCAAAGACATACCCAACGCTCCAGTTTTCGGCAAATATTCTGACACAAAACCAATAGTTGTGGGCCAAAAATAACATACTCCTAGTGCAAAAAGTACCGCGGAAACATAAATCATCGGGCCATCCATTACACTTAAAGAATAAATGGCTATTGTAGTAACAATGGAAGACATAAAAAGAACGCCGATTGGATTTAATTTATGCACCAACGGCCCCGCAAAATATCTTCCTAATGCCATTATACCGGTAACCATTGCCAAAATGAGCATTGGCTGAACTCCTGAACCTCCCAATATTTTCTCAACCCATTGCTGCACTCCTAATTCCGATGTTGCGGACAAGGTCATGCACAAAGCAATAAAAATGAATAAAGGATTGATCAATGATTTAATATTAACGGAAGTATCTGTCTCAATGTGTTGACTTTCTGGAAATTCTTGTTTGAAGAACAAATACCCATAAATCAGTGTTGGTATTAGCATAATTGCAATTTGCAACTGCCATCCCAAACCAAAATCGGTCATGAATTCGGAAATCAAGGCGCCAATTACAATCCCTCCAGGAAACCAAACATGAAACTTATTCAGCATCGTGGTTCTGTTTTTCGTGTACATATCAGCTATCAATGGGTTACAGGCAGCTTCTACCGACCCATTAGCAAAACCAATCAAAAAAGACGACACCAAAAGGGTAACGAACCCACCGGCAAATATGGTCATTACCAATCCTACCAAGTGAGATACGAACGCCAGTATCATTAGCTTTCTAGCACCTAGTTTATTATATAAGAGACCTCCAAAAATTGTTGCCAATGGAAAACCCCAAAATGCCATACTGTTAACCCATCCCAACTGTGTATCATTAAGGTTAAACTGAATTCCCAGGTCTGCTAAAATTCCCGCACGAATAGCAAAAGTCATCGCGGTTACGACTAAAGCTATACAGGCTGCAACAAATAGTTGCTTCTTGTTTACATTTTCCATGTGATGTTAATTTGGTTGGTTTTAGGATTTATATTCTATTTTTTCGTTTTTGAACAAAAGGGCAAAGATGATAAATACTACTAGGGCAAATGTGGCCGGATACACCCAAACCTTCTCCCAAAGCGCCGTGCCATCAACTTGTATATATTCATCGTATATCATTCCTGCTACCCAAAAGCCAATAAGCATGCCCACGCCGTATGTGGCCAATGTTATCAAACCTTGAGCGGCACTCTTATATCTCTCCCCAGCCTTTGAGTCGGTGTATATTTGACCTGATACAAAGAAAAAGTCGTAGCAGATTCCGTGCAAAGCGATGCCAAGGACAAGCATAAAGAACAGTTCTCCTGAATCACCAAAACTGAACAATAGATATCTTACCGTCCATGCCAACATTCCGACCAATATGGTTTTTTTGAATCCGTATTTCTTGAAGAAAAATGGCAACAACAGCATAAAGAAAATCTCGGAAAACTGACCAAGAGATGCCCAAGCGGTCGAATTCTCAACATTGGATTCCGTTAAGAAGGTTCCTATGTGCTGGTAATAAAATGCCAAGGGAATACAGATTAAAATGGAGGATACGAAAAACACCAAAAAGTTCCTGTCCTTTAAAAGTTGCAAAGCATCCAAGCCCAATAGCTGAACTATGCTCCGTTTTTCATCCTTAGCCACCGTTGGAGGTGTTTTTGGTAATGTAAAACTGAAAAAACCTAAAACGGCAGATGCAATAGCCACCATCAAAAAGGTGTTTTTAAGAAAGCCCGCCTCAATATTTTCGATAGCATCCCATTTGAAGGCCAAACTAATGATCCAGCCAGCTAAAATCCAACCTGCAGTTCCAAACACGCGAACCAAAGGGAATTCTTTGGAAGGGTTTTTCATTTGATTGAAAGCCACCGAGTTCACAAGCGCCAAAGTAGGCATGTATAAAATCATATATCCCAGTACATAGGGATAAAATACAGCAAAGTTGTCCGAGCCATACATTAAATACATTAAAACTGCACCCACCAAATGTAGCACGCCCAAAATACGTTCTGCGTTAAAAAAACGGTCAGCAATCAGCCCGATAATAAAAGGTGCGATAATCGCACCCCATGATTGAGTTGAATATGCCATGGCCGTTTCTGCGCCAGATGCATTCAAATTATTCCCTAAAAAGGGGCCCAAGGTCACAAACCACCCGCCCCAAATGAAGAATTCTAAAAACATCATCAATGACAGTTGGAACTTTACTTTTGAACTCATGAATTGTGGGTTTTATCTTTTGTAAAAAATATAGTCAAGAGGTTCTGGTTCAATTCCATTTTGTCTGTAATCCATCAAAATTTGTCCTCTATGATGCGTGGAATGGTTTACGATATGAAAAAGGATATCCTTTAGTTCATTGGCGAACATCCGTCCCTTGCTGTTTTCATAATCTATTCTATTATTGAAATCGTCGGTATTGGTAATGATCTCAAAAGTAGTTCGTTGGTTCTCATAATGAATATCTCCCCAGCTTTCAACAGCATGTTTCTGCCAAACACCATATTCGGAAGGCTTCCCAACGATTCGATTGTTCCAGATATGATGGGCATTCAATATGTGACTAAAAAGCTTGATGCACTTTTCTGGAACTGCATCCATACTCGTACATTGCTCAATGAGCTTTTTGTTACAATAAAAATTGTAGTCAAATAGTTGGTTAAATAATGCCTTCATATCCTTATGAGCTTAGAAAAGTAAGGTCTTTTATACTTGCTTCCCAGCTTTGATCAACAAATCTCTCGTTGCTATAATGCCTTCCTCTTCACTCATTCCGCTTCCCTCATATTCCACTCCAATGTATCCTTTATATCCTGCATCCTTAACAATTTTCAACATTTTGACATAATCTGAATGGATTTCATTGCCTTCTTCATCGAAATCATGAGATTTAGCACTTACTGCTTTGGCATAAGGCATTAGCTCTACCATCCCTTTATATCTGTCATACCAATCGTCGCATTCGGGCCATTCTGCCCATTTCATACAGAAGTTTCCAAAGTCGGGCAGTGTTCCGCAATTATCCATGTTTACCTCCTTCATTACATTGGCCAACATGGCTCCGTTAGAAGAAAATCCACCATGGTTTTCAACTGTAATGTTGATGTTTTTTGGTTTGGCATAGGTAGCCAATTGCGTTAGACCATCAATAGATGCACTTGTCCATTCCTCCGCATCCTCGGAACCGTTTAGGTTTACCCTGATCGTATGGCATCCCATTGCCGCGGCTGCATCTACCCACTTATGATGGTTTTCTACTGCCTCTTTGCGTTTAGCGGCGTCTGGGGTGGCCAAATCGCCTTGTCCATCAATCATGATAAGCACATTTTCCATACCATGCTTTTCCGCCTCAGCATTACTTTTGTCAACAAATGCTTTCATCGCAGCCTCGGAAAAATTGTCCTTTTCCAATTCCTTATAATATAGGCCACTTACGTACTCCAGACCTGTAAATCCCCAAGCCTTTGCTTTTTCGGCAAAAGTATAGGGGTCAAGACCCTCATTTCTTATCATTCTGTGCATGGACCACTGGGCTAGAGATAGCTCAAAGAAAGGGGTCGTAGCCTCCTCTTCCACAATTTCGACAATTTCTTCTTCTGATTTCTTTTTGGCTTGTTTACATGCATATCCTCCAAAAGCTGTAATGGCTAAACCAACCTTCACGGAATTGGCTACAAATTTTCTTCTTTTCATGATTGTTATTTTGTAATGCTGATTATTAAAAGATTAGTATTTACTACAACGTTATAGTGTTAATTTCCCAATAAACATGGGGTTTAAATGTAGAAAATTAATTTAAGATTTAATACATTTAGAAATTAAACAATCCAAATAAATGAGCAAATTCTATTACAACGAAGAACAGGGGTCTTATGATGCGATTGTCGTTGGAACGGGTATCAGTGGAGGATGGGCAGCCAAGGAACTATGTGAAAATGGCTTGAAAACCTTGGTACTTGAGCGTGGACCAATGGTAAAGCACCGAGATGACTATCCTACCGCCAATATGGATCCTTGGGATTTTAAATACAAAGGCGAGGTTACCCCTGAGGAACTAAAAAAACAGGAAAAACAAGCCAGAACAGGATATACGGTCAAAGAACCTTCTAAGCACTGGTTCGTAAACGATTTAGAACATCCCTATAACGAAACAAAGCGTTTTGACTGGATGAGGGGTTATCATGTAGGTGGTCGTTCCATTATGTGGGGGCGTCATAGTTATCGCTGGAGTGATATTGATTTCAAGGCCAACAAGGAAGAAGGTATTGCTGTAGATTGGCCGGTTCGTTATAAAGATATTGCTCCTTGGTATGATAAAGTAGAATCGTTTATTGGAGTGTCGGGGCAATTACTGAATCTTCCTCAATTACCAGATGGAAAATTTGAGCCCATGATGCCTCTCAATTGTGTTGAAGACCATGTTCGCGAAAAAGTGGCAGAGCATTTTGATGGGCGGGTCATTACCGCTGGTCGTGTGGCACACATCACTAGTGATAAGAAGTTTGAAGGGGACGGAAGAGTACGTTGTCAGTTTAGAAACCGATGTATCAGGGGTTGCCCTTTTGGAGGGTATTTTAGTAGTGTTTCATCCACGCTTCCAGTTGCCGAACGCACTGGAAATATGACTTTGAGACCTGATTCTATTGTACATGAGATCATTTATGATCCGGACACGAAAAAGGCCACTGGGGTTAAAGTAATTGACCGAGTTACAAAAGAAACTTATGAATTCAAGGCCAAGGTAATATTCCTTTGTGCTTCGGCAGTTGCGTCAACCTCTATTTTGATGCAATCCAAATCCGATAGATTCGAGAATGGATTGGGCAATGATTCGGGGGAGCTCGGACACAATATTATGGACCACCATTTCTTAGTTGGAGCCAGTGGGAAAATGGATGGTTTTGACGACAAGTACTATAAGGGAAGAAAACCCAATGGAATATATGTTCCGCGTTTCAGAAACATTGGCGGCAATTCCACAATGAAAGACTTTGTTAGAGGTTATGGCTACCAAGGTGGAGCCGGAAGGGGCAATTATGAAGATTTGGTTGCCGAAGCTTCTTTTGGAAAAGATTACAAAGACGCTGTACTAACACCTGGTGGTTGGAATATGAACATGCTTGCCTTTGGTGAAATTTTGCCATATCATGACAATAAAATGATTATGGACTATAACAAATTAGATCAGTGGGGGCTGCCTACGGTAACTTTCGATGCTGAAATCAAAGAGAATGAACTGAATATGCGCAAGGATATGCAAGATCAAGCCGTACAAATGCTTGAAAAGGCAGGTGCTCGTGATATCCAACCCTACGACAGACCATATGCCCTTGGATTAGGAATCCATGAAATGGGTACAGCACGAATGGGACGAGACCCAAAAACTTCGGTGGTCAACGGGAATAATCAAGTACATGCCTGTAAAAATGTTTATGTAACAGATGGGGCATTCATGACGTCTTCGGCATGCGTTAACCCATCACTCACTTATATGGCATTTACGGCTAGAGCAGCCTATCATGCTGCCCAAGAACTTAAAAAAGGAAATATCTGATGGAAAGAAGATCTGCACTTAAAAATATGGGAATGGTATTTGGATATGCCGTTGCCACTCCAACGCTATTAGGAATCATTCAGAGTTGTGAAAAGAAGCCTGATTATGCTAATTGGACTCCAAGTTTTTTTACCAAGGACCAAGGGTATGCAATGGCTCAGACTATTGATGTAATCTTACCCAAAACCGATACACCATCGGCTACGGAAATGAATGTGCATGTATTCATCGATGAGTTTTCAAAAAACGTTCTGCCCAAGGAGCATCAAGATTTCATGATGCTTAAAATGGATAAGTTTTTTGAAGCTATCCTAAAAAGTTCAGGCAAAGAATCGTTACAAGATGTAAAAGCAGAAGATATTGAGCCTGTTTTGGCCAAATACCTTCGTAAACGATCACCTGAAGAAGAAGAAGCTCATTTCGAGGTCATCAACAATTACATGAGGGCCATTGAGGAAGGTGGAGAAGCTACAATTGATGATGAAGTAGCCAAATACTCATTTGCAAACGACCTGAGAAACATTAGTACATGGGGCTACAAGTCTTCAGAATATATTGGCGAAGAAGTTTTGGCCTATCTTCCAATTCCGGGAGAATATGTTGCCTGTGGCGACCTAAACGAGCTTACCCAGGGCAAGGCATGGTCATTATAAAATTTTGAAATAACGTATTGTAAAAAAGCCACCTAAAGGTGGCTTTTTTGTTGTTGAATATTATTCCAACAAAAATACCTCGGAAGGTATTCTTTGTGGGGTGAACTTTTCCGAGGTATCTATTCAATAAACACTATCACATAACCGGTCAGTTTAAAAAATTATGACCCACACATTAAGCAATCATCATCTGCTTGGCCTTCTTTGGCCCGTGCGATCATTTCTTTCATTTCTTCAGGGGTCATTGGTTGTATATCCACTTCTTGTTGTTCTACAGATGTGGTCTCCACTTTAATACCTTCTGCAGCTTTAGGGCTTGCAGCCAACACTTCGGCCTCTGCTGCAACACTTACTGGAACTTCTTTTTTCTTGGTATTGTCAAGCGTAAATTTAATGGCATCAACAGCGGCTTTTGTTCTTAAATAATACATTCCTGTTTTAAGTCCGCTTTTCCATGCATAAAAATGCATGGATGTCAGTTTAGAATAATTGGCATTCTCCATGAACAGGTTCAGGGATTGACTTTGGTCAATGAAATATCCTCTTTGCCTACTCATATCGATGATATCCTTCATGCTGAGCTCCCAAACAGTTTTGTAAAGTTCTTTGATGTCATCAGGAATAACATCAATATGTTGAACCGAACCATTGGCTCGCATTAATTCTTGCTTTAAGCTTTCGTTCCATAGACCCAACTTCACCAAATCCTCCAAAAGATGTTTGTTCACCACAATAAACTCTCCTGAAAGCACTCTTCTGGTGTAGATATTGGATGTATATGGCTCAAAACATTCGTTATTTCCAAGAATTTGCGAGGTTGACGCTGTTGGCATGGGAGCAACCAATAGTGAGTTCCGAACTCCATGCTTCTTTATATCTTTTCTTAGCTTGGCCCAATCCCATCGACCTGATAATTCCTCGTCATTGATTCCCCAAAGATTGTGCTGGAACTTTCCATCTGAAATAGGTGATCCTTCATATGTAGAATAAACTCCTTCTTCCTTGGCTGCCTCCATAGAAGCGGTTACAGCCGCAAAATAAAGTGTTTCGAAAATCTCTTGGTTCAATTGTTTTGCTTCATCACTGGTGAAAGGCATGCGAAGCATTATAAAAGTATCGGCCAACCCTTGCACACCTAGGCCTATTGGCCTGTGCCTCATATTTGAATTTTCGGCCTCCTTAACTGGATAGTAATTGCGATCAATCACTCGGTTAAGGTTTTTGGTCACTCGCTTGGTCACCCTGAACAATTCTTTGTGGTCAAAGGCACCGTTTTTTACAAACATAGGTAATGCAATAGAGGCCAAGTTGCACACGGCAACCTCATCAGGAGAAGTGTACTCTAAAATTTCCGTGCAAAGGTTTGAGGAACGAATGGTTCCCAAATTCTTCTGATTACTTTTTCTATTTGCAGCATCTTTGTAGAGCATGTACGGAGTGCCCGTTTCAATTTGGGACTCTAATATTTTCTCCCAAAGATCTCTTGCTTTGATGGTCTTTCTCCCTTTTCCTTCTGCTTCATATTTAGCATAAAGTGCTTCAAATTCCTCGCTATGGGTATTAAAAAGATCAGGACACTCGTTTGGACACATCAAAGTCCACTCGGCATCAGCCTCTACTCTTTTCATGAACAAATCGGGAATCCACATGGCATAGAACAGGTCACGCGCACGCATTTCCTCTTTTCCATGGTTCTTTTTAAGATCAAGGAAATCAAAGATATCTGCATGCCAAGGTTCTACATAAATGGCAAAACTTCCTTTTCTTTTCCCTCCACCTTGGTCTACATACCGAGCGGTATCATTGAAAACGCGTAACATGGGGACAATTCCGTTTGATGTTCCGTTAGTACCAGCAATGTATGACCCTGTAGCTCTGATGTTGTGAATAGACAGTCCTATTCCTCCCGCAGATTGGGAGATTTTGGCTGTTTGTTTCAGGGTGTTGTAAATCCCATCGATACTATCATCTTTCATTGCCAAAAGAAAACAAGAGGACATTTGCGGTTTGGGAGTGCCCGAGTTGAACAAAGTAGGTGTTGCATGGGTGAAGTACTTTTTGGACATCAATTCATAGGTCTCGATGGCCGCATCTAAATCATTCAAGTGTATCCCTACCGCAACACGCATCAGCATATGCTGGGGGCGTTCAGCTATATTCCCGTTCAGTTTAAGAAGGTAAGAACGTTCCAAAGTCTTAAATCCGAAATAATCGTAGCCAAAATCACGGTTGTAAATGATGGTAGAATCCAATTTTTCAGCATTTTCCTCAATTACTTTATGGACTTCATCCGACAGCAAGGGCGCTTTTTTGCCTGTTCTTGGGTTTACATATTCGTATAAATCCTTCATGGTTTCAGAGAAGGATTTCTTAGTATTTTTGTGTAAGTTGGAAACCGAGATGCGTGCAGCCAGCTTTGCATAATCAGGATGAGTAGTAGTCATAGTAGCCGCGATTTCTGCTGCAAGATTATCAAGCTCTGAGGTAGTTACCCCATCGTACAACCCTTCAATGACACGCATTGCCACTTTTACAGGATCAACAAGGCCATTAAGCCCATAACAAAGTTTTCTAACTCTGGCCGTGATTTTATCGAACATCATCGGCTCTTTTCTTCCATCTCTTTTTACTACATACATGTGCTACGAATATTTTAAATGAAACGTTTGTTGGTTATACCAAGAACATTTATCTATGTCGTTATTACGACATCTTAGGTTAAGATCTCTTTTGAAAAACCCCAGGGGTATAGGTCTTCTCTACTTAATTATTAAAAATCTGCGTCGAAACTGATCTTTTGCGAATCAGTGTCTTTTTCTTTGTTCAGTACGCCTGCCTTTTGATACTCGGACACGCGCTTTTCAAAGAAATTGGTCTTACCTTGAAGCGAAATCATATCCATAAAGTCAAATGGATTTGAGGCGTTGTACACTTTTTCACATTGCAACTCCACCAACAATCTGTCGGTCACAAACTCCAAGTATTGGGTCATTAATTTTGCATTCATGCCAATTAGGCTAACAGGGAGTGATTCTGTAATGAACTCCCTTTCTATGTTGAGCGCATCAACAATAATTTCCTTAATACGCTCTTTTGGAACTTTGTTCACCAAGTGGTTGTTGTGCAAATGCACAGCATAGTCACAGTGCATCCCTTCGTCCCTTGAAATCAACTCATTGGAAAAGGTAAGTCCTGGCATCAATCCTCTTTTCTTCAACCAGAAAATGGAGCAAAAGGCACCTGAAAAGAAAATTCCTTCTACGGCAGCAAAAGCAATCAACCGTTCCGCAAAACTTGGAGATTCAATCCATTTTAAAGCCCAATCGGCCTTCTTTTTGATAGCAGGGAAATTTTCGATTGCCTTAAAAAGGATATTCTTTTCTTTCTCATCTTTTACATAGGTGTCGATAAGTAACGAGTACGTTTCGGAATGGATGTTTTCCATCATAATCTGGAATCCATAGAAAAACTTAGCTTCAGAATACTGAACTTCATTTACAAAATTTTCAGCCAAGTTCTCATTCACTATCCCGTCAGAAGCTGCAAAAAAGGCCAAGATATGCTTTATAAAATAGCGCTCATCATCATTTAGTTTGCCTGTCCAATCGGTTAAATCTTGGTGCAAATCAATTTCTTCCGCCGTCCAAAAACAAGCCTCTTGCTTTTTGTACCAATCCCAAAGGTCATGGTGCTGAATGGGAAAAATTACAAATCGGTCTTTATTTTCTTGTAATATGGGCTCGTTGGCTGCTGACATTGTTTCTCGTTAAAAAATTATTATTCGGAAGAAAATTTCCCTGAGGATAGGGCTAACAAAGATTCAAAAATGTGGCCGGATTCTAAAGGCGGTTTTATAAAATTGGCCTCAAAGTTTTTAACACAACATGTTGAAATCTAGGCTGGCAGCCCATGTTTCTTAGGCTTGTTAATTTCGAAGTAAAATGAAAACTTTTTTATAGAAATCATACTGCAAAAAAAAGACCAAGGAGTATAAAATTATACTCTTGGTCTTAATTTATCTATGGGATTTACACTAAAAGCTATCCAGGTATTTCATTACCAAACCGTACGGCCTTTCCAAATCTGACCAAAGTTAATCGTTTCAGATATTAGGTAGTTCCCCCGAAACCTAAAACCAAATCGAAAAACCCAAGCTAGACCGGATATTTTATTTTGCAAGCAGTTCCTAAAATTAGAGTTTGGTTGCGTCGGCCGTACTATTTGTTGGTAATGTATATGAACTTATAATGGTTGTGCGCTACTCTGCATTGGCCATCTCACTCCAGTCCGATTGCATATCCAAATCTCTACCTTCCAATACTACAGCGCAAATCAGGACAAATATTAAAATCACGAATAAAACAACGCACTTTCTCATTGTGAGCTTCTTGGTTAGCAGTCTTTTTTGATGTGACCAAAGTATAAAACAATACCAGCGTGTAGGCTTGGGCTTGTATAAATTGCACTTTTTTATGTATAAATGGTTAGAGGGTTTTTGAATGAGCGGGGTATTTATTGGCTAAACAATCTGTTTATTGCTCATTTTTGCCCAAAAAACGTTTTCTAGATTATTTTCTACCAGTTATACGCCTAAAATACCCATCAACACATAATTTTAAATACCTTAGAGGAATAACCCTAAATTTGAGTTTGTTTTAGATAATAGGATGTTAGAAGCAGTTATCGTAGACGACGAGATAAAAGCACTACAGAGTTTGAGTTGGGAACTCACCAATTTGAGTGATGAAGTTAATATTATAGCATCCTTTACAGATGCTCATGAAGCTTTGCAATATCTCGAACGAAATACTCCAGATTGCCTATTTCTTGATATTGAAATGCCCGCAATGGATGGCTTTCAATTTATCAAAAATCTAAAAAATAAAGATTTTCCCGTTGTCATCACTACCGCTTACAACCAATATGCACTAAAAGCTTTAAAAAATGAGGCCATAGATTATTTGTTAAAGCCAATTGACACCGACGACCTGGAGGTGACCATTGCAAAAATCAAGAAGTACAATGCCAAGAACCTGACAGCTGAGAAGTTGGAAAAAATACTGCTAAATTTCAATTCTGAATCCCACAGCAAGAAAATAACCATCAATACGGATGGCAAATTACTGTTTCTGAACAGCGAGGATATTCTTTATGCCGAATCTGATGGAAATTACAGCACTATTTTTTTAAGTGACGGTCAGAAAATCTTATTGACCAAAAAACTAAAAGAGGTTAATAATTTACTGCCGGACAAGAGTTTTTTCAGAATACATAATTCGTATATCATCAATCTCAATAAGATAAAGGAATTTCTAAAAACAGATGGTTATGTGGTCCTGGAGTCCAACCACAAAATACCGGTCTCAAGACAGAAAAAATCCGATTTTTTGGATATGTTGTAATTTTCTAAGAATATCGTGTTCAACATTGGATTGATAAAAAATATAAGCCCCCCTTCACAGTCACAAAAGGCATTGCTTTTTCTTCTTTTTGGATTATCCCTATATCTGGGGTATCCACAGGAAATCTCCAATGATTTTAAGAAAAAAGCCCAAATCGTTGTTCAGATGCAACCCAAGACTTATCTCTCCTTGGATGAAGAATTGAAAGCAGAGAAGCATGATACCACTTTTCTTCGATATTTTGCCAATCTATGTAAAACCGAAAAGTATTTAGAGGGTGAATCTTACGCACTTGATCAATTAGGTGCCAAGTATAGAAACTTTTCAAAATTCAAAAAAGCTGCAGATTTACATCAGGAGGCTCTACGACTTGCCGAAGAGGCAAACAATGTTGAACTAAAGGTACGTACGCTTAACATGCTTGGAGTGGTTTACCGAAGAACCGATGCCATTAAAACCGCATTGGATTATAATCAACAAGCATTGGAACTAGCTGAACAGGTAGAAAACCCCTCGACACATATTAAGCGAAGCATTAATGTATCCCTGAACTGTATTGGACTCCTTTACCAAACCTTGGAGCAGTATGATCTGGCCATAATGCAGTTCAAACGAGCTCTTAAATTAGAGGAGGAATTAGGAAACAAGTTAGGTCTAGCCATAAACCATCAAAATATAGGAGTTTGTCTTGAGCATAAGGGAGATTTGGAAGGTGCCCTTGAAAATTATCGAAAATCTTTGGCCTATAACGAAGACATCAATTCGGATTACGGTAGGATCATATGTAAAAATAGTTTGGCCCAAGTCTATCTTAAACAAGATATGCCATATGCAGCACTTGTGCTTCTTGAGCCCTTGCACGAGCCATCAAAAACCATCGGGGATTATTATATCACCCCAAGGATATTTATCAATACGGGATGGGCGCATACGGAATTGGGCAATTATAACAAAGCCCATAAGTTTGTTTTGGATGGATTGGAAATGTCCCAAACTCATAATATTCCAAGTAATGTACTTTATGCTTATCAAAAGCTCGCCTATTTTGAGCAAACAAGGGGCAATTATAAAGCGGCTTACGAGCATTATAAAAAGGCGGATGAGTACAACAAGCAAATTTCCAGCGCTACCAACTTCAGATACATGAATGACGTTATTGTCAAATACGAAGCGGATAAGAAGAGTAATCAGATTTCGGTACTTGCCAAGGAAAATGAAATAGTAAGGTTAAGATTGCGAAAAAACCAAACAACCCTTTTGGTAAGTGCTCTTATCATAGGTCTTATATCTTCGATTCTTTATATTCTATATCGGCAATATCAGAGCAAAAATGAGAAAAGGGTGCTCACCTTGGAACAAAATATGCTCCGAAGTCAAATGAACCCGCACTTTTTGTTCAATTCACTGAATTCCATCAAGCTTTATATTATAAATAATGAGCAAAAAAATGCCGTTCATTACCTTAACAAATTTTCCAAGTTGGTTCGTAAAATACTTGAAGCTTCGTCCCTAAAGGAAATTACCTTGGCCGAAGAACTGGAAACCGTGGAGCTTTATATGAATATTGAAAACATTCGCTTTTCCAACGAAATCGATTTTAAAATTGAAGTTGATGAAGGTGTAAATGTTGACAATGTCAAAGTACCTTCTTTGGCCCTGCAACCATTTCTTGAAAACTCGTTATGGCATGGTCTGTCTCCAAAAGAAGGTAAAAAGATGATCCATCTAAATGTAAAAAAGAAGAATGGCAGTCATGTTTCCATAGAAATCATAGATAACGGGGTAGGTCGTGAGGCGGCACATGCCAACAAGGTCAATCGAGTTCTAAAAAGAAAATCGGTGGGCATACGTATAACAAAAGAGCGATTGGCCAATTTTTCTAAGGACTACCAAAATAGTTTTGATGTTGATATTGTGGACTTGTTCGATAAAGATGGTTCACCTGCAGGAACCAAAGTAATCCTTGACATTCCGGTTATTTAGCATTTTCTTGGGCCACTTCTTCGAGTTCTTGATACCATACCTTTCCAAATTTTCTTATCAAAGCATCCTTTACAAACTTGTAAATAGGTACTTTAAGTTCTTTTCCTAAATTACATGCTGGGTCGCAAATTTCCCATTGATGATAGTTTACTGCGGTAAACTCAGAATATTCTCTGGTCCTAACAGGATATAGGTGGCACGACACTGGTTTTTTCCACTTTGTTGCACCGTCATTATATGCGTCCTCCAATCCACATTTTGCAATTCCTTCCTTTGAAAAAACTACATACGCACATTCACTTTGGTTAACCAATGGTGTTTCCCACTCGCCATCCTCTCCTTTCAAAAAAGCACCTTGATCCATAATTGCCTGAACACCTTCAGGACGTAAATACGGTTTCACATCATTAAAAATATCTACCAATATTTCAGTTTCATGATCTTCCAAAGGAGCACCGTATTCCCCATCTACACAACAAGCGCCTTTGCAAGCATTTAGGTTACATACAAAATCGTTTTCCAAAATTTCTTCGGATACTATGGTCTTCCCAATCTGAAACATCTATACACTTGTTTTGGGCAAAAATACTCCAAAACCAAAAAATCATGTTTTCGAAAACCATTTAAAAATCCAAACGTGTTTTTTACACGTAAATTTGCGGACAAAATATAAGGTGATGCATTTCAGTTTAAAAGAGATTATAACGGCCAGCATGGTACTTTTTGCCGTAATTGACATTTTGGGCAGTATTCCAATTATCATTTCTTTAAGAAGCAAGGTGGGGCACATTCAATCTGAAAAGGCTTCAATTGTGGCCGCCTGTATTATGACGGCTTTTCTTTTTGTAGGTGAGAGCATTCTTGCGCTTATCGGAATCGATGTGAATTCGTTTGCGGTGGCAGGGGCTTTTGTTATTTTTTTCCTCGCCTTGGAAATGGTACTAGGCGTTACTTTGTTCAAACATGATGAGCCAGAGAGTGCTTCGGTAGTTCCCATTGCGTTTCCTATTATAGCGGGTGCCGGAACCTTGACCTCGATTTTGGCCCTAAGAGCAGAATATCATGTTGAGAACATTGTGATCGCCATTGTGGTAAACATTATCTTTGTATACCTTGTTTTGAAGTCAAGCGCAAGAATAGAGCGTTTGTTGGGGAAGAACGGGCTTAATGTGATTAGAAAGGTTTTCGGCGTCATTTTGTTGGCGATAGCTGTAAAACTCTTTGCTACCAATGTAAACCAAATGTTTGCCCACTAAGATTATTATAATGAACAAAATCCTGATTGTTATCCTTATCGTCCTTGCTTTGGGACTAATAGCCTACAATGCGACCCTTGTAGATTTTTCGAACCCTTTTCAAGGCGATAGCACCATTGCGCTCATTGGCATTGTTGCTTCTTTGTGCGCCGTTGTTCTGCTATTGATTTTTATGACCTCAAAAAAAATTGACAAGAAGATCAAGGACAATTAATCTTCTGGTTTTAGTGCCATTTCGTTGGACTTGTCAAAGGTGGTGACGGCATCCAAATCCTTGACCTTTTTTAGCATAGAATCATGTTTCCCCTTTATTTGGGCGGAAAGATTGGGCGAGAACAGCTGTTCCGCGATGTTCGCTTTTATGTAGTCTTTGATTTTATCCTCGTATGCGTAAAAGTCCAATTTTATCTTTCTGTTCAATACAAACTGGATAAATTCATCAAAAAGAATATCATCTACCCTGTACTCATCTAAAAACTGGTTTTTGGAATAATGGTTGTATTGAGTTCTGTCTTTTTCTAGATGTTCAAAAACAAATCGCGAAAAGAACTCGAAGGTGTCATCCATGCTATGTATGGCTTCTTCCTCGTTGCCTCCTATCGGCACAAAAACATCTGGAATTATTCCTCCCCCGCCATAAACGATTTTTCCCTTTGGTGTTCTAAATTTAAGAGAGTCTGCAACTTTTATACTATCCACTGAGATCAGCTCACCACTGCTATAGCGCTCCATGAACTTTTGATAGTAATCGCGGTGTCCTTTTTTGTAAGATCTTTGTATTGAGCGTCCAGTAGGGGTGTAATATCTGGATACGGTTAGACGAACCGCGGACCCATCTCCAAGATCCATCTCGCGCTGTACCAATCCTTTTCCAAAGGAACGTCTTCCTACAATTGTACCAATATCATTGTCCTGTAAAGCTCCGGCGATAATCTCGCTTGCAGATGCAGACCGCTCATTGATCAATACGTATACAGGTTTGTCCTCAAAGTCTCCTTTACTCGTAGCAAAAGCCTTTTTTATTCTACCCTTTTTGTTTTTGGTATAGAGAATAAGCTTGTCATCTTTCAAAAACTCATCCGCTAATTTTTCAGCTATCCCTAAATAACCACCTGGGTTATCCCTAAGATCCAACACAAGCTTTTCCGCACCGCGAATCTTTAATTTTCTAAGTGCATCTTTAAACTCGTTAAAAGTTGACTCTGCAAAACGATTGATCTTTATATACCCCATATCATTGGTGAGCATGTAATAGGCATCGACGCTTTTTATCGGAATGCGATCACGTCGCACGGTAATGTCCATCATTTTGTTTTCAGACTTTCGAAACACCTTAAGGTCGACTTTGGTACCTATTTTTCCTTTTAATGTGGATACCACCACATTATTGGGTATTCTGCGCCCATAAAGAGTATCTGTATTCGCCATTAAAATACGATCGCCAGGTTTTATTCCGCTTATTTGGCTTGGGCCATTTTTTATAGTTCGAATAACCGTAATAGTATCTTTATACATGTAAAAACTTACGCCTATTCCCACAAAGTCACCTTTCATGTTTTCTGTGACTTCTTTCATTTCACTCTTCGGAATGTATACCGAATGGGGATCTAACTTCCCTAAAATATTGTTCACCGTAACATCCACAATGCTGTCCGTGTCAATTTCATCGACATACTCGTAATCGATATAATCAATAAGCCGGTTGAGCTTGTCTTTTTTAGAGTTTGTGGTGAAGAGTTTTTCAGGAGTGTCATCAAAATGAAGTTTGCCCCCGATAAAAATTCCTATGGCAACGGCAAAAGCCAGAAGTGTGGGTAATATATATTGATATTTCTTTTTCATAGCTTGATGGTGAGGTTAAACCATTTCTTCCAAAATAGGCAGATGGTGCGTTACCACTCCTGCCCGTTCTAAAAACCGCAATCCGGAATCATCTTTATAAGCATTCTGATAGACCACACGTTTTATTCCTGCTTGATGAATAAGTTTGCTGCACTCCCTGCATGGTGATAATGTAATATATAAAGTTGCTCCTTCGCAAGATTGGGTTGAGGACGCCACTTTTAAAATAGCATTCGCCTCGGCATGGAGCACATACCATTTGGTGTATCCTTCATCATCTTCACAGATATTTTCAAAACCAGTGGGCGTACCATTGTACCCATCGGATATAATCATGCGGTCTTTTACAATAATAGCACCGACTTGTTTGCGTTTGCAATAGGACAATTTCCCCCATTCCTTCGCCATTCGCAAATAGGCCCTGTCGTACTTTTCTTGTTTGCCCTCCTTCATAAGTCAGAATATAAGCCGATAATGAATAAATATACCCGCTTTAAAAGACCCCTACAACCTTATTCGGCTAAATTTAACAAAGGCCTTAATTGGGAAACGTGGCAATAAGCAATGGTATTGTAATGCATATGACCAAAATCGATGCAATCGTAATAAAAATCGTTCTTTTGACCTTGAGCACATCCTGAACCAAAAAGACCAAGGCCAAAATCACAAGAATAATAGTTACTTGGGAAAGCTCGATACCCGTGGCAAATCCCAATAAAGGAGTTACCTTATCTTCTTCTTGTGCCATTAGCATCTTAAAATAGTTTGAAAAGCCAAATCCATGAATAATTCCAAAGAATGCTGTTGCAATTGAATTGACGTAAAGCTTGTCACTTGCTTTATCGTTCATTACGAATTTAAAGTTGTAGAGCGCTGTCAATAAAATGGTAACCGGAATCAAAAATTCAATAAGACCAACATCAACTGTCATTACTTCAAAAGCTGAAAGGGCCAAGGACAGGCAATGGGCAATAGTAAAAACAGTAGCCAGAATCACGACCTTTTTCCAGTCCTTAAACGAAAAAGGAATGGCTAAAGCCGATAAAAACAATATATGATCATAGGCTCCGAAATCGAGGACATGATCCAGTCCTAATTTGATGTAAAAGAAAAATTCTTGCATTTTCTTAAATTGATGATTATTGGCTAACGGTTGACTTATTCTTCTTGCTCGGCAAGATAAGAAATCGCACGTTCCAAGACCACATCTCTGCCGTCAATAATTCCTTGAATAGTTGGTTTTACCTCAATGTCAATTTTTACACCTTTTCGTTGAGCTTCTGTGCCGTCGGGATAGAAGATACCTATGCCACTTATGGATGTCCTGATGCCGCTTGCTAAATTTAATCTGCTAACGTTGCCATCTGCACCAGCAGTCTGACTGCCAATCGTTGTAATCTTATCTCCTGTTTGTAGTGCCATAACTGTAAATTCAGCATGACTTTGGGTTTGTTCATTTACCAAAAGCACTACATTGTTTGAATAAAACCACTCCCTTTTTAATCCACCACATTCTCCCGCTTTGCCAATGTAAAACTTTCCCGGATACTTTAAATCAGGTCTAGTTACCATATAAAATAGATTCCTGCTGCTTGACAAGTGATTTGCCAAAGACCAAAGTACTCCTCTAGGATAATTGCGAACATCAATAATCAATCCTCCTGTTTTGGACACTGCCTCCATAGCTTCAGGAACCTCTTTCATTTTTAAATGTGCTAAATCAAGGTAGCCTATGTTATTCTCTAAAACTTTATATGCGTCTTTTCTAATACCTTTTCTTCTAAAATGTGCTCGACTATATCTTGAAACCTCAGCTTCAAAATGTTCTCCATTTCTTTCAAATTCTACTTTAGCTTTTTCATCCTTGTTTGTGCTTGATAAAATCAAGTATGTGAGATTTCTATACTTACCTAATGGATTAGACCCTGAAACAAAAGGCTTTTTCTCTTTGATTATCTCGTCAATAGGTTTTCCATCCACTCTTTTTATAATATCCCCTTTTTGAAGTGGGGAAAATTGAGCCAATGAATCATTACGATTACCGGTTACAACCATTTCACCTTCAATATATTTCGCTATATGTGGAGACCAACGAAATGTTTGACCAGGTGGGTAAAAATAAGCATGACCATCATCAATGGAAGCTACCAACCGTTTAAATGTCTTATAGAAGTCTGTCTGGGATTGTACCATTGCCATTTCTGTGATCACTTTTCCAAGAACCACATCCCAAGGTATATCCGTTTGATATTTATAGGGAAAGAAATACTCAATAATATTCCAATATTTAAAGGCGATAAGCAATCGCATTTCTGAATTTGACCAATCAAAATCTGGATATTCAGGTTCATTTTTTAAAGCAATATTACCCACCCTCTTATGAACTGGCTCTACGTAGTATTGCCTTCCTTGAAACCGATTGGCCTCGACATGTCTTAATTTTTTGGAAAGATTAGCTGTGAAAATATGGTTGTCATCAATCCATGATAGGTCAAAATTCTTGTCAAAATATTCCTTGTCAGAAGGATTTGAACAAGATTTACATGGCTTCACTTTTCCCAAACCATCGATCCAGTCTAAATATATTTTTGAAAGTTCTTCTTTGTTTTCCGCTTCCCGAACCATAGGAATTTTGTTCAGCAACTCCTTGTCCCAATCAAACTTTCCTTTAGCTACTTGTGGGTGATAATACTTTAAAAATCCCCAAACTCTGCACAAGCTTTCCAGTTTTTGGGTTTCGGTCAAGATTTGCGCCATCAAACCATTTGAAAACAAGCTAAAAGTCAGAAATAGTAAAACGTAATTTTTTTTCATATCGATTAGAATTTATTTACATTCCGCATCCAAATAAAAGCTGGGTTTAGATTTCATAACTCGCCATTTATCCATAGTTTTTTCTCGGAAAAAACAACTTTTTGTGGATGCCACTTTTGTTGAAATACTAAAATATTTGCTTTTGGGGGTGGCTTTTTCGCTTTCTAACCATTGAATGGATACTACCACTTCTTTTAAATCCTTCTCCAAAAGGATATCAAAAGAGGTCAAATCAACTTTAAACCAACCTAAATGTCCATCCTCGATTTCAAAAATGATATCCCTTGTATTTAAAAGTTCACCCGGAAGTCCTTTCTTTATTTGATAAAAATTGATTCTGAATCTGAGGGATTTAAAATCATTGGTTGTGATGTTAAAATTGAGCGCCTGTACCCTGCAGTCTTTTTTAACAGGTACACGCACACCTATTTCTTTGCTTAAACGGTCATCCACATCTTTTTCATGAAAGGAATAGAAGTTTTGGTGCATCAATCCAAACCCTTTGCTTTTTCGACCCATTTTTTTGGTCTTTGGCTTTTTGTATTTTACCACAACTTCTTGCAATCGGGTTTCCAGAGGCTCTAACTTTACTGTAACATTCTGGTTACTTAAAACCGAGATTGGGATAAAACGTGGAGCATACCCGATATGGGAAAAGACAATAGTATCTTTTGAAACGACTTTTTCATTCAGTTGCAACTTGAAATTTCCGTGGGTATCTGAAACTGTGCCAACAGCCTTATTGGCAATCCCGATATTGACATACGCCAAAGGTTTCAAGGTTTCTGCTTCTAAAATTTTACCGGTTATGCTTTCTTGAGAGTAAACAAAATGAAAAGAAATATAGACAAAGAAGAGTATCAGTTTGTTCATCAAGGCCAGTTAAAGTCAAATCAAAAATAGCCTCGCTGACCTATCCAAAACGCAACAAAATGTTAATTGAGAAGTTGTTATGAATCTTTTAAGGAAGTTTTCTGAAAATTGACTGCATACCTTCGTAATTCCAACTTCTACCCTTTAATTTAAGGGATTCCCCGTTCTCTTTGAATGGCCTCGTAGGCCTTCTGCACCTCTTTAAACTTTTCTTCCGCTCCTTTCTTAAATGCTTCATTCTCGGTTACTACACGGTCTGGGTGGTACTTTTTGGCCATTTTGCGATATGCTTTTTTGACCTCATCGTCCGAGGCTGATTTTTCAATTTCCAAAATTTTATAGGCATTATCGGCCGATTTGATGAACATCGCCATGATACTCTCAAAATCATTTCGGCCCACTCGTAGGTATCCTGCGATTTCGCGCAATTTATCTACCTCAGCCTTGCTGACCTGTCCATCGGCCTGTGCAATTCCGAACAAAAAATGCAACAGCTGTAAACGGACTTCATATCGGGTACGTTGGGCAAGATATGTGGCAATTCGTTGGGCTGAGACCTCTCTTTTTTTGACCACATCGTTAAAGGTCCTAAAAATGGCATTGGCCTTTTCCTTTCCGTAAGTGCTCAAAAAATATTGTCGTACATAGTCGAGCTCACGCTGACTTACTTGTCCGTCTGCCTTGATAATTATGGAGCACAAAGAAAGTAGATTCAACTCAAAATCGGCAGGCGAGACAGTCTGACGGGTAAAATCCTGAAAAACATTTCTACCCCCTTTAGAGGAATCATTATAACTATCCAAAAAACTCCCGACAATAAATCCTAGGATCGCACCTGGAAAACGAAGTATATAATAGCCCAAAAATGCGGCCACCCATTTGATCATCCCTCAAAATTATTAAAGCCCAAAGATAGGGTTTTGCTTAGGAAAGAAAACTTTTGGGAATGTTAAGGCGATAGAAAAAATGCGACAAAAGCCGTATCTTTGAATGCTTTATAAAAATCTAATTATGTATCCAGAAGAATTGGTTAAACCTATGCGAGCTGATTTGGCTTCTGCAGGGTTTGAAGAACTATATACAAGTGAGGCTGTTGAAAATGCACTGAAACAGGAAGGTACTACCTTGGTGGTGGTAAATTCGGTATGCGGATGTGCCGCGGCAAATGCGAGACCTGCAGCCAAACTTAGTTTACAGAACAGTAAAAAACCCGATCATTTGGCAACCGTATTCGCGGGAGTTGATACTGAAGCGGTAAATACGGCAAGAAATCATATGGTACCTTTTCCGCCTTCTTCGCCTAGCATGGCTCTTTTTAAAGATGGTGAATTGGTACATATGATTGAAAGACATCATATCGAAGGAAGACCAGCAGAAATTATTGCAGAAAATTTGATGGAAGCTTATAACGAGTTCTGTTAATTTTTTTTAACTGTCAGAATACAAAAAAACCATCTTAAAGATGGTTTTTCTGTTAGAAAAAGAATCTTTATTTCAAATTATCTGGAGCCAAGCTTATTTTGTTTTCCGAAGGAAAGTTTCCGGGTATCGGATAGGTAACTTTACCCGAACCAAGCCATTCAACAGCACGTATCAATGTAGTTTGAAATCCGATGCATCTATATCCTAAAGGATATAATTCCCCTTTCCAAAGGTGGCCCATACTTGAATTGTATACTTTCCCCAATTCATATTCAACAACCCATTCCACGGGCCATTTTATTCCAGTCTCCTCGTCCAAAGCATACGATAATACCGTAAGCTCTTCGGCTGGCCCCCTAGCAAATTTATACAGTTCCATATCGGGGCTTATCCAAATTTTTGGCATTCCCTTATTAATAGGATGGAGATTAAGGATATGAATCTTTTCATCATTTCGCGGACCGTGATAGGTTGACCTTCCTTCCCCAGAGGGGATGGTCAGTATTTTGTTGTCATCCGTAATTTGAATTGCTGTTCCATATGTTTTGTTGCGCCAACCCAGTCCAATAATTCGATTATATTCCTCCCAATGCGGAAAGGCATTGTTAGCCGAATGTAAAATGTACAGCCCGCCGCCTTTTTTCAGGTAATTTTCTAGTTTTCTTTCAGCTTTTGGAGGCCAACGTAAAGCAGTATCATTGATGTTGTTGGTATTTTGGATGACCACATTGTATTTATGGAATTTTGGGTTCCAATGCTTCCAGGCTTCACCATTAACTTCTAGGGGCATTGTGGTAACAGAAACATTGAACAATTCGCTTTTCCCAAGAATCCTAGTAACCACGTGAGTAGTCTGTTTCCAATCGTGGTTGCTAAAACCATCCACAATCAATACTTCTATTTTTTTATCTGACTGTGCCTGTAAGCAAATAATGGAGCAGCATAATAGCATTCCCAAAAGTATACCCTTTGATAAACATTTTATATTCACTTTCTTTTCAAAAATCTGTATTTCCAATAGTGCCTTTTGAAGAATCATGCTTCAAGTTAGAAATTTAAAAAATAATTGGATGTAAATCCAAAAAAAAATCACAATCATTCCAATAATTCCAAAGATTTTCTCAATTTGGCCTTATAAAAGAACGTAGCATGCTCAAGTTACTTTCCTATCCTTTGACCTTTGCTTTCTTTGTTTGTTTTGGTTTGACCTTAGTGGTTTTCCATCCCATACAATGGATATGTTTAACGATTTTTGGATACGATGCGCATAAGAAAAGTGTAAGTATTTTAAATTGGTTTCTGATGCGGTGCACCAACATCCTTGGTGTTCGCTACCAGTTTGAAAACAAACAGCATATTCCAACCAATACCCCCCTGATCATCGTCACCAACCATCAGAGCATGTACGATATCCCACCTATTATTTGGCATATGCGAAAACACCATCCAAAATTCGTTAGCAAAAAAGAACTGGGCAAAGGCATTCCCAGCGTTTCATTTAACTTAAGACATGGTGGCTCGGCTTTAATCAATCGAAAAGACCCGGCACAAGCGCTAGCTGAAATCGGAAAACTTGGGGACTACATTGAAAAATACAAACGAGGTGCTGTCATATTTCCCGAAGGCACGCGTAGTCGTGATGGCAAACCCAAACCTTTTAAACCTTCCGGCCTAAAAACCCTAATAAAGCACGCTCCATCCGCTCTTATTGTCCCCATTACCATAAACAACTCATGGAAAATGCTACGCTACGGAAAATTTCCGATGGGACTAGCGGCTTATATCAGATTCAAAGTCCATCCACCCATCAAAAATGAGGGAAACCCTGATAAGCTTGTAAAACTGGTAGAGTTTCAGGTTACCAAAGATATTATTCAATAAGATGGAAGAGAACAGGATTATTGAAAAGACCATAACTTTTGTAAAACACACTCTAAAAGGTGCGGAAGGTGGGCACGATTGGTTTCACACACAAAGGGTCTTCAAAAATGCGCAACGGATTGCACAGAGTGAAGAGGTAAATGTTTTGGTGGTAGCATTAGCTTCGTTGTTACATGACATTGCCGACCCAAAATTCCATAATGGAGATGAATCCGTAGGTCCCGCGGTTGCCCAGAAATTTCTTCGAAGTGAAAATGTTGGTGTTGACACCGTTGACCATGTGGTCAACATTATCAAATACATGTCCTTTAAAAATAGCTTAGAAGTGGGTCAAAAATTCAATTCCAAAGAACTTCAGGTAGTTCAAGATGCAGATAGATTGGATGCCATTGGCGCAATTGGCATTGCACGGACTTTCAATTATGGGGGTTTTAAAAATCGGGAACTATACAACCCCGAAATCACGCCTGACCTTAATATGTCTAAAGAGGAATACAAGAATTCCAATGCCCCGACCATCAATCACTTTTATGAAAAGTTGCTTCTTTTAAAAGACCAAATGAATACCGATACTGGCAGAAAACTGGCAGCGGAACGACACCAGTTTATGTTAGATTTTCTGCAACAGTTTTATAAGGAGTGGAATACGTAACAACCTTCTCTCATCTATCGTTGTTTTTTGTATCTTGAATGCCATTAAAATTTCAAACCAAATGCAACGAAGAAAGTTTCTGAAAAATGCTGCGGCAAGTTCTGCCGCATTTACTATTGTTCCCAGTTTTGTTCTTGGAAAAAACCATGTCCCCCCTAGTGATACCCTTTATATGGCTGCATTTGGAGCTGGTGGAAGGGGTTCCAGCGTAATCCGAGGGTTGGCAGATACGGGAAAAGTAAAGTTTGTGGCTTTTTGTGATGTGGATGACCGTAGAGCTAAACAAACCTACGAAGCATTCCCAGATGTAAAACAATACAAAGACTTTCGAAAGGTTTATAAAAAGCATTTAAAGGACATTGATGCCATTTGTGTGGCCACTCCCGATCATACACACGCAACTATTGCGCTACCATTTATGCGTGAAAAGAAACATGCTTATGTGGAAAAACCTTTGACCCATAATATCCATGAGGCGAGACTGATGACACAAGTGGCGAAAGAAAATGGTATTGTGACTCAAATGGGCAATCAAGGGGCATCTAGTGACGATAGTAGAATTGCTCGGGAATGGGTAGAGTCGGGTGTTATTGGAAATGTGCATACAATCGAATGTTGGACCAACCGCCCGGTATGGCCTCAAGGAGTTCCGATACCTACCGAAAAACAACCTATCCCAAAAGGATTAGATTGGGACTTATGGTTAGGGCCTGCCGCTATGCGTACTTACAATGATGCTTATCTACCTTTTAAATGGAGAGGTTGGTGGGATTTTGGAACCGGAGCCTTAGGAGATATGGGTTGCCATATTATGGAAACTCCTTTCAGTGTTTTGGATTTGGGTTATCCAACTGAAGCAGAAGCCAGTTGTACAACTGTTTGGGTAGGTGATTTTGTCGAGGCCGATTATAGCCCTTCATGTCCTCCTTCTTCAAAAATTCATTTGAAGTTCGAACATCCAACGCATGGAGATATTCAACTAAACTGGTATGACGGTGGACTTATGCCTGACCTTCCGGATGAATTAAAGGATGGTGAAATCGTAGGCAATAGAGATGGTGGAACAATCATGTATGGAGACAAAGGTATTCTCGTCTGTGACACCTATTCGCAGAACGCACGCCTTCTTCCTTCCGATATGATGAATCTATATAAGTCACCTGAGCCAAAATATGCCAGGGTTCCCGGAAGTATGGGCGGACATATCGCCAATTTTGTTGATGGTTGCTTGAATGGCGCTGAAACTTCTTCCAACTTTGACAAAGCAGGTCCATTAACGGAAACTGTGCTTATGGGTAACCTTGCCGTTAAAGCCTATCAATACAAAGTATTGAAGGAAGGTAAAAAAGCAGGTGACTGGGATCCCTATGAGTATCCAGGAAGACGCAAACTGCTGTGGGATGGTGAAAACATGAAAATCACCAATTACGATAAAGCCAACGAATGGGTAAGCCGTGAGTACCGTAAGGGCTGGAAACTGTCGTAACCCATTTCATAAGATAATTTAACTAAGGGGTCGTATTATAACTTACGACCCTTTTTTGTTGGTAAGCTTTTTCTTCAAATGATTTTTTACCAGCTCGTTATCGGTAAAGGTTATGGCTTTGTTCAAGGTTGAATTATACTCTGGACTCTCCAGTTCCAAGAGCAGCTCTGCTTTAATGGCATAATACAATCCCGTTTTACCAAAATCTGCTTTACTTTCCAACTCATTAAGTTCCATAAGTGCTTTTTTCGCTCCATGTACTTTGGCAAAGGGAACTATTCTATTCAAAGCCAATATGGATGAATATTGCTGTTTTAATTGCAAATCATACAAGTAAAGAATACTTTTCCAATCCGTTTTTTGAAAAGATTTGGCTTCACAATGGTAAAACGATCGTGCTGCTTCCAAATGATAATTGGAGGGCAGCCTGTCCTTCGTTCCCGAACTTTCCAGATGGTGAATTCCAATCTTTATCAATTCCCTATTGTATTTAGACCTATCCTGAAATTCCAAGATGAGCAACTCGCCATTTTCATCTAATCGAGCATCGAATCTGGAGGCATGAAAGCACATTAAGGCTATAAGTGCCTCCAAATTTGGATGTCGACAGTATTTGTTCTCCCTTAACAACAATGCCAGTCGCAAAGCTTCATAACATATATCTTTTTTAAGCATTTGCGAACCTGTGGTAGCTGCATATCCTTCAGAAAAAAGCAAATATATTACCCTAAGTACAATGAATAATCTGGATTGGAGTCCCATCTGAACAGGAATTCTTAGAAACTGAACTTCTTCCCGAAACTTTTTCTTTGCCCGGGTGAAAGATTTGGCCACGGTTTCCTCTTTCTTCAATAAAGCTTCGGCCAATTCTTTATTACTGAATCCACCAATCAGTTTTAAACTCAAAATAATTTGATATTCCTCGGATAAGGAAGGGTGGCAGCATGCAAATATCATTTTCAGCTGACTATCGGAAATGGAATTGTTCAGTGAGGGCTCCGATGCAGAATCTTCACCATTTTCTTTCAATTGCCTATTATCCAACAGGTCCATTTTTTTACCCCGCCTAAGCACATCAATCAAAGCATTGTTGGCTACCCTGTACAACCAAGCTGTAGGGTTATCGGGAATTGATTTATATGCCCAAACCTGCATGGCCTTTATAAAAGTGTCTTGGGCAGCGTCCTCAATTTGCTCTAAATGTGAAGTGCCAAACTTGTTGGTCAGTACGGCCACAATTTTTCCATACTCATTTCGAAAAAGATGGTCTATTGTTTTATTAAGATTGGTATTTGGCATATAGTAAAAGAAAAAAGCCCGATTTTCATCAGGCTTTAAGTTTTCAAATTGTTTTTTTAATGCCCATCCATGGAAAGGATTTCCCTTACCTCTACAAAACTTCCATCATAATCAAAAATGGGACATCCTTTAGAAAGTTCCACCGCCTCATCTATGTCTTTGGCCGAAACAATCAAATAGCCTCCTACAACTTCAACACCTTCCGCATAAGGGCCATTGGTAACCAACTCACCTCGATTACGAACTACTTTTCCATCCTCGCCCAAGGGGAGACCATCCAAAAGTTGGCCTTTTTCTTTTAGACCTCCCATCCACTCCCCCCACACCTGCATGTGGGCTTGTTTTTCTTCTTGTGATAGTTTTGAATAGGCTTCGTCGCCACCTCTAAATAAATACAAAAAATTGCTCATCGTTTTAAATTTTGTGTCCTGCTATGGACTGGTTTATCTTGTTCTGTTTATATGACGAAGACCTGAATATGGATTGGACAATCTCTATAAATTTATTTAAAAATTTTAAAGTCATTTCGAATGAATGCGAGAAATCTAAGTTAAGATTTCTCAGTCACAAGCTCCTTCGAAATGACATGTCTAAAACAATTTCATTTGTCCATCTTTATATTGTTCGTGTAAATCATAGTTCAACTTTGGGAAGCTTCGATTTTTAAAATATTTCAATCGGGCCAATCGGGCCATATCATGAATTTGCTTGGCCACATTACCCTCGCCTCTATTCCGAAGCCCGAAACGGCTGTCATTTATTGAACCTCCATGACAATCTTGAATTAGGTGCAGTACTTTTTCGGCCCTGTCAGGCATTGCTTTCTTAATCCAATCTGTGAAAATCTGACCGATTGCACCGTTTAATCGAACCACTGTAATTGCAAAGGAATTGGCCCCATTATCCGCCGTTGCTTTTGCAAGCTTCAATAGTTCATGGCTGTTTATTCCAGGAATCATAGGTGCCAACATCGCATTTACAGGAATTTTATTTTCTGAAAGCGTCCTAATGGTCTTTAATCTTTTTTGGATGGATGCTGTTCGTGGCTCCAATTTTCTTCTTGTTTTTTCGGAAAGCGAAGTAACGGATATATTTACGCCAACCAGTTGATGCAGGGTAAGCTCTTTTAAAATGTCCAGATCACGTAAGATGAGTGCGTTTTTCGTAATAATCCCAACAGGATGACGGTACTTTAAAAACACCTCCAAGCATTTTCTTGTAATTTGGAACTTTTGTTCGGCAGGTTGGTAGCAGTCTGTATTACCGGACATCACAATGGTGTGTGCCTTCCAGTTTTTGTGCTTTATTTTTTTCTCCAATAGCTCAGGAGCGGACTTTTTAACCAGAATTTTTCGTTCAAAATCCAAACCGGCACTGTAACCCCAATATTCGTGAGCATTCCTTGCATAGCAGTAAATACATCCGTGTTCACAGCCTTGATAGGGGTTCATGGAATACATCATTCCAACATCTGGGCTGTCTACCTTGTTGACAATTGTTTTAGGAAAAATAGGGATGTACTCGGTTCTATTCTTTTCCGCTTCTTCTCCCTCCAAACGGCAGAATTCCAAAAAATCCTCTCGCATTTCGTAGACATGTTGAAGAAATTTGTTAGGGGTGTTTTTTTGGGCTCCACGCCCTTTAAGTAGGTCTTTTGATTTCATTTAAATGGATTTATTCCAAAAATATGGAAATAATCCATTTATTTAATAATCAATTATCAACAGCCAAAGGAAAAATTTGTGAGATGAATCTGGTTATTTTAGGGATACTACGTTAGGACACGAATTGCACTAATTTCTCGAATACTCAATGTATTATCCCTTCCGTAATGGTATAAAGTGCTATGCCGCCTTCGTTTGACCTTTTCTTCGCTAAAGCTTCGGAAAGGGAAGGAACCAAAAACAAAGAGCCCCTTTTATTAGGGCTCTCCGTTAATATAACAACCTAAAAAATCTATGAAAATTAATCTTTATAGCCAAAATAAGCGGCTACCTCGTTGTAATTGTCAGGATTTACACCGGCAGCCTTTAGTTGATCCATTAGAGCCTGTTGCCCTCCCTTGCCGGAGGCCTGATCTGGATTGACCTTTATGGCAAAATATCGTAGCACCTCATAGTCTCCCTCGGCAACAACATGAAAACTATTATTATCAGAATTATAGAATGTAACTGTAATAATTGGGGCATCTTGATCTTGAAACGACAATCTTGTATAAATACTCCCATCTATTGGACCAGGAATAGCAATCCATCTGTCAGGAAAATCATCATTCTTTATATAAACTTGATATGCATAATCTGATAACGGCAGTACATTATCTGGCATTTGAGTAGAAAAACGAAAACCACTAAAATCTCCTGGAATAGGAACATCAACACGAGTCACGTTGGCGTTACCCTCTTGTCCTTGGCAGTCCAATACATCCACTACATTGTCAAAATTCAGGTCTTCGTTGTTTTTTTGGCCATGGGCAATAGTTCCAATGCCATCGCCATTAAGATCCCAGCAGGCTATGCCATCTTCACCATCTGTTCCATCATCTCCGTCATCTCCGTGGCAGTCCAAGGCATCTACGACACCATCATCGTTAACGTCCTCATCTGTTACGCTACCGTCGATATCGGCACTTCCGTTTCCGTTCAAGTCCCAACAGGCTATTCCATCTTCACCGGATTTGCCTGGGTCTCCATGTTTACCTGGGTCTCCCTGTTCTCCTTGAATGCCTTGCTCACCTTGGGCTCCCTTTTCCCCATTTTCTCCTTTGGAGCAAGAGGCAAAAATTAGGGAAAGGGACATGCAGCCCAACAATAAAAATCTTTTCAGGGTTTTACGCTCGATGGCGCTACTTTTGCTTGTTTCATGGTATTTAGTATTTAAAAGTGAATACCGCTAAGTTAGCCTGCCAATGTATGGGCTGTTGCTACCAATTGACGGATGCCCCATTTGGGTTGATGGATGGGGGATTTTGGTCAACGGTGGTTGGAAATCAGAGGTCGGAGGTCAGAGGTCTGATGTTCATTGCTGGTTGGCTGTGGTTAGAGGTTAGAGTCTGGTTTTAAATTGTTCGATTATTAGATTATTGCTAGTTCTTTCGCTGAGGTTCAGGACTAAGGGTGGAGGGTGAAAGGATGGAGGAAAATTGAAGGATTCGTGGTATGGGTTAACAAAAATGGACTCAAATTCAATACAGGCACGTTTACCCTGTCTTACCATGCTCGACACAGAATCCAAAAAGAGTGGGATTCCTGCTTTCCCTTCGACTACCTGTCCTCCGTACAAGACTTCGGAAGGAGGATGCTCAGGGTGACGCGCAGGAATGAAAAGCAGAAGAAATGCCATGTAGCAATGGAGATACCTTCCTGTCAGTAGAATTGAATTCTCCTTTTTTAAGGAGAAAGGAATCTGCGTTTTATAAGAAAGAAACCTTTACCAATTGCTTTTTGCTTCCCCGCTTTGCATAGAAAAGCATGTTGTCGTCATTTGAAATTTTAAGTGGTTTTGACACCATTAACGGGAGGCGTGCTTCTTGATTGTCAATGATTTTTTCATAGTCCATGACACCATTTTCGTCCAAAGAAATCATGAAAACATTTCGGTTTCTGCTCAATCCCTGTTTGAAAATAAGACGTTCATTGTTGATCAACTGTGGGTTTTCGGAAGCGGTGCAGATAAAGAAATAGGTCTTTCCATTTTTGCAATAAGAACTGTACGAGGCATAAGCACCGTCACCTTGGGTCACTTCTGTTTTGTTTATGTTCCTTGCCCAAATCAGATTTCCTTTTGGGTCCAATTTGGCGCTCACAATGTCGTTGTGATGAAAGCGTTCCAATTTTACTCGTTGACCGGCTCCGGTAACTTCCATGCCTGTTGTCACAAAATATTCTTCGGCATTAAAAAAAATCTCTTCCGAAGGAGTTACCTCCACTCCTTTAAAAACAAGATTCTTGATAACCTTTTCTTCTTCCCTTCCAAACTTGTCTTCCATAAATTGTTGGGAGAATGGATTGTATTTTTTGGAATTGATGTCCAAAGAAACCGGACTCACATCAAAATAAGCAATACCGTTGTATCGATTATCCTTTCTATCGGCATAAAACCCCGCACAGACCAGTCTGTTTTTCAATATAATAGGATAAAGTGCTTCTGGATATTTCCCAGGGTCTACGAATGACTGTGTTTTGCTTCCGCCTGGTGAGACTTTTATCAATTCATATTGAAACTTGCGTTCATCCACTCGAAAACGCTTCTTTTTAAAGTATGCCTTACCAACAATGTATGCCGTTTGCAAGTCAGAACTGATGGCTACATTTTCAAAGGCATAGTTCTTTTCCTCAATTTCATGGGAAAAATCGTGTTCAAATTGTTTGTTTAACGCCGTATCGTATAAATGGATAATGTGCTTGTTCTGCTTTCCTTTTTTGTGATGTGTGCTGATTACAAAACCTGTCTTTTCCTCATTGAAAAGTATCGTAGTGGAGAAACCACTTGAAAAGTTTCGGTTATAGTAGTTTTTTCCCACCGGATTTCTGACTTCTTCCGAAGCTATGCTCAAAAGCTTTTTTGGCCTAAAATTAAAGTCGATAATAGGGCTGGTATGAACCCAATATTCGTATTGACCACGATTGTAGTTATAATCCAAGAACAAAAGGTTCAATTGCCCATTCTTGAAGAATCCGTCCACAAAGTTTAATCCTTTCAACTTATAGTTGTATTCGGAAACCAGTTCAAGATTATTGTTATACCGCTCAATTAGATAACCTTTGGGCTTTAAAATCAATCCTTGATAGTAGGCCCTGACCAAAATATAACCTCCCGTACCATCATCAGAAATGGTCAACAGGTTTGAATATCGATATCTATCGCTGAATTTTTCACCAAAGTCGTAAGAGACCGGCATTTTTTCTTGAGCACTCATCAGCACTCCTGTCAAAAGCAAGTAAAGTAGGATAAATCGCCTTTTCATGTGTATGTGTTTATTGCTTTTCAATGGTCACATGTAACCTTTGACGACTAAAAAAAATCACTACTTAGGGTAGTTAGAGATTATTTTAGCCATGTCGGTTTCATCATAGTCTGGTTTGGTTGAACCAATAGCTATGACCCTGGAAAATCTGCTTTTCGTTTTTCCAAGAAGGCCGTAGTGCCTTCTTTAAAATCTTCTGTACCGAAGCAAGTGCCAAAAGCATCAATTTCTGAAGCATAACCATTAACATCATACTTAAAACCAGCATTTACGGCATTTATTGCATATTTTATGGCCACAGAGGAGTTATTCGATATCCTGCTCGCAATTTTTAGACAAAGCGGCAACAATTCTTCTTGAGATACCACGTAGTTGACCAATCCATAATCCAAAGCTTTGTTCGCATCAATCATGCCAGCTGTCATGATCATTTCCATGGCCCTGCCCTTTCCGATAAGTTGAGGCAGACGCTGCGTGCCGCCGTAACCAGGAATCACTCCAAGGGAAACCTCGGGAAGTCCCATTTTGGCATTATCGCTCGCAATTCTAAAGTGACTGGACATGGCCAATTCCAGTCCACCTCCCAAAGCAAAACCATTAATGGCCGCAATTACAGGGGTAGAAAGGTTTTCTACAAAATCAAAGAGATTATTTTGTCCTTCTGCTGCCAATTGACGCCCTTCTTTGACCGAAAAATGGGCAAATTCGGAAATATCCGCTCCTGCCACAAAGGCCTTCTCTCCGCTTCCTGTAATTATAATCACTTTGGTTTCACCGTCGTCATCAAGTTCTTTGAATGCGGTATGCAATTCAGCAATGGTTCTTTTGTTCAGGGCATTAAGCTTCTTTGGTCTATTAATGGTGATGGTAGCAATGTTATTTTCTTCCTCGATGTAGATGTTTTCGTAGTTCATAGATGTGGTTTTGTTTATTCCTTTGGAAATTTTACGGTAAACACGGTGCCTTTACCTTCTTGTGACGTAAAATCTATGGTTCCTTTATAATTTTCAACAATGTTCTTTACCATGCCCAGACCAAGTCCCATTCCACTGGATTTTGTAGTGAATTTGGGCTCAAAAATCTTATCCATAAAGTCATCGGCGATTCCAACGCCGTTATCCGCCACCGAAATTTTTACATCTTCTTGTTCCGAAGCCACCGTAACCAAAATCCTAGGTGAATCTACCTCGGGTACCGCCTGAATGGCATTCTTTACCAAATTTGTGACCACTCTGATAAGTTGGGTACGGTCTAGTTTGGCAATAATTTCTTTTTCATCTGAAATAAAATGGATGTAATCCTCATTGAAGATTTCCAAGGCCAACTGAACAATCTTCACCACATTTAATGTCTCATTTTGCTGCGCGGGCATGTCGGCAAAATTGGAAAAAGCAGAGGCTATATTACTCATGGTGTCTATCTGCTGAATCAAGGTCTTTGAAAACTCCTTTACCTTGGCTTCCGCTTTTGGGTCTTCAGGGTCAAACTTGCGTTCAAAACTTTGTACCGTTAATCGCAATGGTGTCAACGGATTTTTAATTTCATGGGCCACTTGTTTGGCCATTTCCCTCCACGCCTGTTCTCTTTCGCTTCGAGCCAATTTAACGGCGCTTTCTTCCAGCTCATCAATCATTCCATTATAGGAATCGACCAATTTTCCTATTTCTTGACCCGGATTTTCAATATAGATTTTCTCGTTGCGTTTGGTTAAATCCGTTTGGTATATTTTATCTGAAATAGCCTGTAAGGAACGTGTTATATACTTTGAAACAAAGTACGCCAAAATTACAGCTGACAAGAGCATTAACAGGTAAACCCCACCCAACCGAAGCAGTAATTCACGAAGCTCCATATTATTGAAAGAGTTGTCTTCAAAATAAGGAAGGTTTACAATACCAATCGGTTTAAATTTTAAATCGTTAATATAAGTGTACGATGCCTGATAGTTATCACCAGCCGCTGTTTTTTTCTCCACATAGCGTTTGTTGGTAGTAATCCTCAAATTATTCAAAACTTCGGCATCGAGGCAATTGGAGATGGAATCTGCTTCAAAAGCGGGTCTGGAACTTTTAATAAGTTGGCCTTCCATATCATAAATATTAAAGGCTACATTTTGCACATCGGCAATCTTATAGATCTCATCCATAAAAATGAGCTCTAAGTATTCAGTAGTAACAGGATAGGTAGTTTCTCTTAAGGCGTAGGAAATACTTTGAAGAATTTGCTCTTCCTTACGCTCCAGTCGATTTTCGTGATAATCCTTGTTTTGTTCTTGGGAGTGATATATGGTAACACCGGCAACAAGTACTGAAGCAATGACCACTAAAAGAATCATGGCAACAAATATGCGGGAACGAAGCGATAGTTTCTTGAACAATTTTTTTGGGTTTGCGAATAAAGTTAGCAATTATCAAGCCAATTTAAGTGCAAGCTCAAAGTTCAATCATCAAGCTCAAGTTTTAAGTTCAATGATCAGTATCCCTTATGAACTTTGAACTTATATTTAAAGTTTGGATTTGAACTTCTTTATGCATTAGGGTTTTTATCCCTGATACGTTTGTATAATCGAATACCGAGCATAAGCAATATCATCAACACAAAAATTCCTACGACTCCATAAATCCAATTAAAAGCATTTCTAAGAATTACCAAGAACACCACCGCAAAAAGTATAAGGGTGGCAACTTCATTCCAAATTCGCATAAATCTAGAAGTGTATTTGACTTCATCGCGCTGCAATTGTTTGAAAATTTGATGACATTTCAGGTGGTATACAATCAATAATCCAACAAAAACCAGTTTTACCTGCATCCACGCTTCTTTCCAATAATCGGGACCAATAATAAGTAACCAAATTGCAAATGCGATACACAGAACAGCAGAAGGCCATGTGATAATATACCAAAGCCGCTTGGTCATCAGCTTTAATTGCTGTGAAAGGATTTCTTTATCGGGTGAGGGTTTCTGCCAAGCTTCAATATGGTAAATAAAAAGACGAGGAATATAGAACAGTCCAGCGAACCAAGTCACGACAAAAATCAAATGGAGAGATTTTATATATAGGTACATCGCACGGTCGTTATAGCTTTAAAATGGTAAATTTAGGGGTTACCACATCAGAAATCACTCCACAACTCCCATTTTTTTAAGCAAAAAGCTGGCATTCATGTTCTGACAGACTCCTTTTTTAAATTTATAATCGAAAAATAATTCGTCATCAACAATGTTAGCGTCAAAGTAATAATTGGACACTTTATTAAAATCATCCGCAACTTCACAAAGACTTAAGTCATGGGTTGCGATGATACCGGTCCCACCCAGCTTCACCAATTTCTCTATAAATTTTTGCGAACCAGCAGCCTTATCGGTACTGTTGGTACCTTTTAGAATTTCGTCCAAAACAATAAAATATTTATCATTCCCCATCTCATCAATAATAAATTTCAATCGTTTTAACTCGCTGAAAAAATAGCTTTCATCATCAGTAAGACTATCTGAGGTTCGCATGCTCGTAATTAGTTTTATTGGCGAGTATTCCACCGATTGAGCACAAACAGGAAGTCCAACGTTTGCCATGACCACTTGCAATGACACTGTGCGTAAAAAAGTGCTTTTCCCAGCCATATTTGCACCAGTTATTATAAAAAATTCATCTTTTCTTATCGCAATGTCATTTCTTACAGCCTTCTGGGGGTCAAGCATTGGGTGGGATAGTCCTGTGCTTTCCAAAGTTTTGTCGCTCTCAACAATACTTGGATAGATATGGTCTTGATGATTGAATGCATAATTGCCCAGACTATTATATGCGTCAAAAAAATCGATAGTATTGAACCAATCTGAAATATGGTTTTTGTGAGCTAGTATCCATGTTTCTATTTGATGGGTTATAATCAAATCTCTAAGAAAAAAACCATTCAGAACCAATGAAATCAAAATATTGTTCCGCTGGTCTAATCTATCTAAAAGCTTTGAAAATTGTTTGAGAATGGCTGAACTTGATTCATTTGAGTTGACTACATCTTCTCGTTTTGTGAGCAGCAATTCACTTTCAAATTCGTGTTCTTCAATCAAGGCCAGCAATCTAGAATATTGTGCAAACGTGCTGTTCACTTTTGACGTCCAAGCCGAAAGGTGTGTTACTTTCTTTACAAACTTTCCCGTAATGGCCATTCCCAACAGAAAAACAAAAAACACCCAATAACCAGAAATCCATCCCGCAAAATATGCTACCAAAACCAAGATGGACAAAACGGAAAACCCTCGAGCAATATTCCTGATTTGTTTAGGTAGAAAGGGAGCGTAGCCTTTTATCCAACTGATTACTTTGTCAGCCGTGAGCTCATTTTTTACCAAAATTGCAGTGGCTCCAAACCGTTGCCTCCATTCTGGAATTTTGGCCAACTCCTTAATGGCACTTTGTTTTTGTTCAATGTCTTTAATATTGTTGGAAAGCAGTATATCTGCTAACAACTTTGACCCGCCAAGTAACGAAGTCCTGTTCAGATATTGATAAAAAGACCCTTTACCAAACAAATCGATATCTGGGCCATACCAATGTTCAGTATCCTTAAATTCTTGACCTCGGGGGAGGTGATAAAAATCTCGGTCAAGCACCTTAAGTTCGGTTTTGTTTCTTTGAATCAACGCAATTTTTAAATCCCTTTCGTATTGCATTCGATTATGTCGAATAATCAAAAAAACAAAAACCGCAACCCCAACTAGCAATATTGAAACCAACACCTTGGGAAAGCCCCAACTGTAATAAATCGCAATGGACAAAGCAACAAATACCCCCAACCTTAAACTGCTGGAAACACCAAGGTCTTTTTTAATGCCCTCTAGTTCTTGTTCAAATTTTGCTAGTTGTTCGTGATAAAAAACTTTGGGCTCTACCATTCTAATTGGGCTGTGGACTGCGTTTGTGATTGTTATGGGTTGTGCGCAATAAATTTAAGGGAATAAGTTCATTCCTATTATTCCCAGACTAAACATAAAGGGCTATTAGCTCTTATTCCTCAATAAACAAGTAATCCAATTTAAGGTTGTTGAACTCATTATTGAAGGCTTTGAGTTCATCACCCACCAGCTTATCAAACGTATCCAATTGTGATTTAATTTTGGCCGAAAGCTCATCTTTTACCGCAATGTCCTGTTCGGTTGGTGGAAAATCATCGATAGAGACCAAGCTATTTAAATGCCCCAATTTGTTGGTCAAACGAATGGGGAAATTCAAAGGGTCCTGTACACTTCGATTTTTAGTTTGGTAAAGAGCTTTTTCAATTTCCCCAAAATCTTCTTTCATCTTTTTGGCCTTCTCCACCAAATCCTTGGTTTGTTCATTGTCTTTATACTGCTTTACAAAACCGTCCAATTGTTCATTGATTTTCCTAATCTTCTTAATGGATTGATGTGCTCTATCAATGGTTTCGTTAATGTCCGAAATGAAATCATATTGCTTTTGCATATCAACAACCGAAACCTCAGCTTTTGGGTCGGGAAGAATTTTAAATTCTTGAGTTTGATTAGAACCGTTCACATTTAAATGAACCTTATAATTTCCAGGAACAGCTTTGGCCCCATTTAGATTGGCCCACCAGAGAATCATTCCCTTCAATTTTTCTGCGCCTTTTCCACGGGTATCCCAAATGTGAGTATTTCCTCCCTTTTTCACTTTTAGCTTTTTGTCTTTTTTCGTGGCAAAGGTGCTGTAGTTGGCCAAAGTATCCCGTTCATTTTGGTATATGTTAGGCTGATGCTATCCTTGTCCGATAGATCTTTCAAATAAAAATGAGTGATAACTCCATTAGGGTGGTTTTGTCCTGCTGTTTTTGAAGGCTCCTTGGCAGCGCTTCCTTTTGTGCGGTAACTATCTTTAGGTTGATAAAGCACTGCACCTGCTGTTTTTTTCGAAGCATCCAATTGATGTAATACTGTCAAATCATCAATCATCCAAACACTGCGTCCTTGGGTTGCCACAATTAAGTTGTCATCTTTGATGGCCAAATCTGTAATAGGAACAATGGGAAGGTTCAACTGAAACTTTTCCCAGTTTTGTCCATCATTGAACGAAATGTACATTCCTGTTTCTGTTCCGGCATATAGCAACCCCCTCCGTTTTGGGTCTTCGCGAAGTGCCCTTGTAAAATGTTCGGCATTTATCCCATTTGTGATTTTGCTCCATGTTTTTCCAAAATCCGTGGTCTTGTACAAATAGGGTTGAAAATCTCCCAGTTTATATCTGGTGGCAGCAACATAGCAAGTGCCTTCTTCAAAAACGGAAGGTTCTATGCAATTGATCATGTTCCATTCGGGCATATTTGGTGGGGTCACATTCTCCCAAGTTTTGCCACCATCCTTGGTTACATGAATCAAACCATCATCACTTCCAACCCAAATCAAGCCCTCTTTCAATGGACTTTCATTTGCCGCAAAAATGGTACAATAATATTCTACGCTGGTATTATCCTGGGTAATAGGCCCACCACTCGAAACTAATTTTGTAGGATCGTTCCGGGTCAAATCCCCGCTTAGCACTTCCCAACTTTGACCTTCATTAGTACTTAAATGCACATGATTGGAAAACGTGTATAATTTCTTCGGGTCATGTTTGCTAAAAATGATAGGGAAGTTCCATTGAAAACGATATTTCATCGCCTCGGCTCCATGCCCCATGGGGTTATCGGGCCAAACATTGATGCCTCTAACCGTGTTGTTTTTATGATTGACACGGGTCAAAAATCCATCATAGCTACCTCCGTAGACAATATCATTATTTGTCGGATCCACGGCAATATGCGCAGACTCTCCTCCCGCGGTTGGTTCCCAATCATCTTCACCGATAGAACCGTCATCGCTTCGGTGATTGATACGGATGGTCGAATTATCCTGTTGCGCCACATAAATTCGATAAGGAAAAGCATTGTCCGTAGTTACTCGATAAAATTGCGCCGTGGGCTGATTATAATAAGTACTCCATGTCTCACCTCCGTCATACGTAACCTGAGCACCTCCATCATCCCCAATAATCATCCGCTTCGAATTTTCGGGAGCAATCCATAAATCATGATGATCGCCGTGAGGAGCGTTGAAGGTATTGAAGGTTTTACCACCATCGGTAGACTTATGATAGCGGACATTCATCACGTAAACCACGTCTTCATCTTCAGTGTCCGCATATACTCGAGTATAATACCAAGCTCGTTGCCTCAATTTGCGCTCACTGTTTACTTGGGTCCATTTTTTGCCTCCATCATCTGACCTATAAAGCCCCCCTTTTTCCTTGTTCTCCACAATAGCCCAAACCCTGTCGCTATTTTTAGGTGAAACCGCTACTCCAATGATTCCAAGTGTGTCTTTGGGAAAGCCTTCATTTTTTGAAATCTCGGTCCAAGTTTCGCCACTATCTGTGCTTTTCCAGAGTGCTGACCCATCCCCACCACTGCTCAAACTGTATGGAGTTCTTTTGGCCCTCCAAGTTGAAGCATACAAAATTCTTGGATTATTTGGGTCGAAAGTTAAATCAACGGCCCCTGCTTGATCATTCACAAAAAGTATTTGCCTCCAATTTTTTCCTCCATCTACACTCTTATAGATACCCCTTTCCTTAGTGGGCTTATAAATATTGCCTAAAACTGCGGCGTAAACGGTATTATAATCGGTAGGATGAATTCGGATTCGAGGTACGTGACGACTGTTTTTTAGTCCTGCAAATGTCCAAGTCTTCCCCGCGTTTTCGGTTTTCCAGATGCCATAACCACTAGAAACATTTCCGCGAAGTGTTTTTTCACCACCTCCAACATACATGACATTAGGGTCACTTTTGGCCACTTCGACCGCGCCAATACTTCCGCCAAAATAACCATCGGAAATATTTTCCCAAGTACGACCCCCATTAGTAGTTTTCCATACCCCACCACCCGTGGCTCCAAAATAAAAGAGATTCGGTTTTCCAGGCACTCCGGTAACAGCAGCAGAACGACCCCCGCGAAAGGGGCCTACCAAGCGATACTCCAAACTGGAATACATTTCTTCGGGATATTCAGGACCAGATTGGGTTTTCTTTTTTCGTTGAGATTGAGAGGAAATGGCAAACAGACAAAGTGCCATCAATAGCACTCCGTTTTTGGAAAGCAATTGTTTCATTTTGTTTTAGAATTAGTCAGACCTAAATGTAGGGAAAAAGGAATGAACCATTATCACCTAGAAACTTTCATTACTTTCTGAAAAGCCTGATATATATTTATAATGCTTCCTGTTTTGGATAGGGAATCAAACGGAACCAGAGGTGCGCTATCATCACCAGGTTTTTTTACCATTAAACTTAATTTGGTCCCTGATTCAAGAATAATGGTTTTAAGTTCTGATGCCGAAAGATGGGGAAAGTATGATTTCAGCAAAGCCGCCGTTCCTGCAACTATAGGACTTGCATAAGAAGTTCCTTCAGAAAATTGGTAAACACTTTTTACTTCTGTGGTATATATTTTTTCTCCAGGAGCGAAAACATCTACGGTCCTTTTTCCATAGTTTGAAAAAGAAGCAACAATTGTTGAATCCATGGAAGAGGTAATTGCTCCCACAGATAAAAAGTTATCTACAAATTCTTCACCCCCTATTTCATCATTTGGATAGTTCAATTCAATGTCGATGTTCTTATTTCCATTACCAGATGACGAAACTAATAATACATCATGTACGGCTGCGTACCGAAAAGCATCTCGAACCCAGTCAGAATGAGATGAAAAGTACTTCCCCCAACTCATATTGATGACTTTTGCGCCATTGTCCACTGCATAACGGATGGCCAGTGCCACATCTTTGTCATATTCATCACCATCAGCTACCATAACCACAGGCATGATTTTTATATTGTTAGATATTCCTTTGATTCCCAGTCCATTGTTACGAGAAGCAGCAATAAGTCCAGTAACCCCAGTGGAATGTTGAAATTTCAATTCATTGTTTATCAAAATAGGATTTCCATAATATGCGTCGTCAATGTCTTCGGGATTTTCATCAAGCATTTTTCTAGCATCATCATCAACATCCAATGCCTTCAATTGGCTTTTAAAATAATCCTGTTGATCAATAAAGTCTTGTTCTGTAATCCCATAACGAAGCCCAATGCCCAACCACTTAAAGTACTTTTCCATCTCTGGAAATTGAATTATTAGACTATCGATTGTCTCTACGGAATAGTTTTCATTTTTTGTGAAATAAGGAATTGTGTCTTTGGCTTTATAATAAAGTGCGTTTACAGAATCTGCTTCCTTGATGTATGATTTTAAATCTGCCAATTCATTGTTCAATGTTTTATGTGCCTTTAAAAAAGTATAGTACTGATCTTTTTCTTGATTAGGAATCTCTTTTTCATCCATAATACTGGCATACCTCGATTTGTACCTTCTTACTATTCTCGTGGGCTCCACAGATTGATGAAACAAGTCTTCACCTTTTCGGTTTCCTAGAAAATTCCAACCATTAACATCATCTATGTAACCATTGTGGTCATCATCGATCCCATTCCCAGGTATTTCATCAATATTTACCCAAAAACTTTCCTGCAAATCTTCGTGTAGCATATCAATTTTGGTATCCAATACGGCGACAACAACTTCTTGGCCTACAAGGTCTTTGATGAGTTCTTTATAAGTTCGCTCCAATCCAATACCAGGAATGGAATCTTTTTCTAGGTCTTTACGCCACCAAGTTTTTAAATTTTCCTCATCAAGCACCTGCGCTGTTATTGAGGATGTTAAAAAGAAAAGGATTAAGAAAATTGTGTTTCCCTGAAAAAGCAATGATTTTCTATTTTGGATATTAAATTATTTGAGCATAAATGTAGGAAAAAAGAAACAGCACAGGTGCCTCCACAGTATTATTCTAACACCTTTAACTCATTCAAACGTACTGTTCCCTAATTTTTGGTTTTCTACTCATACGAACAATGCTAGCTTGGCCCAAAAGAACTTCGTTATGAGTAAAATTTTAACCATCCCTAAGCCCTGTTCCGAAGACTGGAATAAAATGACACCAACCCAAAAAGGTGCATATTGCAAAAGCTGCCAAAAAGAAGTTGTGGATTTCACCACTATGTCCAAAACTATTTTAGCTCAAAAACTCTCTAAAGGGAATAATTTATGCGGACGCTTTAAAGCCAATCAATTAAACACTCCCTTACCCTCTATAGCTCGTTCAAGATTTCAACGAAATATGGCGTTGTTGGGCTATACTTCTCTTCTGGCAATTGGTTCACCTCTGGCCGCCCAAGAAGTTCCGTTTCAACAAACTTATCAAGTTGAGGAAGCTATCATTTTTGGGGTGGTAATTCCAGAATTATCTTCAAATGACCCAATAACCATTAAAGGAAATGTTGGTGATAGCTATAACCCTCTTCCAGGAGCCACAGTTTCCATAAAAGGAACTCAAATAAAAACCCAAACAGATTTTGATGGCAACTTTTTGATTTCACTTCCAAGGCAATTCCCTGATAAAAACGCTACGCTTATTATTTCCTCATTGGGGTATATGACTATTGAAAAAGTAATCTCCATCGAAACAGGTTTTGTGCAGGTCGCTTGTACCGAATTAGAAGAAGATATTATGGGCGAGTTAGTGATTGTTCGAAAACAAAATATCTTTAGGCGGTTCCTTAATTTATTCCGAAAAAAGTGAGTCAACCTTAGAATTTCTGCTATGCTTTGTAACAATGTGGATAATTTTATACTAATCCATTGGAGGAAGTAACCTTCCAATTTCTTACTTTAGAAACATTAACACAAAACACTATTACCATGGATATTTTTAGCAAGATCAAAGAGAAACTCACTCACGAGTTTATTGATATTATAGAATGGCTCGATTATACTGATGATACTATTGCCCATCGTTTCGAACGCTATCAAAATGAGATAAAAAACGGGGCCAAACTTATTGTTCGGGAAGGGCAGACGGCTGTTTTTGTCAATGAAGGACAATTGGCCGATGTCTTTACTCCTGGCACATACGACCTAACCACAAAAAACCTTCCCATTTTAGCCACCCTTAAGGGCTGGAAGTACGGATTTAATTCCCCTTTTAAAGCAGAGGTCTATTTTGTGAATACGCATTTGTTTACCGATGAGAAATGGGGAACCAAAAACCCAATCACTTTAAGTGATGACCGTTTCGGTTTAGTAGAAATTAGAGCTTTCGGAACCTATGCCTATAAAATCACAGATGCCGGAAAATTCATTATCGACATAGTCGGGACGGACAATAATTTCACCAATTTTGAAATCAACGAGCATCTAAAAAGTTTAATCGCTACTCGATTTACCGATACAGTTGGTGAAGCTAATCTTCCTATTGAATTATATGCCGCGAACACTTCGGAACTTTCAGAAACTTGTCAGGAAGTAATGGCTCCAGAATTCCTTTCGGTTGGAATCTCCTTGGAAAAATTCTATATCGAAAACGTTTCCATGCCCGAAGATCTTAAAAAAGAAATCTTCGAGTACAGTCGTATAGACAAACTGGATCTGGACAAGTTGACCAAGTTCAAAACTGCCAAAGCCATCGAAGCTGCTGCCAAAAACGAAGGCGGAACGGCCGGTGCGGGAATGGGAATGGGAATGGGCTTTGTGCTCACGCAACAAATGGGTGGAATGATGAGTCCACAAATGGGTGGAAATCAACAAATGCAACAAGCCAGTGCTCCTGTTCCTCCACCTATACCAGCTGCCGTTCAATATTTTTATGCTGTGAACGGTGCCCAACAAGGACCGGTTTCCTTTGAACAACTGCAAGCTTTGTTTGCAGGTAGAACAATAAATAGGGACAGTTTAGTTTGGAAACAAGGCATGTCCAATTGGACAGCCTTAAAGGATGTAGAAGAACTAAAATCATTCTTGGGAGGAAATACTCCACCACCCTTGCCAAATTCTTAATCTTTGGAGCCATCAATTCAAAAAACAGAACTTAAAAAGTCCTGTGTCAATTGTGGTGCAGAGCTCAAATACAAACCCGGGACCACCAACATCAGTTGTGAATATTGTGGCCACGAAGAGTCCATTACAATTGATGAAAACGGATTTGAGGAGCTGGAACTGTACCCCTATTTACAGGAAATGGGTGCTCAAAAGCACAGTGAAGAGATTTCCATGCTTCATTGTAAAAACTGTGGTGCCAATCAACATGTAGAGGAGAATTACAAGTCACTGCATTGTGTCTATTGTAGTATGCCTTTAGTGATAGAGGATGCCTATAAAGAGGAATGGATCTTGCCAGGTGCAGTGCTTCCTTTTCAGGTTGAAAAAGAAAAATCTTTTCTCATTTTCAAAAAATGGGTAGACCGTTTATGGTGGGCTCCCAACAAATTAAAAAAAGCCGCCCTAGACCCCCAATTCACAAAAGGACTGTACTTACCCTACTGGACTTTTGATGCGAAACTCTCTGCTTCTTATACTGGACAACGAGGTGAATACTATTACGAAACTCGCAGAGTTAAAAATGCCCAAGGGAAGACGGTAACGCAACGTGTTAGAAAAACACGATGGTATCCCGCTTCAGGTCATGTTTCAGGTTTTGTAGATGACACTTTGATCGAAGCATCAAAGCAACGTTCGGGAAGAATCCCAAGTAAAATTGCCCATTGGAACTTAAAGCAACTTCAACCTTTCAATAGTAGCTTCTTATCAGGTTTTGTTACCGAAAAGTATACAATTCCTTTAAAGCAAGGTCATTTACAGTCGAAAGAAGTCGCTCGAAACATTGCTGATCGATGGTGTCGACAAGATATCGGCGGTGATACCCAAAGGGTATCCCATATGGACATGAAACTGTCCGAAGAGACTTTTAAGCACATTCTACTCCCTGTATATGTAAGTGCATATCTATATAATGGAAAAGAGTACAATTTCTTTATCAACGGAGAAAATGGCAAAATCTCTGGAACACGACCATACAGTTTTTGGAAGATTTTCCTCGCAGTAGTTATAGCACTTTCAATTTTTGCCTTATTTATTTTTTTAAAAGGATAGCTCTTTTAAATTACGCTCATTTAGTGACCCCCGTCTGGTTTTTTGTGTCCCAATAATAAATCAATAACACAACCTAAAAACCAATCTTTATGTTTACCAAAACAACAAAGCCCGTCATTTTGGTGCTTGGTATACTTTCCATCACCTGTAAAAACACTAAAAAAGAACAAGAAGATTTAAATCAAAAACTGGAACATATTCAAGCCATTGAAACTTCAATTGACTCCACAATCAAATCCGTCAACGAAAAAGCGAAAGAATTGGAAGGCGTTATTTTGGAATTGGACAGTATTTAATCTTCAAGAATACGCTATGAAAACCACAACAACATTTACTTTTTTATTCATGGTTGTCCTTTGCTTTGCGGCACCAAACAATGCGAATGGAAAGTCTTTTGGAAAAATGAAAATGACAACCCATATCAAAAGAAAAATAATACTGAATCCTAGACCTTTACCGGTACAGGTTAGAAAAAGAAATCAAAATGATGGCCATATGAGTGACGACCGTATTGATAATGGTACAAATCGTGACGAAGCGAGTTGGATGGAAGGAACCATTACACCCAACCAAGGAAAAATCAACAAAGACGATATGTCACTACAGGAATTCGGTCAATTTCGTCTTCAACAGGTGACGGAAAAATTGAAAAACTCTGAATATATCTTGGAATATGACAAAGAAATTTTGCTCATTGGAAGAAAGGCACTTATAAAAGCAAAAAACAGAGTGCGAAACGCCAAGCAAAATGGAGAAAACCCAGAAATAATCTTAAATAAGGAAAAACAGTTAGCGACAATTGAACAAAAGTTGAATGATTTAGAACTTGCCATCGTAAGAGCAAAAGAAGTGATTAGGAAAAATGCCGAAACGCTTAAAAAAATGTCAAACGATAAAAAAGGTCATTCAGTAATTAGGCTTTAGGCACCTTCTATAACAGTTTAACATAAATTTTAATTCCTTAGGGTAATTATGGTTTAACTTGAGAAATCATAATCAAAGGCATGAAGGCACTCTACTGGATATTCATATTTATTACTTTTTCCTTTCAAGCCCAAACAAGTGATGATTCTGTTGAATTGGCTTTTGAAAAAGATTTAATTCCCGAGGGAATCGCTATCCATCCCCAATCAAAAAAAGTATACATCAATAGTTTAGCAAAAAACAAAATTGTTCGTTGTAATCTTGACGGCTCCTCTCCTGAAAATTTTATTAAGAGTAATGAGTTTGGTTACCTTTCCGGGTTTGGAATGACCATTAAGGGAGATACCCTCTTTGCACTGGGAAACACTCTTCCAAAAATCAACAATAAATCTATTTTGTTATTGTTGGATGTTTCATCCGGCAAACTGATCAAATCTTATCCTCTCAATATTTCAGACTTTATTTACCTCAACGATATCGCTATCGGTTCAGATGGAAAAATCTATATAACCGATTCCGAAAGCAATAATATCTATACAGTAAATACGTCTACGGATAAACTGGAAATCTTTTATTCCAATGATGAGGTTAAACATTCTAATGGAATCACCATCTCCGAAGATGATCAACTTCTTTATCTAGCATCTTACACGAGTGGGATTCGCATTTTGGACCTTGATACAAAAACGTTGATTAATCAGCCTAATGACATCAAGGGCATTGACGGGATGAAGTTTTACAATAATAGCTTGATAGCCATTGTAAACAGTCGGCGTGATGCCAAGCTGAACGGTGTTTATCGATATTTTTTAAATGAAGACGGATCCAAGATTATGAGTACAGAAAAGCTTTGCAGCTTTTCTCGAATATCTGACATCCCAACTACTTTTGATTTGCACGATAACACCATGTACTTTGTGGAGGATTCACAATTGGACAACCTTGATCAAGAAAACACTGCGATTCTCAATCCTTCCCAATTGGAAAACTATCGGTTGAAAATTTCAAATTTTGGAATGGATAAGAACTCTGTACACGCAAAAAGGTACTGCACCGAAATTGGTCGTTTTGACCTACTGTTTGATGAGGATGAAGTTGCAGGAGCTTATTATTTGAAGCCGAAAAATGCCTTAGGTAGTGTTTGGGGAAAATTAAATGGTAATGTGATGACAGGTAGGTGGCACGATGCTGATGGGGCAGGAGATATTGTCATTACCTTTAATGATGATTTTTCATTTTTTACTGCAGATTATCGGGCGGATGATGAGCCTGAAAAATGGTATAAAGATTCATGGCACGGTTCCCTTCGTCCCAATGATGATATCTCATTTGACTTTAATAATAAAACCTACCTATGTGAATGATGGGTTTACTCCAAAAACTCTAAACAAACCGGACTCGAAAGTTTTTCCTCTTTCAAGAATTCAAGAGTTCCTTGTTCGGGATTTCTTTTATAGATAGTAATATTATTGCTTCTTTGGTTTGCGACCAGTAGAAAATTCCCAGAAGGATCTATGGTAAAATTACGTGGCCAATCTCCTCGAACAGATTCCCTTCCTACCAAACTTAGTTTTCCCGACTCAGGATGTACTGCAAATATGACAATGGTATTTTCGCCACGATTTGACCCATACAAGAACTTTCCATTTGGGGATAAATGAATGTCTGCACAATAGCTTTTTCCTTCAAAAGATGGGTCAAGAGTGCTCACGGTTTCAATTTCCTTATAAAATCCGTTTGATTTTTGCTTTAATACGGTAATTGTAGAGTTTAGCTCGTTGATTACATAAAGTAGTTTGCCATCTTTGCTAAATGTAAAATGCCTTGGGCCAGCACCTTCTACCATATCCAAAGAAACCTGGTCCCCCGGAACAAAAAGATTGTTTATGCTGCTATATCGCTTAACGGCATCCAGCCCCAAATCAGCAACAAAAAGGTCGTTCCCAACAAATTTGGCCATATGTGCATGAGAGGTTTTTGTAGTATCCAAAACTTTATGGTCGATCATTTGTGGGTTAGATTGTAGCGAACCATCTTGGTTTAATGCAAAAACGGACACGTTTCCACCAGAGTAGTTTGAGGTTGCCAAGAAACCATAACCGGAAAGGGCTACATGGCATGGATGTTTTCCCTCGGTTCCCATACTATTCAAGAGCTCTAATTGGCCATTCTTTAATTTAAAAGCCGATACTCCTCCTCCTAAACTGTCAAAATCTGCAGTTTCATGTACTGCATATAAATTTTTCTTGTCCTCAGCAATTTTTATAAAAGATGGATTAGGTAACACCGCAGCCAATTTTTTATTCATTAACTCACCAGTATTGGTGTCGAAAGTAAATTTGTAGATGCCTTCGCTATCTCCATCGGTATAGGTTCCAACAAATAAAGTGTGCATTGGCTTTTTTTCAGGTTGTTCAACACAGGTTATTGCCAGAGTGGCTAATAGAGCATAGAAAATATTTTTTTTCATGGACATAGGTGATTAAGCCTCTAAAATACAGAATCCTATCCTTAATATAAGGTCAATTGGATAGTTTAGTCCTTATTTCCTTTACCAAATAGGCCCCTGTTACTAGAGTGGCCAATACATCTGCGACAGGAAATGACAACCACACTCCCAACTCACCCATAAAATTTGGCAATACTAAAATCAGAGGGATAAAAAAGAATCCTTGCCTTGTCAACGTCAAAAGCAAGGCAGGAATTGCTTTTCCAACGGCCTGAAAATAAGCGGCACCTATCAGTTGCAAGGCAATAATGGGTGTCGCTGCGAATACCAAGCGCATGGCATTAGGTGCATGCTCCAAGACAAAGCTATTGGCGGCCAACTCCTCTGCTGGTAAGTTTGGTTTATCACTTAAAAACAAGGCGGTGAAGAAATCGGGAAAAACCATAAGCAAAACAAATACCAGGGTTGCTACAAATGCGGCATATTTTATTGCCGTGTAAATTGATTCCTTAACCCGACTGTATTTGGCCGCTCCGTAATTGAATCCGGCAATGGGCAAAAAACCTTGGGTGACCCCAAAAACTGGAAAAAAAGCGAACATCAACATTCTGCCAATAATCGCATAAACGGCTACCATGGCCTCTCCACCCAGATTGAACAATATATTGTTCATCAACAAATAGGTGATACTGGTCACGGCCTGTCGCGCAAGCGTCACAAAACCAAGTGCACCGATTTCCCTGAGAATAGGTGCGTTCAATCCAAAATGTGGAAGAGCAATTTTAAGTTCCGAGTTTTTGGACAAAAAGAAATAAAGAATATAACCGAAACATAACAAGTAACTTGCTGTGGTCGCCCAAGCTGCCCCGTGCATTCCCCAATCAAAAACGTAGATAAACAAATAATCCAAAAACAGGTTCCCAACCGAAGGGATTATCATGGCCACCATGGCAAATTTGGGTTTGCCCTCTGCACGAATCACTGTATTTCCCATCATACAAAGTGCCAGAAATGGCACTCCGTAAAGTATAATGGTGTAATAGATTTTAGCGGGATCAAAAATATTTCCTTTACCTCCAAAAGCAGGGATTAGGTTATCAACAAAGTAAAGCCCCAAGGCCACCATGGAAATGGTCACCAAAAGCGTCAAAGTTATTTGGTTTCCAAATGTTTTGAGTGCTTTTTCTTTATCTCCAGAACCTAATGCTCGCGAAATGATACTAGATCCACCGATGCCAATAGCCATCCCCAAAGCGGCTATAAAAAATGAAACGGGAAGTACGACATTGATAGCAGCAATGGCAATGGAACCTATCCAGTTTCCAACAAAAATGGAATCCACCAGTACGTTTAAGGACATCACTAGAATACCAATGGATGCTGGCACGGCTTGTTTGATCAGCAATTTGCCGATAGGTTCAATCCCTAATTGTTCTGAAGATACTTTTGCCATTTACACGGGCAAAATTTCCTTGGCTTGCCATTCATTTATCCATTTGGCCATCAAAGACACCCAAGCATCATTATCATTCAAACACGGAATATGGATGTAGTCCCCTCCTCCGGCTTCTTGGAATTGTTCTTTCCCTTCCATCGCGATTTCTTCCAAGGTCTCCAAACAGTCACTGACGAAAGCAGGGGTTATCACCACAAGTTTTTTTATGCCTTCTTTGGCAAGGCGTTCAAATTCAAAATCTGTAAAAGGCTGAAGCCATGGGTCACTGCCCAATCTGGATTGAAAAGACGAACTCACCTTGTCCTCAGAGAGATTCAAATACGCTTTCACCAATTCTGTGGTATCATAACATTGATGTCGATAGCAAGTGTGATGCGCGACGGAATTTGTTTTGCAGCAGTTTCCATCTATTTTACAATGGAATTTTGTTGGGTCGGATTTTCGAATATGCCTTTCAGGAATCCCGTGATATGAAAATAGAATATGGTCATATTCAAAACCTTTTAATCCTTCCGCAATGCTCTCGGAAAGCACTTTTATGTAATCCGCATTGCTGTAAAAAGCAGGCAGCGTAGTGAGTTTCATTTCAGGAAAATGAGCTTGTTGCTCTTCCATAGCCTTTACCACTACAGTTTCGTAGGAGGACATCGCATAATGAGGGTACAGAGGCACCAACAATACCTCATCTACACCTTTATCATTTAGCTCCTGCAACGCATTTTTAATACTCATGGAACCGTAACGCATCCCTAAAGCAATAGGTATGTCCGTATGTTCTTCGACTTTCTTGGTAAACCTTTCGGAAATAACAATCAAAGGGGAACCTTCATCCCACCATATTTTGGAATATGCTTCTGCCGATTTTTTGGGTCGAGTTTGCAAGATGATTCCTCTTACGATGATGTTTCGAAGCCATTTTGGAGTGTCGATAACGCGTTCGTCCATCAGAAATTCATCCAAATAGGGCTTCACATCTTTAGCTGTTGGACTGTCGGGAGAACCTAAATTGACCAATAAAACTCCTTTCATAGCGCTGAGGATAGTTTGTTGTTAGCAGCGGTAAAAATACTACTTGAAGCTGATTTAATGTTTGATTCCCTCAATTTGTTTCTTTATAATTCCATAGATAATCCTAATTTCGAAATACAAACCGACAGTTCGATGTTTTCAAGAATCCTATTTTATTTTTTTCTCGCTTTTTGTGCGGTTGGCAATGCACAAATTACATGCACTCCTTCGGATTCCTCTCTTTTTGTTGTTAAAATTACAGAGCTAAGTGCCGTACACGGTAAAAATTTAGGTGATAGTCTTGTTGCGGTAGGCAAATCTTTTTTGGATACGCCTTATGTTGAAAAGACACTGGAAATAGGAGATACTGAAACTTTGGTCATCAACTTAAGAGGGCTTGATTGTACCACATTTGTAGAGAATGCTTTGGCTTTTACCTGGATGCTAAAAGAGGAAGAAGCAGATTTTAAACACTTTACAAAAAAATTAAAAACCATTCGGTATAGGGATGGTTTGCTGAATGGGTATCCTTCTCGTTTACATTATTTTACAGAATGGATTCGAAACAATAAGAAGAAGGGTTTAGTAGAGGATGTTACAGCTAATATTGGAGGAATTGAGAACAAAAAGGCCATCAATTTCATGGGCACACATAGAGATTTGTATCCTTTTTTAAAACGGGATGAGAACTATAATGCCATTCTTGAAGCAGAGACTGAACTGGCCCAAGAAAGCCTTTGCATTTTGCCACAAAATCAAATAGAAGATAGCGAACATTTGATCCAATCCGGAGATATTATCGCATTGGCCACTTCCATAAAAGGGTTGGATGTAACGCATACAGGCATAGCCATTCGTCAGGAAGATGGAAGAATCCATTTACTTCATGCATCCAGTTTAGGTTCCGTTAGAATTACGCAAGAACCCCTCTTAGATTACCTTAAAAAAATAAAAAGCAATATTGGAATTATCGTGGCACGACCAACTTTACTTTCTCCGTAGGCACCATTCAATGGCCCCAAGTAAATGTTGTTTAAAATCGTCGTCGTCATAAGACGCTTCGGTATGTCCCAGACCCGTATAAAACGCCCTACCGCCATCAAATTCATGATACCAAGCTATAGGGTGATTGTTTCCATTGGTCCCTCCTTTGTAACTGGTTTCATCCAACCTCATCAGCACATGGGCATTCGGGTTTAGGTTTTTGAAGTTATACCACTCATCAAAATGCAACCATTCATTTTTTAAATGTGCAGTTGATGGATGAGATCCATCCACAACATCGATTTTAGCCTGTTGTTGTTCGGGATGACTTTCGAAATATGCTCCCACCAATTTTCCATACCAAGGCCATTCATACTCGGTATCAGCCGCCGCATGAATTCCCATAAAACTACCACCACGTTTAATGTAAAGTTCCATGACTCTTTGTTGTTGGGTGTTGAGAATATCCATAGTGGTGTTCAAAAAAATCACCAATTTGAAATTCCTTAGATTCTGAATATTAAAATCCTCTGCTGTTTCACTTTGGAGTGCAATAAAATCATTGGTTCTTCCCAGTTGTCGTAAGGCACGGGCGCCTTTTTCAATGGCTTTGTGCCTATACCCTTCTGTTTTTGTAAAGACCAAAACTAAATCGGGCATTTTAGCATTTGGAGCCACTTTAATGGCCTCTTGGGCATTAGCAAAAAATGCGAAGCAAAAAAGAATCAAGGAGAATTTTATGGAGCGCATGATGTGGTTTTAAGCGCTTGAAGTTAAATATTTTTTGGGTGTGGTTCCATATTTCTTTTTAAATGAGGCAATAAAATGGCTGGCCGTACTATACCCAACTTTTAAACCCACCTCATTTACATTGTGACTTCCAGTTTCCAACATTTTTCGTGCATATTCCATTTTATACTCGAATAGAAAGCCATAGACGGAGTCCCCATAAATCTGTTTAAATCCTTCCTTTAACTTCTTTAAACTCAGCCCAATTTCTTTGGAAAGTTCGGCAAGTGTGGGAGGTTCGGCCATTCGGGAAATCATAATTTCCTTGGCCATTCTTATACGTCTTACATTATCCTCATCTGCCAAAAAGGGACATTGTTCCAAATCGGCATCCGGAGTTTTATTGAAGTACAAAGAAATCAACTCGTAAATCTTTCCTTTTATATATAGTTCTTTTATGGAATGATGTAAGTTGTAGTTCATAATTTGACTCAACACTACGGCAATGGTGGGAGTCACTACTTCTTGGGAATAATACTTTTTTTCCTTGTTCTCATCACTCAAAAACGGGATATAGCTAGCTTCGGACGAAAAAAGGGAGTGGAATTTTCGAATGGTCATGATTACCGATAACAACCATGTATTGGGTGCAACGCTCAAGTTCATCGGCAAATCTTTTTGCGTATTATAAAGCAACAGAGAGTTTTCTTCCGATACTTCAAGCTGATAGTTTCCTTGATTAAAATGAAATTTGGAACCTCCTATTAAACAAAAGTGAAACTGGATAAAAGAGCTGTCTATTTCCCGTTCAACAACGGCAATTTCTTCACTATCATTCTGAATTTTAAGCACATAGAACCCATCTTCAATCAAAATTTCTTCATAAGAACCTTTGGCGACATTTTTCATACGAACTTTAGATTAAAGAATCAATAATTCTCTATTTATATTAATTCTAAATTAACTCCTTTAATATCAAAAATATCAATAAATGCAATGTTTTTGAAATTTTTCACACAAAATCACATCTAAAAGTATAGGAACTGACATTTATAGTTCCTCTAGCGTTATTTTTTATGTAATAGTGCTGTTATTTTTGTGACCGATTTTAAATCCCCTATGAGGAGTTATCATATTTCAAAACATAGTTCTTTTTATGCCATTGGGCTCAGCTACAAGAAAGCTGATGCCGAAGTTCGCGGAAAGTTCAGCTTGGATGTTCCAGCTATAGATAGAATTATGACCCAAGCCAAAGAGCAGGGTATTGATGGTCTTCTTGCGATTTCTACTTGTAACCGAACCGAATTGTACGGTTTTGCGCAACATCCCTTCCAGTTGATAAAAATGCTTTGTGATCAAACCCAGGGAAGTGTTGAGGAATTTCAAGAAGTTGCGTATGTCTATAAAAACCATGACGCCATTTCCCATATGTTTAAAGTGGGGACTGGACTTGATAGCCAAATTTTAGGTGATTTTGAAATCATCAGTCAGATAAAACAAGGTTTTTATCGCGCCAAAAAACACGAAATGGCGAATCCGTTTCTAGAACGTTTGTGCAATGCAGTAATTCAGGCAAGCAAGCGTATCAAAAATGAAACGGAACTGTCTTCAGGTGCAACTTCGGTTGCTTTTGCCTCAGTGAAATATATTTTGGACCACGTTCAGAATATTTCTGAAAAGAACATTTTGCTTTTTGGTACAGGAAAAATTGGGCGCAACACTTGTGAAAACCTCGTCAAACATTCCAACAATTCCCATATTACCTTAATCAATAGGACTCGAGAAAAGGCCGAGGTCATAGCTGGAAAATTCCATCTCACGGTCAAAAATTATGGAGATCTTCAAACTGAAATTAGAAAGGCCGACATTCTTGTGGTAGCTACAGGGGCACAATTGCCCACAGTTTCCAAAGCTTTGATTTACCCTAAAAAACCATTGTTGATTTTAGACCTTTCAGTTCCCAAAAACGTATCGGACGATGTGATGGAATTGGATAATGTTTCACTGGTACATCTAGATCAACTTTCTAGAATTACGGACGATACTTTGGCAAAAAGAAAGGAATTTGTTCCGAAGGCTGAAGCTATCATCGAGCAGGTTAAAAAAGATTTTCTAAAATGGTTGGAGACACGAAAATTTGCTCCGGTAATCAATGCGCTCAAAGAAAAGTTGAAGACCATGAAAGCCGAGGAAATTGATTTCCACTCAAAAAAACTATCCGATTTCAATCCAGACCAGGCGGAGATAATCTCAGAACGCATCATTCAAAAAATCACCAAGCAATTCGCAAACCACTTAAAGAGCTCAGAAGTCGATACAGAGGATAGTTTGGCACTTATCCAAAAAGTATTTCAATTAGAAATCGATTCCCAATGAGCAAAATCATAAGAATCGGCACTCGCGATAGTGAACTTGCTTTGTGGCAAGCGCACACAGTTCAGGACAAATTAGAAAAACTGGGCTATGATACCACTTTAGTGCCCATAAAATCTACTGGAGACCAGGTCTTGGACAAACCACTTTATGAGCTTGGAATTACAGGAATCTTTACCAAAACCTTGGATATAGCTTTACTGAAGGGTCAAATTGATATTGCCGTGCATTCTATGAAAGATGTGCCCACCCAATTACCTAAAGGTATTGTTCAAGTGGCAGTTTTGGAGCGTGCCATAACCCATGATATTCTTGTGCACAAAGGATTGGATTTTTTAGAATCTGATGAACCTTCAACAATTGCTACAGGAAGCTTGCGGCGTAAGGCGCAGTGGTTGAACAAATTTCCTCACCATAATGTGGTAGATTTAAGGGGAAACGTGAATACTCGCCTTCTAAAACTTATAGAAAACGACTGGAGTGGTGCCATTTTTGCCCAAGCAGGATTACAGCGGATAAAATTACTTCCAAAGGATGCCATGGTGCTCGATTGGATGGTTCCGGCACCGGCTCAAGGAGCAATGGTCGTAGTCGCGCAAGAAAACGATGACTTTTCAAAGGATGCATTGAAAAAATTGAATCATTCTGATTCAGAAATTGCTACAGGCATTGAGCGTGAATTTTTAAGAACGCTTGAGGGAGGTTGTACCGCACCCATTGGAGCTTTAGCGGAAATAAAAGACCAAGTGGTTTATTTCAAAGGAGTATTGTTTTCGCTTGATGGAACGGAAAAAATAGGTATTGAAAAGAACCTTCCACTTTCAAAAGCCAAAGACTTTGGACAAGCTTGTGCCAAAGAAGTTTTGGATAAAGGTGGAGATAAATTGATGGAGGCCCTACGAAATGAAAACAGTGCTCTCCATTAACATAAAGATTGATAGTCCCCTCTCCCCGGGGAGAGGGCTAGGGTGAGGGGAAATGAACAAGAAAATCCAAATAGCGAGGTTATTACGAAAAGAACAGACCAAAGCAGAAAAAAAGCTTTGGGGTTGTCTTCGAAACCGGAATTTTGAAAATCTGAAATTTAGGAGGCAACATCCTTTAAAGGAATATATCCTTGACTTTTTTTGTGAAGAATATGGAATTGTCATCGAATTGGATGGCGAATACCATAATCAACCAAATCAAAAGGAAAAAGATGAATTAAGGGATACTCATCTTAAAAACTTAGGCTATTTGGTATTGCGTTTTGAAAACAAAGTGGTTTTTGAAGAAATTGACACCTTACTACAAACCATAAAAAATGCCAAAGAAAAGCAGTATGGATTTTCAATGGTTAGGAAAAAACAACTGGAAGAAAGAAACAGCATTCGCAAAAAACACCTCACCCCGACCCTCTCCTCAAGGAGAGGGAGCAGTACAATACTCTCCACTAAAATACTAACCCCATCCCAAAAAGAATTATTGCTGAACTCGGGCTTAGGCTTCGTGGAATACAATGCTCTGGAGATTGAATTTTTGGATATTGAAATTCCAACAAACTATTCCAACTATATTTTCACCAGTAAAAATGCGGTTAAAGCTTTTCTTAGCCACTTTGATGACACCAATTTTTTGGAATATCGTGCTTTCTGTGTTGGCGAAAAGACAAAATCTATTTTAGAGGAAAATGGCCTTAATGTGGTTAAAATGGCTCAAAATGCATCGGAATTGGCTGATTTTATCACAAAAAACCACAAAATTAAGGAGTTTCTGTTTTTTAGCGGAAATCGAAGGAGAGATGAATTACCTGAAATTCTTTCAAAAAATAACGTTCAGTATAAAGAAATCCAAACCTATAAAACGCATTTAAAACCCAAAAAATTCAACCGGGCTTTTGACGGTGTTCTTTTCTTTAGCCCTAGTGGGATTCGAAGTTATTTAAAGGAAAACGCTGTTGGCCAAAGTTGGACTTTTTGTATTGGACCAACAACATCTGCTGAGGCTAAAAAACATACAGATCAAATTATAACCGCCAATAAACCCACCGTAGAAAACGTGTTGGTGCAAGCCATAAAATATTTTAAGCAACATGATTAAAAACGACCTATTTCTTAGAGCCTTAAAAGGCGAAACGGTAGACAGACCACCAGTATGGATGATGCGTCAAGCTGGACGCTACCTGCCCGAGTTCATGGCGCTAAGAGAAAAATATGACTTCTTTACCCGTTGTCAAACCCCAGAACTTGCTTCGGAAATTACGGTTCAACCTATTCGACGATATGGCATGGATGCTGCCATTTTGTTCAGTGATATTTTGGTAATCCCACAAGCCATGGATATTGAAGTGCAAATGAAACCAAACTTCGGTCCTTATCTACCTAATCCAATTCGTTCCGCAAAAGATTTGGAAAGCGTAGTTGTTCCTGATATCCAAGAATCGTTGGGCTATGTCATGGATGCCATTACCCAAACCAAAGAAAAATTGGAGGATGAAATTCCATTAATTGGTTTTGCTGGTTCCCCATGGACCATTTTGTGTTATTGTGTGGAAGGGCAAGGAAGTAAAAGTTTTGACAAAGCAAGGGGCTTTTGCTTTACCCAACCTGAGGCAGCCCACCAACTACTGCAAAAAATAACAGATACTACCATTGCTTATTTAAAGGCTAAGGTTAAAGCCGGTGTCAATGCAGTTCAAGTATTTGATTCATGGGGAGGAATGTTGTCTCCTACCGACTACCAAGAGTTTTCATGGAAATACATCCAACAAATTGTTGATGCACTGAAAGAGGAAGCGCCTGTGATTGTCTTCGGAAAGGGCTGTTGGTTTGCGTTAAGGGAAATGGCTCAATCCGGAGCTTCAGCTGTTGGCGTTGATTGGACATGCTCTGCCCAAAATGCACGTTATCTAACGGGGGGAAATATTACGCTTCAAGGAAATTTTGACCCAGCCCGACTATTATCTCCTCCTTCCGAAATCAAAAAAATGGTCACCCAAATGATTCGAGAATTTGGGAAAGACAAATATGTGGTGAATCTGGGGCATGGGATTTTACCCCATATCCCTTTAGAAAATGCCAAGGCATTTATCGATGCAGTAAAAGAATATTCTGAATAGATTTTAAAAATTTTGATGCAGGTCGAATTTGAAAACTACAGCATAAGCCCCATTCGAGAAAAAGATGCTTGGAGCATTTGCGACTTTGTGGTTTCCAACGAAGAACGACTTAAAGATTATTTCCCAAAAACAGTACAAGAAAACCTGAATCCCACATTGTCGCAGTACTTTGTTGTGAAAAAGGTCAAAGCGTTTTTAGCAGAGGAAGAATACCTTTTCACCATAAAAGAAAACAGAAATAGGGCCATTATCGGATTGGTTTATGTGAAAGAACTGGACAAATTGCAAAATCAAGCTGAGTTAGCGTATTGCATTGGCTATCAATATGAGGACAAGGGGATTATGACGGCCAGCATTAAGAATTTGATACTATGGTGTTTCAATGATAAGGGACTCAAAACCCTGCAAATCATTGTTCACAATAGCAACTTGGCGAGTAAAAAAATTGCAGAACGCAATGGATTTCAATGGAAGCAAACATTGTTGAAAGAACATACCACGGGCAACGGTAAGACCTTGGATATGGAATTATACGAACTCCAAAATCCTGGTCAGCAATGATAAAAGTGTTCAAAACATTGAAAAGGATTAGCCTAAGAAGCTTCTGGGTTTTGACAAAGCTATGCTTAAGATTTCCCTTCTTTGTTTTTCCCACGCTATCAGCTACCAAACAATGTATGTCGCTTTCAACGGAATTATACGGTCGATTACATTATAAAAATGGTCCTGCGAATGCTTTTAGACATGCATTTTGGAATTATTTGATTGCCAAAAAATGTTTCAGTTGGAAGAAAAAAGAGGATAGAGTGCTTATCTGGACAAAGAAAATTACGGATTGGCATGAAAATGCTTTTCCTAATTTCGAATTGGCAAAAAAGATGGACTTGCATAACAATGAGGTAGGACGCCTTATTTTCAAGGAGCACTTTTCAAAATTGGAAAATCACGTTGTAGATATTTTGAGAGAAATGACCTCAAAGGCAACTAAAATAGATGCTCAGACGGATTTTACTTTAGTAAAAAACCAATTGGTTTATATAATTGACAACGAATGAAGGACAAATTTTACGATTACATACAACAGCTTCAAGGTACCATAACAAGCAAACTGGAACAGGTCGATGGAACGGCAAAATTCCAGGAAGATTTATGGAAAAGACCCGAAGGTGGTGGAGGCCGAACCCGGGTAATTGAAAATGGTGCTGTTTTTGAAAAAGGCGGGGTGAATATCTCTGCTGTACATGGTGCTCTTCCCCAAAGTATGCAAAATTATTTCAATGTAAAAGATGCCGATTTCTTTGCTTGTGGATTAAGTTTAGTGATTCATCCAAAGAGTCCAATGGTTCCCACAGTGCATGCCAATTGGCGTTACTTTGAAATGTATGATAAAGAAGGGAATATTGTAGATCAATGGTTCGGAGGCGGCCAGGATTTGACACCCTATTATCTCTTTGAAGAAGATGTAAAGCACTTTCATTCAGTTTGCAAAAGGGCTTGTGATGCGAATAATCCGGAGTTTTATTCAAGCTACAAAAAAAGATGCGATGAATATTTCTGGAACTCCCATCGAAACGAAGCAAGAGGTGTAGGTGGACTTTTCTTTGATTATTGCAAAGGGACAGATTCAACTACAATGGAAGATTGGTACAACTTTGTAACCGAGGTAGGAGATAGTTTTCTGGAAGCTTATATACCAATCGTTTTAGAAAGAAAAGAGCTCTCTTACACCCAAAAACAAAGAGATTGGCAAGAAATTAGACGTGGAAGATATGTGGAATTCAATTTGATTCATGACAAAGGAACCCTTTTTGGATTGAAGACCAATGGACGCATTGAGAGTATTTTAATGAGTCTACCACCACATGTACAATGGAGGTATGATTATCACCCCGAAAAAGGAAGTGAAGAGGAAAGATTGATTCAAGTTTTAAGAGAGCCTAAAGATTGGGTATAATATTATATATTTAGCCAAACACCTATCACTATGCTAGACAGCTTATTGGAAGCGCTTCAATTTTCCCCAGACAACATCCCGTTAAAGTTTCAGATTGCCAAAATTTATATAGGCCAATCAAAATATTTGGAAGCTGAGAAACAACTTGTGGAAATTTTGGAAATCCAACCAAATCACTCAGAAGCCAAGTTCAATTTAGCGGGTTGCTTTTACCGTCAACAAAAAATAACCGCAGCTGAAGTTATTCTGGAAGAACTTATAAAAGAAGAATCCAAGATTTCTTATTTGGAGTTGTTGTGCCAGTGCCAAATTAAACAAGCGAATCTGTCTCTAGCACAAGAAACCTATGAGGAAATATTGGAAATCAACCCGCAATACCAAAATGAGGAGTTCGATGCTCAACTTAAAGTTCCAATGCAATCAACCACGGAGGAGTTTAGTGATTCAGATGCCATTTTTTTGAGTAAACCAAAGGTTTCCTTCAAAGATGTGGGGGGAATGGGACACGTCAAAAATGAAATCGACCTTAAAATCATAAAACCTTTGGAGCACAAAGAGCTTTATGAACAATATGGCAAGAAAATAGGAGGGGGAATTTTGCTTTATGGCCCTCCCGGGTGTGGAAAAACCCATATAGCCAGAGCAACTGCAGGTCAAATACAAGCCAACTTTATCAATGTCGGAATCAATGACATCCTTGATATTTGGTTGGGTAGTTCAGAGCGAAACTTACATGAGATCTTTGAAACAGCAAGGAGAAATAAACCTTGCGTCATTTTTATTGATGAAATTGATGCGCTTGGGGCCAATAGGAATGATATCAACCAAAAGGCTGGTAGAACCATAATCAATCAATTTTTGGCTGAACTTGATGGAATTGATTCGGACAATGATGGCATTTTGGTCATAGGAGCTACCAATGCTCCTTGGTATTTGGATCCGGCTTTTAGGAGACCGGGAAGATTTGACAGAATCATTTTTGTAACACCACCTGATTTAGAATCTAGAGAAGCCATTTTCGACGTTCAACTAAAGGGAAAACCTCTGGGGAATATCGACCTGTCCGTACTGGCTAAACGTACCCAAACTTTTTCGGGCGCTGACATCAATGCTGTAATTGATTTAGCGATTGAAGAAAAACTTCAATCCTCCTTCAAGGATGGAATCCCAAAACCCCTAGAAACCAAGGACCTTCTAAAGGCCATTAAAAAAACGAAACCAACTACCAAGGAATGGTTTGGGTCTGCTAAAAATTATGCCCTTTATTCCAACGATGGAGGCCTTTATGATGATATTTTGACCTACTTAAACATCAAAAAGTAATGGAATCCCAAAATCAACTTCGGGGAATGCAGCTTTATAAGTTGGGTCGATATACAGAAGCTACCACATACTTCAACCAAGCAATTGTATCAGATTCAAACGACATCACCAGCAAATATTACTTGATACTGAGTCAAATCAACCTTAAAGACTTTGATAAAGCTACCCAATTGCTCAATGGCCTTGAAAGGGATATTCCTAACGAGGCTGATGTATATTTTTTATGGGCTCAGCTTCTTTTCTCGCAGGAAAATTACACATTGGCCCTGCAAAAAATTTTCGAAGCCATAAACATAAACCCCGTAAATGATAATTTTTTTGGAGTAAAAGGGGCCATTTTACTAAACTTAAAAAAGTATGATGAGGCACTGATGGCCGTCGAGGAGGGATTAAGGATTGATGCAAAAAACAGTTATTGCCTTAATGTTCGAGCTCAAATATTAACCAAATTGGATAGAAAAGATGAAGCAAGATCTACAGTGGAAAACATTTTGCACGACAATCCTGAGGATGCATATTCATATACCAATGTTGGATGGGTAGAGCTGGAACAAGGAAATATAAAAAAAGCGCAAGATCACTTTAAAGAAGCGTTGAGGTTTGATCCAAATTTCGAATATGCAAGACATGGTATGACCACTGCCATTAAAGGAAAAAACCCCATTTATGCGGCATATTTAAAATATGCTTTCTGGATAGCGAAAAAATCCTCGAAAAATCAATGGGTATTTATCATCGGGATTTATCTTATATACCGTTTTGCTTTTAAAATATTGAGTGCTAGTGGATTGACCATTATTGCTATTCCGCTCATGCTTGCATACTTGGTTTTTGCCTTGGGGGCATGGATTATGGAACCCATGTCCAATACCATTCTTTTGTTTGACAAATATGGGAAGTACCTATTGGAAAAATCCCAAAAACTGAGCGGTTATTTTTTTGGAGGATTGTTGCTTTTCGGATTGGTTGCGTTAGCTTCATACTACATTACACAAATACCCTATACATTAATATTGGGTGTTACATTTATATGCTTGCTGATTCCATTACCAAGAGCCTTTATTGCGAATAGTTCTTCGGGCAAAACTTTGGGGATAGCCTATTCAGCTCTTATGGCCATAATTGGAATAGCGGGACCGTTGTTTTTGGAAGGTTGGACCCCAGGGGTTGTTGTATTTCTCATGATGGTAATTTATACTTGGATAGGGAACTTTTTTGATTGAAAGAATGAAACAGAAAATCTATCAAATAGACGCTTTTACGAACCATGTTTTTGGGGGCAACCCTGCAGCCGTATGTATTTTGGAAAATTGGTTGGATACAGACATAATGCAGAAAATTGCATTGGAAAATAATCTGGCAGAAACGGCTTTTACGGTAAAAACTGGAGCTGTTTTTGAGCTTCGTTGGTTTACTCCAGAGGTAGAGGTAGATTTATGTGGCCATGCAACCTTGGCAACCGCTTATGTGCTCTTCAATTACCATGGTGTTTCTGAAAATACAATTGAGTTTCATTCACCAAGAAGTGGCTCACTTAAGGTTGAAAAATCTTCTGATGGGATGTTGACTTTGGATTTCCCAGCGGATGAAACTGTCGCCATTCAAAACATCCCCGAAATGGATAGTGCCCTTGGATCAACCCCTATCAAAATCATAAAAGGAAAAACGGATTATCTGTTGATTTATAATTCACAACAGGAAATTGAAGCTTTAGACCCCAATTTTCATTTGTTGAGTCAATTGGATTGCAGAGGAGTAATTGTTTCGGCTCCTGGCAACAGGGTGGATTTTGTCTCTCGGTTTTTTGCACCACAATCAGGTATCCCAGAAGACCCGGTTACTGGTTCAGCACATACGACTTTGACTCCTTATTGGGCCAAAATTTTAGGTAAATCCAAAATGACGGCCAAGCAGCTTTCTCAACGTGGAGGAGATTTGAATTGTGAATTTCTTGGAGAAAGGGTCAAAATTTCAGGAAAAGCAGTTCCTTACCTTATTGGTGAGATTGAAATTTAAATCAACCCGAATAATGAAAAAGCTGAAATTGGAATATTCATCGCTGCTCCAAGGAGAATTTTCCCTTGGGAAACGCAATTTATTGTTTGCGTTCCAAGTGAATTGCCCGGGATGTTTTTTCTATGGCTTTCCTTCCGTAAATGATTTGCACAAAAAGTATGCGGACCAGATTAACATTTTGGGACTTTCCACCGCATTTGAAGATTTTGAGTTCAACAATCTGGAAAATACCAAACTGTTATTGACAGAAAAGAAAGTGGTCGGTGAAACCAAAAAAGCTTTTGAAACCTATCCCAATGAACTACAACTCCAGGATATTGAGTTTCCCATTGCCATGGATGTTTTAAGCGATAAATCTTTTATTACGGAGGAAAATATTTCATACATCGGCAATCATTTTCCGAACTATGGTCTAGCATCCGATAATGAACGACAGGAGTTTGACCTTAAAATCAAGGATTATTTGAACATGAATCCCATAATCCCTGTTACCTTTACATTGAACCAATTTAGGGGGACGCCCACTTTTGTGCTTTTTGATGAAGAATATACCGTCTTGAAGCATTGGTTCGGGCACAAAACCTATGAAGAAGTAGAATATATCATTACAAAACATCTTAATTAATGTTTCCACTGATACGAAATAGAAGACTACGCGCATCCGAATCCATTAGACGATTGGTTCGCGAAACTGTAATTACTCCGGACGACTTTTTAGTTCCCCTTTTTGTGGTTGAAGGAAAGGGTATCAAAGAAGAAATTCCATCCATGCCCAATTATTATAGAATGAGTTTGGACCATCTGGAAAAGGAGGTGAAAGAGCTTTGGCAAATGGGACTTTGTGCGGTTTTACTTTTTGTAAAAGTTCCAGATGAACTAAAAGATAACAAAGGTACTGAAGCATTGAATCCTGATGGACTGATGCAACGTGCCATTAAAACGGTAAAAAACACATGTCCAGAAATGCTGGTCATGACCGATGTTGCGCTTGATCCCTACTCCTCCTATGGACATGACGGTATCGTGGCCGAAGGTCAAATTTTAAATGATGAGACATCTGAAGTTTTGGCAGAAATGAGCATTTCGCATGCTGAGGCAGGTGCTGATTTTGTGGCACCCAGCGATATGATGGATGGGCGTATCTTGACTATTCGAGAGGCTTTGGAAGATGAAGGTTTCCAAAATACAGGGATTATGAGTTATTCCGCAAAGTATGCCAGTGCTTATTACGGTCCGTTCCGTGATGCATTGGATTCAGCTCCCGTGGACATTGCTAATATTCCAAAGGACAAGAAAACCTACCAAATGGATTTTGCCAATAGGTTTGAAGCTATTCGTGAAACCCAAATGGATATCGACGAAGGAGCTGATATTGTTATGGTAAAACCTGGTCTAGCCTATTTGGATATTGTTCGAGAAATTAAGAACGAAGTTGATGTCCCTCTCGCGGTCTACCAGGTTTCTGGTGAATATGCAATGCTTAAAGCCGCTGCTGAAAAAGGATGGCTGGACCATGATACTGTTATGATGGAACAACTAATTGCCATCAAAAGAGCTGGGGCAAATATCATTGCCAGTTACTTCGCCAAAGATGTGACAAAACTCTTAAATTAAGAGTCAGAAAAATGCAAAAATTACTTCTTGGTGTAAGATTTACTAAGTATTTCATACTAAGATACTTAGTAACCAAGAATTATAAAAAAACCAATTCGCGAAGTATTTTACTCCTATTATGCTTTTGCACTTCTTATCGTCACCCTAATATTCCAAGGTTGTAAAGGGGAAGATTTTATAGATGATTTCGTAGAGCCAGAACTGCGAATCGTCAATCCCATAACACAACTACAGATTCCATCAACCTATAATTATAGAGCTTCATATTTTAATAACATAGGTGTTTCTGAAGATGTAAATATCTCATGGTCAAGTTCAGATGAAAGTATCCTATCGGTTGACTCAAATGGAACAGTAACAGCACTTGCAGAAGGCGATGCCGTAATTACGGCAACAGTGACCATAGACAATAATACATTTAGTGATGTTGACTTTTTATCTGTAATTCCAGAAGATACCCAAAGTGGTGGTAATGATGAAAGTGATGGAGGTAACAATTCCGACGACACAAAATCAGGAACAATCGAAACAACCAGTGGCTATTTGCTCCAAGGGGATTTTACAATAGTAATTGATGGTGATGGTAATCTTTTTCTCGAGATGGATTCAAATTATAGGGCCGATACTGACCTTCCTGGATTATATCTTTACTTGACCAACAATCCAAATTCTGTCAACGGAGCCCATGAAGTTGGAGCTGTTGAAGTTTTCTCAGGGGAACATTTCTATACCATCGAAAATGTCGGACTTAACGAATTCAAGTACTTATTGTATTGGTGTAAGCCCTTTAGTGTAAAAGTCGGCGATGGAAAAATCAACTAACCATAGATCTTAAAAAAAATGAGAAAATATTATTTTCTATTACTGATAGGATGCTTTTTAATATTCAACAATAACTTATATAGCCAATGGACCAAGGAAAGCGGAAAAGGCTATTATAAATTATCGGCATGGTATCTTGAAGCTGATGAACACTATACTAGTTCTGGACAAATTGACCCAAATGCTACCCGTGGGCAGTTCAATATAAATTTATATGGAGAATATGGTCTTAACGACCGATGGGACTTGGTAGGTTATATCCCATTTTTTTCAAGAACCTATCAAAATGATATACTTTCCAGAACAACAAATGAAATCATTATTCCTGGGGAAGAAGTAAATTCCATTGGTGATATTGACCTTGGATTAACGTATGGTTTACTTCAAAAAGAGAATTTGGCCATTTCTGTAACCTTGATGCTAGGAATTCCTTCAGGAGATGATGCTGGAGGTAGTGATGGTAGTTATCAAACCGGCGATGGTGAATTCAACCAATTATTGAAGGTCGCTGCTGGTGTCCCATTTAAAATTACAAATACCCCTTTATATGTCAAAGCTTATGTTGGTTATAACAACCGTACCCAAAATTTTTCCGATGAACTCAGGGGAGGTGCTGAATTGGGGATACAATTGTTCAATTCCTTATGGCTGGCCAGCAAATTGAATATTGTGGAGTCATTACAAAATGGGTCTTTAAGTGCTCAAAACAATCAAGGTAGCATTTTTGCAAATAATGTGGAGTTCACCAATTTTGAAGTCGAAGCAGCGTATTACATCACTAAAAAGTTTGGTCTTTCAGTCAATTATGCCACAGCTCTTAGCGGACGCATCATTTATGCCGCGCCTTCATATTCAGGTGGAATTTTTATGGATATTCAATAAGCTTATTTGTACCATGATTTTTTGGTACTATAGACTACTTCATTTGAAAAATCAATATCCTAACCTCTCCCGTACCCGATTCAAGACCTCATCAGCTACCTTTTTGGCTTTTTCGGCGCCAATCGCCAACGCTTCGTCCACTTCCTCTAAGCGGTTCATGTAGTATTCAAACTTTTCACGGGGCTCAGCAAACTTCTCGAGAATGACCTCATAAAGTGCTTGCTTTGCATGACCATAGCCATACCCTCCAGCCAAATAGTTGGCACTCATTTCCTCAACCTGCTCAGGAGAGGCTAATATCTTGTACAAAGCAAAGACATTATCGTTTGATGGGTCCTTGGGGTCTTCCATAGGTGTGCTGTCCGTAACAATGCCCATAAGTTGTTTCCGCAATTTTTTATCGGGTTGGAACAAATTGATAATGTTTCCTTTGCTCTTGCTCATCTTCTGTCCGTCCGTTCCTGGAATGTACATGGTCTCTTCCTGTACTTTGGCTTCGGGCAACACAAAGGTTTCACCCAATTGGTTATGGAACCTAGAAGCTACATCACGTGTCATTTCCAAATGTTGCAACTGATCTTTCCCAACAGGAACAATATGGGCATCATACAATAAAATATCAGCGGCCATCAACATCGGATAGGTAAACAATCCCGAATTCACATCCTCCAATCTATCTGCTTTGTCTTTAAAAGAATGTGCAAGCGTAAGTCGTTGGTATGGAAAAAAGCAACTGAGGTACCAAGCGAGTTCAGTTACTTGGGGCACATCACTTTGGCGGTAAAAAACTGTCTTTTCAATATCCAAACCAAAAGCAAGCCATGTGGCTGCTGTGGCGTAAGTGTTACTTCTTAGCTCTTCACCATTTTTTATTTGGGTAAGCGAATGCATATCCGCAATAAAAAGGAAGGATTCGTTTTTTGGGTCTTGTGCCATTTGAATGGCAGGAATAATTGCTCCTAAAATGTTTCCCAAGTGGGGAGTACCTGTGCTCTGGATTCCTGTTAAAATTCGGGCCATACCAATATTTTGGCCGTAAAAGTAACAATCCGCAAGGGATAATAAAAGGAGTAGGGCGTCTTAAAAAGGATAAACTATTTTTTAAAGAGTCCTGCCACGAACAGCACGACAACTGCTCCTATAACACCGGTAATTAAATCCCCAACAATACCAGAGCTTATATGGATGCCCAGAACCCCGAAGAGCCAATTGCCTACTACACCACCAACAATACCCAATATAATATTGATAAGGGCCCCAAAACCGCCCCCTTTCATAATTTTACCGGCAAGCCATCCTGCAGCCGCCCCTATTAGCAATGCATATAATAATCCCATGATCAAGAATTTATGGTTAGTTCTCTAAAGATATTCAAAAATTCTACTTTTGGCGAATGTTTGTCTTTTTCAAGAACATGGGACATGTTTTATACCGGATTTGGTTCTACATCCTGGTTGCCCTTCCTATTATAGTGTTTTTCCCATTTTTATTGCTGACCACCTTATCTGAAAAAACCTATAAACAGTTTTTTTGGCTAGCGAGAAATTTTTGGGCAAGAACCATACTCTATGGCATGGGTTGCTTCCCACGTATAGTCCGGGAGCAAAAAATGGAAAAGGGGAAAAGCTACATGTTGGTCGCCAACCATACTAGCATGTTGGATATTATGTACATGTTGGTGGTCAGTAAAAATCCTTTTGTATTTGTGGGCAAGAAGGAGTTAGTGAAGATTCCTGTTTTTGGATTTTTCTATAAGCGGGTATGCATTATGGTAGATCGGGAAAACATTAAAAGTCGTACAGGGGTATATCGAAGGGCCCAACGTCGTTTGGATCAAGGATTGAGTGTCTGCATATTTCCAGAAGGAGGTGTTCCCGAAGAAGATGTGATTTTGGATCAATTTAAGGATGGGGCCTTTAAAATGGCCATCGCCCATAAAATCCCTGTGGTGCCAATCATATTTTACGACAACAAGAAACGGTTTTCCTTTACTTTTTTAAGTGGAGGTCCTGGAATCGTCCGTGCTAAAGTCCATCATTTTTTTGAGACCGGGATTTTGGCAGAAGAGGATAAGTCAACCTTGCGGGAAGAGGTTAGGGATGTTATTTTGAAAGAACTTGAGACGAGAACATCAAACCCCGATAACTCTTTTGCATAAAAAAACACCCTGCCGAAACAAGGTGCTTAATTGATTGCCTAAAGGGGCAACCTTCCTAACCAACATTTTTAATATTGTCAAAACTTGAAACGAACACCACTATAAACACCTACCGAAAACGGTCTGAACGAACCAGCAGTTTCAGAAAATGTATTGAGTTGATATTTGAAAACAGGCTCTAGGTTCAACTGAACTTTTGGAGAAAATTCATAATTGAGCCCCACCCCAATATTTGTGCTAAAATTGAGATCATTGGCGTTATTGGCTTCCCCAACTTCGGTAACCCTATCTTCAGATTCAAGTAATACGGAATTATCTACCAAGAACAGCGAACTGACACCTCCGATGATGTTTACCCCAAACTTCTTATCAATAAGGGCATAATCCAGCTCAACGGGAACTTCTATATAGCCCAATTGCTGAATCATTTTACCTTCAAAGGAGGGGTTTTCATTGGCTGCAAACTCCACCAAAGCATCGTTGGCAGATGGTTGGGGAATGTTCTCTTGGCTTTGGACCACAATAGTACGGGAGGCTTGGCGATAATCGATATTGTCTATTTTGCTACTGGTAGCCGCATCCAGCGAAGAGGAGAATATAACATTATTGGTGTCATAACCATAATCCACTTTATGAACACCTGAACGGACTTTAAGTTTTTTAGTGACATTATAAGCTACGGTAAGCCCATAACTTAGATTGACATTACCTGATTTTGAATTGGACGAAAAAATGGAATGAATCGGTGACCCATTACCTGAAGCGCTCGAGTAAACCGGTGCTACGGAAGGACCAACAGACCACTTTGAGGACGTGCCGTTTTTCGCTACAGCCTCTTCTTCCTGCTCCTCGATTACTTCAAAAATTGACTTTTTCTCTGGAGTATTTTCGCGTTCTTGGTTTTGTGCAACTACCTCTTCTTTGTCACGTTGAACATTCTCTGAGTTTTCGGCAATGGCATTTTTCTCTTGGGAGGAATCAAATAATTCCGGGTTTTGAGAAACGTTCTTATTTTGATCAGTACCAGTTGCCGGAGATTGTTCCGACACTTCATCATTAGAGACTACAACGGAAATAGTTTCATTGTTTATAGCATCAAGCCCTTCATTTTTCGCTTCCGTGACAGGTTGTTTTTCAGAGTTGGATGAGGCAATAGCTTGCTCTTCGGCGTTATTGTCTTTCCAAAGCTTGTCTTGAACTTTGTTCGCCTCGGCAACAGTATTATTTCCTCTTTCCTCATTTGCAGTTGAGGTCAATTGCTGATCAGGATAGGAATTTTGCTCCTGGATAGTGGATTCCTCAGTACCTTGAGCACGATTTTCGTTAGAGTCGCCCTCATCATCATTAGAGGAATTAACCAACTGCTCTGAATCTTCAATTTGTTTAATGGTTTCATTATCGGTCGCCGAATCGTTGTTATTTTGGCTTTCCGTTATGATAACATTATCGTTTTCCTTCGAACTATCGAAGGGATTTATGACCAAAAACAATAGGGTCAATACAGCGGCCGCCCCACCTAACTTCCACCAAATCGGAATAACCCTTTTCTTCTGTTCCTTTTTGTCCAAGGAAGCTTCAATAGCTTTCCAGACATTGTCGTCTGGAGTTTCCTTAAAGTCTTTAAAAACTTCTTTGAACAATTGCTCTAAACTCTTTTTCCCCATCTTTAGATTATTTAAGCAATGTTTATATTTTCTTTTTCTATTTTTTCCCTCAATATCATTTTGGCCCTGGCCAGATTTGATTTTGAAGTTCCTGCGGATGTACCTAACATCTCGCTGATTTCCTTATGACTGTAACCGTCCAAAACATATAGATTGAATGTCAATCGATATTTGTTCGGCAATTCTTGTATATACCCCAACAATGTGGATAAACTGATATCCACCCCTTCAGTATCCATGTCCAATTCTTCCCCAACGTTTTCGGACACCACATCTAAATGTTGTTGCTTTCTATATTTTTGAAGTACCGTATTTACCGTAATCCGTTTGATCCAACCTTCAAAAGAACCATTGAAATTATATTGATCGATCTTGTCGAAAATTGTCATAAAACTGTCGTGCAGACTATCTTCCGCCTCGGTTTTATTTCGGGAATATTTGAGGCACATACCGAAAAGAATACCGGAATATTTCCGGTATAGCTCTGCTTGTGCCTGTCTTTTGCCCTTTTTACAATTATGTATTAACTCTTCAAGATCCAAATGTTGGTCAGTTTTGGATTATTGATATCAGGTTTAGTTCACGGGAACTGTATATTCTATGTACACAGGATTGTCCGAACTATCGCTACCAGCATAAAATCTAAAATGGTACTCTCCCGTAAAAATCACGTTAAATTTAAGAATAGCGGTTACTTCCTCTATTGCCTGCGTACAGGCAGTATTTCCATCCACTAGTTCTGTACCTATCGCTACCACATCACGGTCGGTCTCTCCGGTTTTGGTTATATCGAAACCTTCAAAAAATATACATCCGTTTGGACGCTGATAGGTTACCTCAATGTCATATGTTTCGTTCAATTCAAAGAATTCGGGCATTTGGGCCTCAATAACTTTGAGTGTGGTAAACTGGAAATTTTGACCGTCATCTAAATCGCAAGAGCCTAAAGATGAGGTGATCACCAATAGAACAAACAACGCAATTACCTTTTTCATCATTAAAATACTTTAAACCCTAGATGTTCGGGAAAGGTAAGGGTTGCGTAATAAGGGCCTTAACTTAAAGCAAAAGTTGAAGCTTTTAAATGCTTAGCTATGCATGTACAGCAGCGATGGCCTCTTTGATTTTACCTTCCAACTCTTCCGCAAGTTCTGGATTGTCGGCCAAAAGTGCTTTAACGGCATCACGTCCTTGACCCAATTTCGTATCACCATAACTAAACCAAGAACCGCTTTTCTTTACGATTTCATAGGCAACGCCCAAATCTAAAATCTCACCGATTTTGGAGATTCCCTCACCGTACATAATGTCAAATTCGGCAGTTTTAAATGGTGGAGCCACTTTGTTCTTGACGACTTTTACACGGGTCTTGTTACCTTGTACTGTGCCGTCGGTATCTTTTATTTGGGTGGAACGTCTAATATCCAATCTGACCGAAGCATAAAATTTTAGTGCATTACCTCCCGTTGTGGTTTCAGGATTTCCAAACATTACCCCGATTTTTTCCCTCAATTGGTTGATAAAGATTACGGTACAATTGGTTTTGCTGATGGTGGAGGTTAGTTTTCGTAGAGCCTGCGACATCAAACGGGCATGAAGTCCCATTTTAGAGTCTCCCATTTCCCCTTCGATTTCACTTTTTGGGGTAAGGGCGGCCACCGAATCCACAATTACGATGTCAATAGCACCCGATCTAATCAGATTGTCCGCAATTTCCAATGCTTGCTCCCCATGATCTGGTTGGGAAATAATCAAGTTGTCTATATCAACCCCAAGTTTTTGGGCATAAAACCTATCGAAGGCATGTTCCGCATCAATAAAGGCCGCGATACCTCCGTTTTTTTGGGCTTCTGCAATCGCATGTAGTGTCAAAGTCGTTTTACCAGATGATTCAGGCCCATAGATTTCAATCACCCTACCTCGGGGATAACCACTAACACCTAAAGCAATATCAAGTCCTAAAGACCCCGAAGGAATAACTTCAACATCTTCAACTACACTATCCCCCAATTTCATAACAGCACCTTTTCCGTAGGTTTTGTCAAGTTTATCAAGAGTAAGTTTTAGGGCCTTAAGTTTTGCGTCTTTTTCGTTGCTCATGGTTCTCGTAATTAGGAAGGCTAAATTACCATTTCTTTCCACATGCCACAAAAGCGACGCAACCTTTTTAAAAGAATGTATCTAAAGGTCAACTAACACAAAAAACGACATACCGAATCGAGATTTCGATTCATCACCTCACTAAGCAAAGGGAAAACATTTGCGCTATGAAAAGAAATAAGGTGGTTGAAGGGCTTCATAATTATGAAGCCCTTCTTTTTTGAGGTAAAGAATCTTACCTTTGCCCCGTTTTACAACATTTCTATTCTTTTAACTTAACAATTGGTATAGCATGCAACTGTACAATACATTAAGTGCGAGAGAAAGGGAGAAACTCATAGAGGAAGCTGGCAAAGACCGGTTGACCATCTCTTTCTACAAATATGCACACATTGGAAATCCACAGATTTTAAGAAACCACCTTTTTATAAATTGGCACGAGATGGATGTTCTCGGTAGAATTTATGTGGCCTACGAAGGAGTAAATGCGCAATTGTCGGTTCCGGCAGATAACTTTTCGGCATTTAAAGAGCATCTTGACTCTATCTCATTTTTGGAAAATGTCCGTTTGAATATAGCTGTTGAACAAGACAATAAATCTTTTCTGAAACTGAAAGTAAAGATTAGGGGAAAAATTGTTGCAGATGGTCTAAGCGATGATACTTTTGATGTGACTAACAAAGGCGTTCATGTCGGAGCTGAAAAATTCAATGAACTTATTGAAGATCCCGATACAGTTCTTGTGGATATGCGAAACCACTATGAAAGTGAAATAGGACATTTTAAAAATGCCGTCACACCAGATGTGGATACTTTCCGGGATTCTCTCGACATTATCGAAAATGACCTAAAAGAGCATAAAGAAGATAAAAAGCTGGTCATGTATTGTACTGGAGGTATTCGTTGCGAAAAAGCAAGTGCCTATTACAAGCATAAAGGCTTTAAAAATGTATTTCAACTAGAGGGCGGAATCATTGAATACACCCGACAAGTGAAAGCTCAAAACTTGGAGAATAAATTTCTCGGCAAAAACTTTGTGTTTGACCACAGACGGAGTGAGCGCATCTCGGAAGATGTAATTTCCAACTGCCACCAATGTGGGAAACCTTGTGACACACATGTGAATTGTGCCAACGAAGCCTGTCATTTACTTTTTATTCAATGCGAAGAATGTGCAAAAGCAATGAATGAGTGTTGTTCTTTGGAATGCAAGGAAGTACATGCCTTACCATACGAAGAGCAAAAAAGGCTTCGGAAAGGCAAACATGCCAGCAACAAGATTTTCAAAAAAGGGCGTTCAGAGGTGCTCAAATACAAAAGGTAGCATTTCACTACTGCCGCAAATTATACTATATTTACCATTAGTAATTTTATGAACCCTTTTTAAGGAAACACATAAGCTTTCCTTAAATCAAGATAAAAAATATGGGATGTAGCAGTTGTTCAACCGGAAAGGATGGACAACCGCGGGGTTGCAAGAACAACGGTACTTGCGGCACAGATGGTTGTAATAAGCTAACAGTCTTTGATTGGCTTTCCAATATGTCGTTGCCCAACGGTCAAAAGCCTTTTGATTGTGTAGAGGTACGTTTCAAAAACAGTAGAAAAGAATTTTTTCGAAATGCGGATAATCTCCCTTTGGCCATTGGTGATGTTGTTGCCACGCAGGCCAAATCGGGTCATGACGTTGGCATCGTTACCTTAACAGGGGAATTGGTCAAGGTTCAAATGAAAAGAAAGAAAGTCGCAGTCGATGATGAAACACTTCCAAAAATCTATAGAAAAGCATCACAAAGAGACATCGACATTTGGCAAAAATGTCGAAATAAAGAAGCCGAGATTCAAAAGCGTTCCAGGGAAATAGCGATATCATTGAAACTGGAAATGAAGTTGAGTGATGTGGAGTTTCAGGGCGATGGATCCAAGGCTACCTTTTACTACACAGCAGAAGAACGTGTTGATTTTAGACAATTGATCAAGGACATGGCCAGAGCTTTCGGAATCCGTATAGAAATGCGCCAAATAGGATATCGCCAAGAAGCTCAACGCCTTGGAGGAATTGGATCTTGTGGTCGCGAATTATGTTGCTCCACATGGCTTACTGACTTTAGATCGGTAAGCACGGCATCGGCCAGATATCAACAGTTGGCCTTGAACCCACAAAAATTGGCAGGGCAGTGCGGCAAGTTAAAATGTTGTTTAAACTACGAGCTGGACATGTATTTGGAAGCCCTCAAGGATTTCCCATCCCAGGACAGCAAACTCATGACAGAAAAGGGAATCGCATTTTGCCAGAAAGCAGATATTTTTAAAGAAACGCTTTGGTTTTCCTATAAAGATGATCCGGCGTCGTGGCACGCGCTCGACAAGGAGCAAGTTCTCGAAATTTTGGAGCTGAACAAAAAGAAAAAGAAAATAGCCAGTCTTGAGGAATACGCCCAGGACAATATTAGTGACGAAAAAATGGCCTTTGAGAATGTAGTTGGTCAAGATAGTCTAACCAGATTTGATCGCCCCAAGAAGAAAAGGAACAAGAATAAAAAAAGAAGAAAAAATAGGCCCAAAACTTCGTCCAATGCGCAATAAATTTCTGCTCGCTCTAGTTCTTATATCTTGTATGACCGCCTGTAACGACAACTTGGTCTTTTCAAAATTTAAAACCTTGGAGAACGGAAAATGGGAAATGAATAAGCCGGTAACTTTCGAGTTTTCTTCTTTGGATTCAATCCAGGCGCACAATTTGTTTGTCAACATAAGAAATGACAACACTTTCCCTTTCAGCAACCTTTTTTTGATTACAGAATTGGAATACCCTAATGGGAAAACTTTGAAGGACACCTTGGAGTACAAGATGGCCGAACCTGATGGGAAATGGCTGGGCAAAGGATTGGGAAGTGTTAAAGAAAACAAACTTTGGCTTAAGGAAAAAATCGTTTTTCCTGATTCTGGCGTATATAAACTGAGCATTGCCCACGCTATGCGCAAAAATGGTGATGTGGACGGCCTCCATATTTTAGATGGGGTAACCGACGTTGGTTTGGAAATAGAAAAAAGTACCCACGAATAATGGCAAAAACTAAAAAGAAAGAACAGAAAAGTTTTTTTGTATTTATTAAATGGTTTTGGATTCTTTTCGGTGTTGGAATTCTATCTGCAGCTTTGATTTTTTTATTGGCTTCATGGGGCGCTTTTGGTAAAATGCCCACCTTTGAGCATTTGGAAAACCCAAGTACCAATTTAGCCACGGAAATTATCTCTTCTGATGGAAAAACATTGGGAAAATTTTACTTGGAAGATAACCGAACAGATGTCTCCTATAAAGAACTCCCCCAAAATTTAATCGATGCATTAATTGCAAGTGAGGATAATCGCTTTCACAACCATGCCGGAATTGATTGGTATGGTACCGCAAGAGCATTTTTCTTTTTGGGAAAACGAGGCGGGGCAAGTACCATTTCACAGCAGCTGGCAAGACAACTATTTGTTGGGGTGCGATCTAAGAATAAATGGGAAACTATAAAGCAAAAAGCCATGGAATGGGTCATCGCTACCCGTTTGGAGCGCAGTTACACCAAAGAAGAAATCATTAGCATGTATCTGAACATCTATGATTTTGGAAACAATGCGGATGGCATCCGGTCCGCCGCCAGAATTTATTTTGGGAAAGAACCCAAAGATTTAAAGTTGGAAGAATCAGCTATGCTGGTGGGAATGCTGCAAAATTCATCCCTTTTTAACCCACTGCGTCGCGAAGAACTGACCTGGAAAAAAAGAAATATGGTTTTCGGTCAGATGGCAAAGTTTGAATACATCACGGAGGCAAAGAAAGATTCCCTCCAAGCTTTGGAAATCAACCTGAACTATAACCCAGAATCGCATAGAGAAGGATTGGCCACCTACTTTAGAATGTACATGCAACGTAACTGGTTAAAAAAGTGGGTAAATAACAACCCTAAGCCAGATGGGGAGAAATATAATATTTACTTAGACGGATTAAGAATCTATACGACGATCGATTCAAGAATGCAAAAGAATGCTGAAGAGGCTGTGGAGGCACATATGAAAAATCTACAGACGGAGTTCTTTAACCAAAATACACCAAAGCGCAATCCTACGGCTCCATTTTTAGATTTGACCAAAGGCGCCATTGATACGATAATGCGCCAGGCCATGAAACAATCCGATCGGTGGAGGATTCTTAGAGATCAAGGAAAATCGGCAGAGGAAATTGAAAAGACATTCCACGAGAAGACAGAAATGACGGTTTTCGATTGGAACGGGGAATCCTATGAAAAGGACACTATAATGACCCCTTTAGATTCTATCCGTTATTACAAGACATTTTTAAGGACCGCTATGATGTCGATGGAGCCTCAAACAGGACATGTAAAAGCCTGGGTTGGCGGGGTGGATTATAAGCACTTCCAGTATGATAATGTTTATCAGGGTGCCAGACAAGCAGGGTCAACGTTTAAACCGTTCATTTATGCAGCGGCCATAGATCAGTTGCGTTATTCCCCCTGCGACTCATTACCTGATAATCAATATTGTATAGAGCCTCTGAAACATGGCAACATGGAAGCTTGGTGCCCTAAAAATTCAGATGGAAAGTATTCAGGTAAAAACTTGACGCTTAAACATGCTTTGGCCAAATCGATAAACACGGTTACTGCTCAATTGATTGATAAAGTGGGGCCAGGTTCGGTGGTAGATATTGCCAAAGGCATGGGATTGGGTGATGATATCCCAGAGGTTCCTTCCATTGCATTGGGCACCCACGATTTTGGTGTTTATGACATGGTCGGTGCTTACGGTACTTTTGCGAATCAAGGGGTGTATGTAAAACCCGTAATGGTGACCCGTATTGAAGATAGAAACGGGACTGTGCTTTATGAGTATGTTCCAGAAACCAAAGATGTGTTGAGCAAGGATGTGGCCTATGCAATGGTCAATTTGATGGAAGCTGTGACTGAAATAGGTGGGGGAGCTAGATTAAGACATTCTTTTGCTAAAGAGCAATCGGTTTACAAAAAAATCATTACTGGATATCCTTATGAATTAACTAACCCCATTGCTGGAAAAACGGGGACAACTCAAAATCAAAGTGATGGATGGTTCATGGGAATGGTGCCCAATTTGGTGACCGGAGTTTGGGTAGGTGGTGACAACAGATCAGTCCATTTTAATAGCCTTACGTACGGACAAGGCGCATCTATGGCATTGCCCATTTGGGGCTTGTACATGAAAAAGAATTACGAAAATGAAGAGTTGGGTATTTCCAAAGAAGCCTTTGAAGAACCAGAAGATCTATCCATCAACGTTGATTGTACTAAGGTAAGGGAGGAGCTCCAAGAAGAACTCGATACCGAGGACGATCTAGAAGATGTAGGATTCTAATTTCTACTACGATTAAAAACTTCGCCCCAAGGATAGTTATTCTTGGGGCTTTTTTATTTAAATCGTAATTTCAGGGCCAAATAAATGTGAATTCCATGATCAAAAAAACAGTGCCGAATGTCGAGAAAGCTCTGGACGGTGTAGCGGATAGCATGACCTTTATGCTGGGTGGATTTGGCCTATGCGGCATCCCTGAAAATGCCATAGCCCAATTGGTTAAACTGGGCATCAAAGACATTACTTGCATTTCCAACAATGCTGGAGTGGACGATTTTGGTTTGGGGCTTCTTTTGCAAAACCATCAGATTAAAAAAATGATTTCCTCTTATGTGGGTGAAAATGATGAATTTGAACGCCAAATGCTCAGTGGTGAATTGGAAGTTGAGCTGACCCCACAAGGGACACTTGCCGAAAAATGTAGAGCAGCCCAAGCTGGTTTTCCAGCATTTTATACCCCAGCTGGTTATGGAACCGAGGTTGCGGAAGGCAAAGAAACCAGAGAATTCGATGGAAAGATGTACGTGCTCGAACCAGCATATAAAGCCGACTTTTCTTTTGTAAAAGCGTGGAAGGGTGATGAAGCTGGAAATTTGATTTTTAAAGGAACCGCAAGAAACTTTAATCCTTGCATGTGCGGAGCGGCTAAAATTACGGTTGCAGAAGTTGAAGAACTGGTTCCTGCGGGAAGTTTGGATCCTAACCATATCCATATCCCAGGAATCTTTGTGCAACGCATTTTCCAAGGGGAGAAATACGAAAAAAGAATAGAGCAACGAACGGTAAGGCAAAAAGCGTAAGTATGTTGGATAAAAACGGAATTGCAAAGCGAATTGCAAAGGAAGTCAAAGACGGGTATTACGTAAACTTGGGTATTGGGATCCCTACTCTGGTGGCCAATTTTGTCCGTGAGGATATTAGTGTGGAATTCCAAAGTGAAAATGGGGTGCTTGGGATGGGACCCTTCCCATTTGAAGGAGAAGAGGATGCCGACATCATCAACGCAGGAAAACAAACCATTACAACCTTACCGGGAGCTTCATTTTTTGATTCGGCCACAAGCTTCGGAATGATTCGTGGCCAACATGTTGACCTTACTATTTTGGGAGCAATGGAAGTTGCTGAAAACGGAGATATTGCCAATTGGAAAATTCCTGGTAAGATGGTCAAGGGCATGGGAGGAGCCATGGATTTAGTCGCTTCGGCAGAGAATATCATCGTGGCCATGATGCACACCAATAAAGCAGGAAAGTCTAAATTGCTCAAAAAATGCACCCTACCTTTAACGGGTGTCGGTTGTGTAAAGAAAATTGTGACCAATCTCGCTGTTTTGGAAGTCACCGAAGATGGATTTAAACTTTTGGAAAGAGCACCCGGGGTTTCGGTCGAGGAAATTGTTCAAGCCACCGAAGGCAAACTTGAGGTCAACGGGGATATTCCGGAGATGGAAGTATAATTAAACTACCTCTCAAAGGGCAATAAGTATGTGAAAAACATAGGGTTTTTCAATAGAGCAAGCTATTCTATTATAGTGTTTAATACCGCCCAAACATTGTCCCGTACAATTTGATGCCCTTCAGAAGTGGGATGAATGCCATCTTCTAAATTCAGTTCAGGAATACCGGCAACACCCTCCAATAAAAAAGGGATCAAAGCAATTTGGTTTTCTTCCGCCAGTTCCGGAAAGATTTTACGAAATTCCGAGGTATACTCCGGGCCCATATTGGGAGGAATTTGCATGCCGGCTAGTATAATTTTGGCATCCTTGTTCTTCTCTTTGACCACGTTGATCATGGCTTGCAGGTTTTTCCGGGTTTCTATTAGTGGAATACCGCGAAGCCCATCGTTGGCACCCAATTCCAACACAAACACATCTACCTTTTGATTCAGCACCCAGTTCAGACGATTGCGCCCTCCAGCTGTGGTCTCTCCACTAAGTCCCGAATTGATTACCGTATACTTAAGACCCAATGAATCCAAATGCTCTTGAATGAGTGCTGGAAAAGCTTGTTCAAGTTCCAAACCATATCCAGCTGTCAAACTGTCCCCGAAGAACAAAATCACCTTATCAGAGGTTTCGTCTTCAACGACCTTTTCCGCATTGGTATTCCCATCAGATACTTCCGGGGTTGTTTTCGGAGCGTCACGACATGAAATCAGGAAACAAAAAATAAAAAAATAACGAAACTTTAAGAGGCAATGCATACGATAAAGGTCTTGAAATAAAATCATTTACCTAATTTTCTGGTTTAAGAAAAAAGGAAGCGTAAATACCATGTCAAAGATATTAAACGTCGAGCATCTAGGGAAAACCTATACAAGCGGCTCGAAACAATTAACAGTGTTAGATGATATCAATTTTAGCGTTGAAACAGGAGAGACCTTCGCTATTATTGGACCTTCCGGTAGTGGAAAAACCACTTTGTTGGGTCTCTGTGCCGGATTGGACTATCCTGATACTGGCACAGTAGAATTATCAGGTACGGATATAAGCAGTTTGAACGAAGATGAGCGTGCCCGACTGCGCAACGAAAATGTAGGCTTTATTTTTCAGAATTTTCAGTTGCTACCTACGCTTACAGCTATTGAAAATGTGGTTGTCCCATTGGAACTTCAAGGAGTAAATAATCCTATGAAAATTGGGAAGGAACTGTTGGGCAAGGTTGGACTGGGTGACCGTCTTCATCACTATCCATCACAACTTTCCGGTGGTGAGCAACAGCGTGTGGCCTTGGCCCGTGCTTTTTCAAATGGCCCTTCAATTTTGTTTGCCGATGAACCTACTGGAAACCTTGACCAAGACACTGGCGACCGGATAGTACAACTATTATTTGAGCTGAATCAGGAGGCGGGTACTACCTTGGTCATTGTCTCCCACGACTTGGAGCTGGCGCAAAAATGTAAACATCAATTGCGATTGCGAGGAGGAAAAGTGGTGTCGAACGAAATTTTGATTGAATCTTGATGCATTCCGTTGAAAAACAGTCCAGAGCTGGATGGAAATGGCTTTTGAAAATGGCTTGGCGGGATAGTAAGGCCAGTGGAGGTCGTTTATTGCTATTTACTGCCTCTATTATTTTAGGTATCGCTGCTGTGGTATCCATCCAATCCTTTAGTGATAATTTGGAAGAAAACATTGCCTTGCAATCCAAGACCTTGATGGGCGCGGATTTTGTTATTGACAGCAACCAACCACCTAATGAACGGGTAATGGCCATTATAGATTCGCTTGGGGGAGCTGATGGGCGCTCGGTGGGATTTCCGTCAATGGCCGCTTTTCCAAAAAGTGGGGATGCCAAATTGGTCGGGGTTCGCGGCATTGAAGGGGAATATCCGTTTTATGGGGAACTGGAAACCAAACCCGAAGCGGCAGCCCAAAACTATCAAAAGTCGGGCGGAGCACTGGTGGACGGAACCCTTATGTTGCAATACGGTTTGAAAGTAGGGGACTCGATTAAACTGGGAAATTCTGTATTTCCGATTCTGGGCACTTTGATTTCGTCCCCTGGGACTTCAGGAATAGGCGCTTCTATAGCTCCACCGGTAATAATTCCATACGATGAAGTCGAGGGCACTGGGTTAATTCAAATGGGCAGTCGTGTAGAATACGATTTTTATTTTGTGGCAGAACCTGAACAAGACTTGGAGGCGTTGGACGAAAAGGTGGACCCTCAACTCGATGTGGAAAACGCGGACCTAGATACGCATATCAGTACCGCCGAGCAACTCGGTCGAAGCTATGATAATTTCGGAAAGTTTTTAAACCTGATGGCATTTATTGCGCTCCTTTTGGGGTGTGTTGGAGTTGCCAGTTCGGTGCATATTCATATAAGGGAAAAATTACGCTCGGTAGCTGTATTAAAGTGTATTGGTGCCACCCGTAAACAGACTTTTTTGATTTATCTAATACAAGTGGCTGGCATGGGACTGGTTGGCGGTGTGCTCGGTATATTGGGTGGTTTGCTCTTGCAGCAATCCTTTCCGTTGCTGCTGCAAGGTTTTTTACCGTTTGATGTTCAAGTATCCCTTGTGCCCAACGCAATTTTTTCAGGGCTGATACTGGGGGTATTATTGGCCGTATTATTCGCCTTAATGCCATTGTTGAATACCTGGTTTGTTTCACCGCTTCAAGTGCTGCGGATTGAGGATAGCGGGAATCAAAAATCACGAAAATTACAATTATGGGTAGTGTTGGGGATTGTTCTGTTTGTTTTTTCGTTCTCTTTTTGGTTGTTGGAGAGTATTCGATACGCCCTGTATTTTGTGCTTGGCGTCTTGGTCGTTTTTGCTTTATTAGGAGGAGCTGCCACACTTTTCATGCGGGCCATCAAGAGATATTTTCCAACTTCTTGGGGCTTTACCTCAAGGCAAAGTCTTTTGAACCTGTACCGTCCCAATAATCAAACATCGGTACTGATATTGGCCATTGGTGTAGGCACCTTTTTAATCAGCACACTTTATTTTACTAAAGACATTCTTTTGGCTCAGGTTTCTTTGGAAGCTTCGGAGGATACCCCAAACCTAATTTTGATGGATGTCCAAACCGAAGAAAAACTTGCAGCTGCCCATAGCATTGAAGCGTCGGGGCTAGACGTTCTCAATAATATCCCCATTATAACCATGCGGGTGCATCAAATTAAAGACCGCCCTGTTCGGGAGCTTATTCTAGATTCCACAGCGACGCAAAATCGATGGGTTTTGTTTCATGAATTTCGAGTGACGTATCGAGATTCTTTAGTGGCATCAGAACGAACCATAGAGGGTACTTGGCCCCTTGAACGAAAAGAAAATGGAATCATTCCCATTTCAATATCGGAGAATGTGGCCGCCGATGCACAGGTGAAATTGGGAGACACCTTGGTGTTTAATGTACAAGGGGTGTTAATGGAAACCCAAGTGGCCCATCTTCGAGCTTTGGATTGGGCACGAATGCAAATCAACTTTAATATTCTTTTCCCTTCGGGAGTCTTGGAGGAGGCCCCGCAGTTTCATGTGTTGACGACTAAAGCACCCGATGCGATCAAATCAGCCTCGTTACAACGGGAGCTGGTTCGAAAATTCCCTACGGTATCCATTATCGATTTACGACAAATACTTACCGTTATTGAAGGTATTCTAAGCAAAATTGCATGGGTCATCAACTTTATGGCGTTTTTTAGTATCCTTACAGGAATCATTGTACTTATAGGCTCGGTCCGAACCAGCAAATATCAAAGGATAAAGGAAAATGTGCTGTTGCGTACTTTAGGGGCAAAAAGCAAACAGATTCTTCGCATTACGGCCCTTGAATATTTTTATTTGGGTCTTTTGGGAGGAGGAATCGGTATTGTGTTATCCCTATTGGGTAGTCTTTTATTGGCGCAGTTCGTTTTCGAGGTCAGTTTTGTGCCATCTACGATTCCCTTTTTGGTGGTCCTACCGAGCATTGTAATTCTTGTGCTTCTCATCGGGATGTTAAATAGTAAAAGTGTACTTCGGAACCCTCCTTTGGAGGTGCTTCGGAAAGAAGGGGGCTGATATTGCGAAACTGTGGGCGCCAATTTTTGATGTTCTGCCCAAAAACAGATTCATTTATTTTAGTAAAGCAAGGATGAAGAAGATAGATTTATAAAACTGAAGTCTTTTTGGGCTGAAATCGGTTTTAAAGAGAATTCCACCTTCTATCATAAAAGCTTGACCCTTATTGGTCCTGCGGTTTCTGAATGATTACTTTTAAGTAAACTTAATTTGAGGGTTTTTAAAAGATGGCCCATGGGTAAACCCTGCTGCTTTGATTGCTGGAGCCAAAACATCAGCTAGAAATTCTTTTTCTTCAGTATCTAGTTCAAACCACGGAAGTTCATCTACCATGTCAGATATCATAACTAGTTTAACATCACTTGATTCAGAAGATTCGTTGATTTCCTCCAGTTTTTGAAGAAAACCAATTGTGGAACTCCTTAGGATTTCTATTATTGATTTATCTGAAGGGTTTAAACCACGAGCTTCCCAGTTGGAATGATTTTCATAAACATCTGATTTCCTTATACTAGTTACTATTTCTTTAAAATCGCCTTCGGTCATCATTTTTATTGAACGTTAACATAAATTGAAACACCGACAATTATAACAATCATTAAGATAGCAAGTATTATTGCTAACCTAGTATTTCCCTTAATGAACTCTGTAATTAAATCAAGTATTTGCTCTATCATGGTCTACTTGAACTTTTACAAAAAAACCGTGAGCTGTTTTGCTAAAATTAAAACATCTCTTAAACTGTTAAATAGCAGGCAGTTGCGTCATTTTTTTGTATCTTTTATCAAAACGTGAAGTTACCAATTTAGGTGTTTTTTGCCTGCAGGTTAGATTTCATCCCAAAAGAACATTAGCGCTGCTGGATTTGGAAATAGTTAATCTTACTTTTAAACATATGATGATTAAGAAAGTTTTTCTGGCCTCTGTGCTGGTGATACTAAGCCTCTTCGTTTTATCCTGTGAGAGCGATGAAAGTGAAGAAGACGGGATAGATTTTTCCGACTGTTCACTTACGGGATCTAATTTTTCAATATCTGATATAGCCGGAAACTGGACAGCAACACAGGCCAACTTTGATATTCCTGGAACTTCAGAACAAATTGATGTGGTTGCAGACGGTGGAACGGTTACGCTCAATGTCCAGACTAATGGCGGATTTACTCTGGTAATTACTGAAAATGGATCCGCTAGCGAATCCACAACAGGAGATTTGGCTTTCTGCGAAGGACTATTCACTGTTCGATATGATGATGCCCTAAACGACCCCGAAACTATTCAGGGGTCACTAAATAATGGTATTTTCACAATCACAGGACCGGTTGAATATGATGTTGATGGAGACGGTAATGAAGATGAAGCTTTTGTAGTTTTGAGATTGCAAAGAAGCTAAATAACGACGCATCGCCGTAAAAATTTTCCAGACCGGAGCTTAATTTTTGTTTTCGAAAACCGAAAAGAAATTGAAGTGTTCGAATCTGTTCCAGCTCTTTGTATCCAATTTCAGTATACAGCTTTGGGTAGTTTAATTATATGCTAAAGTTGGGGTTTCCGCATTTCAAGTGCCAAAAGAAAGGAAAGACAGCTCAAAAGATGTAGTCATTCCCTAATAAATAGTATATTTCTGACCTCAATACTTTAATACAATGTCCTTGAAGTTAGGAAGAGTACTCATTTTAATTGTTTCTACCTTTTGCCTTACGACAGCAAGTTCCCAATCAAAAGACATAGTGTATCTTGATGAGGGTTATCAAAAAATATCAAAGTACGAGTTTGACAGAAAGAGCAATTCCAAACTTTATTATGCCCTTCAATATGATTTGGATACAATCATCTTTAAACGGGTATTTCTAAAGTACTATATGGGTCATTTAGACGCCACAGACAAAAACCAACTATTTGCCTTGTTAAAACACCGAAACGGTGTCGATACCTCTAAAACCATATTTGTACATTACAAAGACACCTTACCTTCAATAGATAGTTTTCCTGAAAAAGATTCCATAGTCTATTTTAAGAATGGGAAACATAGACATATTGTATCGCATAAGACTTTTGTTAATGGACACCGTAATTGCGAACAAAGTGGCTCTACAAAAAAAATTGGCATATACCATTTTTTCAATTTTAACGCAGGCCATCCTATACAAATCGACAAGGTAAAATGGCATCAGGACCATCACAGTCTTTTAAGAAAGCTGTTTTACAATAAAAGTGATAACAATCGCAATTGGACCTTGTTGATACATCCTAACGGAGATTTTGTAATCAACAACGGGGCATCATACAGCTCAAAAGTGTGGAGAGATTTAAAAAAGCACAAAAACTGGGATACCCATCTAAAAGATTTCACTAGAAGATTTCGTTCCTTAAACAGCTATTCAGGAAAGTAAAATGAATAGAAAGATTAGAAGATAGGTTTACATAATTATCGTTTTAATCAATTTTCGCACTCACTTGTTTAAGTCCTTTTCTTACAACAAAAAATAATAGTTACACAACAAACATTTTTTGGTGTAAATAGTTGTTTTTAGTTTTGATATTATTGAATTTTTTCCCAAATTAACACCATTAAAATCAACACCATGGCACCCAGATTAAACCGCGCTTCTATGGACGAAACAGTCCAAGTGTACAGAAACGACTTTTTTACAGGATTTATACTTTTGATCAAAAAGCTTTTTATGCTTTAAACCTATAAAACCTAACTTAAGAAAGAGCTGACGAAAGTTTGGCTCTTTTTTTTTTGCCTTGATTTTCTGTGGTTAAATTTGACCATGGAATTATACCTACAGCAATGTACCCTTTCCGACTTGGATTTGCTCGTCAAAATATCCTTGGAGACCTTTGCGGCAGCCTTTGAAAAACACAATGACCCCAGGGACTTTAGTGACTACGTAACCTCAGCGTTTAACAACCACAAACTGAGTGCTGAGATTCAAAACCCAAACTCTTGGTTCTATTTTGTGAAGCATAATGAGGAAACCATCGGGTACATAAAATTGAACAGGGGAGAAGCCCAATCCGATATTAAAGATGATAAATCCCTGGAATTGGAGCGTATATATGTTCTTCAACCCTATCAGGGAAAGGGAATCGGTCGTTGGATCCTTGAGCAAATAAGACAACTGGCCCTAAAACAGCGAGTAGACTTTATTTGGCTTGGGGTATGGGAAAAAAACGAAGCAGCCATTCGGTTTTATCAAAAACATGGCTTTACCAAATTTGGCGCACACCCTTACTACATAGGAAAAGACAAGCAGACCGACTGGTTAATGCGGTCTGATCTTTAGCAGGTTGTCCAAAAAAAGCGTGTCACCCTCGGCCTGGAGCCGAAAAGCAATAGAATTTTCATAAGCGGCATGAACCAAAAGTGAAATAGCTTGGGCATTGGTCTTGGTCAAGCTGTTGGTTCTGTAAACTACATCTCTAATGGTGGAAAAACTCACATTGCTCCGCAAAGCGATATTGGCATAATCGTCCTTGGTAACATTTCTACGTAAGATTTTAGATAGTTCTTCACTAATTGGTTTGCCATGTTCTTCTTTGGAAAACATGTTCTCACTGTTGACTACTAGACCGAAATTTTTGATTGACCCCATACTGAAGATTTTTTAGGTGTTCGTGAATTTATCTCTTGAGGTCGAATCCTATTTTCTATATTTGGTCTGTAACCCAATTACAGATATAAATAGTCTTGCTGCGCAAATCAAAAATACGAAAATAATTACATATATCTAAGAAAAGCATGCGAACGATTAAGCAGTTAAGAAAAAATATGGGTATCAGTCAGACGCTTTTGGCCGAAGCAGTGGGGGTTAGTCTACGTACCATTCAAAATTATGAACAGCAAGGCGCCAGCATTCCATCCAAAAATCTATCTAAAATTGCCTCTTACTTTGATTTAAGTGTGACTGAATTATATCTGCAAGAGGAAAATGAACCATATACGGAAAAGAAAACCTTTATAAGAAACGGTTGTACCTTCTACCCTTTGGATGATACCAAACATTTTGTTCGGGTGCCCTTGATCCTCATTGAGCGGCAAGAGAAATATATCGAAAGTTTAGCTGAAAGCCGATTGGGCAACAGTCCATTTAAGACAGCTTTTGTTATCGACTTTTTAGATGAAGACCCACATAAGGCATTTGAAGTTTCCGGAGACTCCATGAACGATGGGAGCATTGATGCCATTCCCAACAAAGCCATTGTATTGGGAATTAAAATAAAAAAGGAAAGCTTTACCAAAGAAAACAATGTGATGGTCGGTAAACCTTATGTTCTGGTTTGTACCGACAGGATTATTTGCAAAAAAATCATTGATTTTGATACCTTAAAAAAGACCCTTCGGTGCCAAAATTTAAATACCTCTCCTGAATATCAAGATTTCGATGTGGCTATGGAGGACGTGTTGGAGGTTTTTAGAATCGCCAAAAAACAATTTTAACCTTAGATTTTATTTAAAATCTCGGCAGCCCTGTCCAGCACATCATTGGTCTTTGCAAAACAAAAGCGAAGGAACTTTTGATTATAAGCTTCATTACAGAAAACGGAAACCGGAATGCTGGCCAGTTGATGTTCTTTGATCAATCGTTCTGCGAAAACCGTATCGTTTTCATCCGTGATATTGGAATATTCCAACAATTGAAAATACGTTCCCGATGAAGGGATCATTTGGAACCTGGAGTCCTTAATCGCATCCAAAAAGTAATCTCGTTTTTTTTGATAGAAGGCATTCAGCTCCAAGTAATGTTTGGGTTCCTTTAAGTATTGGGCCAAGGCCATTTGAAGGGCATGACTCACAGAAAATATATTGAACTGGTGTACCTTTCGGAATTCTTTCATTAAATGCTCTGGCCCGGCACAATATCCCATTTTCCAACCGGTGGCATGAAAGGTCTTGCCAAAGGAAGAGCAGATCATACTTCTTGAGGCCAAATCAGAATATTTCGCTACGCTCTCATGCCCTTTGCCATCAAAAACAATGTGCTCATATACTTCATCACTTAATAAAATAATATCTGTTCCTCTCAAGATTTCCTGAAGACGGAGCATATCATCTGCTGACCAAATCGTACCCGTTGGGTTATGTGGAGTGTTAATGACCACCATTCTGGTTTTTGATGAGATTGCGGCTTTAAAAACATCCCAATTCATTTTAAAATTATTTCCCTCAAGCTCTACGGGGATTACTTTTCCTCCGTAAAGCTCAATGGAAGGCTCATAACTGTCATAAGCTGGTTTTAGCACAATTACTTCATCACCCTTTTGCACAAAGGCTGAAACAGTGGTAAAAATGGCTTGGGTGGCCCCAGAAGTAATGATTATTTCTGATTCGGGATGGTAATGCGTCCCGTATAAGGTCTCAATCTTTTGCGAGATCATTTCCCTAAGGGAAAACACACCGGGCATAGGCGCATATTGGTTGTATCCTTCCTTGTAGGCCTCGCCCACCAGTTTTAAAAGGTCAGGGTTAGGGTCAAAATTAGGAAACCCCTGAGATAGATCTATAGCATCATGTTGCCTAGCCAATGCTCCAATAGTAGTAAATATGGTAGTGCCTACATTAGGCAACTTGGATTCAATTATATTCATCAACGGAATGCCTTTTTAATGATTCAAATACTTTTTGAAGGCAATCATCAAGATGCTCTTTTACCTCACTTTCCCAAAACCGGAATACCGTATAGCCCAATGCGTCCAATGCAGCATTGACTTCTTGATCGCGTTGGATATTTCGTTCAATTTTCGGAATCCAGAATTCGCGATTGGTCTTGATTCTTTGTTTGCGTTCTTCCCAATTATACCCATGCCAGAATTCACCATCAATAAAAATCACGGTTTTGTGTTTTTTTAGTACAATGTCTGGTTTACCAATGAGTTTTTTATAATCGATGCGATATCGATAGCCGGCAGCCCAAAGGGCTTTTCGAAATGCAAGTTCAGGTTTGGTGTTTTTCCCACGAATCTTACCCATAATCTTAGATCGCTCTGGGGTGGTATGAAATCCGGATTCTTCATTAAATCGGGGGACTTTGATTCGTTCTTCTGGGTATTTTTTTGGCATAGTTGAGGTTTTTTTTCGGGGCCTTTTTTATAATTTCTAGCTTATATCCGACCCCATGGATATTGATAATATTTATACGATTGTCATCCTTGAACTTTTTCCTAAGCTTTGAAATAAAAGTGTCCAAGCTTCGACCAACAAAAACGCCCTTATCTTCCCAAATTTCCTTCAAAAGAAAATCCCGTTTTACTACCTTGTTTTGATTGTTGCACAATATTTGGAGCAACTCTGATTCTTTGGAAGTAAGTTTAATACTCAGGTCATTTTTTACCAATTCATTTTGGTCTTTATAAAATTTATAATCCCCAATTGTCTCAAAAGATAGCGTACTAGGCATTTTGGTTTCTTGCTTCTTTTTGGTCCAATAAAGCAACGCTATCCCCATCATGCCCAAAAGAGTCAGTACATACCATGAGGTGCCCAAACTCAGTCCCATTAATGAGACGCTATTCTTAAAGGATACGGTTATAGTGTAACAATGTAAAGGTAGATTTCGCCCTAAGCACGGAACAATGTTTTTTTCCTCGTCATTGGACACGGAATAACTGTAAGACACTTCTTGGTTGTTGCAATTAATGACCTCAACAAGATAATCATTGGGAAGGTCCAAAGCGTTAAAGTTTTTGTCAATTGCCTTTACCAAGCTATCAGGAGCTATAGAAAGTTCAGTTTGAAAAGATAACTGGAAATTACTCTTCTCTATTTCGGTTACCGGCAACACCAAAGAGGTGGAATCTTTGCTTTGCAATAACAATGAATTTCCGGTATTTCTTAATGCAATTTTGACCAAACTTGAAAAAGTCTCTTTTTCCGTATTTGTTGAATAACCACTTATTATAAAGGAAAGCACCAACAAAAAAAGAGCACAAACTATATAAGTAACTGTTTTCATTCGTATAGAATTCAGAATCCGAAAAATTGCAATTTTTTGCACTTCATTTACATTTTATTCACGACTCGGAAGCAGCCTGAGTCTAGATTTGTCCAAAAACATAACAATGAAAAAAATCATCATCTTATTGGTAAGCATCAGCACTATTTCAATAGCGCAAGGACAAGGTAACATAAAAATTGACACATCAAGAAGTGTAATCAAGTGGAAGGGCTCCAACCTTTTTAAATTTAACCAACATTATGGAACCGTTAACTTTTTGAGTGGGGAAATTTCCATGAACGGGCCGGCCATATCTGGAGGAAAATTTGTTGTGGATATGAACAGCATCATGAATACTGATGGCAAATACAATGAAATGCTAGTCTCCCACCTTAAGAACAAAGATTTTTTTGATGTTGAAAAACATCCAGAGGCTAAATTGGAGATTCATCAAGTAAAACCAGATGACAATGGGCAGATGGAAATTGAAGCTTTGTTAACCATAAAAGGAATTTCCAGACCCATAAAATTTAGTTCTACCATGGAAAAAGGACCCAATGGGGCCTTGCTTAAATCAAAATTTATAATTGATAGAACGCGATGGGGCATCAGTTACGAATCCAAGGGAATCGTTGGAAGTGTCAAGGAGGGGATTATTTCTGATGCTATTGAACTTGAGGTAATTATCGTTTTTCGATCTCTATGTTGAGTACATGAAAAAGTACCTTTCTATCATTTTAGTCAGTATTTTGATTTCCTGTACTTCAGGTCAGGATGAGAATAAAAAAACGCTTTGGACCGTAGCTTGGAACCCTAATGGCAAGTACATTGCTACAGGAGGAAACCAAGATGAACTAAAGATTTTTGACACCAAGACCTTTGAACTCATAAACACCTTTCCGGTCAAAGACGTTCAATTGAGCAGGGTCAAATGGCATCCTACAAAGAACATTCTTGCGGTAATAACCCAAGGCAGAACCTTTAAGGCCAAACTATTGAACCTTGAAAAAAATGAGTGGATAGATCTACAGGATTTAGAGTCTAGTTTTCGAGCTTTGGATTGGAATCACACAGGGGAACTCCTTGCGGTATCTGAACTTGAAAAAGCGGTATCTGTTTATACTATGGATGGAGCTCGCGTTAGCAGATTTAAGGCCGATCCCAAGGGTGTTGCAGGATTGGATTGGCATCCGACCAAAAATATCATGGTCACAGTGGGGGACCAGATAGGAATCTATTCTCAGCATGGAGATACTATCAATTCGTTCAAATCCAGAACGGAAGAAACGCTATTGCTCTGTGTGGAATGGCATAAATCGGGTGATTTTTTTGCGATTGGAGACTATGGGGCACTCAAGAATAAAGTAAACGACAAGGACAAACTTATCCAGTTCTGGAACATAGAAGGGGGAAAACTTTTTGAAGCAGCACTTAGGAATGTCGAGTATCGGAACATTAGATGGAACCCAAATAGGGAAAAATTAGCAAGCGCCAGTGACGCTTTGCGCATATGGTCCAAAGAAGGAAAACTCATTGCAGAATCAAAATCAACCGAAGATTACCTATGGGGAGTGGATTGGAGTCCGGACGGTAAGTTTATAGTGACCTCAAGCAGTGAAGGTAAAATGGTTTTATGGGATGAAAATGCAATTTCGCTAAGAACCATTGAAGAATAAAAGCTATCCGTTTGATTACCAAATCTGTTCGGTCTATTTCAATAGCTTTTTTGAAAGCATTCTATATTTTTATGAGTACCCACTGTCACAAACCTTCCCTCCTTATCCGAAACCTTTCAGCCGTCATGTCCAAGCAATTTTGGCGAAGAAGGCCCATCCGTCAATCCAAACAGGGCATCCGTCAATTGGCAGGCCAAAACCATTGATCATTATCCTACTTTGGTGGCCGTTAACCGATTAAATCTTACCAAAATGAAAAAAATTG
>NZ_SRXX01000012.1 GCF_004804315.1 Flagellimonas onchidii
GAGTTCACCCCGTTCCCTTTTATCAAAAACCAAAGTTATCCACAAAAAAGGAAGTTGTTAGTCTCCCCCGGACCCCCTCTTTTCAACATCACCAACATGGTTTATTATATGGAATCTAATCTAAGGGATTTGGGCAACAATTGTCAATTTTTGGTTTGTCATTTATGTGTTTGTTTAAAATTGATGAATAAGTTAGAAGTTTACTGTTGGGATGAATCGTTGAACTGCCATAAGACATTGACTATTTTCCATTTTCCATTAAGCTTGATAATGTGCATATAATCAATCCAATCATCGGCTATTAGTTTGACAGAGGCTGTCTTATCATACATATCAAGTATTACAACTTCCTTTTTAGGTTTTGAAGGAAATTTATCCCCTTTACTATTGTAGGTTTCAGCAAGCAGGACCATAGCATCTTTGAAGGTTTCCCTCAAATACTCTTTTTGTGTTTCCTTGTCGGTCCAAAAAGTGCGTTTAACCATTCTTGGATGCGCTGCACGTTCAAATTGCTCCGGTTTTACATTATGTTGTGACTCAATGTAATCCAAAGCAACTTGTTTTACTGCTAAAGAATCTTGTTTGGTTTGGGCTAACGAGGATACTGTAGTTAGACAAAGACCAATTGAAAAAATAAACGATTTCATGAAGGATGAAAATAAAAACAATTACAAATGTATGTTAGGGTAGTTGATGTCTTTCAAAAAAATAATAAGAATCACAGTTATTTGTTTGAAGCAGGGATAAGACGAACCGAAAGGTCAGGATTTTCCATATTCTTGTCAAAAGGAAACATTGGCCTTTGAATTCTTTTATATTCCAAACGCTCTAAATCTTGATCCACTCCTCCAGGAGTAAGTGCCATAATCCAATCTCCACGCATATCATACAATTCTGGCACCAAATACCCAATTTTAACTACTAGGATATCCGAAGTTCTAGGATTCAAACCCAACCTTGTAAAATCTATTTCTCGGTGATAAGGTTTTCTTTTTTTGGTGACAATGACATGAATGCTTCCGATTTTGACTACCACTTCCGTTTCGGCATGCTTATCCCCATGCACAATAGCGGTAATTGTTCCCGAAAGTTCCACGGGAGGCGCATATCTGTCATCAACCTTTGCGCCTGCCAACGCACTTATTTTTCCACCAACTCCAATTTCAACCGCTTTTTCAACGAAATCCGGCCCAGGGATAGAAGCGTAAATTAGTGAAGGTCCATTTTCGGTTTTGAACTCCGGTCTTTCTAAAATCTTTTGTAGGGTCCATGTTACATCTCCAGCTCCTCCTGCCGTTGGATTGTCCCCCATATCACTAATGATAAAGGGCTTTTTATTACTTGAAAAGGCCATTTCCAAGCTTTCTTCCAAAGATGCTTTGGCGCAACAAATTTAAAGTCGTTACGAACATCCCATAAATGGGCAGCTAACTTTTCGGCGGCCATACTTACATTATTTTCATCATCACCCGTGACCATGATCACTGCATGATTTCGGGGTTCATCTGCCCAAGGGTAACCGACCCAAATGGCCGCATCAACAATTCCTTCCTGTTCAGTTGTAGGGGCAACTTGTGCGTACAGACTTTTCGCGGGCTCTATGCGCGTACTTGTCTTTTCACCAGGTAATAAAATAGGAACTGGAATCCACGCTTTGTACTTTGGCTTTCCCGCACCATTCTCAATTCTTTCCAACAGATTGGTGACCGCTCTCTTTTTGGATTCTATGGCATCCTCGTGTGGGGCCATACGGTAGCAGGTAATCAAATCTGTATGTTTTGCCAATCGTTTTGATACATTCCCATGGAGGTCCATTGAAGTGGAAATAATTGTCTCCGTGCCAATTACCTCTCTGATTCGTTTAATGAAATCCCCTTCTGGATCATCCAATCCTTCTACACTCATAGCTCCATGAATGTCAAAAAACAATCCGTCATAGGGCATATTGCTTTTGAGCATATCCAAAGTTTTAGTCACCATAGATTCATAGGCTTCCCGGGTAACAATGCCTCCGGGAAGAGACCTTCCTCTTAATGTTGGAACCCATTCAGCTCTGTTTCTGTTCAAAGAATCTTGATGGAAAAATGGATAAGCGTCCAATATTTTTTCTCCTGTTACAGGGTGAAAAGCTTCTATATGGCTCTTGGCAGGTGAGAATGTGCTTGATTCGATAGCAATACCGGCTATAGCAATTTTTGGAAGTTTTTTGCTTTTTATAGTACTGGAGTTACATGCTAAAAGTAATAGAACTATTGAAAGAAGTATCCCTATTTTTTTCATGTTTGTTTTATGGATTGATTTTAAACGTAGAAAGATAGTATTTTAGATTTTATCTATGGAAATGAAACCTAGTAAGGAAAAGTTAGTGGAAATGGCACATTACAGAATGCCCTTTGGAAAATATAAGGATAGATTTTTAGTTGATCTTCCTCTGCCGTATCTTGTTTGGTTTAGACAAAAAGGATTTCCTAAAGGAAAATTGGGTGAGTACCTCACTACGATGTTGGATATCAAGGAAAATGGACTAGAACCCTTGATTCGAAAAATCCAAAGAGAATTTCCAAAGGAATAATCCCAATTTTCGTTTGGCAATTTGTACCTTTACACCCCGTAATAGAGAATTCAAATATGTCACAGACCAAGTACATTTTCGTTACGGGAGGCGTTACTTCATCCTTGGGAAAGGGAATTATTGCCGCATCCTTGGCCAAGCTACTACAGGCCAGGGGATACCGAACCACCATACAGAAATTAGACCCTTATATAAATGTAGATCCGGGGACTTTGAATCCTTATGAGCATGGGGAATGCTACGTTACTGACGATGGTGCTGAAACGGACTTGGATTTAGGTCATTACGAACGATTCCTAAATGTAAACACCTCTCAAGCCAATAATGTCACCACGGGAAGAATTTACCAAAGCGTTATTGAAAAAGAACGCAAAGGGGAGTTTTTAGGAAAAACGGTACAAGTTGTTCCACATATTACCAATGAAATCAAAGAACGGATTCAAATTTTGGGTAAGAGTGGCGACTATGATATTGTAATAACCGAAATCGGAGGTACTGTGGGTGACATAGAATCGCTACCCTACATTGAGGCCGTTCGACAACTTTTGTGGGAATTGGGCGATAATAACGGCATTGTTGTTCATTTAACCTTGGTGCCATTTCTTTCCGCAGCTGGAGAGTTAAAGACAAAACCCACTCAACACTCCGTCAAAACTTTGATGGAAAGTGGAATAAAGGCTGATATTTTGGTGTGCAGAACAGAACATGAAATCTCCGATGATATTAAGCAAAAACTTGCTCTTTTCTGCAATGTGAAACGAGAGGCCGTTATTCAATCTATAGACGCATCCACGATATACGATGTGCCAATTTTAATGCAAAAAGAAGGATTGGATAAAGTTGCATTGGAAAAACTGGATTTGACCAATGAAGCTGAGCCAAGCCTGGATTTGTGGAAACAATTCCTTGCCAAACATAAAAACCCAAAACATAATGTAACCATTGGACTTATTGGTAAATATGTGGAGCTACAAGATTCGTACAAATCGATTCTGGAGTCTTTTATCCATGCTGGTGCCGCCAATGAGGTCAAGGTTGAAGTGAAGTCCATTCATTCCGAGCATTTATCAGCAAATAATGTTGATGAAAAGTTGATGGGGCTGGATGGTATTTTAGTGGCTCCAGGCTTTGGTGAACGTGGAATAGAAGGAAAAGTGATGGCTGTTCGATATGCACGTGAAAATAATGTTCCCTTTTTGGGAATCTGTTTGGGGATGCAAATGGCGGTCATTGAGTTCGCAAGAAACGTTTTGGGCTTGGAAGGCGCTAACAGTACCGAAATGAATGAACAAACCACACACCCTGTCATTAACCTTATGGAGGAACAAAAGTTGGTGACCGATATGGGAGGTACCATGCGTTTAGGAGCATGGGATTGTCAATTAAAAGAGGGTAGTTTGGTTCATAAAGTATATGGGGACACGGAAATAGCAGAGCGACACCGCCACCGTTTTGAGTTCAATAACGAATACAAGACCCAGATGGAAGAAGCTGGATTGTTGGCAACAGGTCTCAACCCTAAAACAGGATTGGTAGAGGTAATTGAAATTCCGGCCCACCCATGGTTTGTTGGAGTACAGTACCATCCAGAATATAAGAGTACGGTCGCCAATCCGCATCCTTTGTTTGTTGGTTTTGTCAAAGCAGTTTTAGCGCAGAAACAACAACAAAAGAATGCCAGTTTGGCATAAACTGGGGTTTTGGACATATATTTGCCACCGAAAAAGGCAGATAAAGATTTTCGCAGATAAAGATTTTCACTAAATAATTTTCATGGAAGAAAAGAAGCTGGATATCAATTCCATTATTGGATTTGTTTTGATTTTTGGAATACTCATTTTTATGTTTTACCAAAATCAGCCCACACCAGAAGAATTGGAGGCCCAAAAGGCTGAGCAGGCCAAGATTGAAGCGGAGGCCCAAGCAAAGGAAGCGGAGACCTCTAAAGTGGTCGAACAGAATAACTCGACCCCAATAAATCTTCAAGATTCAGTCGCTGTAGCATCTTATAAAAGCTCGGTTGGAGCCTTTGGCTTTACCACTGCTATCGAAGGAACAACAATATTGGAAAATGAAGTACTTTATTTAAAAGTGGATAATAAGGGAGGGCAGATTGTTGAGGCCAAAATGAAAGATTTTGTGACCTACGATTCCATTCCGGTATATATGATTAAAGATAATAATGCCGATTTTGGCATTAATTTTTCAACATCAGATAACCGGGTTCTCAACACGAAAGATTTGTTCTTTGAACCAAACCTGACCAAAAGTGGTGATAACCAGATACTTTCCATGAAAGCCAAAGTGGCCAATAACCAGTTTTTAGAGTTTCGATACGAAATGAAACCTAATGATTATTTGGTAGATTTTACCGTTCGGTCCCAAGGATTAAATGGAGTTATCAATTCTAGTCGCCCGATTGATTTGGAGTGGAACCTTAAAGGTATACGTCATGGTAAGAGTGTCAAGTATGAAAACAGGTATACCCGTTTAACTTATAATCATGATGAAGGAAAAATAAGCAAGCTTTCGGAAACAAGTGAATCTGATGAAGAAACCGAAGAAGATGTGAAATGGCTGTCGTATAGGCAGCACTTCTTCAGTTCGATTTTGGCTACGGACCAAAATTTTACAAGTGCCGAACTCAAGTCCAAAAACTTGGTCGAAGAAGAAAGTAAGGAAACCTTGTTCACAAAGGCGTATTCGTCCAAAGTGCCATTAGAACTAAAAGGAGGGGAGCTATCCCAAAATATGTATTGGTATTATGGCCCAACGGATGTCAAAGTACTCGATAAACACAAGGAACTTGGTTTGGCTGATTCGATACCTTATGGATGGGGGATTTTTGGATGGATCAACCGATATATCTTCACACCTTTCTATGGCTTTTTGAGCTCATTTTTGCCGTACGGAATTGCAATTATTGTAATGACCATCTTAGTACGATTGGCATTGTCACCGGTTACTTATAAATCATATCTTTCTCAGGCGAAGATGAAAGTTTTGAAGCCAGAGATTACTGAGATTAATGAGAAGTTCAAGGACAATGCCATGAAAAAGCAGCAAGAAACCATGAAGCTTTACAATAAGGCAGGTGTTAGTCCCATGAGCGGTTGTATTCCGGCATTGATGCAGTTGCCAATTTTTTACGCGCTGTTCATGTTCTTCCCTACTTCTTTTGAATTACGGCAAAAACCATTTTTATGGGCAAGTGACTTGGCTTCTTACGATTCAATTTTTGAATGGAGCACAAATATTCCGGTAATTTCAAGTTTCTACGGAAACCATGTAAGTCTGTTTCCTATTTTGGCATCGATTGCAATTTTCTTTTATATGACCTTAACCACTGGGCAGACCATGCAAATGCAACAACAACCGGGTATGCCAAACATGAAATTCATCATGTATTTGTCTCCACTAATTATGCTTATTTTCTTTAACAACTATGCAAGTGGATTAAGTCTTTATTATTTCATATCCAATTTGATTACCATCTTCATTATGTTGGCCATCAAGAACTACATTTTGGATGAAGATAAAATCCATGCTCAAATTCAGGAGAACAAAAAGAAACCTAAAAAGGAGAACAAATTCCAAAAGAAGATGCGTGAAATGATGGAGCAGGCAGAAGCGCAAAAGAAAGCCGGAAAACGGTAAACGGTTTTTACCAAATAAAAACTCCCCCATGATTTTGGGGGAGCTTTCACCATTGATAGGAATAGTTTGGAAAGATTTGGGACTTCAAAGATGCTACATTATAGCTGCCGAAAAAATTAATAGTTGTCAAAGCGGGTGTTTTTGTATGGTAAAGAGACCACTTTTGATGTGTCATCGACAAACGGTAAACCCCTATAGATAAAGGGGCTCTATTAATTTAAATTAAAGCAGCCCCCTTGTAATATTTGACTTACAAATTTAAAGGTTGTAAGTGTTAAAATTAGTGTAGTTCATCCAAAACTTCTTGCGGTAACAACACTTTGTTGATGATGTGAACAATACCGTTACTTGCATCATTGTCTGCATTTTTTACTTTAGCATCCACATGGGTTTTATCCCTAATGGATACTCCATGGTCTATGATGGCGAAAAGAGATTCACCTTGTACAGTGTGCAATTCTTGATGATTATACAAATCTCCAGAAGCGACCGCTGCACCGGAAACAACATGATACGTTAAGATTTTGGCCAACAATGCTTTTTCTTCATCTGTATCAAAATCCGCCAAGCTGTGATAATCGTCACCCAAAGCATGCAGTAAATCTTCAAAGGCTTCATTGGTTGGTGCAAATACCGTAAAGGGTCCATCACCACTAAGTACTCCTACCAAGCCTGCATCAGCTTGAATCAACGCATCTACCAGCAGACTTAAATCGTCAACTGACTGTGCCAATTCAACAATGTTGGGAGTAGGAGGGTAGAGGATATCCAATACTTCTTGAGGCAATAAGACTTTGTTGATTACATGCACGACCCCATTACTGGCCTCAACATCTGGCATGATAACCTTGGCATTTTCATCAGAAGCATCAACCACATGAACGTATCCATTTTTTAAACTGATACCAATGTTGTCACCAAGAACTGTGGCAATATGTTGTCCGTCTGATAAATCGGTTGAAAAAGCTGCAGTACCTGATACCACATGATAGGTCAAAATATCTATCAGTAGGTCTATTTCTTCTTGAGTGTCAAAATCAGAAAGACTGTTGTAATCGTCACCTAAAACATCCAATAACGCTATGAAAGCTTCATTGGTGGGAGCAAATACTGTAAACGGTCCTTCACCACTCAAAGTTTCTACAAGACCGGCATTAGCAGCTTGTAAGGCTCCTACTAAAAGGCTAAGGTCATCTGTCTCAACAGCAATCTCAACAATGTTCTTCAATTGTAAAGAAGCTACAAAGTCAATAGCGGATTGCGGAAGCAACACTTTGTTGATTACATGGACGACTCCATTACTGGCCTTAACATTCGGCATGATGACTTTGGCATTTTCTTCGGAAGCATCAACAATATGAACGTATCCATCTTTTAAGCTGATACCTATATTGTCGCCAAGAACGGTTTCAATATGTTGCTCATCAGATAAATCAGATGAATATGCCGCAGTACCCGACACTACATGATACGTTAGAATGTCTACCAGTAGAGCTATTTCTTCTTGAGTGTCGAAATCAGAAAGATTGTTGTAATCGTCGCCTAAAGCTTCCAATAAAGCTGCAAAAGCTTCGTTGGTAGGGGCGAAAACTGTAAACGGTCCTTCACCACTCAAAGTTTCCACAAGACCAGCATTGGCTGCCTGCAGTGCCCCAACCAAAAGGCTAAGATCTTCTGTCTCAATGGCAATTTCAACAATGGTCTTTAACTGTAAAGAGGACATAAAGTCAATTGCTGCTTGAGGCAATAGTACTTTATCGATGGTATGTGCCACCCCATTTGAGGCCATAATGTCAGTATCCGTAATATTAGCGTTGGTATCGGAGGCATCACCGACAACAAAAGTTCCGTCTTCATCAATTATTGTGATAGCGTTTTCGGCAAGGGCAGTACCAACTTCTCCCGCTGCTAAATCTGCTTCTAGCACTTGAGCGGGAATCACATGATAAAGCAAAATGCTTTTAAGAAGTTCAATTTCTTCAGCGGTATCAAAATCATCCAAACTCATGTAGTCACTGCCAAGCGCCATCAATAAAGCTTCAAAAGCATCATCTGTAGGGGCTAAAACTGTGAATGGACCATCGCCATTTAGTGTTTCGACAAGATCTGCTTTAATGACTGCTGCCTCTAGTAACGATAATGCTTCGGTTTGCACCACAATATCCACCAGAGTGCCAGGGGCATTAAGGGCATCGATTATGGCTTGCGGTAATAGTACTTTATTGATTACATGCACAATTCCATTAGAGGTATTTACATCTGGAAGGATTACCTCTGCATCGATGCCCGTAGCATCGCCTATAAAAACACCGCCATCAAGATTAATAGCAACATCCTCTCCTTGTACCGTTGCAATGGTTTGTCCATCAGAAAGGTCCGTTGAAGCTGCGGCGGTGCCGGCTATCACATGATATTTTAAAATTGTTGCCAACAGGGCTTTTTCTTCCTCGGTGTCAAAATCATCCAAAGAATTGAAATCATCTAAACTTTCAAGTAAAGCTGTAAAAGCTTCGTTGGTGGGTGCAAAAACGGTAAAAGCTCCGTTTCCACTTAGTGTTCCGACTAAATCGGAGTCATCATTTTCATCTGCTTTGAGTAAAGCTGCGACCAAAGAACTTAAGTCATCAACGCCTTGAGCGGTTTCGACAATGTTGCTTTCGGTCTCTTGGGTTCGGTTAGTTTCTTGATCATCATCCTTGTCGCAGGATACGAACAAAAACATCGAAAATAGAATCATAAGGAGATAGCTCCTTAAGTGTAGGGTTGTTTTCATTTTCAAAAGTGTTAAAAGGTTGTAAATAATTGTTGATAGGTATAAGAGGGACGCGTTACGCGTCCCTCTTTAAGGAATTTAATTTGTGGTATCTGGAATAATTACGGCATCAAGAACATGGATGACTCCATTTATGGCCTGAACGTCCACAGCATCTATTCCAATTCCCATATTCCCAGCACCATCGGTAACGTTGGCAATGTTTCCATCTGTTCCCGGTAGGGTAATGGTGAAAGTGTCGCCTTCTAAGGTGGCAGGAGTAACTGTATCACCGTTTGGAGTGAGGTCCCCTGAGCGAATATTGGCACCTGCGATTACGTGGTGCTGCAATATTGGAATCAAATCCGCCTCTTCTGGAATCGCACTAAGTGCATCGAAAGCGGCATTTGTTGGTGCGAATACGGTGAATGGATCATCACCATTTCCATCTTGGGCTGATAAAACAGATACAAAATCAGTACTAGGGGTTAATTCGGTCAAGGCTTGAACCAAAGTTGAGAAATTTGGATCAGCAACTGCAAAAGTGACAACCGTTGGAAGATCTATAACTGCGTCTACCGCATGGATTACCCCATTTGTTGCGACAATATCTGCAATGGCAACAGTACTTACTCCGTTTAATTTAACCCCGTCATCGATGTTTATGTATAAGCTTAAATTTTCATCAGTATCGAATTCTGCCGCAGTGTTTACATAAGAATTTGAAAGTCCTGAGGAAAAGGCAGCAGCGCCTACAACAACATGATTGGATAATATGTCATTTATATCATTGGAATTAGGATTCATAAAGGCGGTAAAAGCATCATTCACCGGAGCAAAAACGGTAAAGCTTTCTTCTTGGTTGGATAGAAGGTCGGTGAAAGTTGTATTTCCACCTTCAGTAAGTGCTCCAACTAAAGAAGTTAGGTTAGGATTGGCAATGGCATGATCTACAATATTGGGCAATCCTATAACCGCATCAACAACGTGCACAACTCCGTTTAATGCCTTCACATCTGCCATTGCAACTGATGATACTCCGTTGAACTCAACACCATCGGAAGTATCAAAGAAAATACTCATATTTTGATCACCAGCACCTATTGCCAATGTATTGGTGTATCCTGAACCTAGTCCATCCAAATCAGCCTTGTATACTGCTCCATCGATAACATGATTTAGTAAAACATTGGTCAAAACTTCTACAGGAATATCCCCAAGCTCTGCACCATCAAGGAAAGCTGTGAAAGCTTCGTCCGTGGGAGCCAAAACGGTAAATGGGCCGTCACCTCTTAAAACAGCAGGTAAATCCCCATTGGCAGCGGTAAGTGCAGCGACTAGGCTTTGAAGATTTTCATTGCCTATGGCCAAATCTGTAATAGGAACCAGAATAATGTCGGACAACTCATCGATAATAGCTTGTGGAAGCAACACCTTGTTAATGATGTGAACTACTCCATTGGAAGTTTCGACATTTGCAGTTGTAACCTCCGCACCAACACCAGTGGCATCCAGAATAGATACTCCGCCATCAATAGAAACTTCAAGTGTACTACCTTGAAGAGTAGTTAAGGTTTGGCCATCGGTCAAATCTGTTGACATTGCGCCAACCCCTGAAATAACATGATACGTTAAAATTGTAGCCAGTAGATTTTGTAGTTCCTGAGAATTAAAATCATCTAAGGAGTCAAAACCATCCAGTTGAGCTAGTAAATCTGCAAAGGCAGCATTGGTAGGTGCAAAGACCGTGAAAGGCCCATCTCCGCTTAAAGCACTAATTAAATCGTTATCGGCACTTTCGTCGGCTTTTTGTAATGCACTTACCAAGCTGCTTAAATCTGCAGTGGCTATAGCGGTTTCTACAAGGTTATCTCCTTCGTCAGGAGGAATAACGGTTCCATCATCATCATTTGAGCATGATGTAAAAATCAACAGCAGGCTTAACAAAGAAATTTGGGTCAATTTAATTAGTGCTTTCATGAGATTGTTTTTAGGATTTAAATTTTTGTTTAATAGTTTAAAGATATAAGTAAACAAATTTAATTGCGTTTGTTTAATAATTTTTGTGAAAAATTTAACAAAATATAGATAGATTAACGACAAAATAGTAATAAAAATGCTTTAAATGTTATCTATTGTAGAAAATATTGTTAAGTAATTGTGTTTCTTCTTTAATATATCATATTGAACAAAAACAATTTTAAAATATATTAATGTTTAATATTTAATTTTAAAAATGAAACAAATTTTAAATAGAAATAATGTTGAAATTGACTTGTTTGGTTGAAACCAATTATGAGAAACAATGTATGTCACACATATCGTTTTAGCTTTGTTATTGAATTATGGATATCCTCCACCAATAGTATTATAACCGAAGGGTTTTGTATTTTTGCATATTTATTTACGGGCATGAAAAAAGTTGTTGTTGGACTTTCGGGAGGTGTTGATTCTAGCGTTGCAGCATACTTGCTAAAGGAGCAAGGTTATGATATTATTGGGCTGTTCATGAAGAATTGGCATGATGACACGGTGACTATTTCCGAAGAATGTCCTTGGTTGGAAGATAGCAATGATGCATTGATAGTGGCTGATAAATTGGGAATCCCATTTCAGACGGTTGACCTAAGTGCTGAATATAAGGAGCGTATCGTTGACTATATGTTCAATGAATATGAGAGAGGAAGAACCCCCAATCCCGATGTACTCTGTAATAGAGAAATCAAATTTGATGTATTCCTCAAGATAGCATTGCAACTAGGTGCTGATTATGTAGCTACAGGACACTATTGCAGAAAGGGAACGTTAGTTCATGAAGATGGCTCTGAAACCTATCAACTTCTTTCGGGCAAGGACCCCAATAAGGATCAGTCCTATTTTCTATGTCAACTTTCACAAGAACAATTGGCTAAAACCTTGTTTCCAATAGGGGAATTGCTCAAACCCGAAGTAAGGAAGATTGCTGCGGAAAATGATTTGATCACAGCTGATAAAAAAGATTCACAAGGGCTTTGTTTTATTGGAAAGGTTCATTTACCCGAATTTTTACAGCAAAAATTAAAGCCTAAGAAAGGTATAATTGTTGAAGTGCCGAGCGATGCTGCGCAGTTTTCTATGGATACACCAAAATTTGAAGATAAAGTTTCCGAACTAGCCTTTCAGGCTGAAAAGCCTGAATACTCCGCAGAGGATGGAAAGGTCGTGGGAGAACATCAAGGGGCCCACTATTTTACCATTGGTCAAAGAAAAGGATTAAATGTGGGCGGCACAAAAGAACCACTATTTGTGATTGAGACTGATGTAGAACAAAATATCATCTATACAGGTCAGGGAAAATCGCACCCAGGTTTGCATAGACATACACTTTTTGTAAAGAATGATGAACTACACTGGGTCCGAAGAGATTTGGCGTTAAAAATAGATGAAACTATGGAAGTAATGGCTCGAATCCGATACAGGCAACCTTTGCAATCCGCGATTCTTTACAAAACCAACGGTGGGCTCTATGTGGATTTTAAAGAAAAACAATCTGCCATTACCGAAGGACAGTTTGTAGCGTGGTATATTAAAGACGAATTAATAGGCTCTGGAGTTATATCATAAACATGGCGGACAATAGAATCACCCAACTTTTCGGTATACAATATCCTATTGTTCAAGGAGGAATGATTTGGACAAGTGGTTGGCGATTGGCATCTGCAGTATCTAATGCCGGTGGGTTGGGATTGTTGGGCGCGGGTAGTATGTATCCTAATGTTCTTAAAGAACATATTGACAAGTGCAGAAAGGCCACTGATAAACCTTTTGGTGTCAATATTCCGATGTTATATCCCAATATCGATGAGGTAATGGATATTGTTGTCAAAAGTGGAGTGAAGATTGTTTTTACATCAGCCGGAAACCCCAAAACGTGGACAACTTTTTTAAAAGAGATTGACATCACCGTGGTGCACGTGGTCAGTAGTGTCAAGTTCGCCTTAAAGGCACAAGAAGCTGGCGTTGATGCTGTTGTGGCCGAAGGATTTGAAGCAGGAGGGCACAATGGCAGGGACGAAACTACCACTATGGTCCTGATTCCTTCTGTGAAAGAAAAAATTGATATTCCATTGATTGCCGCGGGTGGAATTGCCACAGGACAGGCTATGTTGGCGGCAATGGTACTGGGAGCGGATGGGGTTCAGGTAGGAAGCAGGTTTGCCGCAAGCCATGAAGGCTCGGCACATAGCACATTCAAGGAACAGATTATTTTGGCGAAAGAAGGAGATACCCATTTGACTTTAAAAGAATTGGCACCGGTACGGTTGTTGAAAAATAAATTTTATCAAAATGTGCAACAAGCATATGCCAATGGAGCTACTATTGAGGTTTTGAAAAGCCTACTAGGGAGGGGTAGGGCAAAAAAAGGCATGTTTGAAGGAAATTTGGAAGAAGGAGAACTTGAAATAGGTCAGGTTTCCGGATTGATCAACGAGATAAAACCTGCAGGTCAAATTGTGAAGGATTTGGTGGAAGAATTTGGTCGGGCAAAAAGTGCAGTTAATCGACTGTAATACAGGTCATGAATTGATTTTTATACATTTACCCCAAAGTATGAGAACACTAGTATCAACCCTGCTGATTCTTATGGTCAGCATGAACACTTATAGCCAAATTGAGCGAGATAAAGCACTTCACTTTTTGGGCGGTAGCCTTTTTGGTTTGGCCGGAGCTGGTGTTGCAAAACAGATTTCAGATGGCAATCGGGCTTGGACATTCGTTGGAGCTGTTTTAGGAAGTGCCTTGGTAGGTGCGGGAAAAGAAGCTGTTGATTCGGGTCAAGAGGGTAATCAATGGGATAACGATGATTTGCTAGCTACAATACTTGGAGGGGTCACGGTGGGGGTGACCATAGAAGTTTTCTCTAAAAAAAGGAATAAAAAGAGGCCGATGGGTAGTCTTACCACCCAACGTTTAAATTGGAACGATTTTAAAATAAATTCTGAGACTAACAAAGCATGGGTGCTTAGCACTGAACTTCCGTTACTTAACGGTAGCAGGTCTTCTTTTATCCAAACAGGGAGATAGCTCTTGCTAGATTAGTCCTCGAGCTTTTATTTCCAAATATTTGTTTATGGTATTGATAGTTAAACTTTCTGGTTTGGTCAAGATAGTTTGGATGCCGTATTGTTGGAGTTCTTTTTGCATGAGCCTTTTTTCCAAAGAAAACTTTTCAGCAATGGTCTTGTGGTAAATAGTTTGCAAATCCTCGGCATCTGTAGCAATCAATGATTCCAACTCCGTGTTTTCAAAGAAAATAACCACAAGAACATGCTTTTTGGCAATGGCCAACAAAAATGGGAGTTGCCTCCGTAACGCCGAGATATGTTCAAAATTGGTGTAAAGTAATAATAAGCTTCGTTGGTTGACCTTACGTTTGATATGGGCATAAAGCAATCCAAAATCAGAATCAGTAAATTCTGTGGTAATGTTGTATAGCTTTTCAAGAATTGTGTTTAGGTGAGAAATCTTTTGAATTGCAGGTACAAAGGTTTCTATCTTTTTGGAAAATGTAATCATCCCTGTTTTATCGTTTCGTTTCAGGGCAACATTTGAAAATGCAAGAGTGGCATTGATAGCGTAGTCCAATAGCTTTAGGCCATTAAATGGCATTTTCATTACTCTTCCAGTATCGATAATGGAATAAATGGGTTGCGATTTCTCATCTTGATATTGGTTGACCATCAACTGATTCTTTTTAGCCGTAGCTTTCCAGTTTATGGTTCGTATATCATCACCTTTGATATATTCCTTTATTTGTTCAAATTCTTGGGTATGTCCAATTCTTCTGATTTTTTTAAGTCCTAACTCGTTTAGATGATTATTGATGGCTAAAAAATCATATTGTTGCATTTGGATGATCGAAGGGTAGACCGGAACCATTTGATTCTTTTGGAATACATATCGTCTTTTAATGATTCGCAGCGGTGACGAAACATAGATGTTCAAATTCCCAAAAACATATTCACCCCGTTCCACAGGTCTTACCGCATAATCAAATTCATGTGTTTCCCCCCTTATCAAATGTACTTGGTGAATAAAGTCCCTTTTTTGAAATTGAACCGGCAATTCATCAATAACGGAAACCCCAGCCTTGAAGGCATAATTGGATTTTAACCTCACATAAAGCGTATTGTAATCACTATTGGACAGTTTCTGTGGTAAAGTTCTACTTGCCGTGATACCATCTAATGAAGAGAACAATATGTATAAGTCAAATAGAAAAAGACCGATTAACACAAAAAGTAGCAACCAGCCGATGGGATAGAGTTGAGGAATCCAATAAGATATAACAAAGCATGCCGCCAAAAAGGCGATATATCTGAAAAAAGTATTGTGTATGTAGAATGCCTTGAAAAATTTCATGCTTATCGGGGAACTTCCACGGATTCCATAATCATATTTACCACATTCTCTGTGGTCATGCCCTCCATTTCTCTTTCAGGGGTGAGAATGACCCTGTGGTTGAGTACTGGAGCCAATGCTTTTTTTACATCTTCGGGGATTACAAAATCCCTTCCTGCGATAGCGGCAAAGGCTTTTGAGGCGGCCAAGGTGGCAATGGATGCCCTTGGGGATGCTCCTAAATATAGATGTGGATGATTACGGGTATTTGTGATGATGTTTGCGATGTATATAATTATTTTTTCTTCCACAATAATGTCGTGGATGTTCTTCTTGAACTCAGCCAATTTTTTAGGCGTAAGCACTGGGGTAATTTTATCTTGAGGTTTCTCTCCCTTTCTTTCGTGATGGGTCAGGATAATTTTCACCTCTTCTTCCGTGGATGGGTAATCTACCTTGATCTTAAAAAGGAAACGATCCAATTGCGCTTCAGGAAGAGCATAAGTGCCTTCTTGCTCTATGGGGTTTTGCGTGGCCAAGACCATAAATGGTTCGGCCATCTTATAGGTAGTGCCATCCATGGTCACCTGTCTTTCTTCCATGGTCTCAAAAAGGGCAGCTTGGGTTTTGGCTGGAGCACGGTTGATTTCGTCAATAAGGATAACATTTGAAAATATTGGCCCTTTTTTAAATTCAAACGACGAGTTTTGGACGTTGAAAATGGAAGTTCCCAAAATATCACTGGGCATAAGGTCGGGTGTAAATTGAATACGACTGAACCCTGTTTTCAAGGTTTTGGCAAACAATTTGGCTGTAATGGTCTTGGCAACCCCAGGTACACCTTCAATAAGGGCATGCCCGTCGACCAAAACGGAAACTATCAGTAAATCAATAAAGTTTTGTTGCCCAACTATAACCGTTGCCAGCTCTTTTTTTATGGCTTCAACCGTATTTTTAAGTTCCTCCAAAGGAACCCGGTTATCAAAGTTCAAATCGTTATTTTCCATCAACCTTTGCTTTAAATGCTTCTATTTTTTTGTTTAATTGCTCCAATTCGGAATTTGTTGTGTTGCTTTTGGATTGAAGGCTTTTTATCAATCCAAATAAATCTTTTGTGTCTTCCAATATATTATTGCTTCGAACAGAGAGGTTTTTCATAAAAATTTCATCCAATTGCTGTGTTGACATGTGTAACCTAGATCGGATGTATTCTAAAAAATATGAGATTTTATGTTCCGTGATTTGTTTTTGTTGCCCTTTTTCAAAATACATATCCGCTATGGTGCGGGTAAATGCCAAGGTCTGGTTTTTTAAGGGAGTGATTACAGGAATGGCTCGTTGCTTCCTTTTCCCTTCAAAAACCACATAAAGCAAGACGGCAATGAGCACCAGATAATAAGCCCATTTGAACTCTTTTGTATTTAAAAAGAGGTACATGGGAGAGGTGTAAAATGATTTGCCAGACTTATGGTAATTATCCACAAAGATGTTGTTACTATCATCCAAATACGATAAAACCCCAGCGGTATAATTGCGGTTGTCATCTTTGAGTATAAAATAATTGGTAAAGGCTTTCGGAAAACTTGACAGTATGAATGTCCCGTTCCCAAAACGTTGTTTGACCAAATCGATGTTCTTGATTGCGGTTTCTGTGCTATCTTCTTTGATGAAAACTTCTGCTAAAACAGTAGTGTTCAAAGTATCTATTGGATTAAAAGTGGTATGATAATAATCTTTTTGGAAAGCATAAGAGCGGGTGTCTAAATTCGGATTTACCAATTGATGGTAAAACGTTGGAGTAAGTTGGCTGTCGTTATAAATACTTTCTAAATCTAGATGTAATGTATCTAATAATTGCTGATCGAAACTTTCGGATGCGATAAATGCAGTGTTGCCCTGATCGACCCATTCCAACAAAGCGTGAAGCTCCGATTCTCCAAAACTTACGGATTGGTTGGCAAAAAAATAAGTGCCGCTTAACGTATCAGTACGATTCAATAGTTCAAAAGGCGGTTTTTGAATTTGATGAACCTTGTCTTGGAAAAAATGGGTCAATAAATCGTTGAGCACATAAGTGCCATAAGGGATTTTATGATGCGACACGTATGAAGGAAACCAATTGACTCTTTTGGGTTTGTTATACTCTACCAATAGCAACAATCCTACGGTGAGGATGCTTATAATGATATAGATTTTTCCCTTTTTAAGCATTGGTCGCAATTTTACTTTTTAGCGACTCAAAAATGAGTTCAGCGTTGTTATACCGCTCTTGGCCTATATGAAACTCACCATACCACACATAATCATACAGCAAGGTAGCTTTGCTGAATGCAGCTTTTAAGCTGCTTTCGGACAGTTCGGAGATGTAGTCGTCATTGGTTTTTTGTAGTTGCCAATCAATAAGCTCTCTTTCAGACAAGAGCTTTAAGATAGACAGATAATAATACCGCACGGCCAAGCGGTAGTTTTTATGGGCCAATGCTTCTTGGATTAGCTGCTGGATGTCCTCTGTTTTAATGATCCGTTCTTCTTCTGATAGGGTAACCAAATTTGGGTTTTCTTTACTATAAATCATAGCCCGTGTATTGGCTTTGATAAAAAAACGGATGACAAGAAAAAGCAACAAAGCCAATAAGATATAGGGCACTATTCTTAAAAAACTTGCTAAATATCCTACCGCTTCTTCCACTCCAAACAACCATTCAAAAAGGCGTCTAAACAGGTTGTAGAACCAATTTTTTACGCCATCCCACCAGGTATTTTCGGTTTTGACCACCTCATAATTGAATTTTTCGTCATCTAAATATTGCTGCAGATTTTCTTGGGTGATTTCCAAAGCATCAATTGTCGACTTGTCATACTTTATAATAGAGTCATTTTGGGGCATAACCCCAAACCAAGTCAATAAAAAGCACCCAAAAAGAAAAATTTTATGCATTTATTCTTCTACCGATTTTCCAAGATTTCCGATACGTTCAAATGTGCCTGTAAAGTTCTTTTTCTCATTAAGGTTGAAGAAAATAAAAGTGGTGGTTACCACAAGAATTATGTTCATTAAAAATTGAACTAGCGTACTTAATATGTTCATCAATAAATAAATAGGGTCGTTGAAAATATTTAAGTTTTCAGCATCCATTTCCCCAGAAAACACTCCCATCTTTACCCACATATATAGAACTGCCGGTAAACTAAGCGCATAAGTCGCAACAAGAACTATAATGTATACAATTAATAAAGTAGCAAAGGTGATCCACCAATTATCCTTGATCAGCGTAAAACTGTATTGATATGAATCCATCACGTCCTTTTTCAAAAAAACCATTATCGCAAAACTGACTGAAAGCGGAATGGCAAGATAGATTCCAGGAATAAAACAAAACAAAAAACCAATACCTACTGATAGTCCAACCAAAAAGCCGAGACCAATAAAAGGCCAGAAGGAGCTGTATACTGCGGAACGGATATCCTCATAAACGGTATTTCCTTGATTCTCCATATAGGATTTTATATAATAAAGCACAGTGGCATGTGCCAATACATAAGCTGCAACCATACTCAAGAACATTGCAAAAACGGCAATTATCATAATCACCGGTGAAAATGCGTTAAACGAGTTCTCGGTGACACTGATATTAAAAATATCCCCGACCGTATACATGTAAAATGCCATTGAAACAAGCATCACAAGAATAAAGGGGCCTACAATCTTGAAAATAGTTTGAAAAAATGGTTTAAACTCATTGCGTATAAAGGACAGGGAGTCCGTTAGGATTTCTCCCAATTCCCTTTGTTTCTTAAACTCAATGTATTGTTGTTTCTGCATGTTTTGCTTTTCTTTTGAATTGGTTAGGGTAAATAATGTAGTAGTATATGATTAGCAACAAAGAGCCGCCAATAATTAAAATTGCGAGCCAATCGGGCATTTCGGTGTGACGGGTTACAAATCCTTCCAAAAAACCTGCGACTAAAAAAAAAGGCACCGTACTTACCATAATTTTTAGACCATTTTTCACACCTCTTTTGAAAGATTCCAGCCGAGTGTAGGTGCCAGGAAAAAGTATACCATTTGCCATGACCAGACCTGCACACCCTGCAATTATAATTACGGAAATTTCAATAGTACCATGTATCCATATGGTTCGAACTGATTCCCAAAGTAGGCCTTTTTCATAAAAAAAGTACTGAAAGCTACCAAGCATGATACCATTTTGCAACATGACCATCAAGGTTCCAATCCCTAAAAATATTCCGAAAGCAAAAGCGTAAACAGCCACCTTTATGTTATTGATGGTAATACCTAAAAACATATTGAACTCCCCCTGCTGTTTATATACGGCCATTGGATCACCTTTTTCAATATTTTCTAGGGTCATGTTTACATAGCCATCACCAAGTATAGATCGAACAAAATCCCCTTCATTGGCCGCAGAAAATGCACCGACAATGGAAAAAAATGCGAACACTAAAAAAGCAATCAACAACTCGCGATGGTGTGCATGGAACATCGAAGGGAATTCCGTTTTCCAAAAACTTACAATACGGTTCTTGGATTCCCGTTTGGTTTTATAGATTTTTTGATGCGCTTGAGAGGCAAGGGCGTTTAGATAAAATTCGGTGTTGCTTTTGGGATAAAAGGTCTTGGCATAACTAAGGTGATCTGTAATCTCAACATAGAGGTCGGAAAGTTCGTCAGGTCTGAGTTGTCCCTGATTGTTCAAGACATTTTCAAAAGCGGCCCATTTATCTTTATTTTGCTTTACAAAAGCAGCCTCTCGCATTAAAAATTTTGGTTTAAAAGTAAAGAAACTAAAATATGGATCAATTTCAAATAGAAACGGCCCAAAATATAACCATCAACCAAAACACTTCCAACTTGGGAGAACGAATGCTAGCATATATTATTGATAGCTTTGTGATTACCGTTTACATTGTTTTGATTTTTATTTTGTTGGCTTCGTTGGATATTGATTTATTTGACCAATGGAGCTATTACTTGGTATTGTCATTACCTGCATTCTTGTACTATTTGCTTTTCGAGACTTTCTCAGATGGTAAAACTATTGGGAAGGGCATCATGTCTTTACGAGTGGTAAAATTGGATGGGTCAAAACCAAGCTTTGCCAATTATTTTGTACGATGGGTGCTCCGAATCATTGATGTTTCGCTAACATCTGGTGGTGCCGCGGTACTCACCATTTTAATTAGAGGAAAAGGACAGCGTATTGGAGATATTGCGGCTGGCACTACGGTTATCAGTGAGAAAAAAAGAGTTTCACTTAGAGATACCTTACTACGTGAATTGCCAGAAGATTATAAGCCTCAATTTCCTCAGGTTACCGTATTTAAAGATTCAGAAATGCAGACCGTTAAAGAGTTGTTCGATAAATCGAGATATAATGGCAACCATAATGTGATTTTATCGTTGGACAAACGTATCAAGGAAGTGACCGGAATCAATACCACTTTAAAACCTGTTGATTTTGTTGATGTTGTAATCAAAGATTACAACTATTACACCCAAAAAATGTAAAAATGTTTTACCAAGCTATAGACATTTTGGGAACCGTGGCCTTTGCACTATCTGGAGTATTGGTGGCAATGGAAAAACGATTGGATTTGTTTGGGGTCTTGATTATTGCTTTTGTTACGGCAATTGGTGGAGGAACACTTCGAGATTTGTTAATTGGAAATACTCCTGTAGTTTGGATGCGTGACTTGACCTATGTAAGCACTATTTTTATTACTGTGGTTTTTGGGATTCTGTTTGTCAATCAACTAAAATACTTTAGAAAATCTTTGTTTTTGTTCGATACCATTGGTATTGGATTATATACCATGGTCGGTGTCGAAAAAGGCATTCAAGCAGGTCTTTCGCCTGTGATGTGCGTAGCTTTGGGAACGATGACCGCAAGTTTTGGTGGTGTGATCAGGGATATTCTTTGCAATGAGATTCCAGTGATTTTTAGAAAAGAAATCTATGCTACGGCCTGTATCGCAGGTGGGTTTAGCTATTTTCTTTTCATAAAATTTCCTATATCCGAAGGCTACGCTTATATAGCAGCTATACTGTTGGTGATCACGCTTCGGATTTTAGCCGTGCGATTCAATATTCGTCTACCGAACATTTACAAAAAAGAAGCTTGATCAAAGCACTTCTGCTTTCAAGATATAGACATTTTGCCATGGCCAATCACCATCACCTACGGGAACATTGTTGATGGCGTCCACTACATCCATACCCTCTATCACTTTTCCAAAAGGAGTATAGGAACCATCTAAATGGTAAGAACCGGGTTTGGTAACAACGATAAAAAACTCATATGGAGATGCCAATTTATGCGGATTATTTCTTTCGCTACTGGGCATTGAAATGGTTCCCCGGTGGTGCTTATGCCCTTTTTTGGCATCAGGCGGTAGAAGATAACGACCTATGAGCCTTCTCTTTTTGGCCGTCTCTTTATCATCAGAATTGCCACCTTGTATGATAAAATCCTTTACAACGCGATGAAATTGGGTATTGTCAAAGTACCCCTTACGGGTCAAATAGATGAAATTGGCTTTGTGATAAGGAACATTGTCATAGAGTTGTACCGTGAAACTACCCATGTTTGTAGTAAGTTTTACTTTATTTTCTTTGACCTCTTTGGCGTATGTGAAAAAGAAGTCGATTGCGTTTTCCTCGTTGAGAACAAATGCTTCTTCTTTCTCCTCTTCGACAATTTCTTCTTTTTTAGGAATTGAATCAATTTTAGCAACCGCTTCTTCAGTGTTTGGTGCTTTCTTTTTGGGAGAATCGGCACAGGATGCCAGAAAAAATAATAGTATACTTGTAGTTAAAGCTGCTTGTTTTAAAAACATGGATTTTAAAGAATTTTATCAACAGGTTTTAAAAATAAAAAAACTCCCACTTCCCGGGGAGGAATCGCATCATAAAATGTCACCTGCAATGCGTGTCCAATGGCTAAAATCCAATGAAATTCGTAAAATGAACCCCAAAAGGGCAGGAGTAATGGCGTTGTTCTATCCTGATATGGATTTTGAAACACGGTTATTATTGATTCTTCGGAAGACATATAATGGCGTACATTCCAATCAGATTGGTTTTCCAGGGGGGAAAGTAGAACGGGAGGATACTGATATTTTGGCAACAGCGCTTCGCGAAACGCATGAAGAAGTAGGTGTACCCCCCGATGCAGTTGAGGTTTTAAAAGAGTTGAGCGAGGTATACATTCCTCCAAGCAATTTTATGGTAAGTCCATTTATTGGAATCTACCAAAACCCTTTGCCTTTTGAGATTCAAGAAGCAGAAGTAGAGTCTTTGGTTGAGGTATATTTGAAGGATTTTATGGACAATTCGAATCATATCCAAGAAAATCTTACCACGTCATACGCCAAAAGCATTGATGTACCCGCTTATAGATTAAATGGTTATACGGTCTGGGGAGCCACAGCTATGATGATGAGTGAGATCAAAGAACTTTTGGAACAGGTGCTTTGATGTTGATTTTGTAAATTAGCCGCGAATGTATTAGGTATGGGGCTGTTTAAAGAAAATCCTTTTGGTCATATTCTGTTTTTAAAAAAATGGTTGATTCGTATAGCGGGGTCGATTACCCATCAGCGTTATAAAGGGTTTAATAAGTTGGAAATTGAAGGATCTCAGGTGATTCGGGATTTACCAGATTCTAACGTTCTTTTTGTTAGTAATCATCAAACCTATTTTGCCGATGTTGTTGCTATGTTCCATGTATTTAATGCCAGTTTAAAAGGCAGGGACGATAATATCAAGAATCTTGGTTATTTATGGAATCCGAAACTTAATATCTACTATGTTGCGGCTAAGGAAACCATGAAAAAGAGCCTATTGACCAAGATTTTGGCCTATGCAGGATCCATTAGTATTGAAAGAACATGGAGAGCTGATGGCCAAGATGTGAACAGACAGGTCAAATTCAGTGACATTAGCAATATTGCGAAGGCTTTAAATGATGGCTGGGTAATCACCTTTCCACAGGGGACAACCACACCTTGGAAACCCCTTCGAAAGGGTACGGCACATATTATAAAACGATATAAACCTGTGGTTGTTCCTGTAGTAATTGATGGTTTCAGACGGTCGTTCGATAAAAAAGGACTTCGTGTTAAGAAAAAGGGGATACTCCAATCAATGCACATAAAACCACCTTTGGAGATAGATTATGACAATGAATCCATTGACTCCATACTGGAAAAATTGGAATATGCTATAGAACAGCACCCATCTTTTTTAAAGGTTATTCCAAAAGAGGAACTAGCTGCTTACGAAGCTGAGCATCAGAAAAGAAGATATAGTTATAAGGGGGATTAGACTTCTAGTTTTTGAAGTTCCCTATAATTTTTTCGCAGTTTTCGAGTGAGTAATCCGTAGAGCAGGAAATAAATTCCTCCAAAAACGAAAGTTACCACTACTCCAAAAACGGCAAATATTGCCATCAGTATCCATCTAACTTTTTCACGTGGGACATTGGATAGTCTTTCACCTAGTTCCAGTGAGTCAAGTAGACCGTCATTGAAATAGACTCCTACGGCTATCATCAAAAACGTGAACAAAATCATTGATAAAGAGAAAATCACATAATGTTTTACCGTTTTTCTAGTATTTAAAATGTTTTGGGTAAGCTGTTTTGCATTATCCAGCACTGAGATTTCCTTATATCTTTTGTAAAAGAGGTAAATGAAGTATAAGATTACCGTGTATTGCACAACGGTAACTCCAATAACAATTTTGGTAATTCCCAAATCAGCATCTAGATTCATATTATTCCGCATCGACGGAATGAGGTATAATAAGTGGGGAACCACAAATTCTATAATACTGATATAAAATATCCATTTAACAATGGAAGATGATTTCTTCCAAATCATCTGATAAATCTCATCATATGACAGTTTGGGCAAATGCTCCGCCTTTTTCTGCCAATCCTTTTTTAAAAGCTCCAATTCATCCACCATGACTCAGGGGTTTAGTATGGTTCTTAATTTGTTTTTTACTCTATTCATCTTCACCCGGGCATTTACTTCGGTAATACCCAGGGTTTCTGATATTTCGGAATAATCCTTGTCTTCCAAATACAAAAAGACCAAAGCTTTATCAATATCGCCCAATTGTCTTACGGCTTTGTACATCAACTTTAATTGCTTTTCTTCGGTGTCATCATATTCGTCGGCCTTTATTTTAAAAATTACCGAATCGTAATCTTGTGTCTGTACCCTCTTCTTTGATTTTCTGTATAAGGTAATCGCAGTATTTAAGGCTACTCTGTACATCCATGTGCTAAATTTGGCATCCCCTCTAAACTTTGGATATGCCTTCCATAACTGTATAGTGATTTCTTGGAATAAATCATTATGTGAGTCCCTATCATTGGTGTAAAGACTACAAACCTTATGAACAATATTCTGATTGTTCTCAAGTTCCGTCACAAAACGATGTTCCAATTCTTTGTTCACTATGGCTGGTAAGTTTGCAGTATATGTATTTAGAAATGGATTTTTGTTACAGCATTTTTAGGTAAACTTCTATTTTCTGTAATCCAGGGCAGGCGGTCTATCCCCAAGTAAAGGAATGTATTCAAAATCCTTCCCTCTGCGATTATTGAACTCCAGCTGGGCTTCTTCGACTATTTTTGGGTTTTTAAATAGATCCATGGCTGTTAGGGTCAGTGTTTTTGCAGCAATCATCATACCCTTTGTTCCAATGGAAGTTCCTCCTGCTGCAATAGCTTGCCAACTATGGGCAGGGGTTCCCGGTACCCAAGTAGCGGCTCGCATGCCAACGGTTGGCACTGCAAAACTGACATCACCAACGTCTGTGGAGCCATAAGCGCGAGCTTTTTCCTTGTAGGGTTGGATATCCGTAGCTTTTTCAATATCCAATTTCCCATAGCCAAAGCTCTTGGCTATTTTTTCAGCAAAAGCTTTCTCTTCGTTGCTATATGTCATTCCACCCACTTTTGATAAATTATCATGCACGAGCTTTTGAAGTGTAAGATTGGGCAAAAGTTCATGGGTTCCTCCAATCATTTCAAAATCCATTGTAGTACCCGTTCCAAGGGCCGCTCCCTCAGCGGCTTTCACAATGCGGTCAAAAATATCAATTACAACGTCTCTTTTACCATGGCGGGCATAATAGTAGACTTCTGCAAAGTTGGGAACCACATTGGGGGCTTTTCCACCATCGGTTATCACATAATGAATTCTTGCTTCTTGCGGAATATGTTCCCGCATCATATTTACCATGACATTCATGGCTTCAACACCATCGAGTGCCGAACGTCCCATTTCTGGTGCTCCTGCGGCATGGGCCGAAGTTCCATAAAATCGAAACTTGGCTGATTTGTTGGCTAGAGCAGCACCTGCATTTGCCGAATTCTGTGCCCCTGGGTGCCAATGCAAGGCCACGTCCACATCGTTAAATAAGCCTTCACGTACCATATAAACTTTTCCAGACCCCCCTTCTTCAGCTGGACAACCATAGAAACGAATGGTGCCTTTTACCTTATTTTTTTTCATCCAATCTTTGACAGCAATGGCGGCGGCAGTTGAAGCAGTGCCAAAAAGATGGTGACCGCAGGCATGTCCCGCAGCCTTATTCGCCGATTTTTTTTCCGCAACGGCTTGTTGTGACAATCCGGGCAAGGCATCGTATTCACCCAATACAGCGATTACCGGGAATCCAGAGCCATATTCTGCAATAAATGCAGTGGGTATGCCTGCAACCCCTTTCTCAATTGCGAAACCAGCATCTGAGAGTGTTTTTTGCAGTAATTGAGAGCTCTTTTCTTCCAAATAGCCCATTTCGGCAAGATTCCAAATTTGATGGGCGATATCGCCATATTTCTGTGTTTTGGATGTCAAGTCCTTCAGCACAACGCTGTTGTCCTTTTGAGCAAAACCCAATAAGGGTAATAAAGCAATTAGCCCACTTAAAAAGTGTGATGATTTCATATTGTTTTGTTTTCGTTAGTCAAGATTTAAATATACTAAAAAGCCATTCCAAACCAGTATTTCCAAGCATGGAATGCGTAAATTTGTATAGATGTCAAGTATGAATATTCCACAGTCGAGCCTGCCCAGAATCGTTATTATCGGAGGGGGGTTCGGGGGCATTGCCCTAGCTAAAAAATTATCCAAAAAAGAGGTTCAGGTAGTGTTATTGGACAAGCACAATTACCATACATTTCAGCCACTTTTATATCAAGTTTCTACGGGAGGATTGGAGCCCGATTCCATCGCTTATCCCATTCGAAAGGTATTACAAGGATATCCACATTTTTATTTTCGCTTGGCGGAAGTATTTCAGGTTATTACGGATAACCGAAAGGTGGAAACCAATATAGGCAGTATCGCTTACGATTATTTGGTGGTTGCAACGGGTTCTAAAACCAATTTCTTCGGAAATAAAAATATCGAAGAAAATGGAATGGCCATGAAGACCGTTCCACAATCTTTGAACCTAAGAAGTCTAATTTTGGAAAATTTTGAGCAGGCATTGCTTACAGATGACCTGCATGAACGTGACGCCTTGATGAATTTTGTGATTGTTGGGGGTGGTCCCACGGGTGTGGAATTGGCCGGCGCTTTAGCGGAAATAAAGAAAGGAATTTTACCAAAGGACTATCCTGATTTGGATACACGAAGAGCTCAAATCAATTTGGTTCAAGGTGGTGACAGGATTCTTCCAGCGATGAGCGAGATAGCTTCTAGCAAGGCCGAACGGTTTTTGGAGAAGCTGGGGGTAAATGTTTGGAAAAATGTAAGGGTCACGGATTATGATGGCAAACATGTAGCCACGGATCAAGATTTAGTTTTTGAGTCTGCAACCCTGGTGTGGGCCGCTGGAGTACAGGCAGCGGGAATAAAAGGACTCGATGCAAAAGAGTTACTTTGTAGGGGGAATAGATTAAAAGTAAACCGCTATAATCAGGTAGAGGGGTTTGAAGAAATTTTTGCCATTGGTGATATAGCGCACATGGAAACAGAAGCTTTTCCCAATGGACATCCTATGATGGCCCAACCCGCAATTCAACAAGGAGAAAAATTAGGAGAAAACCTTATAAGACTTATTGAGAACAAGCCTTTGAAAGCTTTTGTTTACAGGGATAAAGGAAACATGGCCACTGTGGGTCGTAACAAGGCGGTATGTGACCTTCCGAGATTCAAGTTTCAAGGCGTTTTTGCATGGTTTGTATGGATGTTTGTACATCTCTACTTTTTGATTGGTTTTAGAAATAGGGTAGTGGTCTTCATCAATTGGGTCTATAATTATATCCGTTTTGATCGTGAGGCGAGGCTTATCATCAGGCCTTTTAAAAAGCAAGATAAAGTTTCAAAAGAGGCTGAGACGGTTACTTAGCTTAAATTCTGAAAATTCCCTTATTTTCTTGGATGGAATGCACTTAAAATATCTGCTAAATGTTGGCGGTTCACATGCATATAGATTTCGGTGGTAGTAATGCTAGAATGACCCAACATTTGTTGAATGGCCCTCAAGTCCGCTCCATTCTCCAAAAGATGCGTAGCAAATGAATGTCTAAATGTGTGAGGACTAATATTCTTTTTCAAGTCGATTTCTTCAGCAAGGCGTTTAATAATGGTAAATATCATGGCCCTAGTGAGTTGCTTGCCTCTTCTGTTCAAAAAAAGAAAATCTTGGTGTTCTTTTTCAACCTTTAAGTGCACTCTAATTTCGCTTCTATAAATATTGATGTATTTTTTATTTATTGAGCTTATGGGCACAAATCTTTGTTTATTGCCTTTACCGGTGACATTGATGAACCCTTCATCAAAGAACAGGTCAGAAAGTTTTAGATTAATAAGTTCCGACACCCTCAGACCACAACCGTAGAGGGTTTCCAAAATAGCCCTGTTTCTTTCCCCTTCTGGTTTTGAGAGGTCTATGGCACCAATGAGTTTGTTGATTTCATCGGTAGAAAGTGTATCGGGTAGTTTTCTTCCAATTTTTGGACTTTCAATAAGATCCATAGGATTGTCCACGCGGTAATCTTCAAATACCAAATAATTAAAAAAACCTTTCAATGACGAAATAATTCTAGCTTGGGATCTAGGATTGACAAGCTTTGCAATATCGTAAATGAATTTTTGAACGGTCTCCTGTGTAATTTGAATTGGAGAATCCGAAATTTCATAAGATTCAAGATAATTTATCAGTTTCTGAAGATCTTGCGAATAGCCCAATACGGAATTATCTGAGAGGCCTCGTTCAATCTTCAAATAATGCTGGTAATCTTGTAAGGATTGATTCCAATTCATTTGCTAAAAATAGAAACAAAAATGAGTATTGGAAATGACAGAATATAGATTGGTTAACAAAACGACACAAGTTTTCGCCTCATAGTGTTTAGACAACTTCTGATACTTTTTTTGATTAGGTTACGTTTTAACAGTCTAAAAACCTTATCCAACCATGAAAAAACTAATTGCCACAGGTATTTTTTTGATTCTAATGACTTTTGTTACCCAAGCGCAAGTGGACAGAAGCAATTTTAAAGCAGGTTTAAATGCAGGTATCCCTGTCGGAGATGCCGCCGATGTCTCCAGTTTTAGTATTGGGTTTGATGCAAATTACCACTGGGGAGTTTCTGAGTTATTGGATGTAGGTCTGGCCACTGGGTTTATCAACGCTTTTGGTGATACCCAGGAAGCATCTGTAGGTAACATTACTGTTCAAAGTGAGTTTGAAGACTTTCAGTTTGTGCCATTGGCAGCTTCCGTACGCATTTATCCCACCTATCATTTTAAGTTTGGAGGCGATGCCGGCTATGCTGTTGGTATTAGCGAGGGTATGGACGGTGGATTATATTACCGACCTTCGGTGGGCTACAATATAACGGGTAACACAGAACTCAATGTTTCGTATATGGTGGTAGAAGATAATATCTCCTTTTCTATTGCGACAATCGGCATTTTGTTTTTGTTCTAATTTATCAAAAACGACAAATAAAAAGTTACAGGACAGTAAAAAGGGCGGATTTCTCCGTCCTTTCCTTTTTGTTGTATTTTTGCTGTCATGAAAATAATGATCATCAACGGTCCCAATTTGAACTTATTGGGTAAACGAGAACCAGAAATTTACGGGAATGCTACTTTTGAAGACTACTTTAATCAACTTCAAAAAAAATTTCCCGACCTGCATTTGGAATATTTTCAATCCAATATTGAAGGGGAATTGATAGATAAGCTTCAAGAAGTGGGTTTTGATTATGATGGTATTGTTTTAAATGCGGCCTCCTATACGCACACCTCAGTGGGATTGGGAGATGCTGTAAAGGCCATTAACACTCCTGTAGTGGAAGTACACATTTCCAATACCCATAAGCGTGAAGATTTCAGGCATGTTTCTTATATTTCTTCGGGAGCAAAGGGTGTCATCCTTGGATTTGGTCTTCAAAGCTATGATTTGGCCATTCGGAGCTTTTAGAGAATCCTTTAACAACCAATAAGGGATTATTTTTCGTATCTTTTATAACCCCAATGTCATTGGATATGAAAAAGTTAACCCCATCTCTCATTACCATTCTATTACTTTTTTTGGCTTGCGGAAGTGATGATAACTCATCGGACGACACCTCCGGAATTACGTATTCTCTCTCTAATGCGTTTCCAAACCTGGCATTTTCTAGACCTTTGGATTTTCAAAGCCCATTGGATGGGAGTGACCGAATTTTTATAGCTGAGCAAGGCGGAACCATCAAGGTTTTTCAAAATGATGAAAACACAACCAGTTCAGAAACATTCCTAGATATCAGCACCAAAATCAATACCAATGCGAATGAGCAGGGATTATTGGGTTTGGTGTTCCATCCTGATTTTGATTCAAACGGATATTTTTACGTTAATTATACGCCAAATGCGGGTTTATCAGTGACCTCACGTTTTCAAGTTTCTTCTGGCAATCCGAATATGGCCGACCCAAACTCTGAGCTTGTTTTACTGGAAATTCCACAACCTTTCACCAACCACAATGGAGGGCAATTGGCTTTTGGACCAGATGGATATCTTTACATTGCTTCGGGTGATGGTGGTTCGGGAGGTGACCCTGACAATAATGCCCAAGACCTTTCCAATTTGTTGGGTGCGGTGTTGCGTATAGACGTAAATACGACCTCTAATGGATTGAATTATGCAATTCCACGAAGTAACCCATTTTTGGGACTGGATAATATGCGTGGGGAAATTTATGCCTATGGATTGCGAAACCCTTGGCGAATGAGTTTTGATCCACAAACCAACAATCTTTGGTCTGGGGATGTAGGACAAGATGAGAGAGAGGAAGTAAACATCGTCAGTGCTGGCGGTAATTATGGATGGAAACGGTTCGAAGGTACCTTTTGCTTTTCGGGTGACTGTGATGACTCGGGGTTAGTTGAACCTATTTTTGAATATGCCCACAATGGAAATGATCAATCTATTACTGGTGGTTATGTCTATCGCGGTAATCAAACACCATCTTTAAGAGATAAATACATTTATGCTGATTTTGTAGATGGGCGTATTTGGGCATTAGAGTCTGATACTGGTAGTCCAGATAATCAACTTCTACTGAATTCAAACCTAAACATTTCCTCTTTTGGAGTAGATAATGATAATGAACTCTACATCTGCGCCTTTGACGGTTCAATATATAAACTCGTTGAAGACTAAATCGTAGCGTTTTTTAAGTATTTCTTATCTGCATAAAATGTTCCGAACGGCAACAGTGACGCTATGAACAGGATAATAAACCGTTTAATGCTCCATTTGTTTTCCCAACAAAATACGAGGGCAATAACTACATAAGCGATGAATAGTACCCCATGGATGTAACCAATAATTTTATTGGGCTCAAAGATACCTGCCCAATATTTTAGAGGCATTGTGAAACCAAATAGGAGGAGATAAGATATCCCCTCCAAAATGGCTGTTAATCTAAATAATTTTAGCATACGGCTATAGATGGATTACTTCATCGTAGGCATCGGCTACAGCTTCCATTACCGCCTCACTCATAGTTGGGTGGGGGTGCACTGCCTTCAAGATTTCATGCCCAGTAGTCTCCAGCTTTCGTGCTACAACCGCTTCGGCGATCATATCGGTAACCCCGACACCAATCATATGGCAACCTAGCCACTCTCCGTACTTAGAATCGAAAATTACCTTAACAAAACCGTCGGGAGTTCCAGCTGCCTTTGCTTTTCCACTAGCTGAAAACGGAAATTTACCAACCTTGATGTCATAGCCTTGTTCTTTAGCCTGCTTTTCGGTCAATCCTACAGAAGCAACTTCAGGGATACAGTAGGTACATCCAGGAATATTTCCATAATCAAGTGCTTCTACATGCATTCCTGCTATTTTTTCAACACAAAGAATTCCTTCCGCAGAAGCAACGTGCGCCAATGCCTGTCCAGGTGTAACATCACCGATGGCATAATATCCCGGAATATTGGTTTGATAATAATCATTGACCAAAATTTTGTCTCTGTCAACTGCGATGCCAACGTCTTCCAATCCGATGTTTTCAATATTGGTTTTAATGCCTACAGCAGAAAGAACAACATCAGCTTCGAGAATTTCCTCTCCCTTTGAGGTTTTTATAGTAGCTTTTACGCCGTCGCCTGATGTGTCTACATGGGTTACCTCAGCAGAAGTTTTAATTTTTATTCCAGCTTTTTTAAAGCTTCTTTCCAATTGTTTGGATACATCTTGGTCCTCAACTGGTACAATATTTGGGAGATATTCCACAACTGTGACCTCTGTTCCCATTGAGTTATAGAAATATGCAAATTCCACTCCAATGGCACCACTACCAACAACAATCATTTTCTTGGGCTGCTTGTCCAGGGACATGGCTTCACGGTAACCGATAACTTTTTTGCCGTCTTGTTGAAGACTTGGCAATTCACGACTTCTCGCTCCGGTTGCGATTATGATGTGATTGGCTGAATATTCTGCGGTATCGCCATGCTCACCTTTGACCAATATTTTTTTACCAGGTTGTATTTTTCCAAAACCGTTGAGGACTTCGATTTTGTTTTTCTTCATCAAAAATTGAATACCCTTGCTCATGCCATCGGCAACACCTCGACTTCTTTTGACCACGGCATCAAAATCATGCTCCACTTTTTTGGCGTTCAAACCATAATCTTCGGCATGTTTCAGATATTCAAAAACCTGAGCGGACTTTAACAATGCTTTTGTTGGAATACAGCCCCAATTAAGACATACACCTCCCAAACTTTCCTTTTCCACAACGGCTGTTTTGAATCCGAGTTGCGCAGCTCTGATTGCTGTTACATATCCTCCAGGACCACTACCCAAAACAATTACATCGAAGTTGCTCATTAGTTTTTGATTTTAGTTGTTAAAAATGAAGTGCAAAAATACGCAATTCGAAAACCATTTACCAAGACTTGACTTTACGGAATTGTGAACGGGAAGAAATCAGGAATTGGAATTGCCGAACATCCTTTTGTTAAAAGCCTCTGAGCCTCCTTTCGGTATGGATAGAGAAACCCAATCGGCACCTTTAATCATACGTCCCACGAAGGCAATTTGGCCAACATGGCTTGCATAATGGGCCAATTGTCGGTTAACCGCTTCAGCAATGGTATGATGCTCAGATCTTATCCTGATTTTGGTATCGAAATTTGAGGAATCGATACTTTTTAAAGCATCAAAAAGGCATTTCCAGCCCTTTTCCCAAGCCTGGAGCATTTCGGTTTTGGATGAGTAATCACCTTCAAACTCCATTTCTCGATTACGCCACGATTTTTCACCATCCTCTGTTAAGAAATTGGTCCATCTGCTTAGCATATTTCCAACCATATGCTTCACAATGATTGAGATGGAATTGTCCGTTTCTTTGTATTTCCAAAGAATGTCCTCATCGGAAAGCTGTGCAAAGGTTTTATCTCCCATGTTTTTATACCGTTGGAATTCAAAAATGGCACTTTTAAGGTAGTTTTCTGGGAAGCTCATTCTTCCTCCGGATTAAAACCAATACTGATTGAATTTATACAATACCGTTGTCCTGTAGTTTCCATTGGGCCGTCGTTAAACACATGACCTAAATGACTACCACAGTTGGCACAGACCGTTTCTGTACGAATCATGCCATGCGAAGTGTCACGAATGTATTCAATAGCTCCTTCAACAGCTTGATCAAAGGAAGGCCAACCGCAGCCACTTTCGAATTTGTGGTCACTTTTGAACAGTTTTGCATTACAAGCCTTACAGTGATAATCCCCATTTTTAAAATGAAGGTTAAACTCACCCGTATGCGGTCTTTCGGTTCCTTTTCGACGTAGCACGTAATATTCTTCCGGGGAAAGTTCAGCTTTCCATTCGGCTTCAGTTTTTTCTATATCGTATTTCTTGTCCATCAAATGATTGGATTATTTGGAGTCAGGAATAAAATCTAAGGCGATACCATTAATGCAGTGTCTTTTACCTGTAGTTCTTCGAGGACCATCATCAAAAACATGGCCCAAGTGCCCTCCACAAGTGGCACAATGTTCCTCGGTTCTTTTATAACCTATGTCATAGTCCACATCGTAGGCAACATTACCCTCTATTTCAAGGTCAAAACTGGGCCAACCTGTTCCTGACCTGTACTTATTCTCGCTACGGAACAAAGGTGTGGCACAACCTGCACAGACGTAGGTTCCTTTATCTTTGTTCTCAAGTAATTCACTGGTAAATGGCCTTTCGGTGGCAGCTTTCCTAAGGACATAATATTCGTCTTCGGTCAATTCTGCTCTCCACTCTGCATCTGTTTTAGTGACTTCATAAACAACCTCTTCCTTGTTTTTTGTTTCCTCCATTTGGTTTTGGTTCTTCTGCGAAATGCCTTTACATCCAGAAAAAATCAAAACAACAATCCAAAACAATTTTTTTCCCATTTTATTGATTTTTTTTAAATAGACGCTTTTTTCGGGAGAGCCTTTCAAATATAGCGCTAAAAAAATCCTGCCGGAGTTCGACAGGATTTTAAGTTAGCAATTTTTTGAAGGATTTAATCTAAGCTTACTTTTTTGACTTGTTCTTCTTTAATGCCCAGGGCGGCCATTACATTAGAGATATTGGATTTGTCCATTCTTGAACCATTGGCGAACTCACTGGGAACAAACACAATCCTAAAGGATTGGTTATCAGTGAAGTCTGTGCTTAGGGCAGATAGGTCAAAATTTCCATCAATAAAGAGTTCCGCATCCACAAAGGTATGGGCAAATACATATTGGATGGTTCCTTCTGGTAAGAAGAAACTTTGGGGAATTTGGCTCCAGGTATCGGCAGTGCTACCATCAGACAATTCAATGCTGCCATCATATCGATATACCAAAACTGCATCTGATTCAAATACCTCAAAATCGGTTATGTCACTAAAGGTAATTAGAGTGTTAAAAACATTTCCGTCGACATCATAGTCAAAATTAACACCATCAACCTCTACAACTTGTCCCTAAATCCCATCTGCTCCAGGTGCTCCAGGGTCACCATCAAAACCGGGAGGACCTTCTGGACCTTCACAGGATATAACGAATATGGCAAGGAAAACTCCAATTATAGTACTGAATTTATTCATGATTTTTGATTTTTGATTTGCATTCATTTCACTTGTTTTTCCATTAAAATCAAAAAGCGTTCCATAATTTTTACCGATTTGATAATCCAGAGGTGTAAAAACCCGATTCTTGGATAAAAGGTGCTAATATTGTAGCATTAAAAGCCTGATTATGTCCAAAGTAGTTTCGCACAGCTTTTTTACCGACTTTGATATAGATTTATTTAAATCGGGAAAACATTTTAGACTTTACGAGAAATTAGGTTCACATCTTACCGAAGTGGAAGGTGAGAAAGGGACTTATTTTGCGGTTTGGGCCCCTTCGGCCCAATCGGTTTCGGTCATTGGTGATTTTAACCATTGGAACGCAGACAAGCATCAGTTGATGGTAAGGTGGGATGGCAGTGGCATATGGGAAGGATTTATTCCTGGCGTGGATAAAGGAACTAAGTATAAATACAGAATCCATTCGCACCATAATGATGTTTGGACAGAGAAAGCGGATCCCTTTGCCCGATATTGTGAGCAGCCGCCAAATACAGCCTCTTTAGTATGGGACACTTCGTATCAATGGAAGGATAAAAAATGGATGGACACCAGGGAAGATAAAAATGCGCTGAACAGGCCATATTCCGTTTACGAGGTGCATTTGGGTTCTTGGCGTAGAAAGAATGATAATAACTACCTGTCCTACGTGGACCTCGCCGATGAGCTTGTGGAATACGTCTCCGAAATGGGTTTTACCCATGTAGAGTTTATGCCCGTGATGGAGTACCCGTATGATCCTTCTTGGGGATATCAGCTTACCGGATACTTTGCACCAACTTCACGTTTTGGGAAACCAGAGGATTTTAAATTATTGGTGGATAAATTACATCAAAAGGGGATTGGGGTGATTTTGGACTGGGTTCCGTCCCATTTTCCAGAGGATGCCCATGGACTTGGCTTTTTTGATGGGTCGTACTTATATGAGCACCCCGATAGAAGAAGAGGGTACCATCCGGACTGGAAGAGTCTTATTTTTAATTACGGAAGAAACGAGGTTCGGGCTTTTTTAATCAGCAATGCTGTGTTTTGGTTAGATCAATTCCATGTTGACGGGCTTCGTGTAGATGCGGTAGCTTCTATGTTGTATTTGGATTATTCTAGGGAAGATGGGGAATGGGAGCCTAACATCTATGGTAACAATGAAAATTTGGAAGCCATGTCGTTTCTGCGTGAAATGAACCAAGAAGTTTACGGAAGTTTCAAGGGAGTACAGACCATTGCTGAGGAATCGACTGCTTTCTCAGGAGTTTCCAAACCGGTACATTTAGGGGGACTGGGTTTTGGAATGAAATGGATGATGGGATGGATGCACGATACCTTGGAATTTTTCAAAAAGGAACCGATCCATAGATCGTACGACCTTAATATGATCAGCTTCAGTCTTACCTATGCGTTCACGGAGAACTTTATGTTGCCCTTTTCCCATGATGAGGTGGTCTACGGAAAACAATCGTTATTATATAGGATGCCAGGCGATGAATGGCAACGTTTTGCCAACTTAAGGTTATTGTTCGGCTATATGTTCACCCATCCAGGAGCCAATTTGCTGTTTATGGGGGGAGAGTTTGGACAATCTTCAGAATGGAATTTCCAACAGAGCTTGGATTGGCACCTGACACAATATGATTTCCATTCCGGGATTCAGGAAGTAATCAAGGACTTAAATAAGGTCTATAAAAGTAATCCAGCACTCTATGAGAAACAATTTAGTCAAGAGGGCTTTCAATGGATTGAATACAATGATCAAGAAAATTCAGTAATAACTTATATCAGAAAAGGAAACGACCCCAAAGACGATTTGATCGTGGCCTGTAATTTTACTCCAGTGCCAAGAGAAAATTATCGAGTGGGAGTACCCAAGAATACACAATTGAAATTGGTTTTTAACAGTGATGATTCAAAATATTCCGGCAGCGGTACGGGTAAAAAGAGTATGAAGCCTTCCAAAACTGTCTGGAACGGCTTTGAGCAATCGGTTTTAATGACCTTGCCACCATTGGGCGTTGTGGTTTACCGTTAAGTGGTTAATTACAACGTTGTAGTAAGGTTGTTATGAACATCTCTTTAATTTGTCGTACTAAAGTCTTTCTTTTGTCAACCTTAATTAGCCAAATATGATTACCAATACTGAAATTGAAAAAAGAGGCAATCAGTACCCCAACCATATAACAGACTTTAAACAGGAAAAGGATAAACTCTATTTTACCACCCAGAACGGTGTGGTTTTACAAATAACCATCTTAAGGAACAGCACCATCCGGTTTCGGTATGCCACAGATTATGCTTTTGAACCTGACTTTTCATATGCCATCAGTGAAGATGTAAACCTGGGCTATAACGAGCTTGAGGTAAAGGAGGAGAGTTCCGAGTACATTATTTATACCACCAAGGTCAAGATTCATGTGAATAAATCCAACTTAAAAATCAGAATTGAAAACCTTGAAGAAGTGGTTTTGTTGGATGATGAATTGGGCTTTCATTGGGAAGAGAATTTTGCATACGGAGGCAATGTAGTGAAAATGAGCAAAGTGTGCCATACCGGCGAGAGTTATTACGGTATGGGTGATAAAGCTTCACATACCAACTTAAAGGGCAAACGTGTAAACAATTGGGTAACGGATTCCTATGCCTATGGAAAGGATCAAGAACCATTGTACAAGGCCATTCCATTTTATGTAGGGCTCAAGGAATCCTTGGCTTACGGTATTTTCTTTGACAATTCGTTCGGCACTTATTTTGATTTTGCCAATGAAAAACGAAATGTGACCAGTTTTTGGGCCGACGGTGGGGAAATGAACTATTATTTCTTCTACGGTCCAAAAATGGCAAAAGTGGTCGAAGCATATACAGATTTGACTGGAGTTCCAGAATTACCACCCTTATGGGCCCTGGGCTTCCACCAATCTAAATGGAGCTACTATCCAGAGAAAAAGGTAAAAGATATTGCGTCGAGCTTCAGAAAGTTAAAAATACCCTGTGATGCCATCTATTTGGATATTGATTATATGGATGGGTTTAGATGCTTTACCTGGGATAAAAAGCACTTTCCTGACCCAAAAAGAATGATTCAAGAGCTTGAGGAAGACGGTTTTAAGACCATTACCATGATAGACCCTGGAATCAAGATTGATAGGGACTATTGGGTGTACCAAGAAGCTATGGAAAATGGATATTTCTGTCGAAGAGCAGATGGTCCGCATTTCAAAGGGAAGGTTTGGCCCGGGGAATGCAAGTTTCCTGATTTTACAGACCCTAAGGTTCGAGAATGGTGGGGACAACTATACAAAGAAATGATAGCTGACCTAGGAGTCCATGGCGTTTGGAACGATATGAACGAACCTGCTGTAATGGAAGTTCCCACTAAAACAGCAAACTTGGATGTCAGACACGATTATGACGGCAATCCCTGTAGTCATAGGAAGGCACACAATGTTTATGGAATGCAAATGGTTAGGGCCACCTACGAAGGAGTCAAGAGCTTTATGTTCCCTAAAAGGCCTTTTGTGTTGACTAGAGCTGCATACTCTGGAACTCAGAGATATTGCGCCACTTGGACAGGTGACAATGTTGCCACCTGGGAACACCTTTGGATTGCTAACGTACAGATGCAACGTATGTGCATGAGTGGGTATTCCTTTGTAGGGTCGGATATTGGAGGTTTTGCCGAACAACCCAATGGTGAGCTATTTGCCCGTTGGATTCAATTGGCAATTTTTCACCCGTTTTGTAGGGTGCACTCCAGTGGTGATCACGGAGACCAAGAACCTTGGTCTTTTGGCGACGAGATCACCGATATTTTTAGAAAATATATAGAGCTGAGGTACCAATTGTTGCCCTATCTCTATACAATGTTCTATAAATATATCAAGGAAGGGTTACCTATGCTTCAATCTTTGGTATTTTATGATCAAGAAGATACCCAAACACACTTTAGAACCGATGAGTTTTTATTTGGTGAGCAAATATTGGTTTGTCCCGTACAAGAACCCAATGCCCAAGGCCGACGCATGTATTTCCCTAAGGGAAAATGGTACAATTACTGGACTGAGGAAGTTGTAGATGGAGGAACGGAGAAATGGGTTTCTGCAGGAATACACCTGATTCCTTTATTTATAAAGGAAGGAGCCATGATTCCAAAATACCCGGTTCAGCAATATGTCGGCGAAAAAGAAATCACGGAACTGCAAATAGATGTTTATTATACCGAAGGAATTGAGAATTCCATTGTATATGAGGACCAACAGGACGGCTATGACTATAAAAAAGGACGCTACAGTTTAAGAAAGTTCAGACTTCGTGGAAAAGAAAATGAATTGATCATACAACAGTTCAAGGACGGGAATTTTATTACCTCGTATGAAACCTTTAAACTTACTTTCCATGGGTTGCCATTTACTATCGGAACCGTTGAGGTGGATAATGAAAAAGTGAACCTTAAGGACATCAAACTAAACGGAAACAATAGTATTACCGTCAGTAAGGATTTTACAGAACTTCACATTATCGGAAAATAATTTTTCGTAATTTCCGTGTACTAAACACTATTAACAATTATGAAGAAGTTTATTATCACAGCTGTGGTCTTTATGGCCGTAACGGCATGTAAGACAAATCCGTTCACCGGTAAAAGTACGCTCAATTTTTACCCCAATAGCCAGATTTTCCCTATGGCCTTTGCTCAGTATGACCAGTTTTTGAATGAGAACAAGGTGATTGAGGGAACAGCAGACGCCAAAATGATTGCCAAAGTAGGACAGCGAATTGCTACAGCGGCTGAGCGTTGGTTGGACGCCAACGGTTACCCAGGGTATTTAAAAGATTATAAATGGGAATACAATCTGGTCAATGATGAGACTGTAAACGCATGGTGTATGCCTGGCGGTAAGATTGTTTTTTACACGGGCATTTTACCAATTACGCAGACCGAAACAGGCGTGGCAGTTGTTATGGGGCACGAAGTGGCACACGCCTTGGCAGATCATGGAGCTCAACGTATGAGTGCCGGAACGCTGCAACAAATAGGAGCTGTTGCAGGAAATGTTGCCATAAAGGACCCTCAAAAACGAAATACTTTCAATCAAGCCTACGGATTGGGATCAACGGTAGGGGTGATGCTACCTTTTAGCCGCGGTCACGAGACAGAAGCTGATAGAATCGGATTGCAGATAATGGCCATTGCGGGGTACAATCCGGACGAAGCTGCCGATTTATGGCGAAGAATGAAAGCCAAGGCGGGAGGACAAGCTCCTCCGGAGTTTTTGAGTACGCATCCTTCAAATGACACAAGAATAAACAATCTGACCGCATGGGCACCAGCAGCCAAACAAGAAGCTGCAAAATATGGAGTAACCTCTTTTAAGTAACAAATTGACGAAATTGAACATAAACCACTGCCTACACTCTCAAATCGGGAATGTGGGCAGTGGTTTTTTATGCAATAAACTATGGCACGAACACTTGCGCTAAAAGGAAGTAAAAAACTGTTAAATGCCTGGGCATTTTACGATTGGGCGAACTCTGTATACAGCTTAGTCATTTCCTCGGCTATTTTTCCCATATTTTATGGTGCTTTATTTCGGGTTGCTGAGATTGAAAAAGTAACCATTTTTGGAGGTGAGATTGCTCGTGCTCCTCTAATCAGTTATGTGACTTCTCTGGCATTTGTTTTTATCGCCATTGTTACACCGCTGGTTTCGGGGATTGCAGATTACATCGGAAATAAGAGAGTTTTCCTGAAGTTTTTCTGCTATTTAGGTGCATTCTCATGTATTGGACTGTATTGGTTTTCCTTGGAGAATATCTATTTAGGGCTAATATGTTACTTCTTTGGTCTGGTTGGCTTTTGGGTAAGCTTTGCCATCAACAATTCCTATTTGCCAGACATTGCGTTTCCTGAACAACAGGATGGGATTAGCGCCAAGGGATTTTCGCTGGGTTATGTGGGCAGTGTGATACTTTTGGTTTTTAATCTGGCTATGGTAATGCAGCCTGCTATGTTCGGAATCACCGATGGGGGAGGCGAAGTGGCAGAAATCAAGGCTATGAAGTATTCGTTTATCTCTGTTGGGATTTGGTGGATTTTGTTCAGTCAATATACTTTCATACATCTTCCCAAAGGATATAAAAGAGAAGGTGAGCGTACCAATATTGTTCTCAACGGGTTTAAGGAACTAAAAAGTGTTTGGAGGCAGTTGGGGACCGAAACCCGACTAAAGCGCTATTTGGGTGCGTTTTTTGTATATAGCATGGCAGTTCAAACAATTATGCTGATAGCCACATATTTTGGTGAAGAAGAAATAGGTTGGGGTTCAGATAGCGAAAGAACTACAGGGTTGATTATTAGTATATTGGTCATCCAGGTTGTTGCAATTTTGGGAGCTACGGTAACGGCAATGGCTTCAAAAGCATTTGGTAACATCAGAACCTTGGTTGTCATCAATATTATTTGGGTGCTCGTTTGTGTTTACGCCTATTTTTTGCAAACTCCGATGGATTTTTACATCGCAGCTGGAATTGTAGGTATTGTAATGGGTGGCATCCAAGCTTTATCCCGCTCCACTTACTCTAAGTTTTTACCCGAGACGACCGATACTACTTCTTTCTTTAGTTTTTACGATGTGGCGGAAAAAATAGGGATTGTAATAGGGACTTTTTTGTATGGAGCTGTGGCCCAGTTAACTGGGAGTATGCGGAACAGTACTATCTTTTTGGGACTGTTCTTTTTGATAGGAGTCTTGCTGTTGTTAAGGGTTAACAAGAAATCAAATAAATAGGTATAGAAAACATTGGATTTAAGCGAATGAAGCACACTTTAGTCGTATCCGTTTTAATTTTATTGCTCTTCTTGTCATGCGCAAACAAAGAGGAGTTGGATATTGCTCCAATAGTTAAGGAATATTTTGAAACGTATAGTGGGCGGAAGGATTTCAAGAAATTGATATCGTTTTATGATGACGACATAATCTTGGAGGATATTTAAATGCTGATAAGATTACCGGCAAAAAAGCACTAATCGAGTTTTTGGATTGGAACAATCCTAATTTTCAGAAAATTGAAAAAGATGCGTTGGTCATATACGATCAGATTATCGATAAAAACAAAGTTGTAACTAGAGGATACTTCACGGAGTTCCTATGGGATGGAGCCAGGTTTGAAGCTATGCATTTTATTACGATTTTAACTTTCAATAATTCTGGTAAAATAATCAAGCAGATAGATTGGATAAACTATCCATCAAACCTTATCGATTATGAAAAAAGGCGAAACTCCAATGAATGGATTAAACAATAAACCCCCGACCTATGGTTGGGGGTTCTTCGGTTTTGAGCGGTTCAGTACTATTTCTTAGCTCTTCTTTGCTTATATAGAACGAATATTACAATGCCCACAAGTAGAATAGGCCAGATATATACAATGGCTAAAATTGTATTTTCCACAAAGTGCCACCCAAATATGATACCCTCTTTACCGCGTGACCAGAAACTTTTTTCATAGGCATTCGGTTCTTCTTTATAATTTACTGTCTCGTAAAGGTCAATTTGAATGGTGCTGTAGGAGATTTTATTGGTTAAGTATTTCAACCTTCCTTGAGAGACTTCTATCTCTTCCTGTATTACTTGTAGCTTTCCCTCTGCTGCCAGTATATCCTCAACCGTTTTGGCCTTCTCCCGGAGAACAGTTTCATACCTGTTTTTTACCTCGAGTTTAGTTTTCAAGCGTGTTTTTACATCGATGAACTCCTCGGTTACATCTTTGGTGGTGATATTTTCATAGTCAACGAAATCTGCGACTTTTACAATCGAGTCCATTACATTATCAAAATAGGCTTGGGGGATTTTAAGCGTGAATCTGTTTTCCAGACTATGGAGATTGTTTTCAAACCGCATATCGGAAATGTAGCCTTCATATTTATGGGCAATTTGTTTTATGAGTCCTGTTGCCTTTTTAACATGCTTCACCTTGTACCTTACCTGTGCGGATTTAATAATTTTTAAATGCGCGGGTTGTGATGATGTTGTATCGGAAGTATTGGTATTGGATACAACTTCAAAATCCTTGCTGATATCAACCGATTCGGCCACGGCATTTTCCTGATAGCTTTGATTCCCGCAGGAGGAGATGTATCCAAATCCAATAAGTAGTATTGAAAATTTAAGCAATCGTTTAGTGACTTTTGTTTTCATTGTGTTTATTTTTAGATATTGAATCAAATCTATTGACCTCAGGTTCTTGGGGTTTGTAGCGAGCTTGTAAAACAATTGTATTATATCTGTAAATGATATAATTGACTCTAAATCAATCAATTATATATAATTGACATCGGACGACAGGTTTTATTTCAACCTTTTGAAAAAAGAGGTAGTAGCTTCTTTTGCAGAGGAACACCGGGTTTCATCCAACATTCAGCATTGGAAGGGAAACGAAATAGCCTTGTTTCAGGAAGATTTATTTGCCAAGGTTAAGGCAAGTGTGAGTGAAAAATGGTTTTACACTTACTTTAAAAATGAAGCCGGCAAACTACCACGGATTGATATGCTCAATCTATTGAGCATGTACCTTGGACACAAAAACTGGCATGTTTTCAAAAAAAGTCATAACAGCTCGGGCACATCCACAAATAAGCGCGTAAAAAACATATATATTCTGTTAGCGGGTGTTTTGGTACTGGGTGTATTTTGGTTGTTCTGGGAAAAGGAAAATGAATTTACCTTCTGTTTTGTGGATCAGCTAACAGATCGAGCAATTGTTCAAACACCTTTAGATATTAAAATTCTTCAGGAAAAGGAGTCGCCATTAGTCCTTAAAACAGATAATTTAGGGTGTTTTCGGTATAAAACCACTGCGGACCACATAACTTTTATCATAAAATCTCCATTTTATAAAACAGATACTATAACGAGGTATATCAATACCAAATCCAATGAAGCTATAAAAGTAGCCAGTGATGATTACGCCCTGATGCTTAATTTTTATACCTCAGGCAATGTAAAGGATTGGAAGAAGCATAGAAGACAGCTTGATGATTTAATATCCGAACAAGCGGTAATTTATCAGCTATATAATGCTAGTATTGGGGTTGAGGTATATACCAAGGAGGATTTTATCCAAATGCTTACGATTCCAACAACTTCTTTAAAGAAAATCCAAATTTTGGATAAGCGTATAGTTGATGAGAAGATCGTGAAACTAAAATTTATGGTGAAATGAGGAAGGCGATAATGTATTTTGCAATGGTTTTGCTGCTCTCATGTGCGGGTGAAGTTAGAGCGCCGATGAATGACATGGTGGATTACGAGGAGGTGGTCCGACAAATTTCTATTGAAGAATTGGCATTGCAAAAACTCAAAGACCATATTGAATTATTTAAAATTAAAGATGATTATCCAGAATTTGGGGATAGTTTATCTCTATCCGCTGACTCATTAGCCCATGAGGGTTTTTTTAATTCCAAAACTATTTTGGATTTGAGTGAGGTAATTGTTGAGCAGATAGGAGAGAAAGAGAAGGTCTCGGATTCTTTGGAACGAGTCAAGTTTCTTGTAAATGTAGGGTCAGGTGATGGCGTTTTAAAGGATTCGGTCGTGGTTTACATTAAAACTTCTGAAATTTTTATAGATGGAAAGCCCATAGTGTCAAGGGACTTTATCTTCAAAAGAGATTAAATAAAAGCCCTCGACCTTGGTCGAGGGCTTTTCGTTTTTTGATTGGGTATAAACTCCGCAATATATTTAGCCTAGGGAGAAACTGATGAAATTTCCCCTAAAACTCTTACCCTTTGCTAATATCACCCGAACCTGAAGCTACACTCTTTACTTTATCAGGGTTTCCTCTATAATGGATGTCTCCTGAACCAGAAACCTTTGCATTTAGAGACTGATGTACCGTAACTTTTATGTCGGCTGAACCAGAAACTTGAGCGTTTACATTTTCGGCCTCCAGTTCATAAGCGCTTATGTCCCCGGAACCGGAAACTTGGACATCAAAATCTGTGGTCCTTCCATCAAGCCTGATATCGCCCGAACCGGAAAGAGCTGCACTTACACTTTGTGCCTGTACCTCCAAGGTAATGTCACCTGAACCGGACATTTTTGCACTGAAATCATTAGCTTTTAAAGGAGTTTTGCCTACGATATCACCAGATCCTGAAAGTGCAACAGCATTTATGCTCTCCACAGGAACAGTAACATGAATACCACCATTCCAGTTGGAAGGCTTAAGGTTCACGCCCTTTTCCACCTTAATGACCAATTTTCCATTTTTAACCTCTGTTTTGATATATTCCAATAGGTTGGATTCTCCTTTAAGAGACAATTCCCCTTCCTTTCCATCAACTAGTTCTACATCAAACCAGCCGGACAGTGCAACCTCGTCGTAGTCACCAACAGAACGTTCGATTGTAACGACATCTCCGTTTCCTTTGACTCTTTTACCCCATTGTGCATTGGTTACAGCGGCCATGGACAGTGCGATACCTAGTGTGATTAATTTTTTCATGATTGTGTTTTTTAGTAATTGTTTTTTGAATTGATTTTTAGTTTTGATAAAAAGTTATCCCTCCGTAATCACTGGTGATGTAAATTACATTGCCAGAATTATCGCTACCGTAATAGCCGTTATAATATTTTTCACTGGATTTTTCCTTACTGACTTGAATTTCGAAATCGCCCATTCCACTAACACCGGCATACTCTGTGGTAATGTCAAAATCAAAATGATATCCAGGATTATACCCAATTTTAATACCCGTATAATCGGTTTTGATGTTTACATCACCTGCATCGGGGGCCATTTCGCCAATTTTTAAAGACCCATAATCTGAATTTATGCTTACGTCTCCATGAACCGTTCCTAATTTTACTCCGATGTAGTCCCCATTTCCATTGACGTTTTGGACTTCTTTGGCCTCTATGGAACCATAATCACTAGCGTATTCCAAGTTTTCCATTTGATGGATAACAGCATTGGTATAATCCGCCTTAATGTTCAAGTTTCCTGCCTTTTCAATGGTAAACCCTGAATAATCGGCAATGATTTCTGCACTGTTGATATATTCAAATGTAGAACGCGAGGTGTAGTCGAATCTGAGCTCATTGTTTCTTCCATGGAGTTCTCCAACATCTATTTTACCATAATCGCAGTTTATTTTGGCATGCCCGTCGATTCTGTCCAAATAAATATTTCCATAGTCATTACTTAAATGGACGCTATTTTTCACTGGTAATTTTATGGTATAGTTGACCTGGACATTAACGTTGTTTCGTTTTCCCCAATTCCATCCCCAACTATTGCCTTTATTGCCAAATAAAGTCCTTGCTGAAACCAAGCTGCTACTATTTTCAAAATCGACATCAATCTCGTTCAATCTTTTTTGAACCCTTTCTTCATTGTTTCCGTTGGTTTTAATATGTACTTCCACAACAACTCTATCCTCGTTCCAAGAAGTCAGGTTTAGGTTTCCGTAGCTGTTTTTTACTTTGAAAAGGGCATCAGAATTTACATTAAACTCTTTTTTTATGGTCTTTTCTTTGGTGTACCTTCCCTTTAATTTTCCTGTATTAGCAACAATCACCAGTGGTACAAGCAGGAATGCAAGAAGGGCATATTTATATAGTAATGTTTTCATCATTGTATGATTTTAAATTCTTAATGTTTTCAATATTGGTCAATACTTCCTTGAGTAAATCTATTCTGGTTTGGAAATTTGTAATCATAGCATTGAGTATGATCTTGCTATTACCCCCATTTACAAGTTCTTGCTCCAGATGCTGGTAATTGTCTTCCAATTTCTTCAATTGAAGCAAAGTGTCATCTACTAATCGAGCAGTTTCTGGCGATTTCATCTGCTTCAACTCCTGAACCTGTTCTTCAATGAGGTTGGCAAAATAAAACTCGGTCTGTGAAACTTCGGGTGCAATCTCCACCACTTGTTCTTTAAGGCTTGGTTGACTACTGAACACTTTGAGCCCCAATGCGCAGATAAGAACGACCGAGGCTGCTACAGAAAATGGCTTCCACCAATTTGTTCTCCTCTTTTGAAGCGTCACAACCCCTTTAGATTGGTTCAATTTTTCCAAAAACCGGTCTTGATGTCCACTGGTAGGTTCTTCAAGGTCAAAACCTCCCTGAAGCCTTTCGAACAACTCATCCAAATTATCCTTGCTCATAATACTGCCTTTTGGTTCAACTTTTTTCTTAAACTTTCCTTAGCCCTTGAGATTGTGGTTCTGCAATTGGCGTAACTAATGTTCATAATATCACTGATTTCTTCGTAATCATAACCTTCGATTAAATGTAAGGTCAAAGAAACTCTGTAATTGTCTTTTAAACTTTTCATGGTTTCCATCACTTTTTGAGCCTTCAGTTCCGTATAACCATTGTGATTTAAAGCAACTTCATCATTATCTTCGACCTTGTACATTACTTCATCCAAATCCACAGCCTTTGTTTTTTGCTGCTTTCTGTAATGATAAATACTGTTGTTGATCACAATTCGCTTTAACCATGCCCCAAAGGTGACATCCCCTTTAAATGTGTGCAGTTTAGTGAACGCGTTCAAAAATGATTCCTGCATCACATCTTCAGCTTCCGCCGTGTCTTTTACAATCCTAAAAGCCGTGTTGTACATTGCTTTGTAATAGCGATTGTAAATTTCCAATTGTGCACTTTGTTTTCCTTTTAGGCACGATTGAAGCAGTGCATCAGTATGTTCATTTTGGTGGCTCAAAAAATGAATGGTTTGTCTTATAGATTGATGAATTTATCAATTGTTACACTTTTGGACGAAATTGTTTGTAATAAATGTTGCATTTTGATTGGAGGATATTCAAAAGGCAAAGGTGAAAAGGTTAGGGAGTAAGGTGCTTAACAAACAGGATAAAAAATAATTTTTCACTAAAAACCATTAACCAATAACCAACCACCACCTTGGCACAAGAATTGCCTTTATACCTATGAAAAAAGGCCTGATCAATCTTGTATTACTTACTTTTAGCGAGTTACAAGAAAATTGGGCGGATGAAGAAATGAAAAATTAAGGTCATTGGTGACAAAATGACCGAAACTGATGATATGGGAGAAATAAAAATTTCAACTTTTGACAATATGTCCCTGCAGGGTTTGGATGAGGATGCCGAATTGATACCCTTGCTTACGCCTGAAGATGAGGAGGAAATGAACAGGGAGAACCTTCCGGAAACACTTCCTGTACTGCCTTTACGCAATACTGTGCTTTTTCCAGGAGTAGTAATTCCAATTACTGCGGGAAGGGATAAATCCATCAACCTTATTAAAGATGCCAATAATGGCACAAAGACCATAGGTGTTGTCTCTCAAAAGGATGAAGAAGTAGAAAACCCTGGTGTGAAAGATATTAATACCTTGGGTACAGTGGCGAGAATTCTTCGGGTACTTCAAATGCCTGATGGTAACACAACCGTAATCATTCAGGGGAAAAAACGATTCGAGATTGATGAGGTCATAACCGAAAAACCATATTTTACGGCAACCGTAAAGGAGGCTCAGGAAGCACGACCCGATGAAGATAGCAAAGAGTTTGTGGCAATTATTGATTCCATAAAGGAACTGGCCTTTAAAATTATCAAAGACAATCCTAATATTCCGAGTGAAGCTACTTTCGCCATTAAAAATATTCAGAGCAATTCGTTCTTGATCAACTTTGTATCCTCCAACCTTAATTTAAGTGTTGCCGAAAAGCAAAAACTTTTGGAGATCCCAGATCTTCAGAAACGTGCTTTGACCACTTTGAAGTACATGAACCAAGAGCTTCAGAAGCTTGAGTTGAAAAATGACATTCAGTCTAAGGTTCGCAGTGATATGGACCAACAGCAACGCGAATATTTCTTGCATCAGCAGATGAAGACCATCCAAGAGGAATTGGGTGGAGTTTCCTATGAGGAGGAAGTTGATGAGATGCGGGTCAAGGCCAAAAAGAAAAAATGGAGTAAAAAGGTAAAAGAGCATTTTGAGAAAGAATTGTCCAAAATGCAACGGATGAATCCACAAGTGGCCGAGTATTCCATTCAACGAAACTATTTAGATCTTTTCTTGGATTTGCCATGGGAAGAGTTCTCGAAGGACAAATTCGACCTGAAAAAGGCGCAACAAATTTTGGATCGTGACCACTATGGTCTTGAGGACGTTAAAAGGAGGATTATAGAATATTTGGCGGTTTTGAAGCTGCGAAACGATATGAAATCGCCCATTCTTTGCCTCTATGGTCCTCCTGGAGTAGGGAAGACCTCTTTAGGAAAATCGGTAGCCGAAGCTTTGGGCAGGGAATATGTACGTATGTCTTTAGGTGGACTTCGAGATGAAGCGGAAATTCGCGGACACCGTAAAACCTATATTGGCGCAATGCCAGGTCGAATTGTGCAAAGTATTAAAAAGGCGGGTACATCGAATCCTGTATTTATTTTGGACGAGATTGACAAACTTTCCAGTAGTCATCAAGGAGATCCTTCTTCTGCGATGTTGGAAGTTTTGGATCCTGAGCAGAACAGTGAATTCTATGACAATTTCTTGGAAATGGGATATGACCTTTCCAAAGTGATGTTCATAGCAACCGCCAATAATTTAGGAAGTATTCAACCTGCTTTGAGAGACCGAATGGAAATCATCAATGTGACAGGCTATACCATAGAGGAAAAGGTGGAAATTGCCAAAAAGCATTTATTGCCCAAGCAATTAAAGGAACACGGACTCTCTACCAAAGATTTAAAAATAGGAAAACCCCAATTGGAAAAAATCGTTGAGGGTTATACTCGTGAATCGGGGGTACGAAGTCTAGAAAAGCAATTGGCAAAAATGGTGCGTTATGCGGCAAAATCCATTGCAATTGAAGAGGATTACAATATCAAAGTGACCAATGATGACGTTGAAAAAATTCTAGGTCCGGCCCGATTGGAACGAGATAAATATGAAAACAATGATGTAGCCGGAGTGGTTACGGGCTTGGCATGGACCAGTGTTGGAGGAGATATTCTTTTTATTGAATCTATTCTTTCCAAAGGAAAGGGAGCACTCAACATTACTGGAAACCTTGGAAAAGTAATGAAGGAATCCGCTACCATTGCCATGGAATACATCAAATCTAATGCGGAAACTTTCGGTATAAATCCTGATGTTTTTGATAAGTACAATGTACATATCCACGTTCCCGAAGGGGCAACACCAAAGGATGGCCCAAGTGCAGGTATCACTATGTTGACTTCCTTGGTTTCTTTATTTACCCAACGAAAGGTGAAGAAAAGTTTAGCGATGACCGGTGAGATAACCCTTAGAGGTAAGGTCTTGCCTGTTGGCGGAATCAAAGAGAAAATTTTAGCTGCCAAAAGGGCACGAATCAAGGAAATTATTCTTTGTGAGGATAACCGAAAAGATATCGAGGAAATAAAGGAAGATTATCTAAAAGGGCTCACATTTCATTACGTGACTGATATGAGCGAAGTGATTGATATTGCAGTGACCAGTAGAAAGGTGAAGAACGCCAAGAATCTCTAAACTATTGTCCTCCTGGGGACTTTAGAGGTGTTTTTTGAAATCTTTTATCCACTTCTCCTTATTTTTACTCCATGCGAAAAATCACCATAGCCATAGATGGATACTCGTCTACAGGAAAGAGTACCATTGCCAAGCAACTGGCCAAAGCTCTCAACTATATTTATGTGGATACTGGAGCCATGTATCGGGCAGTGACCTTATATGCTTTGGAGAAAAGCTATGTTGGGGAAAATGAAAATCTTGAGGGATTGGTTCAAGATTTACCCAATATCCACCTAAAGTTTGTTCCCAATGCCGATTTAGGCATTTCAGAAATGTACTTGAATGGGCAAAATGTGGAAAAAGAAATCCGAACCATGCGGGTTTCAGGTCAAGTAAGCAAGGTGGCAACCATTCCAGAGGTACGACACAAATTGGTGGAAATGCAGCAACGAATGGGTGTTGAAAAAGGCATTGTGATGGACGGAAGGGATATTGGAACCGTGGTTTTTCCCAATGCTGAACTAAAAATATTCATGACGGCCTCCCCAGAAGCACGTGCCACTCGTCGCTATAAAGAACTGTTGGATAGGGGAGAAGAAGTCACATACGAAGCAGTGTTGGAAAACGTTCAAAAACGAGATTATATCGATTCCACCCGTGAAACATCACCCCTGCGCAAGGCCGATGACTCCATTGAGTTTGATAATAGTGATATGGGACTCGAAGAGCAGTTTGAGCGGATTCTTAATTTTGCCCAACGGGTAATTTTAAAGAAGTAAGATTTCTTTTTTTGCTTTAATAGTTTGCTTGCCTCTCAAAGAAGTGCTCAAAACTTTTTTATTTAATGTGTTCTAAAACGAGTAATCGAAAATCTATGAATTTTGAACCTTTCATTTCTGAAGCTTTCAAACAAATAGATTGAAGTCCTTTGTCCATGTTCAGTACTCCCATTTCTAAGGCCTTAAAGTCTTTTTCGAACGATTCTTCTCTCTCGGTACGATCAAATTCTGCTCCTATAAATGGTGAATCATGCGCTTGCGTTATCATGGTTTGAACTTCATTTTCACCTTGTTTCAATAACAGCGTAGATCCGATTGCGGATGCTTCACATGTGTAGTAGATTGTTGCTTTGTATTTGCCTCTGGCAAGTATGTCGCAATCCCAGGTAATACTATCGCTTACAGTTTTCCAATTGGTAAAATGGGAGGAATTGGGCCATCGGCTTGATCTTGTAATATTGCCATGGGGAACCGCATCGCGAGCTGGTAGGTGTGTATATTTACTTCCCAGAAACCCAACGGGAAATACTTCTTTTCTACTACGATCAAGTTCTCCTAGCACATTGTTCATCCAATTTTTCTTTACTGAGATCAGTTCAGAGAGCAAAGAATCTGATGGTTGTTTGATAATATCTGTTTGTCCAGGATCTGAAGTTAGGTCATACAATTGATTGGAATGATCAAGCATATACCGTTGGTTTCGTACACTGACTTTTCCGTTCCAATGACTGAATACATACCGATCTTTCCAAGAATCTTGTGATTCCCAAAGTAGAGGTTTTAAACTTGTGCCATCCAATGGTTTGCTTAATGGGTTAGAGATATTGACCAAATCAACCAAAGAGGGTAAAATATCAATTGCGCTTGCTATTTTATCAATTTTTTGTGGTTTCAACATGTCTTTCCAATACATGATAAAAGGAGATCGTACTCCACCTTCATCCGTATGGCCTTTTATGCCTTTGAGCCCATCATTCCATCGCCAACCATTGGGTCCATTGTCTGACATATATATGACGATAGTGTTTTCAAGCAGGCTTAAGCTATCCAATTTAGTTACAATTCTACCTACATTCCAATCAATGTTTTCACATAGCGCCAAGGCAGCACGAGTTTTAATAACATTTTCCTTGCTACCGTACCTATGCGTCGAATCAATGGTTGCACCTTTATATTTATTCCACCATTTATCAGGCACTTGCATTGGGCTGTGAGGAGTATTGTATGCCATATAGATGAAAAAGGGTTGACTCTTTTTATTTTGGATGTATTCAAGTGCTTTATTGGTCAAATCGTCAATAATGAACCCATCACTATTTGTGATTTGTCCATTCTTTTCGAGCATGGGATTGAAATAGTTGCCCCAATGACCGGAACAAAAGCCATAGAATTCATCAAAACCTCTATTATTGGGATGATAGGGAGGTTGAGATCCATTATGCCATTTACCAAAAGCAGCTGTATCATAACCATTGGATTTTAAAATGTCAGCTATTGTCTTCTCATCTAGATCCAATCGTTCACCTCCTTGTGAGGTGGAATAGATACCTCCGCGTGGGTGATATCTTCCGGTAAGAATTTCCGCTCTTGTCGGTGAACAAACCGGGCTCACATAAAATCTGGTAAATTGAACACCTTTTTTTCCTAAGTTGTCAATATTCGGAGTTTGTAAATTCAAATTTCCATTGATACCCAAATCACCCCAGCCCTGATCATCTGTTAGAATCAGTACAATGTTCGGTTTGGTTTTGTTTTTGGAATTTATTCGGCATGATTGTAAAACCAGTAAGACGCTACCTAGAATACAAGTTGTTAAACAAATTATTTTTTTCTGTTTTCTTGTCATTTTTCAGATGTATGGTAGCGATGACTAAGTGAAGTTCGGGAATTTCTGATTAAAAGTCCAACAAAGGCTAGAAAACAGAAGGGAGCACCTTAAATTTTAGAAAATTAGAATAATTCGCATCAAGCCTTGGGAAATAAAAAACGGCCAAGCATAAAACCACGCCTAGCCGTGTGTACTGAACTAAAATTAATTTTACAGATTCGGAATTACGAAAATCTGGAATTTATAAATTAAGTCTCGAAGAACTCTGTTTGAGGGTACTTATGATTATTTGCTATGGACAATTCAAGAATAACTGTTTTTTATTCCCGTATAGTGGGGGTGGTAGTTTCAATGTAAAAAAGACCATCGAACACCTTGGGCAAAACAAAAGAATGCTCATTAAAATTAAATAACCTTCCTTTTTGTTGTTGCTTTAACGTGGAATTTTCGGCTAGGTGTCTAAGATCAATCATGGCATAGGGCCAACCTAAATTTTTGATTGACTGCTCAACACTTGACTTGGATGGTTTTGCTATTGACACCCTTTTATCATTCACAAAATTGATAAATTCACCATTGTAACCTGTAAATCCAATAGCATACATTTCTTCGCCAAATTCTTTTTTTAGAAAATGTCCCATAGGTAATACAGGGTTTAGTCCTCGGGCTATATGAAAGTTGTGGGCCCAGATAATTACCTTTTTATCTTTGTGGGTATTCTTTAACAGCCAACTCATATTACTTGCCATTTGCCTGTCTCTGTCCATATCCTCAATATCTCCCCAATATCTTTTTCCTTGAGATTCCAAGCTGTTTATGATTTCTATCCAAAAGCCTGAATTATTCAAAAAACCAGACTCCTTGGGTTTAAAGTTGGCTAACTCCAATTTGAGATTACCTATGACTTTATAAAATTCAGTTTTGTCTTCATCTGTTGTGCTTCTATCCATGTTTATGATATCAGCAATTTTTCTTTCAAAAACTTCCCAGGATTTTTGATTTTGAATAACCGAGTTGTTTTTTTTCAAAAACGTTTTTAGATCTGAAATAAGATATTGTTTTGACTTTTCTCCGGTATGCTGACTATCCATTCCACAAAAAGAAAGTGGCTTTGCGCCTCCCATTTGCTGATCCATATAATTAAACAGTGGTTTTACCTCAGTACTAGTTGCATACATATAAAACATGCTGTTCAATACTTCATCTCTCATTTTTTTACCGGTTAACATATGTTGCCATATTTTGGCACAATCATACATTCCACTTTCAAAAGCCATGACCTCAAAACCCATTTCTTGATGAAGGAACTTGATTAATCTAACCTTGGCTGAATATGTAGAACCTCCTCCATGTGATTGCTCTCCCAAGAGTACAATTCTAGAATCACCGATAATATTTTTTAACGCTATTAAATCAGAAAAATCCGTGTCATTGGGAGAAATGGAGTTTATTTCAACGGCGACGTCTTCAACCATAGAAGGTTTGGGCTGCGCATTTACTTTATTTAAGTGCGAGAAAAATAACAGTATACAGACAATAACAGGAAGAATATTAGTAGTAAGTATGGTTACAGATGGTTTACTGAAATTAAGCTGCCACATATTAATGATTTACTGGATGTATAAAATATCAATTAGAAGTTTAAATTAATCTTTAAAACCATAAGAAAAAAAGGAGGGGTGACTTTTTATAAAGCACCCCCCTTTTATTTTTGTTAAAATCTAACTCTAGTAGATAGCTACGCCATTTTCTAGATATTCGGAATCACCAAAACCTGATCTGGATGAATTACATCTGGATTTTTAAGGATGTTGGTATTCGCTTCAAAAATCTTGTTGTATTTCATGGCATCACCATAATAATGCTTGGCAATTTTACTTAAAGACTCCCCACTTTGAACGGTATGTCTGTGATAAACTGAATCGTCAGAAACGGTAATATTTGCTTTAATATCACTTGGGCTTTGACCGCCAATTTCCTTGATCTTGTCCCAAAGGACGTTTTTTTCATAAGGCGTGTTCGCCTCACCTTTAATCTTTAAAATGCCGGCGTCTTCAGAAACATCACCATTTTTAATGGCCAATTTCTGCCCAAGATCTAAAACTGCTTGGTATTTTGCTTTTACACTCATAATTGCTGTATTAAATTTAATGGTTAATAGTATGAAACAAGATATGGATAAAAGTCACATTTCGTCCCAAATTTTCATTAATTATCGATGAAGATAAACAACTGCCAATAAGGGTTTGTAAAACAAGGAATTAATTGTATTTTTGCACTCCTTTTTGGCAAAGAGACAAGGGTAAAAGGGAATTAAAAATTTAAACATAACAGCTTCCACAGCGATTGTCCAACTCTTGTAGACTCGTGGAATACAAATTAAATCAGCATATGACTGAAGAAAAAGCAAAAGTTGAAGTAGAAGAAACTGCTCCAGCTGTAGAAGTTAAAGAAGAAGTTCAGACCCAACAAGATTCTAAGGAGTTTTTGGAAAGTTTCGATTGGGAGAAGTACGAAGAGGGTATTGAAAAAGTTGATGACAGCAAGTTAGATGAGTTTGAAAAGCTTGTTGAAGCAAACTTTGTTGATACTGCCGATGAAGAGGTAGTTGAGGGTAAAGTGGTTCACATGACAGACCGTGAGGCCATTATCGACATCAACGCCAAGTCCGAAGGAGTTATTTCTTTGAACGAGTTCCGTTACAATCCAGACCTTAAGGTAGGAGATAAAGTTGAGGTACTTATTGATATTCGTGAAGACAAGACCGGTCAATTGGTATTGTCTCACAGAAAAGCAAGAACCATCATGGCTTGGGATCGCGTTAATGCGGCCCACGACAAAGAGGAGATTGTTACAGGTTTTGTAAAATGCAGAACCAAAGGAGGTATGATCGTTGACGTATTTGGAATCGAGGCGTTCTTGCCAGGTTCTCAAATCGATGTGAAGCCTATCCGTGATTACGATCAGTATGTTGGTAAGACCATGGAGTTCAAAGTGGTGAAGATCAACCACGAGTTCAAGAACGTTGTTGTTTCACACAAAGCACTTATCGAGGCTGATATCGAAGAGCAGAAGAAAGAAATCATCGGTCAACTTGAAAAAGGTCAAGTACTTGAAGGTATCGTGAAGAATGTTACTTCTTATGGTGTGTTCATCGACCTTGGTGGTGTAGACGGATTGATTCACATTACCGACCTTTCTTGGAGCCGAATCAACCACCCGAACGAGGTTGTTGAATTGGATCAGAAATTGAACGTTGTTATCCTTGACTTCGATGATAACAAATCAAGAATCCAATTAGGTCTTAAGCAATTGGAGAAACATCCATGGGATGCTCTAGGTGATGAGATCAAGATTGGAGATAAAGTAAAAGGTAAAGTGGTAGTTATTGCTGATTACGGTGCCTTTATCGAAGTTGCTGAAGGTGTAGAAGGATTGATCCACGTTTCTGAAATGTCTTGGTCTACGCACTTGCGTTCAGCTCAGGATTTCGTAAATGTTGGTGACGAAGTTGAGGCAGTTGTGTTGACTTTGGATAGAGAAGATAGAAAAATGTCTTTGGGTATCAAGCAATTGACTCCAGACCCATGGACCGATATTACTTCTAAATATCCTGTAGGTTCTAGACATAAAGGAATCGTAAGAAACTTTACCAACTTTGGTGTGTTTGTTGAAATGGAAGAAGGAATCGACGGATTGATTTATATCTCTGATCTTTCTTGGACCAAGAAAATCAAGCATCCAAGTGAGTTTGTTACTGTAGGCGATACTCTGGAAGTAGAAGTATTGGAATTAGATGTTGAAGGACGTAAGTTGAGCCTTGGGCACAAGCAAACTACTGAGAATCCTTGGGATAAATACGCTGAGGAGTTCGCAGAAGGAACTGTGCACAAAGCTGCAATTGCAGAGGTTGTTGACAAAGGAGCTACCGTTAACTTTAACGATGACATCGTAGGATTTGTTCCTTCACGTCACATGGAGAAAGAAGACGGTAAGAAACTTGTTAAAGGAGAAGAAGTTGATTTCAAAATTATTGAATTCAACAAAGACTTCAAACGAGTGGTAGCTAGTCACACAGCTATCTTTAGAGAGCAAGAAGAACGTAATGTTAGATCTGCTAAAAAGCGTTCTTCATCTTCGGATGAAGCTGCACCAACACTTGGTGATGCAAATGCTCAATTGCAAGCATTGAAAGATAAAATGGAAGCTGACGCTAAAAAGTAATCAAGCTTCTTAATATAATTGGAAAGCCCCGTTGGTAACATCGGGGCTTTTTTATGCCCATTTCATTCTAAAGAATTGTTTACTTTTGCATACAACTGAGTCGGTCGCATAGCATATGAGTCAAAAAGTACTTCTTACCTCCAAAGAAATTAACATCATACTGCACCGTTTAGCCTGTCAACTTTTAGAAAACCACTTAGATTTCTCTAATACCGCTTTAATAGGTATTCAACCTAGAGGGGTTTTTTTGGCAGAGCGATTAGCCAAGATTTTACGGGACGAGTACAAGGTCAAGAATATAGAGCTTGGCTTTTTGGATATCACTTTTTATAGGGATGATTTTGGAAGAGGGGATAAAACCCTCAAGGCCAACACCACTAAAATCGACTTTTTGGTAGAGGACAAAAATGTGGTCTTTATAGACGATGTTTTGTATACGGGAAGGAGTATTAGGGCAGCACTGACAGCTATTCAATCCTTCGGGAGGCCATCTGATATCGAATTATTGACTTTGATTGATAGAAGATTCAGCAGACACTTGCCCATTCAACCGAATTATAGAGGAAGACAGGTAGATGCCATAAATGAGGAAAAGGTGAAGGTGATGTGGGAAGAAAATGACGGGAAGGACATTGTGTATTTAGTAAGCAAATAATAAAAGATGAGTGAATTAAGTGTAGATCACCTGCTGGGGATAAAATATCTTGATAAAAAAGATATCGCACTCATTTTTGAAACAGCCGATCACTTTAAGGAAGTTATCAATCGATCCATAAAAAAGGTGCCTACGCTTCGGGATACCACGATCGCCAATATCTTTTTTGAAAATAGTACCCGAACGAAACTCTCTTTTGAGTTGGCGGAAAAGCGCCTTTCGGCCGATGTCATCAACTTTTCAGCCTCTCAGTCATCCGTGAAAAAAGGGGAGACCCTAATCGATACAGTAAACAATATCCTATCCATGAAAGTGGATATGGTGGTGATGCGCCATCCTAACCCAGGAGCAGGTATATTTTTATCAAAACATGTAAAAGCTTCCATCATAAACGCGGGAGATGGGGCTCATGAGCACCCTACACAAGCCTTGTTGGATTCTTACTCCATTCGAGAAAAGCTCGGGGACATTGGTGGAAAGAATGTCGTGATTGTAGGAGATATTTTGCACTCTCGGGTGGCCTTATCCAATATTTTTGCCTTAAAATTACAGGGAGCCAATGTAAAAGTTTGTGGCCCAAAAACATTGATTCCAAAACACATAGAATCCTTAGGGGTGAAGGTCGAAACCAACCTGAGAAAAGCTTTGGAATGGTGCGATGTGGCCAATATGCTTCGCGTTCAGAACGAACGTATGGATATCAGCTACTTTCCCTCCACAAGGGAATATACCCAACAATTCGGGATCAATAAGCAATTGCTGAACAGTTTGGACAAGCAAATTGTTATCATGCACCCCGGTCCAATTAATCGAGGGGTAGAAATCACCAGTGATGTTGCAGATTCAGATCAATCCATTATCTTAGAGCAAGTAGAGAATGGAGTAGCCATTAGAATGGCAGTGATTTATTTATTGGTAGCAAAAAAATAACAAGATGATTTTCGACAAGGACGGAACAACAACCATTGTTTTCCAGGAGAAAACCTCGCTTTCCACCTTTATGGAAAATTTACAGAAGGCCTATCCAAAGTTAAAGCATGATAATATTGTTGTGAACCTATTTTCTTTCAGTAAGCTCACAGCTGGCGATATATTGGAGTTTTTGCAAATTTCCAATACCCATAAAAAAGCCAACAAGTCCTTTATTTTGGTCACGAACAAGGTCAGTTATGAGGAAATTCCGGATGAGATTACTGTGGTCCCAACGATTCAGGAGGCTAAGGACTTGATTGAAATGGAAGAAATAGAACGGGATTTGGGAATATGAAGTTGACGATTCTCGGATGTTATTCCGCCACTCCCCGAACTTTTACAAATCCAACCGCCCAGGTCCTCGAAATTAGAAACCACCTTTTTTTAATTGATTGTGGGGAAGGTACCCAGGTACAGTTAAGGAAAAATAAGGTTAAGTTTTCCAGGATAAAGCATATTTTCATTTCACATCTGCATGGGGATCATTTTTTTGGATTACCAGGCTTAATCTCCACTTTTAGACTCTTGGGAAGGGAATCGGAACTGCACATCTATGGGCCAAAAGGAATTAAGGAAGCCATTACCTTGTTTTTAAAATTAGGGGATTCTTGGACCAACTATCCTTTGATTTTTCATGAACTGGAAAGTAAGGAATCCATGTTGATTTTCGAAGATGATGCAGTCAGTGTTGAAACCATTCCTTTGAATCATAGGGTATACACCAATGGATTCTTATTTAAAGAAAAGCCCCAACCTCGTAAATTGGATATTGATGCAGTCGCCAAATATGAGATTGACCGAAGTCAATACAACAATATTAAAAATGGGGCAAATGGTGTTCAGGAGAATGGTCAGGAAGTTTCCAATGTCGATTTGACCCATGACCCGCCAAAGCCCAAAAGCTATGCTTTTTGCAGTGATACGGTTTATAATGAAACCATTTTACCCATAATCGAAAATGTGGATTTACTGTACCATGAGTCCACTTTTTTAGAGACTGAAGCGCATTTAGGCACCAAAACCAAGCACACTACGGCCAAACAGGCTGCGCAGATTGCAAAGAAGGCCAATGTAGGAAAGTTGGTTCTAGGGCATTATTCCACACGATATAAATCGATAGAGCTTTTTAAAGAAGAGGCTTCCCAAGTTTTTTCCGAGGTGGAATTGGCTGATGATGGCAAATCCTTCGAGATTTAACAGGGTATATATTCCGTCCAAATAGATTAAATTCTTGCGGAGCTTATTTAGTTTGACACAAATTGCACAAACTTCATCAAACTGATATTTTACTCAACCCTCAACCCTCAACCCTCAACCCTCAACCCTCAACCCTCAACCCTCAACCCTCAACCCTCAACCCTCAACCCTTTTTTCCTTATTTACAATAACAATTGGTGCTAATTTGTGGGATTCGTGTCAAACCGTAAACAAAAGCCATCTTACCTTTTTAATCTCCTTTCTTTTGCTGAAATTTGAAGGTAGCAACAGCAGGCCAAATGCAAAAGGATTTAAGCAATTACAGAAAGTCTTACGAGAAAAGTGAACTGACGGAAGGTTCCATTAAGGAAAACCCTATGGAACAGTTTCAAAAATGGTTCTACGAGGTTGAAGCAACAGATGGATTGGACGAACCCAATGCCATGACGATATCTACTATCGGCCTTGACGGATTTCCAAAGAATAGGGTAGTGCTCATGAAAAAGTACACCCATGAGGGCTTTATTTTTTATTCTAACTATAAAAGTGAAAAAGGAAAAGCCTTAAATGAAAACCCTGTGATCTGCCTTTCATTTTTTTGGCCCAATCTAGAACGCCAGGTTATCATCAAAGGAAAGGCAGAAAAGATTGCGGAAAATCTGTCTGATGGATATTTTGAATCCCGACCCGTTGGAAGCCAACTCGGAGCTGTGGTCTCTGATCAGAGTGAGGTTATTTCATCAAGGGAGGTACTTGAGGAGAAATTGAAAAATCTAGAAGAAAAATATGAGGGAAAGGAGATTCCTAGACCTGAACATTGGGGAGGATATTTGGTGAGACCAGTGTCTTTCGAATTTTGGCAGGGCCGTCCTAATAGATTACATGATCGAATCCGATATACCCTTCAGAATGACTTTGATTGGAAAATAGAGCGTTTGGCCCCATAATTTACAGACATGAAAAGAATCATACTGATACGACACGGAAAATCCTCTTGGGACTATCAAGTTTCAGACAAGGATCGACCTTTGAAAGAAAGAGGGATTAACGATGCCCATCTGGTGGCTGAGAAGTTCAAAAAGAAAAAGGTTGAGATTGATTTTGCTTTTTCCAGTCCGGCCAATAGGGCCTTGCATACCAGTATGATTTTTTTGAGAAACATAGACTATTCTTTAAATCAGTTTATGGTGGCTGAGGACTTATATGATTTTTCGGGGCAGGGAGTTGAAAGGTTCGTCCAAGGTTTAGATAATAAATTTGTCAACATTGTGATTTTTGGACATAATTATGCCTTTACATCCCTTGCAAATACTTGGGGAGATCAGTATATTGACAACGTTCCTACAGCGGGCTTGGTACAAATTATATTTGATACCAATGATTGGTCCAAAATTTCAAAAGGAACCACAGAAGAAATTATTTTTCCAAAACACTTGAGAGGATAAATGGTAAAAACCAAAAACGAATACGTAAACAGGGAAATCAGTTGGCTGCATTTTAATGCAAGAGTACTTCAAGAAAGTGCGGATAAACGGGTTCCTCTGATTGATAGGCTCAGATTTCTTGGGATTTTCAGTAACAACCTTGATGAATTTTTCAAAGTAAGATATGCTACGGTCAAACGTATTGTTGATGCAGGAAAAAAGGGGAAGAGTGTTCTCGGAGGCGAGAAGGCCAAGGATCTTTTGGAAGAGATTACCAAAATTGTGATTGGCCAGCAGGCGAGGAGTCTCGAAATTTTGAATAGTATAGACGAAGAGCTGAAAAAAGAAAACATTTTCATTATAAATGAAAATGAGGTCAACGAAAATCAGGCAGAGTTTATCAGGGAATACTTCTTCAAGAAGGTGAATCAGGAATTGATGACCATCATTTTGAACGATTTGACCGAGTTTCCCTTATTGAAGGATACAGCAGCCTATTTGGCAGTGAAAATCGTGATGAAACATGATGAAACTTCCGACTCAAATGAAAAAAATCGTTATGCACTAATAGAAATTCCAAAAGGAATTGATCGCTTTATTGTGCTTCCAAAAGAAGGTGACAAGAATTACATCATCATTTTGGATGATTTGATTAGGTATTGTTTAGACAGCATCTTTACAATGTTTGAATTCGAATCCATTTCGGCCCATATGATTAAAATTACCCGCGATGCCGAACTTGATATCGACAATGATCTTACCAAAAGTTTTATCGAAAAAATATCCTCCAGCGTCGAGCACCGGAAAATAAGCGATCCAGTACGTTTTGTTTACGATAAGCAGATAGATAAGGATACCCTTCAATTCCTAAAGGAAAAAATGAACATTATCGATACGGATAGTGTGATTCCAGGAGGACGATATCATAATCGACGTGACTATATGGGGTTTCCAAGCTTGGGTAGACAGGATTTAATGTACAAGAAGATAGAGCCTCTTCCGGTGAAAGGACTAAGTATGACAGGAAGTCTTTTGGAAATGATCGCCCAAAAGGACTACATGATCTATACACCCTATCACACCTTTAGTTATGTGACCAAGTTTTTAAGGGAAGCTGCCCTAGATCCCAAGGTCCGTAGCATTAAGCTAACGGTTTATCGTTTGGCCAGCGATAGTCAAGTTGCCTCCGCCTTGATTAATGCAGCGAAAAATGGTAAACAGGTAACGGTACAAATTGAGCTCCAAGCTCGTTTTGATGAGCAGGCCAATATCAAGTATGCCAATCAATTACAGGCAGAAGGTATAAAATTGATTTTCGGCGTTCCAGGACTAAAGGTGCACAGCAAAATTTGTCTGGTCGAAAGAGAAGAAGCGGTGGGCCTAAAAAGGTACGGTTTCATCAGTACTGGTAACTTTAATGAGTCAACAGCTAAAATTTATACCGATTATACGCTGTTTACCGCTCATGAGGGAATATTAAAAGACATGAGCAGGGTTTTCGAATTTTTCGAGACCAATTATAAGATCAACAAGTACAAACACCTTATTGTTTCTCCGCACTATACAAAATCAACCTTTATCAAGCTCATTGATAACGAGATTGAGAATGCGCGAATGGGTAAGGAAGCCTATATCAAAATCAAAATGAACAGCTTTACTTCCTATAAAATGGTTGATAAGTTGTATGAAGCAAGTAATGCGGGAGTGAAAATACAATTAATAATTCGTGGTGTTTGCTGTTTGATTCCCGGAGTTGAAGGAATGAGTGAGAATATTGAGGCCATAAGCGTGGTGGATAAATTTTTGGAGCACCCTAGACTGTTCATCTTTGGTAATGGGGGTGACCCAATGGTGTATATTTCATCTGCAGATTGGATGACGAGAAATTTGGACTTTAGAGTGGAAGTGGGTTGCCCAATTTATGATGGAGGTATTAAGCAGGAACTATTGGATACATTCGATATTTCATGGAGGGACAACTTCAAAGCCCGGGTTTTCTCCAAAATGCAGGACAATGCATACAAAGAGAAAGATGATTCAGAATCCGAATTAAGGTCTCAATTTGCACTTTACGACTATTATCGAGATAAGTTAGAATCCTAAGAACTTAGTGTTGAAAATCAGAAAATTTGCCGCAATTGATATTGGTTCCAATGCTATTCGATTGCTGGTGAATAATGTCATCGAGCACAAGGACAAACCGGTCACCTTTAAAAAAAGCGAGATTATAAGGGTGCCCGTACGTTTAGGGGAAGATGCTTTTACCAATGGTGTAATATCTGAACATAACCTGAACAGATTGGTCAAGGCTATGAAATCCTTTGATTTGCTGATGCAGGTTTACGGCGTGGAAAAATATATGGCGTGCGCTACTTCGGCCTTGCGCGAAGCAAAAAATGGAGAGCGAGTTGTTGAAAAAGTCCTTAAAGACACAGGAATACAAATTGAAATCATAGATGGTAAGCGGGAAGCCTCCATCATTGCTTCTACGGACCTAAAGGAACTTATCAAAAAAGACCGATTTTACCTTTATGTGGATGTTGGTGGGGGGAGTACGGAGTTTACCATCTTTAAAGATGGGAATGTTCTGGTTTCCAAATCCTTTAAAATAGGAACGGTGAGACTTTTGAACGACTTGATGAGTGAAGCAGTTTGGAAACAATTACAAGATTGGATTACCGAGTACTTACCTGAAAATGGTAAAGTCGAAATTATCGGATCAGGTGGAAACATCAATAAACTGCACAAAATGTCAGGAAGAAAAATGGACCAACCGCTGTCCTATATTTGGTTGAATGCCCAATATCATTTTCTAAATAGTATGGATTATGACGACCGAATTTCCGAATTGGGATTGAATCAAGATAGGGCCGATGTAATCATTCCAGCTTCCAGAATATTTTTATCCGCCGCTAAATGGAGTGGTGCCAAAAAAATACATGTCCCCAAGATTGGTTTGGCCGATGGAATGATCAAAACGCTATACTACGAAAAGGGTTAACCATGCATGGTCTCCCTTTTACCTAGATTTTCCATGAGTTTGGCCTCATACTCTAGTAATTGCTCCCACTTTTGGTCAACTTCTTCCCGGTTCCCATATTTTCTTGCGAATTTGAGGAACATAGTATAGTGGTTGGCCTCGCTTACCATTAGGCTTCGGTAAAACTCCGAAAGTTCTGCATCGTCCAACTCTTCAGAAAGTAACCTAAATCGCTCGCAACTTCGTGCTTCTATCAAAGCGGCATACAACAATCGGTGGATTAAATGGGTTTCTCGGCTTCCCCCTTTAGGAAAGAACTTCATCAACTCCAATACGTACTCATCCTTTCGTTCACGCCCCAATACCCATCCACGTTTTACTATTTTGTTGTGGACCATGTTAAAATGCCCCATTTCTTCACGAGCCAAGGCCGTCATTTCCTTTACGAGCTCCGATTTTTCAGGAAACCCAATAATAAGTGAAATTGCAGTACTTGCTGCTTTTTGCTCGCAATACGCATGGTCGGTTAAAATTTCTTCAATGTTCTTTTCAACGATATTTACCCATCTGGAATCTGTAGGTAGTTTAAGACCAAGCATAGTTTAAAATTTAAAATGCAAAGATAGGGGTATTATGTAAAGAGTTATGAGTTGCCAATGGTCAGATATCAGAATTCTGAAATCAGCTTTAACACTTCTCGATACGCTTCGCACTCGAAGTGACGACAAACCTCAAAACACTCAATCAATTTGTGGTATTCGTGAAATTCGTGTCAGTCTAATCCTTTACCATTTATCCGAAGTTTTTCGGCGGTCGTAGCCAAGCCACTTTGGCGAAGAAGGCCCATCCGTCAACCCAAACGGGCCATCCGTCAATTGGCAGGCCAAAGCCATTGATCACTATCCTACTTTGGTGGCCGTTAACCGATTAAATCTTACCAAAATGAAAAAAATTGCAAACCTGGCGCTGTATCTACTTTCTGGAACCCTTTTGTTCTTGGCCTGTAGCAAGGACGACCCCGACAAACCGACTCCCGTAGAGGAGGAGAACACGGCCCCCGTGATCAAGGCACAGACCTTCACCGTTATGGAGGACGCCACCGTTGATGCCTCCGACGAAGATGGCGACCAACTGACCTTCTCGATCACCGTGAACGACAACGCTCTGTTCGCCATAGACAATACCGGAAAGATAACCTTGGCAGAGGGCAAGGCGCTTGATTTTGATACCACCCCATCCCACACCATCACCGTACAGGTAGAGGACAAAGAGGACAAGGCCTCCGCACAGATGACCATAAACCTGACCGATACCAACGACATTGCGCCCGTGTTCGAAGAGGAGGGCTACAACTTTGAGGCCTTTGAGGACATTGCCCAAGATGTGGTCATGGGCACCGTTGCGGGCTCCGACCCAGAGGGCGCCCCTGTCACCTATAAGATCACAGCAGATGAAAACGAACTCTTTGCCATTGATGGGAACACTGGGGAAATTACCCTGGCAGCAGGCAAACAGCTCGACTTTGAGGCCTTTGAAGGCTCGGAACCCGTACACAACATAGTTGTACAGATCAGCGACGGGGAGCTTACCGCTGAGGTAAATGTGGCCATTACCGTTAAGAACATTGTTGAAACCCTGGCAGAAGATCCAAATTCCTTTGTGACCACTTGGGAGACCACCGGAGCGAATGAAAGCATCGATATCGGGATACACCACGATATTTATGAATACAATTTTACAGTGGATTGGGGTGATGGCACCGTGCAAGAGCTTAATTTCACAGATCAGAACTCCTTCTTCCACAGCTATGAAGCTCCGGGCACATATACTGTAGCCATTTCAGGGGATTTTCCAGGGTTATTGGCATACATAGGAGACGAAGACAAGCTAAAAAGTATAGAGCAGTGGGGCTCCATTGAATGGCAGAGTATGAGTAGAGCATTCCGTGGATGCACCAACATGGTTTATAATGCAAAAGATATACCCAATCTTTCACAGGTCGATATATTTAGTGAAATGTTTCGTGGTTGCTCTAACTTTAATGGTGACCTGAGTGGCTGGAACCTAAACCAAAACATCATATTTATGATAGGTATGTTCTCTGAAGCATCTTCTTTTGAGGGCATAGGGTTGGAGACCTGGAATACCCAAAACGCAACCTCTATGGAAAAAATGTTTCGAAATGCGGCCAAGTTCAATGCTGATATAAGTGGTTGGAATACCGGAAAGGTCAGTAGTATGGAGTCTATGTTCAATGGAGCCATTGCATTTAATGGCGATATAGGGGATTGGAAGACCCAAAATGTGACAACCATGCAAAATATGTTCACTGGTGCAACTGCATTTGACCAAAACCTGGGCAATTGGGATATTTCAAGTGTGACCAATATGGAGAATATGCTGAACAATACGGCAATGTCCAATGAGAACTATGGCAACACCTTGATAGGCTGGGCCACCTTGGACGAGGATGCGGGTGAGACACAGATACCTATAAATATTTCTTTGGGGCCGATGGACTTGAGTATTGTTTGCTTAGCTTAGGTCATATTAAAAGGGACGAACTTTTTAATCAATATGGCTGGGCCTTTTTTGGAGATACTGGTGTTGATTGTGATTAAACACATATCCATTATAAGGGACACCGTTGGCTCGGGCTTGCGGTGTTTCTTTTTTAATGGTCAGTAGTCAGTAGTCTGAAATCTGATGTCCGAAGTCTGATAACCGACATCTGAATTGAACTAAAAATCCAAATCAAACTCTTTTCTAAGGAGGTCGATAGCTGGATTCTTTTCTTTTAGCTTTTGATACTTTTCTTCAGGAGTAAAAGCAAACTTTTTGGCTACCTCCTCGTTCACAGTAATGTGCAAGGTAATGGAATAGTTGTTGAGCTTTTCCTTGAGGTAATTCATCATCAGGCTTTGCTCGCGCTCAACTTCTTTTTTCATGGAATCATTGGGAAGCTCAATCCAAATGGTATGCTCGTTTTTGAGTTTGGGTACATCGGTCTGAAAATTACTCGCTAATATCTTGCGTCCCTTTTTTTCTAAGTGTTGTACGAAGTCGGTCCAATGCTTTTGCATTTCGGCTTCTTCAAAGGCCTCTTTTGGAAGTTCATTCTCATCAATAGGAGGGGCTTTTTCATTTTCGTGTTCCTTTTTGGCCCTGATACTGGAAAGTGATAGCCCTGAGACCCTATTCCCCTGTGGTTTAAGTTGAATTTTTTTGGGAGTAGAGGTTTCAACCTTCGGTTCTGTTGGTTGTTCCGTTTCTGGCGCCTGAATAGGTTGGACTTGCTCCTCTATTTTTTGTTCTGAAATCGGCACTGAAGCTTGCTCAGGAGTGTATTCAACCTTTGGTTCTTCAACTTTTAATGTTCCTGTGGAAACTGGTTTTTCGGTTGGCTTCGCATTGAAAAACGATACCGGGATTATGGAATCAGAGTTTTTTTTTTCACCATCAAAGGTGATGGAGGCCAATTTCATTAAAGTAAGTTCAACCAGCAACCGCTGATTTTTACTAGTCTTATACTTTAAATCACATTCGTTGGCCATGTCAAGTGCTTGGAGCAAAAAAGCTCTTGAGGTTTTTTTGGCCTGGATTTCGTATTGTTTTTTCACGTCTTCACCAACCTCCAATAGCGAAATGGTTTCAGGATGCTGACATACCATTAAATCCCTAAAATGCGAAGCCAAACCAGAAATAAAATGGTGGCCGTCAAACCCAAGCGACAGAGTTTTGTTGAAAAGAACTAATGCATCCGGAATGTTGTTTTCCAGTATCAAATCTGTTACGGTAAAATAAGTATCGTAGTCAAGTACGTTCAGGTTTTCGGTAACAGCCTTGCGTGTCAACTGTTTTCCTGAAAAACTTACCACCCTGTCAAAAATCGACAATGCATCCCTCATGGCACCATCCGCTTTTTGCGCTATAATATGTAAGGCACTTTCTTCGGCTTCAACACCTTGTTGCTCGGCAATATATTTTAAATATTGGGATGCATCCTTAACAGTGATGCGCTTAAAATCAAATATTTGGCAACGCGAGAGTATGGTCGGGATTATTTTATGCTTTTCCGTAGTGGCCAATATGAAAATGGCATGTTTGGGTGGTTCTTCCAAGGTTTTAAGAAAAGCATTGAAAGCCGATTGGGAAAGCATATGTACCTCATCTATGATGTACACTTTATATTTTCCGACTTGAGGAGGTATACGAACCTGATCTATCAAACTTCGAATATCATCAACGGAATTATTGGAAGCGGCATCAAGCTCAAAAATATTGAAGGCAAAATCCTCATCTTCCCTTTCTGTACCATCCTGATTGATTTTTTTCGCAAGGATACGTGCACAAGTCGTTTTTCCGACCCCTCTAGGACCACAAAAAAGAAGTGCCTGTGCCAAGTGATCATTATCTATGGCATTGAGCAGGGTGTTGGTGATGGCTTCCTGGCCTACAACATCCTTAAAGGTCTGGGGGCGATATTTACGGGCCGATACTACAAAGGGTTCCAAATCAGGAAAAATTTGCGTTAGTACAAATATAAAAATAGGAACTTGCAAAGTGATCTAACCTATACTCATGAAGCTATTTTTTATTAACAATTGGTTTACCTTTGCCACTAGCAGGCCACCTTATCGCCGTGTAATGGACAACTGTTCAGGACAGGGAGGAAAGTCCGGACACCATAGTGCAGCATAGCGGATAACATCCGTCCGTTGAAAAACGAGGACCAGTGCAACAGAAAGCAAGTACAGTTAGGCTGTAGTGAAATCAGGTAAACTCTATGCGGTGCAACGCCATGTAAACCAGTGTTTAAGGGTAGCACGCCCAAATTGGAGGGTAGGCGGTTAGAGCTTTTGGGCAACTAGAAGTCTAGATAAATGATAAGGCACGACAGAATCCGGCTTATGGCCTGTTAGCATATAAAAAGACCGAGCTTTAGCTCGGTCTTTTCTATTTTTTAACGTCTTTTTACATTCGTTCAAAAACGGCAACAATGTCCGCTGTGTAGGACAAGGTAATACCATCTTCACTTATTGTGGCTTGCTGGTTTTCTGTCATGACCAAGTTACCATCTTTATCGAAAACAAGACTTATATCTTGATCAAGTGAAACTTCACTTGTATCTATGTCATCAAGATCAAAATTATACAATTGACCATCTATTGTAATCGAATTGGAATCTTCTGAAAATTCGTATGTACCTGTAGTGTCAAGGTCATCAATAGTATTTGTTTGTGGATCAAGTGGCTCGCCATTTACGGTCCCCGTGGTTACCAAATCGTACCCGCCTTCTACAGCATAAGTAGTTTCTGTGAAAGTCAGAGTGTAATCGAAATTTTCCCCAACACTTTTGGTTGAACTTTTTATGGAGAGGCCTGAAAAATCTGTGTCCAAGTCAATATCCGCGTCCAAAGATATCAATGACCAAGTACCAATAAGTGATTCACTATCTACTGGAGTCGTGTCCTCATCTTTGTTACAGGAAATAAATAATAGGGTTACAGCTAACGAAAGAAAAATTTTTGCTGAATTCATGTTTTTTGATTTAGGGTTTATGAATTTATCAAACGCTATATTGACAATGGTATTGCAGCTAGGACAAAAAGATTGGGAAATATTTTCCTACATCTACGGATGCTCAAAAAAACTGAAGATGCTTCCTCCGTATTTTCGATGATCAACAAAGTTTGACGCATCTGATAAGTCCGTTTGATCGGAATGTTCTATCACTAAAAGTCCTTCTTCCAGAAGTAATTTTTTTTCAAAAACCAAGTTTACGATTTTTAAAAATTGACCTTTATCAAAATTATAAGGCGGGTCGGCAAAAATTAAATTTGCCTTCTCCGAAGTTCTTTCTAAATATTTAAAAACGTCAGACTTAAAGGTTTTTATAGAAAAATTAAGCTCTTTAACGGTTTTGTTGATATACTGCACACATCCGCCAAAACTGTCCACAGCGATAATATCAGAAGCTCCTCTTGAGGCAAGTTCATAACTTATATTTCCAGTACCAGAAAAAAGGTCGATTACCTTGAGCTCATCAATATAAAAACGATTATTCAAAATATTGAATAACCCCTCTTTGGCCATATCGGTAGTGGGTCTTACCGGAAGTTTCTTGGGTGCAATCAGTCTTTTGCCCTTGTACCTGCCAGAAATAATCCGCATTATTTGGAGCTTAAAGTGGTGAAATCGATTGTCTGACTCTCCAGTTGTTCGAATGGATAAGCGGTGTTTGTAGGAACAAAAACGGAAACATTACGAATGTATTTATGGCAAAGATTAAAGATGTCATCATCTTCATTTACCGCACCAAACAGTTTAAGCTGCACTTTTTCCAAGTCTATCTGTATTTGCTCCAACCCAAAAAGAAGGTAATACAAAAAGTCTTCGGGAGTTTTATAATCGAAGTAGTTATAAAAAAGCAGTTTTTTATGGGCTACCACCACCATCTCCATTTCTTTTTCAGCAACTTGTATGTAGCAAACGGGTTCTTCAGATGCTCTGGCTTGGTTCAGAAGCGTGGTAACCATCACTGTTCCACTATGCTTATATTCAAATTCTCCGAATAAGTCAAAAATATAGTTGTTGATATTGGTGAAGGGCACATAAACATTGATAATGTCCGAATGTGCAATTTCATCATACACAATGTGATCGGTAGCCATAATTTTGGCATTGAACTTTAAAAAATTGGGGAGCTCGTCCGCATTGAAAAGAGTTTTGGGAACCAGGCTGAACAACCCACTTTTATGGATTACAACAACTTCTGAAAATCTTTTTTGAACATTATCAATGGGGTCAAGAAGCGTTTTGAGCTCTTTCAACATCAAGTATGAGGTGGACTGAGTTTTGAAGGTGACCTTCTCAAATGCCTCAATCTTATTCGTAATGGTGTCCAGAACACAAAAAGAAAGTCCATTCAAACCAATTTGAATGGACAGTTTCTTAAATGTATTTTCGGTTTCGGCCCTTTGTATATTATTGGTCTTTTCTGTCATAGATTGGGGGCCAATTTCCATTTGTGCTCACATCTGTAAGGGAACCAACCTTGATTTCGTTACCATTTACTTCCTCTACACTTTGGTGTGCATTCTCGCGAATCCTAAGGTCGTTGGGTTGATCGTAAAGTACAACATCCTTCTTAACCTTGGCTTCAAAAACAGGAGCTCGATATCCACTCTTATCAATAATGTCAGCCTTCATCTCAAATTTTTCGCCCCCTTGAGCATATGGAACATCCATCATGCTTTTGTAGCGATCGTCATTTTTAAACAAAGAATCTTTCACTTTGACAAACCCTAAAGTATCTACCACAACGGTGTCTACTTGTAGGTCAATCTGGTAAACTTTGTTATAGCGCATAAAAGAAGAATCCTTTTGCTGGGTAATGGTATAGCTTCCAGTATCAACAAATTGAATAAGACTTTTGAAGTTATTGGCAAATCTTCCATTTACTGTCTTATAGGCTTCTTGAGAGTCGCGAATATCTTTCAACTTGGTAATTACTTGGGAAAATCTTTCTTTTCTTACCTTATTGAATTCAATAGGTGCGTTAATAGACTGATATATTTTATAACCTAAAAAGATACTTAATAGCCCAAATGCGATGATAAGGACAGGCTTAATTTTTTGAGGTAAAAACCTATCTATAAGAAATACAAGGCCTATGGTCAGAAGGCATATAACAACAACTATAAGAATTAAGTTTAACATACTAATTTTTTCTTTGTGAGTTAATTTAGCGGTTACAAGCAAATCTACAATTTTTTTTTAATCACGAAACTTTTTGCTTTAAAAAACCACCCTATCTTTAGATACTTATGAAAGACCTTTCTTCTAATGATTTTTTGACTGTTCTTAAGGATAAATTTCCGCATGAACCTACATTAAAACAACATACAGCTCTTACAAAGCTTTCGCGGTTTGTTATTGATGGTCAAAGGGATGAACTATTTCTTTTGAAAGGTTTTGCAGGTACCGGAAAAACAACTATTGTGGGTACTTTGGTCAACAGCCTTTGGAAGATTAAAATGAGTGCCGCGCTTATGGCACCAACCGGTAGGGCGGCAAAAGTTATGTCTACTTATTCAGGTAGCCAGGCGTTTACGATACACAAGAAAATATACTTTCCTAAAAAACAAACAGGAGGAGGAATACAGTTTGTTTTGGCTCCAAATAAGCATAGAAATATGTTGTTTATTGTAGATGAGGCTTCAATGATTCCCGATGCACCGGCCGATTCCAAGCTTTTTGAAAACGGATCCCTTTTGGATGACCTTATATACTATGTGTATTCAGGTCATAATTGTAAGCTCTTGCTAATTGGTGATACGGCTCAATTGCCTCCAGTAAAATTGGATGTTAGCCCGGCATTGGAAGAAAACCGATTATCTCTCAACTATGGAAAAGATGTGGATACCATGGAATTAGATGAGGTTATGAGGCAAGTAAATGACTCGGGAATATTAATAAACGCGACCAATCTAAGAGAACAACTGCAATCTGAGTATTTTGAGGGCTTTAAATTTGATCTTAATGGGTTTAAGGATATTGTTCGCTTGATTGATGGTTCTGAAATACAAGAAGCCATTGACAGTTCTTATTTAGAGCATGGAAAAGAGGAGACTTCCATAATAGTTCGATCCAATAAAAGGGCAAATCTGTATAACAAGAATATCAGGGAGCGAATCTTGTTTTTAGAGCATGAAATTGCGGTAGGCGACTATATGATGGTAGTCAAAAACAATTATTTTTGGCTTCGACCCAATTCAGAGGCGGGTTTTATAGCCAACGGCGATATCATTGAAGTTTTAGAACTCTTTGCCATTAAGGAACTTTATGGGTTTTCTTTTGCTGAGGTTAAAGTAAAAATGGTGGATTACCCTAACCAAAAGCCCTTTGAAACCGTTTTGTTATTGGATACCATAAACGCAGAGACCCCATCACTTCCATATGAGGAAAGCAATAGACTCTATCAAGAAGTAGCTAAGGACTATGCACACGAAAAATCTAAATACAAGAGGTTTTTAGGGGTGAAGAACAATAAGTACTTTAACGCTCTTCAAGTGAAGTTTTCATATGCCATAACCTGTCATAAATCGCAGGGTGGTCAATGGAACACTGTTTTTGTGGAGCAACCCTATTTGCCCAACGGTCCGGACAAGGATTATTTAAGGTGGCTATACACTGCGGTGACCCGAGCAAAACAAAAACTATTTCTAATTGGTTTTAAAGATGATTTTTTTGTTGACTAGGAATGCCCTATTTTAGTCGGAACCATGGGCATGAATCCTGACACCATAATTAGTATTTTTTTAGGCATCGGCTTGGCCGCTTCGGTCGGTTTTAGGGTGTTTCTTCCCTTGTTTGCATTGAGTTTGGCTGCTTATCTGGGTGTTTGGGAACTTAACGAAAGTTGGCAATGGATTGGTAGTTTGGCAGCCTTGGTTACGCTTGGAGTCGCAACCTTTGTGGAAATATTCGCTTATTTCATTCCTTGGGTAGATAATGCCTTGGACAGTTTGGCGGTACCATTGGCAGCAATTGCCGGAACGGCAGTTATGGTTTCAACTGTGGCAAATTTGGATCCCGTGGTTACTTGGTCCTTGGCTATCATTGCTGGCGGAGGCACAGCCACGGCGATTAAAGGTGCCAATGCTGCGGGCCGATTAACTTCTACAGCAACTACTGGTGGAGTGGCTAACCCGGTGGTATCGACCATAGAAACTGGGACAGCAGTTGCTGTTTCAACAGCTTCCATATTAGTTCCTCCCATAGCTGCGATTTTGGTCATCATTATTTTGGTGGTTATTTTCAGAATTTATCGCAAATTGCGGCCCAAAACATAGTTTAAGTAAATACGTATCCATAGGTGAAAATAATTTCTATGATTCCAGCGAGGTATCAAGCCTCTAGATTTCCTGCAAAGCTTATGCAAGATCTTGGAGGAAAGCCTGTTATCGTAAGAACATATGAGGCTGCGCTCCAAACAAAACTTTTTGATGAAGTTTATGTAGTGACAGATAGTGATACCATATTTAATGCCATTTCCAAGATTGGTGGTAAAGTTCTTATGAGCAAGAACGAGCACGAAAGTGGAAGCGACCGTATTGCCGAGGCTGTTGAGGATTTAGATGTGGATATTGTAATTAATGTTCAAGGAGATGAACCATTTATTGATGGTGAAAGTTTAAAAAAGGTAATCCATGAATTTGAGAAAGATGCGGAAAAAGAAATAGATTTGGCTTCCCTGATGACCCCTATTACAGATTGGGATGAAATTTCCAATCCAAATACAGTCAAAGTAATAGTGGACAATCAGGATTTTGCCCTTTACTTTTCAAGATCGCCCATTCCGTATCCTAGAGACAAAAAGGTCGAGGCCAAGTACTATAAGCACAAAGGCATTTATGCCTTTAGAAAAAGAGCTTTGCTCGATTTTCAGCGGTTACCCATGTTGCCCTTAGAGGCTAAGGAAAAAATAGAAGCGATTCGGTTTTTGGAATACGGAAAAAAAATAAAAATGGTGGAGACGCACGTCTCTGGAATAGAAATTGATACCCCCGAAGACTTAGAACGAGCCCGAAAAGTATGGAAATAGATTTTGGCAACATAAAAGTTATTGGTTTTGATGCCGATGATACCTTATGGGTAAATGAAACTTACTTTAGAGAAACGGAAGAACGCTTTGCCGAACTCTTGGAAGGATATGAGACTAAGAACAAGATAGACCAAGAGCTTTTTAAAGTAGAAATGCAAAACTTGGAAACCTATGGTTATGGTATAAAAGGTTTTGTACTTTCTATGATAGAATCTGCTTTGGATCTATCCAATAATAAAGTTTCCCAACAGACGATTTCTGAAATCTTGGACTTAGGAAAGAAAATGATTTCCCATCCAGTGGAACTTTTGAATGGGGTAGAGGAGGTATTGGAAAATTTAAAAGATAAATATCGCCTGATAGTGCTGACTAAAGGGGATTTATTGGATCAAGAGCGTAAGTTAGAAAAATCTGGGATTTCCAAATATTTCCACCATGTAGAAGTACTTAGCGATAAAAAAGAAGAAAATTACCAAAACCTCTTAGATCATCTGGAAATAAAAGTGGAAGAGTTTTTGATGATAGGAAATTCGTTGAAATCAGATGTATTGCCAATTCTTAATATTGGAGCAAATGCAATCCACATACCCTTTCATACAACTTGGGCGCACGAACTGATCGAGGATGGACAAGAAGTCAATGGGCATCTTAAACTTGGCAATCTAAAAGAAGTTTTGAAATATCTCGACAACTAAACTAAATGGCAGTAACAGAAAAATTGAATAAAAAAGAAATCATATCGAATAAGCATACGAATTACCGCAACTTTCCAATGGTGCCTAGAGTGGTATTTGGACGGAGAAGTTTTTCCCAATTGGGAGAAGTCCTAATGCCAAAGCGGAGAAACTCTGATGCTCCATTTATTTTTTTGGCAGATGACTTTTTTGAGAACACTGACCTTCCTAGCCAGATACCTTTGATGTTCGATGATGAAATTATTTTTATTTCTGCAAACGAAGAACCAAAGACAGAACAGGTGGATGCCCTGGTAGCTCGTATAAAGGAGAATTTCGCTGAACTCCCTTCTGGAATAATCGGTATCGGTGGAGGAACTTTGTTGGATTTAGCAAAAGCAGTTGCAATAATGTCAACCAATTCTGGACCATCCCATAATTACCAGGGGTGGGATCTGGTAAAAAAACCAGCCCTTTATCATGTGGGAATTCCAACAATAAGTGGAACGGGAGCAGAAGTTTCTAGAACTACCGTGTTAATGGGCCCTGATAAGAAGTTGGGAATAAATTCAGACTATACCACTTATGATCAGGTGATATTGGATCCCGATCTAACCAAAACTGTACCCACGGAACAATGGTTTTATACAGGAATGGACTGTTTTATCCATTGTATCGAATCCCTAAATGGAACCTATTTGAACGCCTTTAGTAAAAGTTATGGAGAGAAAGCTTTGGAGTTGTGCAATGAGGTTTTTCTTGAAGATATTCCGGAGGAGGAATCAAGGGATAAGCTCATGATGGCATCTTGGCATGGGGGAATGAGCATTGCATATTCCCAAGTAGGTATAGCACATGCCATGAGCTATGGGCTTTCTTACTTGCTTGGGGTCAAGCATGGATTGGGCAATTGCTTGGTTTTTCAACATTTGGAAAAATTCTATCCTGATGGTGTGGAGTTGTTCAATAAAATGATTCATAAACATCAAATTACATTACCCAAAGGAATTTGTTCCAATCTTACTGAGAATGATTTTGACCTTATGATTAAGGTAGCCATGCGTATGGAGCCTTTATGGGAAAATGCCCTGGGTAAGGATTGGAAAAACAAAATAACCCCCGATTGCTTACGGGAAATCTATATGAAAATATAGCCCTCCGATTTTTTATTAACCAAATTGGTGATAGATGCACACATTTGCCAAGTTTCTATATTTTAAGGTACTACGATGGAAGCTTGTGGGCAATTTTCCAGATTTGAACAAATGTGTAGTGATAGTTGTTCCCCATACACATTGGATGGATTTTTTCTTGGGATTACTGGTCAGAAAATTGGTCAATAGGGAAATCAATTATATCGCAAAGAAAAGTCTTTTCAAACCACCTTTTGGGTGGTTTTTTAGATGGACTGGAGGTGCTCCCATAGATCGAACAAAAAACTCTAACACTGTTGACAGCATTGCGAAGATTTTTGAAGAACGAGATGTATTTCGGTTTGCTTTGGCCCCTGAAGGTACTCGCAAGAAAGTTAAAGCCCTAAAAACGGGATTTTATCATATCGCAAAAAAAGCGAATGTCCCAATTGTAATGGTCGCTTTCGATTTCGGGAATAAACAAGTTAAAATATCAGAACCTAAATACCCCACAGACAATCTTCAAAATGATTTTAAGGAAATCCGTGTTTTCTTTAAAGGAGTAAAGGGCAAAGTGCCGGAGTACAGCTATTAGGTCTTATTTAATTTCTTATCAGTTTTCGGTTTTTCCTTCTTTTTAGTGTTGCCAGGAAACACCAAGTTGGTACTGGAATAAGAGCTGCCAAAAGTTAAGGCAGCTGCGTATACTTGTTGTATAGCATCCACAACCTGACCCTCTGTAAGCTCTTTGAGCGGATGGGTATAGACAGACCACAGAATCTCATCACTCAAGGCATATTTAACATCCAAGGCGGAGTGGAAGTTGGCTACCAAAGCGTTTAAAAGTTCTTCTTCTCCAATTTTCTCACGTTCCACAATCGGTGAAATAATACGCATTCGATTGGCATTTTCGTCAAAAACACAGATAAGCATGGCATCGTTGAACAGGAACCTATATTGATTACCATTGGTTTGGATGGTATCAGCTTCTTTTTCAATAATTTCATATAATTTGGCGGCGGTCATCTCTTGGGCATGGACCGAGACAAGAAACAATATGGATATACAGGCAAATAAAATACGCATAACGGAAAGTTTAGTTTTTTGGTCGTGCGACGCTTCAACTCTTTACAACAAACTGCTATACAAGATAAGCTATTCCTTCATGGTGTGATACACGTTCTGAACGTCATCATCCTCTTCAATTTTTTCCAATAGCTTTTCAACATCGGCCACTTGTTCCTCATTAAGTTCCTTGGTGACTTGTGGAATACGTTCAAATCCTGAAGATATGATTTCTATTGCACGGGTTTCCAATTCCTTTTGAATGGCCCCAAAACTCTCGAACGAAGCATAAATATGAATACCATCCTCATCGGAGAATACTTCTTCCGCACCAAAATCAATCATCTCCAATTCGAGCTCTTCGGGGTCAATACCTTCACCATTCACGGTAAAGTTACAGGTGTGGTCGAACATAAATTCAACGGAACCTGAAGTACCCAAGCTACCGTTACATTTGTTAAAATAACTGCGAATATTGGCTACGGTACGAGTATTGTTGTCTGTGGCTGTTTCAATCAAAACAGCAATACCATGTGGAGCGTAACCTTCAAATAAAACTTCTTTAAAATCACCTTGATTTTTGTCCGAAGCCCGTTTGATTGCCCTTTCAATATTGTCCTTAGGCATGTTGGCTGCCTTGGCATTTTGAATTACGGCGCGTAACCGAGCATTGGAATCGGGATCGGGACCACCCTCCTTAACAGCAATTACAATGTCTTTGCCAATTCTGGTAAAGGCTTTGGACATAGCTGCCCAACGTTTCATTTTACGTGCTTTCCTGAATTCAAATGCTCTTCCCATGTATTTTGATTTTGGACAGCGACAAATTTAGCAAAAAATGGCCCTTTGTCAAGCTTGGAACTCTCTACCTTGTCTTTATAATCTCTTCAATGGAAGTTGCTAGGTCAAAATCGTTTTGGGTAATGCCCCCAATGTCATGGGTGTTTAGTTTTATGGTTAACTGATTGTATACATTCTCCCAGTTAGGATGATGGTTTTGTTGCTCGGCCTCAAAGGCAATTCGTGTCATTATCGAAAAGGCTTCCTTAAAATCTGTAAACTTGAAAGATTTGCAGATGCTTCCATTTTCATAGCGCCATCCTTCTAGATTTTTTAGTTGGTTTTCTATTTGGGTAGGAGTTAGTTTTTCCATGGCTTATCTGAACTTTCATTATTTTTAATAAATATCTTTATTACTTGGAAATCAAACAAATTTGTTCGATTTTAATCTAACATAATAAATTTTGGATATTGTTTCTTCAACGCAAGTTTCCATTTTCTATGGTTGGTGGCAATTCACAGTATGTCTTTTTGCATTTTTTGCCTTATTGTCCATTTGGTATCATATCGGCAAAAAACAAGACGATTTTGGCCAAGTTTGGTTGGCGCTATCAATTCTATGCTGGTCACTTTCAGGCCTAGTTGAAATAATTAATTGGGAGAGCCTTGGATTGGGTCTACATTTTAAAGAAGGGTTTAGAAGTGTATTCTCTTTATTAAACAGTCTTTTCATACTCCTAGCACTACCTTGGTTCAGATATTTGCCTAAACCCTTTGCACCTTTGATAAAGTCCAACTTTTGGCCCTATATAATTGGCATTCCTTTTGTTTTTGCGCTTTTACCCACACTACATAAGATGTTTTTGACCAGAACAGCTTCTATAATTAGTGAGCTAGATGTTTATTATGCCTTATTGACCCTGTTCTTTTTGGGTTTTGTATTGTGGGAATCGTTTGTAAAAAGAAGGCTGCCCTTGTTGGGATGGTTATCGATAATCACAGTTGCTATCACGCTTTTGGCCCAGATGCATAAGCTTTTGGACAATACCATCAACCTATTATTGTTCTCGGCCATTTTCAAGACATCTTTGATAATGCTCTTCTTTGCCCTGGCCCTAAGCTGGGTAAAGGAACTCACGGAAACTGTAATTCCCGGGCCACACCAATTAAAGCTGAGGTTTTCTAAAAAGAGTGTGTTGGAAAACAAAGATAAGTTTCAAGTTTCACTCCAAGGATTTTCAGGCAACGAAGACAGAATCGTTCAACTTACCCCAGCGCTCTATAAGTTATTTAAATGTTTTGCGGAGCGAAGGCTTTCAGAAACGGATGGATGGCTCGAAATCAAACCCAAAAACTTCGACGTCTCCAAAACGTACGATATTAATGACCATAACGAGCTGAAAAGGCTTCTCGCCGCTTTGTTGGATGGACTTTTTGGGAAACAGAGCTGGACAAAAGAAAAGCACTTTATCCCCTTGAAGACCACGTTATTTGAAATGTCGGAACAAAGAGAGAGAAAGATTAGGCTATTGCTCCCCAAAGAAAACATAACCATCGAAAATAATGGGTAAACCCAAGATTTGTCAGTTTCCGACTTACTGACATTTTCATATTTATTCCGACATTATCCGATTAATCCAATGCTACTCATGAAATTTCAGAAACTTTTGGATTATGTGCACATCGCTGTTTCTGAATTTAGAATTGCTTTCAACTTTACAAATAGTCACTTCTTCTGCGGAAAAAGGACTGGACGAGAAAATCAATGATAGCTTTATGCCCTTTGCGGTATGGTGGGAAAAATTGATTTTGGCCGAAATTGGGATACTTGGCTATGGAATCCCTGTAGTATTGATAGTGCTGATTTTGGGAGCGCTATTTTTTACTATCTATTTTGGTTTTGTCAACATTCGTCATTTTCCAACCGCAATACAAGTGGTTCGAGGAAAATATGATGAACTGGAACGTGAGAAACCAAAGCTAAAACCAGCAGTACTAGAAATTGATGGAGACTTAAAAGGAACTATTAAAGACGAAGGTCACTTAGGTGAGGTCAACCACTTTCAAGCGCTAGCGACCGCTGTATCAGGCACCGTTGGACTTGGTAATATAGCCCTTGTTGCGGTGGCGATATCTATTGGCGGGCCAGGAGCTACATTTTGGATGGTTTTGGCGGGTCTACTTGGTATGTCAACAAAGTTTGTCGAATGCACACTCGGTGTAAGATACCGTGATATAGACAAAAGTGGGACGGTCTTTGGTGGCCCTATGTATTATTTGTCCAGAGGATTGAAAGAAAAGGGGCTCGGACATTTGGGCCGCTTTTTGGCCATCGTTTTCGCCGTCCTTTGTGTAGGAGCTTCCTTTGGAGGAGGAAATGCTTTTCAAAGCAATCAAGCAGCGGCCCAAATTATCGGGCTGTTTGGGTTGACTGGTTCCGCTACGGGAAGTATCATTGGATTTGTATTTGCGGTTTTGGTAGGAATCGTAATCATTGGTGGTATCAAAAGAATTGCCAAAGTCACCGAAAAAGTGGTGCCGTTCATGGCCATTTTATATGTGGGAGCCGCACTGTTCATCATTTTTTCTAAAATTGATTTGGTAGATGAGGCCTTTTCCCGGATTTTCTCCGAAGCCTTTTCACCCAAAGCCACGATTACGGGTGGATTTGTAGGTGTAATGATCCAGGGCTTTAGGCGTGCGGCATTTTCCAATGAGGCGGGGGCAGGCTCCGCGGCCATTGCCCACTCTGCGGTGAATACAGCTTATCCAGCCTCGGAAGGATTAGTCGGTTTATTGGAACCTTTTATTGATACGGTATTGGTCTGCACTATGACGGCGATAGTCATTATTCTCTTTAATATGGATGGTGCATTTATGTACGGAGATGTGGTCAACGGACAAGCACTTTTTGCAGACGGAAGCCGCTTAGGGGGTGTCAATATCACTTCCTTGGCTTTTGAAGATTCCATCACAGGATCATCCTACGTTTTAATGGTCGCAGTTTGTTTGTTTGCCTTTTCCACTATTTTATCGTGGTCTTATTATGGTCTTCAGGCTTGGAAATATCTTTTTGGCCGCGGAAAACTAACCGATTTAACCTACAAGGTGCTGTTCCTAATTTTTACGGTTTTGGGTGCTGCAATTACCCTAGATGCTGTTATCAAGTTTTCGGATGCTATGATATTGGCTTTGGTTTTTCCCAATATGATAGGATTGTTGATCCTGTTTCCAAACGTAAAGGCCGAGTTTTCTAAATACATGACGCTGATTTCAAAAAAGAAAACGGATTAAATAATCAGCAATAATTCATCAAAAAATCAATATGTACAAATATGAAAAATAGAATACCATTTGCCTTGATTTTATTTAGTCTTATGATGACTGGATGTCAAAAACATGAAAAGACTGAACAGAAGAATCATGAGGACGTTTCAAGTACCGAGCTTGAAACCATTATTGCAAAGGAACTAGACAGTTTTTACACGGTCTATAAACGATTTGATTATGACTGGATTGATTTTTTCGAAGAAGAATTCACCAATGTTTTCCCAGATACCCCAATTCGTAAAATCTCAACAGATTCTACAAAAGCGTTATGGAAAGGTATTTATGAAAATTATGAGGTTCAATTGATTTCTCATGGAAAGCCAACTTTTATCACTTCAAAAGATATGGTCATTTCCCACAATCCTTTCAACGAAATCTTTATCAACAAACAGACCCGGGATACTGCAACGAATGTAGGAACTTATATTACGGCATGGAGAAGACAAAAAGACAATTCATGGAAAATTGTGTTTGAAACGGTTCAGAACAATTGATGACACTGATTTAGTTAAACTTTTAAACGGGCAAAGGGCGTAACTTGCTCTAACCTAAATTTAAGAGCAAGGATTTCCCTTTCAAAAAGAAGAAGACGGTGGCTATGGCAAAAAACAATGAAACCAAATAGTAGAAGTTCAATTTTTCTTGATAGTAGAAGACCGAAACTCCGATAGAAGTGGTAATTATGGCAAGTACAGCGTACAAAGTGTATGAGTTAGCACCATAACCTCGGTAAAGAAAATAAAGGAATACGTTTAAAATCAGCATTCCAAGACCTGCCAATGAGAACCATTTAAAATTGGTTGAAATATATTGACCAAGATTATCTGTTTTGTACAGAAAGGCTATAGTGAACAATCCTGCCGACGCAATAAGTAATGAAATGGCACCAAAGAAAAACGGGTTGGGGTAATTTGTTGCATTTTTATGACCAATGGTCACAATGGCATTGCCAAAAGCGGCGACCAAAGCCAGTAGGAAGGGGACAATAATTTCTGTAATCTTCATGTTAGAAGGTTTTGGTCATTATTTCATAATCTATTTCCATATGTTCAAAACTATATTGGTGTTTGGCGATTTTTATAAAACCGTGCCTTTCGTAGAACCGAATGCCTTTATCATTCTCATCCCATACAACTAACCATAGGGACTTAATATTAAGTTTTCTCACTTCATCAAAAAGGACATCTTGCAGCTGGGTTCCAATTTTATGGCCTATATACTGGTTCAGAATGTAGATCTTCTGTAATTGGGCAGGGCGTTTATCTTTCAGTTTTTCAAAAGGACTATATTTTTTCAGCTTTGCATAGCCCACGGGAAGTTCGTCTGCAAAAGCAATCCAAAAAACATTGTTTTCCTTTTCAAGGCTACTTCTCATTTTTTCGACTGCGAATGTTTTCTTGAAATATTTTTTGAGTGTTTCCCTGTCAGACCAAAAATGGCCAAAGGCTTCTTTAAAAGTTATCTGGGCCAAGAGGGCCAAGGTTGTTGAATCGTTTACGGTCGCCTTTCTAATTTCTAGTTTCATTATATCATTTTTTGAAATTGATAATTGATACTTCAAAATTATAATATGAAAGACGTTATTATATTAATTAATATACTTGTTTTATAATTTATTATTAATTAAATAAAGTATTTGTGATTTTAATCAAATATTTTTATTTTAAAGTTATATTATTGTAATAATAGCTATTATAACATTATAATATTTTGACTTTTAATTAAAATCCAAAATTATTTAATAAATTTATCGTGATATTTAAAATAATGTAACTATGCGATTAGATGAAATGAATTGGGCAATTTTGGCCGAACTTCAAAAAAACGGGAGAATGCCAGTGAAGGAAATTGCAAAGAATGTCGGATTGTCCTCGCCTGCCGTATCGGAGCGGATTCAAAAATTGGAAGATTGGGGCATTATAAAAGGATACACTGCCAAAATCAATATTGGAGCTTTGGGATATCCGTTGGGAGTGAACATATCCATTAAATTACGTTACGGCCAAACACAGAATTTTATAGAATTTGTTAAAACCGTTCCTGAAATATTTGAGTGTCATCAGCTAACGGGCAATGATTGCATGCAAATGAAGGGCTACGTTAAAAACCCAGATCATTTACAGAATCTGAATAGCAGATTGGCCGCCTATGGCGAGATGACAACTTCACTTGTACTCTCAACCGTTATAACCAATAAAGTGTTGGAGAAAGATATGCCGTTTCCGGGTTAACTTTTTGATACGCTTCGTATAAGACTAAAACTCTTGTATCTTGAAACTTCAACTTGCATAGAGGATTTCATTTTAAATATTCGATGAGGTTGCTAAGTTCTTTATCTGAATAATTAAAATTATGGCTATTGCCATTATTTCCCCATTCTCTCTTTATAGCAATAGCTAGATCATTCTTATTTTCAATTAAAGAGTCCTGTTTTGTTATGAACATGGCTACAAATTGTTCACCATATTCCTTGACGACTCCATCAAGGTAATTATGAAGTTTGTTCTTTGTTACATGACATTTTGCGCAATCATTCAAAAAAATAGCTAAACCTTTTTCGAATTCCGGTGTTCTTTCATCTTCTTTAGATACGAGAGGTTGATACTGATTTTTTTCTTCATCAAATTCCGTAATGCCATTGGTTTTTAGCAACCATAAAATAAGGACTGAAATCACTAGGATAATTCCAATACTTACCGAAACAATGATTCTTAATCGCTTCATGGGTTGTTTGAGCTATCCATTCAAATCTTAACCCCTGCATTAATATGCACCGGCAGATCATTTTCTTTGGGTGGAATTGGGCAGGAGTACTTTTTATTATAGGCACAATAGGGATTATAGGCCTTGTTAAAATCAATGACGATGGTGTCGCCTTCGGGTATTTCCAAATCGATAAACCTACCACCTCCGTAGGTTTCGTCGCCATTGGTGAGGTCGGTAAAGGGCAGAAACAAATGATTTCTATATTGCGGCATCGTTCTGGTTCTATGGTTCTGGTAAATGTTCAATTGAAGCGTTTTTCCATTGAGTTGAAAGGTGGCTACGCCGTAAACCTCATAAGTGGGCAATCTGTCGGTGGAGGTTTTCATTAAAAAGGGAACGGCATCCACGGCGCGTTCAAATTTGGCCACTACTTTAAAGTTTTCATCAATACCGAAAAAGTCGTGTCCTTTAAACTTTTTAAGGTCTTTTTGGGTAAGGGGTGATTTTTCTTCGTTGCTATAGAAGTCGTTCAACTCCTTTTGATGTGCAATAATCGAATCTTGATAGGTTTGCCCAATGCTGAAATTGACACATAGCAATAGGGTGAAAAGTAGTAGTGGTTTCATTTTATGGGCTGTTTTAGTTTTTATTTTATGTTAAAATTTAGTGGTTTAAACAATAATAATAGCCTCCAAAATGAATTACACTAAGAAATTCTCCTAGATCTTTTTCATCAAGGGTGAATGTAACATCAGCGTTCTCCTGATCACTGCTAGCGATGTAATCTACAGTAGCTATCCAATCATAATTAGTTTCTTTCATTGATTCAATTAAAGATTCGATTTCCTTTACTGTAAAATTTGTAGACCGAATTTGTATTCTTTCCATACTATTGGAGTTTTATTTTTTAAGCCTGAATTGCTCCATCCCAATTTCAAATGCTAATTCATCATCCCATTCAATAAGGTTTCCTTTTTGGTCATAAAACTCGGCAAACACTTTACTTTCATCAATTATTTCCATGACAGCACCTCTTTGACCGACTTTTAATTTTGAATTCACATTATCGGTAAGTTCAATTATTTTGTAGAGATATTTTTTCTCCAGAACCTCAATAGGGTTGTCTGGTTTTTTAACCCCAGTAATTAATTCTTTTAGTTTGGAGAACCCCTTACCAATCAAATTAAAGAAACCATAGATAATTCCTTCCCAGAGGATTTCAATAAAAATTCGGCCAAGTATTTCAAGAATAATCATTAGCTACTCTTTTATCTCATATCTCAATTAACTTCAAATCCAAATCATTAATGATTTGATCTACATTAAACTCAAAGTCTTTGGGGATATTAACTGTAGCGAAACTTCCAAGATCAACTTGCCAAAAGCCGCCTCTTTTCACCAATTCATTGGCAAGCATGAGATAGTCGGACTCTTTGTAGTTTGGTGTTAATCGAAACCTACGTGTTATAAATTCCGATTCCTTCAAAATTTTTATGACCTCGTGTTTGTGCTCCAAGTTTATTTTAGTTTCGAATTCAGTTCCTAAAGTTAACCGTGGATTGCAAAAGTCGTTGTCCATCATACGGAATTTATTTTCGGAAAGCTGCTCAACATAAAGGGTTGTGGTTACCTTCTCTTTTTTATGATAGACTTCGATTTTGACTTCTTCCATTTATTATAGGGTATCCTTTACAACAATAATTTTTAGTTAGCAGATATTATTGTCCTTACTTGTCGCTAATTATGGTTTTCTACTTTCTTTTGATCTACCAGATTCCTTAATTCATGAAACTTAAAAAGCTTCCCTGTTTCCAATTCGTTTAATTTTTTCCAATCAATCCATGAGATAACCGTTTCCGTATCATATTCGCCAATTAACCCATCTAACAATATATAAATAGCATTTTGTTTCTGTCCTTCACCATCAAAATCCTTAATGTATAACTCAATTCCTATTTTTTCACCTTCATCCTCATATTTGAAAAAAATGTCTGAATAAGAAATTGAAAATTCACCGAAATCTATTCTTAAATCTTCTCCTGGGATTCTTTGTCGAAAAGCATTTATTTTCCAATTAGGAATTTCAGGTGCAGCTAGAACCAATTTCTCGACCGCAGGAAAAAGCTCTCTTATTCCATCTGCAGAAACGGTGAATTCACGAATTCCGTTGTCCTTAATGGGACTAAATTCCCATGTGAGTTCGCTATTCACTTTTTTTAATTCTGCATTTAATCTTTGAAATAGAGGTTTTGTTGTATCAATACCTTCAACCTCATTATAATATGTCAAATTGTTTTTTGAAAACCAGTCCCAGAACTTTTGCTCCTTGGTTTTGTTCTTACAGAAACTAAATATCATAAAAAAAGGAATAATCAATAAAACTCTTTTGTTCACGCCAAAATACTTTTATAAATTCAAACTTACTTCCCAATCTCCCTAACCTTCTCCAAACAAATCTCCTCGGTCAATTGTTTTAGCAACTGCACTTTTTCGGCCAGATATTCCAGTTGGGACTGGGTAATGGTGTATTCGTCCATTTTATAACGGGCATCGATATAGGCTTTTTTTAAAAGCTCAAAAAGATGCTTTTCTTCATCAGTAGTTTTTGGGAAAACGGTAAAACGCCTGTCGCACATCTCCACTTTTATGCCCAAGGTTTCCAAATTATGGTCTTTGGGGCGGTAGTCCGTGAACACCAAAAGAATGGTGGTATAATATCTTTCAACCGTTTGGTGCAGGTTGAATGCGGCTAGGTGCAAATCGTTGTCGCGAAAAGCATAGTTGTAATGTTTATAAAAACCGTTGGCAGTTTTAAACCATTGGTCGTAATACTCCTGTGCTTTTTGTTGGTATTGTGCCGGGGTCATTTTTTTGGGTGCGGCCAGGGTAAATTTTTCAGAATTGTAGAGTTCAATGCCCTCTTGTTTTATGTCCTTAAAAAAGTAGTTGCCCACCATCAAGGATTTGTTCAGGTGCTTTATGCTATGAAAAATTAGGCTAACGGGTGTTTTTACTTTTCCGGTCTCGGTAAGTTCGTTTTTTACTTTGTCCTCAATCTTGAATTTTCGGCGCATGTCCTCATGGGTGAGTACCACCAAAATATCAAAATCACTGCGGTATTCGTAGGTAATACCTTTTTCTACATATTGGTCTTCGGTAAAATTGCCCCGGGCGTAGCTGCCAAAAAGGATGACCATTTCAACTTCTTTGTAACTGCCGAGTAATTGGGCCAAAAGCTGCAGTTCCTCTTGTTTGGATTTGGGTAGGTGGTGTAGGTCTTTGTTCACACATCCAAATTAAGGATTATTTCGATTGTAGGAGAATTCGAGGGTTGGATTTTTGGGGTTTGGGTTAAGGTAGTCCTTCGCTAGCCTTCTTTACCAAAGTAGAAAGGCTACGACGGCTGAAAAGCTTCGGACTAGGGTAAAAGGTGAAGGGGGTGAGTTGAAAATTAAAATTGAACTTGAGCTTGGACTTTTTTTAGAATCAGAGAGAAGGCAGATGTCAGATTTTTGGAATTTGGGATTTCTGGATTGGATTTTAAAATTGATAACTGTTAACTGTTTATTGTCCACTGAACATTGTTCATTGTCAATTTTTATTCAACCGGAAGGTGGTGGTCTATAATCTCCTGATATTTTACCCGTAGATTTTTGGGCAGTTTGTTGTGCTTGGGGAGGGCAGCCAAATAGCGGTCTTCGTTGGTGGTAAAAACTCGCTTTAGAACGGGGTGGTAGTTCCCTAATTGTTTAATGACCTCTTTTATGAACTCTTCGTGCTGAATCAAATCCTTACTTCCCAAATGGAAAATACCCGTTTTGTTCCTATTGATGAGGTAATGGATTTGTTGGGTCAATCGGTCATCGTTGGTCACGTTGATGATGAGGTTGGGAAATACCTCAATAGGTTCATTGGCTTCCAAATGCATTTTGATTTCCTTTACTCTAGGCGAGGTGTTGCCAAAAACCATGGGCACACGAAGAATCGCGGTTTTTTCCTTGGGCAGCCGCATCATCATGTTTTCAATCTTTATTTTGAGCCTACCAAAGATGCTTTCCGAAAGGGTTTTATCGTATTCATATGAAGGAAACTTGCTATAAGCATCGAACACATTGGCCGAAGAGATAAAATACAACTTCGTCTCATTTTTAATGAGGTATTCCATCATGTGTTGGTGCGCTTGGACCTGAGCACCAAAATCCCCGCGAAGAGTAGAAATAATAAAATCGGGGCGTACTTGTTCCAACAGCTGAACAATATCATCTTCCCGCATATCGTATTGGAGAAATTGTCCATTATCGCTATAAACGGTAGTGTGGCAATAGGTGCCGTAGGTGTTGAAATAGTTGCAGAGTTCTTTATAAATGGCGTTGCCAATAAATCCACTCGCTCCTAAAATCAGTATCTTCTTTTTCTTCTCCAAATACTAAAATATTGATAACCCGGTCATGGTCGTTAATTTTTCCAGAGCCATCATACCTAACTTGGAATTTCCTTTTTCATTAAGTCCAGGGGACCAGGTGACTACACAAAATTCATTGGGCAATAATGCCACAATTCCACCACCAACCCCACTTTTTCCCGGTAGTCCTACTTCGAACGCAAACTCACCCGCTTCGTCATAAAAACCGCAGGTGAGCATAATAGCGTTGATACGTTTCACCTTGGATAGGTCAAGATAATTGTTGTTTTGAAGGCAGTTGCCTCGATTCATAAAAATGTAAAAAACCTTTACCAGTTGTTCGCATGACATGCTCAAGGAACAACAATGGAAGTAAAAATCCAATACGGTCTCCACATCATTTTTCAGATTGTCGAAAGATTTTATAAGGTTGGCTGCCGCATAATTTCGGAATCCTGTTTTTCTTTCCGAAACCGCCACGCTTTCATCATAATCTATGGAATTATCGCCTGCTATTCCTCGAACATATTCCAGAAAATCAGTTTTGGGATGCTTTAGGTGTGATATCAAAATATCGGATACCACTATGGCACCGGCATTGATCAAGGGGTTTCTTGGCACCCCATTTTCCATTTCCAACAGGGACAAATGGTTGAAGGGGTCACCCGAAGGTTCAACACCGACCCGTTCCCATATGCGTTCATCCAAAAGGGAATACGCCATGGAAAGCGCCAATACTTTAGAAATACTCTGAATCGAAAACTTTTCTTTTGAATCCCCCATAGCATAGGTTGTCCCATCCTTATCCAAAATAGATATCCCAAATTTATTGGGGTCTACACAAGATAATTCTGGGATATAGCTGGCCACTCTACCCTTGTCGGTCTCATTGGAGACCTCTTGGGCAATGGTGCTAAGAATGGACTCAAAATTTGGCATTACTTCTTATAAAACGGCAATTTTACAACAGTCGCAGGAACTTGGTTCTTTCTGATTTGGATGTAGATTTTGCTATCCACCTTGGCATTTTCGGTGGTCACATACCCCAATCCAATTCCTTGGGACAGCGAAGGAGACATGGTTCCTGAGGTTACTTTTCCGATTTCCTTACCGTTTTCATCCAAAATGGCGTAACCCTGCCTTGGAATTCCTTTTTCATCCAACTGAAAAGCCACCAATTTTTGTTTTGGGCCTTCTTCCTTTTCTTGGGCCAAAGCTTCGCTGTTCACAAAATCCTTGGTGAATTTGGTCACCCAACCCAATCCCGCCGCAAAAGGGGAGGTGGTATCGTCAATATCGTTTCCGTAAAGGCAATAGCCCATTTCCAAACGAAGGGTGTCACGGGCCGCCAAACCAATTGGCTTTATTCCAAAATCGGCCCCAGCTTCCAACACTTTATCCCAAACTTGCTGCACCTCGTTGTTTTTGCAGTAGATTTCAAACCCTCCTGAACCGGTATACCCTGTCGCGGAGATGATGACATGCTCAATGCCTGCAAAGTCACCTACAACAAAGTTGTAGAATTTGATTTCCGAAAGGTCAACTGAGGATAAGGACTGCATGGCCTCCATGGCTTTAGGTCCCTGAATGGCGAGAAGCGAGTAACCTTCGGAAAGATTTCTCATTTCTGCCCCAATGGCTTCATTATATTTTGAAATATGGTTCCAATCTTTTTCTATGTTGGAGGCGTTCACTACCAACAAATAGGTTTCTTCCTTAATCCGATAAACGATGAGATCGTCAACAATTCCACCTGTTTCGTTGGGTAGATATCCATACTGTGCTTTGCCCACGGTTAGCTTTGTGGCATCATTGGAAGTTACTTTTTGAATGAGTTCCAAAGCATTTGGTCCTTCAATCAAAAATTCACCCATATGGGAAACGTCAAAAACACCCACGGCATTTCGCACCGTTTCGTGCTCAACATTTACACCTTCATAAGAAACCGGCATATTATACCCGGCAAAGGGAACCATTTTGGCACCCAAGGCAATATGAGTGTCGGTCAAAGCAGTATTTTTCATCATTTACATTTTAAGGGGCAAATTTATTTGAATTCCACAAAGCAACAACCTAAAAATTCCTAATCTTTTAAACAATGTTTGTTAACTGGTTGTGACAGGAACTATTTCTCCAATAAATAAGATTTCAACCCTTCGTAGGTGTCTATTTTGATGGATTTTTTCTCTTTGCCCATCACTTTTTGAATTTGTGGTGGAATTTCTGGTGTTAGATTCAAGGTTTCTTCCACCACATCCAAAAATTTGACGGGATGTGCAGTTTCCAAGAAAATACCATAGGTGTCCGGGTTGGATTTTTGATATTCCTTCAACCCCAAATAGCCCACGGCGCCATGAGGGTCGGCAACATATCCCGATTCGGAATACACCTTTTTCATGGTCTCTTTTGTGGTTTCGTCAGAGAATGAGTAGGAGGAAAGATGCTCCTTCAGTTCATCAAAATTATCTTGGTATAAATGTCTTATTCGGATAAAATTACTGGGGTCACCCACATCCATAGCATTGGAAATGGTGGCTTTGGACGGTACGGGCTCATAAACCCCATTTTCCATGAATTTTGGGACCACATCGTTCACATTGGTCGAAGCCACAAATTGCTTTACGGGCATCCCCAATTTTTGGGCAACCATTCCAGCACAAATGTTTCCAAAGTTGCCAGAAGGAACAGAAAATACAATCTCCTTTCCTTTGGATTTTGCTTGCTTGTATGCAAACAAAAAGTAGAACAACTGCGGTAACCAGCGCGCAATATTGATGCTATTGGCGGAGGTCAGTTTTCTATAATCGGTTATCTCGGGATCTAAAAATGCCGTTTTTACCATACGTTGACAATCGTCAAAGGTACCGTTGATTTCCATAGCCACAATGTTTTGTCCTAAAGTGGTCAGTTGCTTCTCTTGGATGTCGCTTACTTTTCCACTAGGGTAGAGGATGACCACGTTTACACCATCAACGCCTAAAAACCCATTGGCAACGGCACCACCGGTATCACCAGAGGTGGCTACAAGCACCGTAACGTTGGTATCGTTTCCTTTGGAAAAATAACCGAGGCAGTTGGCCATAAACCGGGCACCAACATCTTTGAAGGCCATGGTTGGGCCATGAAAAAGTTCCAACGTGGCTACATTGTCCTCAATTTCCACCACAGGAAAATCGAAATCCAATACATCTGCAATAATATTTTTAAGCACATTATCGGAAATTTCACCTTCCACAAATTGTTGAATGGCGGTAAAGGCAATCTCATGATTTGAAAGCGATTCGATAGTATCGAAAAACTCCTTAGGAAGTGGTTCGATTCTTTCAGGAAAATATAATCCTTTGTCTGGAGCAATTCCAGCAATGACGGCTTCCCTAAAAGAGGCTTGAATGGTATGGTCGTTTAAACTGTAAAAGTTCATAGATTAGTTTAATCTTTTTACACCTTGGGTGTTGACTTTTGATATATGAATGTCGAATGGGATTCCAATATTTTGATAGGTCTCATGCATGGATTCCGCTACTTTTTTTGCAGTTTCCTCTCCTTTACTCAACGCAAAAATAGAAGGTCCTGAACCAGAGATTCCACCGCCTAAAGCGCCAGCTTTAATGGCGTTGGATTTAATGGCATCAAAACCGGGAATCAATATGGACCGAATGGGCTCTACGATGTGGTCTTGCAGCGAACGGCCAATCAAATCGTAATCCGATTGAAAAAGACCGGCAACCAATCCACCTACATTGCCCCATTGTTGTATGCCTTTTTCCAAGGTAATCTTGGTTTTCAATATTTTCCTAGAATCGGATGTCTTTACCTCAATTTGCGGGTGTATCACCGTTGCAAAAAGCTCAGTAGGTGTGGGAATAGCAATGATATCCAACGGTTCATAGCTTCTTACTAAAGTAAAACCACCAAAAAGAGCGGGAGCTACATTATCGGCATGAGCTACTTCACTAGCTAACTTTTCGCCTTGCATAGCAAATTGCACCAATTCCAAGGTAGAAAATGGCCTACCCAATAACTCATTCATGGCCCAAACGGCTCCGGCCGAGCTTGCAGCACTACTGCCAATTCCACTTCCTGGCTTTATTTTTTTGTGAATTGTGATATCAAAACCTCCCTCATAATCAGAGGAATCAAGAAGTGCCTGACCGGCAACCCCTGCAACATTTTTACTTGGAATACTAGGCAGAACCTGACCTAATACAGTAATTGGATGAATTCCTTTTCTTTTGGTCTTTTCGACAGTCATGATGTCTCCAACACTGTCCAAAGCCAATCCTAACACATCAAACCCACAAGACACGTTGGCAATCGTTGCAGGACAAAATACGTTTATCTTTTCCATGATTAAAAGTTTCCGATTCTGATGATATCCGCAAAGATACCCGAAGCAGTAACATCTGCACCAGCTCCAGCACCTTTTATGATCATGGGTTGGTTGGGATAACGTTCCGTGAAGAAAAGTACGATGTTATCGCTTCCTTCCAAATTATAAAAGTCATGCCCTTTTGGAATCTGTTGAAGTCCAACCTTGGCCTTTCCATTTTCAAATTGGGCCACATATTTAAGTTTACTGCCCTTATCAGCAGCTTCTTTGTACATGTTCTGGAAATCGGATTCGTATTTAACTAAAGATTCAAAAAATGCTTCGTTGGAATTGGTTTCCAAGCTTTCTTTCGGTAAAAAGGCTTCGTTTTCAATTTGTTCGATGTCCAATTCATTGCCACTTTCCCTCGCCAAGATTAAAATCTTTCGCATGACATCGATACCACTTAAATCGATGGTTGGGTCCGGTTCGGTGTAGCCTTCTTCCTGGGCTTGCTTTACCACATCGTGGAAGGTTACCGAATCATTAAAGTTGTTGAAGACAAAGTTCAAACTTCCAGATAATACAGCCTGAATCTTGTTGATTTTATCCCCAGAAGCTATCAAATTTTTAAGTGTATCTAGGATGGGAAGTCCTGCACCGACATTGGTTTCAAATAAGAAGGGGGCATTGTACTTCTTCGCTAATTTTTTCAACTCCTTGTAAAAAACATAATCTGAAGAACAAGCAATCTTGTTACAGGTCACAACGGAAATACTGTTCTTTAGATAATCAGGGTAACTTTGCGCTACTTCGTCGCTCGCTGTATTGTCCACAAAAACACTGTTTCTGAAGTTTAGGCTTTTGACTTTTTCAAAAAATGCTGTTTTGTTGGCTTTTTCACCATTTACTAAAGCGGTTTCCCAATTTTTAAGATCAATACCGTTTTCATCAAAAACCATGGTTCTTGAGTTACTGATGCCTATAACTCTGACGTTAAGCTGTAATTCTTCCTTTAGATAGGAGTTTTGCTGCTGGATTTGTCCCAAAAATTTGGAACCCACATTTCCAACACCCATTACAAAAAGGTTGAGTTGTTTTATGTTCTCCTCAAAAAACTTTTCATGCAGGGAGTTCAGTGCTTTTTTGACATCTGTTTTGGCGATTACTGCAGAAATATTACGTTCAGAAGCTCCTTGGGCAATGGCCCTTATGTTCACATTGTTCTTTCCGAGGGTACTGAACATTTTACCGCTTAAACCTTGATGACTTTTCATATTGTCACCCACCAAAGCAATTATGGCGAGGTCTTTTTCGACAACTACGGGCTGAATTTTATGGGTGCTGATTTCATATTCAAAAGCTTGGTTTACGGCAACCATGGCTTTTTCCATATCACCTTCTGAAATTCCAACACAAATTGAATGCTCCGAGGAAGCTTGCGTAATCAACACCACACTGATATTCTCCAATGAAAGTGTTTCAAAAAAACGTTTTGAAATTCCTGGAATTCCTATCATACCTGGTCCTTCCAAAGAGAGCAAGCTAATACCGCCCACATGGCTAATTCCCCTGACTGTTTTCCCATTTCCATTGCTGCTTTTGGCAATAGTTGTCCCTAGGTCTTCCGGAGCAAATGTATTTTTGATGATTATCGGAATTTCTTTGTCGAGCACCGGTTGTACGGTTGGAGGGTACAACACCTTAGCACCAAAATGTGAAAGTTCCATGGCTTCTTCGTAGCTGATACGCTCAACACATCTAGCTTGTTTCACCAATTTCGGGTTCGCAGTGAACATACCGCTCACATCGGTCCATATCTCCAAAACATCCGCATTTTGGGCAGCTGCAATGATGGCCGCTGTATAGTCGGAGCCACCCCTACCCAATGTGGTAAGATTTCCATTGGAACTGGAAGCTACAAAACCCGGTAGCACGGTGATTTTATGTTTTCCTTCTTTGAAATAGGTATTACAATTCTTGTTTGTCAATGTAAAGTCAACGGACGCCTTACCGTAATTTTCATCGGTGATAATAAGTTCCCTGCTGTCTTTAAGTTGAGCATCAAGGCCTTCTGATTTAAAAAACTCGCTTATGATGAAAGAGGAAAGCAATTCGCCATAGCTAACAATTTTGTCGGATAGCTTGGAAGTCAACTCCCCAATCAAAAAAGCACCTTCCAACAAAGTTTCCAGTACATTGAGCTCACTTTTTACCTTGCTCAGAATACTACTTTGGTTTTGAACGGGAATGAGTTCTTTAATGGCAGAAATGTGTCTTTCTTCAACCTCCAATAGGCCATTTTTGTACTCGTGGTCCTGATTTGAGGCCAAAGCGGAAGTGGTAAGCAACATGTCCGTGATGCCTCCAAAAGCGGATACCACAACGGCTACCTTATCTGCTTTTGTGTTTTCGACAATGGATTTTACTCGATTTATATTTTCTGGGTTGGCTACTGAAGTACCTCCAAATTTTAGGACTTTCATGATTAAATTATGTTGTGAAATGTTGAAATGGATTTAATAAACGGACGGAAATAAATATATAGACTACCCCAAAGGGGTGATGGTAGTCAACGTGAAGATAGATGAAGAAGTTTCCATCACTAAAGGGTTGATATCCGTTTGTTTAAATTGCATAGTACAATAATCAGGGTCAAAAGTAGTACATTTAAGGGCTTCTTCAAACGAATCTTAAATTTTTACGAAATCCGTTACAATTGTTATTTTTTCTTGTTGAATGAAAATATTTACTGCCGAACAAATCTATCAAGCTGATAAATTCACAATAGCCAAACAACAGATAACCAGCGACGAACTCATGGAAAGGGCTGCGACAAATCTGTTTGAATGGATGCATTCCCGATTGCAAAGTGCACAAGTGAACATTCATCTATTTTGCGGAATTGGCAATAATGGGGGTGATGGTATCGCGCTGGCGCGCCATCTTCAGGAACATGGCTATACCATTAAAGTATATGTGGTCAATTATAGCGAAAAACGCTCCAAAGATTTTTTATTGAATCTTGAGCGGCTAAAGGATAGAAAGATATGGCCTGAATTTATCAATGAGGAAACATGCTTACCTGAAATCTCGCCCAATGATATTATCGTTGATGCTATTTTTGGTATTGGTTTAAACCGAAAACCTGATGAGTGGGTAGGTAAGCTAATTTCGCATATTAATGCGTCGTCAGCATTTGTGTTATCGGTAGACATTCCTTCAGGTTTGCCCATGAACAGAAGTCCATGGGACCCTAAGCACGTTGTTGAGGCTAGTTATGTATTGAGCTTTCAGGTACCGAAGTTGGTATTTTTTCTTCCGGAAACTGGTATTTATGTGAATCAATGGGAGGTTTTGGATATTGGTTTAGATGTTGAGTTTTTAAACACAACTGAGGCTTCCTATGAACTTATAGGTCGACCTGAAGTACTTCCCATGTATCGGCCTAGATTCAAATTTTCACATAAGGGAACCTATGGACATGCATTGATTGTTGGTGGGAGTTATGGGAAGATTGGTGCAGTTCAACTAGCAAGTAACGCATGTTTATCGGTAGGTAGTGGGCTGGTTACAGCATTTGTTCCCGAATGTGGATATCAATCCCTTCAAACCGCGATTCCTGAGATTATGGTTTTGACTGATGATGACGATGATGAAGTAACTGGAATTAAAACTTCTTTTGAACCTTCCTCTATTGGGATTGGTATGGGATTGGGAACCAGCGAGAAAACCATTAAGGCTTTTGGAGCGTTCTTGAAAACGGTGGATAAACCGATGGTAATAGATGCCGATGGATTGAATATCCTGGCAAAACAACCGGAACTCCTTAAGGAGGTACCAAAACTATCCATACTTACTCCCCATCCAAAAGAATTGGAACGATTGATTGGAAAGTGGAGCGATGATTTTGATAAATTGGAAAAAGCTAAAATCTTCTCAAGCCAAAATCATGTTATTCTCCTTATTAAAGGAGCACATACTCTAATTATAAGTGGTGATAGAGTTTACGTGAACACTTCGGGAAACCCTGGCATGGCGACTGCGGGAAGTGGAGATGTATTAACTGGAATGATTACCGGACTACTTGCCCAAGGTTATGAACCTCTACAGGCAGCTATCTTTGGCGTTTATCTTCATGGATTGGCAGGTGATATTGGTGCCTCAAAAGTTGGATATGAAGCTTTAAAGGCCTCGAATATTATTAATGAAATAGGATCGGCTTATTTGGAGTTACTTCGGCCATCAGAAAATGAAAATGGAGGGAAGCAGGAAGAAGCTTAAATCTTATTCTTCTTTTTGCTGTTTTTCAACCTTTTTTTGACCCATGCTAAAGCATTATCGAATTCAATAAAGAATTCCATGTTCTTTTTGTAAAAAAGCTTCTCTATCTTAAAGTTGTGCATATCTATTTCCTTTTTGGAAACGATGGCAAAGGCTTTAAGGTTTTGCATGCCTCGTAAATAGTTATAAACAGTGGGATCAACAGCATATGAATTTTTGCGCAGGCTTATATAGCCAAAATCCTTATCCCTAAAATGAATTTCTGAAATTCCGATAATTTGATAAGTGCGTTCCAATGTTACTGTGGCGCCTTCATCGAAGGTGGCAACCATATAGTTGTCAAAAACCTGAACGCTTCCTATATCCAACTGATATTCTCGTACAACACGAGCGTTTCTAGTAGAAGCAATTTTCATTCCCCAAAATAATTATAGTGTCTCAAGACGAAAGTAGATTGAAAGGCCAAAGGGCAGAAAAATAATAGATAAAAAGCGTAAATATCGTGTGTACGGTAACAGCGGGTATAAAAAAGGCCGGCATCTCGCTGGCCTTATATGTTTAGTGAAGAACCATTAACCATCTGCTTTAGGTGACTTTTCAGGTTTTTCAATTTTAATCTTTAGCTCTTCTTTTTTCGCATCTAAGTCAATGAAAATGCTATCGCCTTCATTCAATTTAGAATTTACGATTTCTTCAGCCAAGGCATCCTCGATATATTTCTGAATTGCTCTTTTTAACGGTCTTGCACCGTATTGCTTATCAAAACCTTTATCGGCGATGTAATCTTTGGCCTTGTTAGAGAGTTTAAGGTCATATCCGATTTCCTTAATACGCTTATAAAGCTTGTTCAATTCAATATCGATAATCTTATGAATATCCTCTCGCTCCAATGGATTGAACACGATTACATCATCAATCCTGTTCAAGAATTCTGGTGCGAACGCTTTTTTCAATGCATTTTCGATGACGCTTTTTTGATGACTGTCCGCTTGTGCTTTTTTGGCTGCTGTGCCAAAACCAACACCTTGTCCAAAATCCTTCAGCTGTCTTGCCCCTATATTGGAGGTCATAATGATGATGGTATTTCTGAAGTCTATTTTTCTGCCTAAACTATCGGTCAAAAAGCCATCGTCCAAAACCTGGAGCAACATATTGAATACATCTGGATGCGCTTTTTCAACTTCATCCAATAGAATTACCGAATAAGGTTTACGGCGCACTTTTTCTGTAAGCTGCCCACCTTCTTCATAACCGACATATCCAGGAGGTGCTCCTACCAATCTTGAAATTGCAAACTTTTCCATGTATTCGCTCATATCGATACGAATCAAGGCATCTTCGGAATCGAAAAGTTCTTTGGCGAGAATCTTGGCCAACTGGGTTTTTCCAACCCCTGTTTGACCCAAGAATATGAACGAACCAATAGGTTTGTTGGGATCCTTAAGTCCAGCACGGTTTCGTTGAATGGCTTTGGCCACTTTGGCCACAGCCTCGTCCTGTCCAATTACAAATCCTTTTATTAAATCTGGAAGTTCGGCCAGCTTGTTACTTTCGGTTTGCGCGATTCTATTTACTGGGATACCGCTCATCATGGAAACCACATCTGCTACATTATCCTCTGAGACAGTTTCTCGATGTAGTTTGCTTTCCTCTTCCCAACGTTCTTGCGCTGAGGCAAGCTCTTTCTCTAAACGTTTTTCATCATCACGAAGCTTAGCGGCTTCTTCATATTTTTGTTTTTTGACTACACTGTTCTTGAGCTCCCTAACTTCTTCCAGCTGTGTTTCAAGCTCAAGAATCTGTTTGGGTACATCCATGTTCACGATATGTACACGGGAACCTGCTTCATCAAGTGCATCAATTGCCTTATCAGGCAAAAACCTATCCGTCATATAGCGGTTGGTCAATTTTACACATGCTAATATGGCATCGTCAGTATAATTCACATTATGATGATCCTCATATTTGCCCTTGATATTCATAAGGATTTCAATGGTTTCCTCGACCGTGGTCGGTTCTACCATAACCTTTTGGAAACGACGTTCTAAAGCTCCATCTTTCTCAATATATTGACGGTATTCGTCTAGTGTAGTAGCTCCGATACATTGAATTTCCCCCCTGGCTAATGCAGGTTTGAACATATTGGAGGCATCCAAACTTCCTGTGGCACCACCGGCACCTACAATGGTGTGAATTTCATCAATAAAGAGAATAATGTCATCATTCTTCTCCAGTTCGTTCATTACCGCTTTCATTCGCTCTTCGAATTGACCACGGTATTTGGTTCCTGCAACCAAAGAAGCTAGGTCCAAAGTGACTACTCGTTTGTTATATAGAATCCTTGAGACCTTTTTGTTGATAATCCTAAGTGCCAAACCTTCGGCAATGGCACTTTTACCGACTCCAGGTTCTCCTATTAATAATGGATTGTTCTTTTTTCTTCGGCTAAGGATTTGAGAAACCCTTTCAATTTCTTTCTCACGACCTACAACCGGGTCTAATTTATTCTCTTCGGCAAGTCTGGTCAAATCACGTCCAAAATTGTCCAAGACAGGAGTTTTGGATTTTTTATTCCCTTTTTGAGAGGAACTTGAACCAAATGAACTTTCCTTAGAATCACCGGTATCATCTGGATCGCTTGGAAAGGATGATTCTGCCTGTGGAGAATCCAAATAATCATCATCACTGGTAATCATGGATTTGAACTGGTCTTTTACATTATCATAATCCACCTTTAACTTGTGCAATAGCTTGGTGGTGGGGTCATTTTCATTTCTTAAGATGCAAAGCAGCAAATGTGCGGTATTAATGGAAGAGCTCTGAAAGAGTTTTGCTTCCAAAAAGGTGGTTTTAAGCGCGCGCTCCGCCTGCCTTGTCAGATGTAGATTCTTTTTATCCTTTTGGATGGTTCCCGTATTTGGATTTGCTGGGCTTAAGATTTCGACTTTTCTTCTCAAATGATCCAAGTCTACGTCCAAGGCATCCAGGATATTGATGGCTTTACCGTTGCCATCGCGTAAAAGACCTAGCATTAAATGCTCTGTTCCTATAAAGTCGTGCCCTAGTCTGAGGGCTTCCTCCTTGCTATAGGCTATTACGTCTTTTACTCTTGGGGAAAAATTATCGTCCATATACTACCTTTTCAGCAATTAAAATTAATAAAAGTATTATTACCGTAGTCAAATACCGTACCCTTAATCGATAAACTTGTAGTAAAAGTCGAAATAAAACCCATTTTCGGTAGAGTTTAACAAAGTTTTATCAGCTATTTACAGTTAAAATACGATGTTGATAATTTTTTTAATAAAGTGCGGGGCAATTGTTTTCAAAGGTGCGATTTTGCGTATATTGCCGTGATATTTTAACCGCAAAAAACAAGAGGATTTTAGCATGGCTGAAGGAGAAAAGTTAATTCCTATCAACATTGAAGATGAGATGAAATCTGCCTACATTGATTATTCAATGTCGGTCATTGTGTCACGTGCCCTGCCAGATGTCAGGGACGGACTAAAACCGGTTCACCGAAGAGTACTTTTTGGTATGCATGAGCTTGGTGTCAGGTCTACAAGTGCCCATAAGAAATCGGCTCGTATTGTTGGGGAGGTGCTGGGTAAGTACCACCCACACGGCGATACATCGGTATATGATGCTATGGTGCGTATGGCCCAAGAATGGAGCTTACGGTATATGCTGGTAGATGGGCAAGGAAACTTTGGTTCTGTGGATGGTGATAGCCCAGCGGCAATGCGTTACACTGAGGCAAGAATGCGCAAGATTGCCGACGACATGTTGGCTGATATCGATAAGGACACAGTTGACCATCAATTAAATTTTGACGATTCGTTAAAAGAGCCTACGGTTCTCCCAACCCGAATACCTGCTTTGTTGGTGAACGGAGCTTCTGGTATTGCAGTTGGTATGGCTACCAATATGCCACCACATAATCTTTCTGAAGTAGTAGATGGTACCGTTGCATATATTGATAACAATGATATTGAGATTGATGAGCTGATAACGCATATTAAAGCTCCAGATTTCCCAACAGGCGGAATCATTTATGGCTATGATGGTGTCAAGGAAGCTTTTCATACGGGTCGTGGCCGTGTTGTAATGCGTGGTAAGGCCACCTTTGAAGAGGTTCAAGGACGAGAATGCATCATTGTGACGGAGATTCCTTATCAGGTGAACAAGGCCGATATGATCAAAAAGACGGCCGATCTGATCAATGATAAAAAGATAGAAGGGATTTCTTCCATTAGGGATGAGTCTGACAGAAAAGGAATGCGTATTGTGTACATTCTTAAGCGTGATGCCATTCCCAACATTGTGTTGAATATGCTTTATAAGTATACAGCACTTCAATCTTCTTTCAGTGTAAATAACATTGCGTTGGTCAATGGAAGGCCGCAGTTGCTTAACCTAAAGGAAATCATTCATCATTTTGTAGAGCATAGACATGAAGTAGTGGTGCGCAGAACAAAGTTTGAGCTTAAAAAAGCTGAAGATCGCGCGCACATTTTGGAAGGTCTTATTATAGCATCAGATAATATTGACGAGGTTATAGCAATTATTCGAGGATCATCCAACGTGGAAGAGGCTAGAAACAACCTGATGGAACGTTTCAAGTTGACCGAAATTCAGGCCAAGGCCATCGTAGAAATGCGCTTACGCCAGCTTACTGGACTGGAGCAGGACAAACTACGTGAAGAATATGATGAACTTTTGAAGACCATTGAGGATTTGAAGGACATTCTTGCCAAGAAGGAACGTAGAATGGAAATCATCAAAGATGAGCTTCTTGAAGTTAAGGATAAGTATGGTGATGAAAGAAGGTCTGAAATCAACTTTGCCGGTGGCGATTTGAGCATTGAGGATATGATTCCGGATGAGCAGGTGGTTATTACAATTTCACATGCGGGTTACATTAAACGTACACCTTTGACCGAATACAAGACCCAAAACAGGGGAGGAGTAGGTCAAAAGGCTTCCTCGACCCGAAATGAGGACTTCTTAGAACATCTTTTTGTGGGAACCAACCACCAATACATGTTGTTCTTTACACAAAAAGGTAAATGTTTTTGGATGCGTGTTTACGAAATTCCAGAAGGAAGCCGTACTTCCAAAGGAAGGGCCATCCAAAACCTTATCAATATTGAACAAGAGGACAAGGTGAAGGCATTCATATGTACCCAGGACTTGAAAGATGAGGACTATGTGAATTCACATTACGTGATTATGGCCACAAAAAAGGGTACAGTGAAGAAGACATCCTTGGAACAGTACTCAAGACCGCGTCAAAACGGAATCAATGCGATTACCATTAGGGATGAAGATGAACTGCTCGAGGCCAAACTCACTACTGGGACAAGTCAAATTTTCCTAGGGTTGAAATCTGGTAAGGCCATCCGATTTGAAGAAGGAAAGACCAGACCTATGGGTAGAAATGCTTCTGGTGTTAGAGGAATTACCTTAGCTGATGATAAAGACGAGGTTATCGGAATGGTTTCAGTCCATAACTTTGAAGATGATATCTTGGTGGTTTCTGAAAACGGTTATGGTAAGCGCTCAACCATTGATGACTATCGTGTGACCAATCGAGGAGGTAAGGGAGTTAAAACCATTTCCATTACAGATAAGACAGGAGGTCTTGTGGCTATCAAAAATGTTTCTGACACCGATGATCTTATGATTATTAATAAATCAGGTATCGCCATCAGAATGGGTGTCGAGGATTTACGTGTAATGGGACGTGCAACACAAGGTGTAAGACTTATCAATCTTAAGGATAAGGACTCTATTGCGGCCGTTGCCAAGGTGATGAAGGATGAGGATGCTGTTGAAGAGGCCGATATACTTGATATTGAGGTAAATGGGGAAGATGGCACGGCAATTGATAACAATACGGACGATAGTAATAAGGAATAATCATAAACACTAATAATTACATTTAAAATGAAAACTAAAGTTTTAATGCTACTAGCCGTTGGAATTTCTACAATGGGATTCTCTCAAAAGAACGAAATCAAGGCGGCTGAAAAGGCGCTTAAGGGAGGAGATGCAGCTAGTGCAAAGGCTTCAATAGATAGTGCAGCTTCTTTAATTGATGCGGCAGACCCTAGATTACAAGCTCAATATTATGCGGTTAAAGGAAACGTATATTCAGATTTGGCCAAGAAAGGTGATCAAACAGCTTTTGAACCCGCTATTGATGCCTTCAAAAAAGTTGTTTCTATTGAGGAAGAGAGTGGAAAGGAGAAATACACAACTATTGCCACCCAAAGCCTTTCGCAAATGACCTCAGATTTGATTAATGCTGCTGTTGAAGACAACAATAACAAAAAATTTGACAAGGCTGCAGATAAACTGTATATGGGATATAAATTAAGTCCAACGGATACTGTTTATTTGTACTATGCAGCAAGTAGTGCCGTTAATGGCAGTAATTATGAAAAGGCCTTAACGTATTACAACGAACTTAAAGACCTTGGATATGATGGAAGTGGTGTTACCTATACGGCAGTAAATGTGGAGACTGGAGAAGTTGAGACCATGGATCAAAGTACTAGGGATTTATACGTAAAAGCTGGAACGCACAAAGAACCAAAAGAAGAAAGAACACCATCTAAGAAAGCGGAGATTGTAAAGAATATCGCTTTGATTTATCAACAACTTGGAGATAATGATAAAGCCTTGGCCGCTTATGTTGATGCTAGACAAGTTGACCCTCAAGACGTAAACTTGGTTTTAGGAGAGGCTAACCTTCATTACGCAATGGGCGATAAGGATAAGTTTAAGCAATTAATGGGTGCGGCTTCTGAAATGGCCCCTGACAACGCTGATTTACTTTATAACATTGGCGTAATCAATATGGAACAAGGTAATCTTGAAGAAGCGAGAGATGCTTATAGAAAGACCTTGAACATAGACCCTGGATATATCAATGCTCTTTTGAACCTTTCCACGACCTATGTTAACGAAGGTAACGGACTTATAGACGAAATGAATACCTTAGGAAGCTCAAAAGCGGATATTGCTAGATATGACGAATTGAAAGAGCAAAAGGATAATTTGTTTGGTGAAGGTGCCAAAGTACTGGAAGATGCACTGAAAACAAATCCTGACAATCAGGGAGTACTTTCCCAGCTTAAAAATATATATGGAGCTTTGGGAGATACTGAAAACTTCATGCGTATTAAAAAACTTCTAGGGGAATAATACATTGACTTCCCTTAAAAAACAAAAAAGGCCCATTTTAAAATGGGCCTTTTTTGTTACACGATTTTTTTAATTACTCTTAGTTTATGGGAATAGAGCTTTTCATCCGTATTAAAGATTCCGGTATGATCTATACGGTCAATTCGAACATGTCCGTTGACGTGTATTATATAATTATCCTTTAGGATAATGCCCACATGATCAATGACTCCTTCATGATTATCAAAAAAGGCAAGGTCTCCCGGTTCGCTTTCTTCAATAAAACTTAGCGCTTCTCCTTGAGTTGATTGAGCTTCGGCACTTCTTTTTAAAGTATATCCGTTGATTTTGTAAACCATCTGGGTAAATCCGGAACAATCAATTCCAAATGGTGTCTTCCCACCTTTTTGATATGGCGCTTTTAAATATAATAAAGCCGTATCAACTAAATCCGATTTAGGGTTTTGGCCATGTGTCGAATTGCCTTCAAAAGTATGTCCCACTAAATTAGTCATTGAGATGAATGACCCAAGAAGTATAGGAAGTAACATGCCGTCTTCGGTACATATATGGGAAACAATATCGGATGATAGTTTTTTGGTAGAAGATGTATTTAAACTTTCAAAATCGTTTTCTGAAATTAATGCAATTTGGTTATTTGGAACCCACCCTTCACAGCTATCAAAAGCAACCCTTATCCGGCTCCATTTTTTTCTGCTTTCCAGAATTTTGAAGTAATCCCCATATAAGAGCTGCGATACCAACTCTGTAGTGTCATCAGGAGATATTCTTATAGAAACAACACTTAAAAGGCAAACTCCATATTGCATGTGCAGAGCCTGTGTTAGTTTCTTTCAAGAACAATTGCAGATGCACCTCCACCACCATTGCAAATGGCCGCAGCACCCAATTTTCCATTATTTTGCTCAAGCACGCTCAGTAATGTAATGGTGATACGGGCTCCAGAACAGCCCAAAGGATGTCCTAGGGATACTGCCCCACCATTTATATTTACGTTGGAGTCCTTTAATCCTAAAAGTTTCATATTGGCAAGTCCTACTACAGAAAATGCTTCGTTGAACTCAAAAAAATCTATATCACCAATAGTAACACCTGCTCTGTCCAATGCTTTTGGTAATGCCTTGGCAGGGGCAGTAGTAAACCATTTGGGTTCATGCGCAGCATCGGCGTACCCTTTAACGGTGGCCAAAGGTTTAATATTGAGTTCTGAAGCTTTTTCCTCGCTCATAAGCACCACTGCTGCCGCTCCATCGTTAATTGTTGAGGCATTTGCGGCGGTTACCGTCCCATCCTTGGTAAAAGCAGGACGAAGAGCAGGAATTTTTTCCATTTTTACATTCTTATATTCCTCATCTTCACTTACAATCAGAGGTTCACCTCTACGTTGTGGAACTTCCACAGGAACCACTTCACTGGCAAATTTTCCATCTTTCCAAGCCTTGGCCGACCTTTCATAGGATTGAATTGCAAAAGCATCTTGCTCTTCACGAGTAAAATTGTGTTCAGCCGCACACGCATCTGCACAAACACCCATGGCGTTTTGATCATACACATCCACTAAACCGTCTTTCTGCATTCCATCAACCAAAGTTGCCGGTCCAAATTTCAACCCGTTTCTCATGTAAGCATAATGAGGAATAAGGCTCATGTTTTCCATTCCACCAGCAACAACAATTGAGTTTTCACCCAATGAGATGGACTGCGCTGCTTGCATTATAGACTTCATTCCAGAAGCACATACTTTGTTTACCGTAGTGCAGGGCACTGAATCGGGTATTCCGGCGTATATGGCCGCTTGTCTCGCTGGCGCTTGACCCGTACCTGCCTGAACAACATTTCCCATAAGTACTTCTTCTACCTGCTCAGGTTTTAAGCCCACTTTGTCCAAAGCTCCTTTTATGGCCACTGCACCTAATTTAGGCGCCGGAATACTGGATAAGGCCCCCATAAAACTGCCTATTGGGGTTCTTGCAACGGAAACAATAACAACTTTGTTCATCTGCGAATTTTTACTGACGCGAAAATACTAAAATTATATGCAACGCTTAATGGTTTAATGTCCACTACACTTCTTATTTATATTTTCTATTTTTGAGGCAATAGCATATAGAATGGGAAAAACTTTAGATAATGTTTACAAACATCAATCACTTGTCTACAAGTATTTTCTCTATGTTGTAACAGTCGCATTGATTGTCTTTTTCTTTCCAAAAGGAGGCAAGTTTAAGTATGAATTCCAAAAAGGTAGACCTTGGCAGTATGAAAATTTATATGCACCGATAGATTTCTCTATTAAGAAAACTCAAGAGGAGATAGCAAGTGAACAACAATCATTGCGCGATAACAAAGTTGATTATTACACTTTTGACCCTTCGATACCCGCAAAAATAAAAGACGATCTTGAAAAGGAACTCATAGGTTTCTCTACGGCCAACAGTTTTTCAAGTTCTGAAAAAGAAAAGCTACTGAACACTGGAATAAGGGTATTGGACAGCATTTATAACTTGGGCATCTTTCAAGACTTGCCAACCCCCAGCTCTGTTTTAGTTGTGCGAAATAATGAAGCAAAACCGTTAATGTCCACCAGCTATTATGACCTAGCTAAGACAACGATATTGATATCAGAATTAATTTCTGGGGAAAATGACCAGGTAAGGGCAATTTTAGGTAATACCATTCAGGGGATTTTACAGGCAAATTTGTTTTTTGACAATGCACTGACCGAAAAGGCCCTTGAGGATGAACTGAGCAGAATTTCTTTTACTAGGGGAGAGGTTTCAGAAGGAACCTTGATTGTAGCTAAAGGAGAGGTGGTAGAAGCCGAAAATTTAAAAATACTGGATTCACTCAAAGAAGAATTTGAATCTGAACTATGGCGTGGCAACAATTATTACTTCATCCTTTTAGGATATACCATTTTGGTGGCGTTGGTATTAATAATGTTGTTTTTATTTTTAAAGCGCTACAGGAAAAATATATTTGAGAACAATAATAAGGTCACTTTCATTTTTGTAAATATAGTTCTAATGGTCTTGGCGACCACGCTTATGGTCAAGAACAATGAGAATTATGTATATGTGGTACCGTTATGTATTCTTCCTTTGGTGCTTAAAAACTTTTTTGATGCCAGATTGGGCTTGTTTGCACATGTTCTTACAGTTTTAATTTTAGGGTTTGTGGTTCCCAATAGCTTTGAGTACATTTTTTTACAGACCATCGCAGGGATTGTAACTATTTTAACAGCATCGGAACTTTACAAAAGAGCAAACCTCTTTATTTCGGTTGGGCAGATTACATTGATTTATATCATTGGATATTTTGCGTTTCATGCCATTCACGAAGGTAATTTGGATAACATAGAATGGATGCTTTTTGGGATATTCGTTCTTAATGGCCTTTTAACTCTTTTTGCTCAACCCTTGATTTATATTTATGAGAAAATCTTTGGATTGGTCTCCGATGTATCGCTACTTGAGTTATCCGATACCAACTCCAAACTCCTAAAGGAATTATCAGATAAAGCACCTGGAACTTTTCATCATTCACTTCAAGTGGCGAACTTGGCGGAAGCGGCCGCCAACGAGATAGGGGCAAACGCAATGCTGGTAAGGGTAGGGGCATTATACCATGATATTGGCAAGATGAACAATCCAACTTTTTTTACTGAAAATCAAATTACCAGTGTAAATCCACATGATGATTTACCCCCCAGAGAAAGTGCTAAGATTATTATTGATCATGTAATACAGGGGATTGAAATAGCCAGAAAGAACAATTTGCCGGACAGAATAATCGATTTTTTGCGAACCCACCATGGAACCACATTGGTTTTCTATTTCTATAAAAGACAACAAGAACTGGAGGGAGAAGCTAATGAGGACAATTTTAGATACCCCGGGCCGATTCCATTCTCAAAAGAAACAGCAATATTGATGATGTCGGATGCCGTTGAGGCCGCCTCTAAAAGTCTTAAGAATCCGACATATGTTATAATTGACGAGTTTGTCGAAAAAATTGTAAAAGGACAAATGCAGGCACACCAGTTTTTAAATGCCAACATTACCCTAAAAGAAATAGAAAAGGTGAAAAAAGTATTGAAGCAAAAGTTGACCAATATTTACCATCTTCGAGTGGAGTACCCTGAATAACAGGTATGGAATAAATTCGTTTCAAAAAAATAGAAAAAATAGTTGCGTTCTTACAGATGAAAAGGTACATTTGCATCCGCATTTTCAAAATGCACGTTCATAATAAAATGTTAGGAGAGGTGCCGGAGTGGTAACGGAGCAGATTGCTAATCTGTCGGCGGGTAACTGTCGCCTGGGTTCGAGTCCCAGTCTCTCCGCTTTTTCTTTTTAACACACATCTCGGGGTGTAGCGTAGCCCGGTTATCGCGCCTGCTTTGGGAGCAGGAGGTCGCAGGTTCGAATCCTGCCACCCCGACAAAATCATTTTAAATGATTTTAATTGATTTATAACTAAATGATTTTCAGGAATTTAATTTTTTTTGTCATCATTTAGTTAGTTTTCAAATCAAATAAATCGGGAACAATTCGGGAACAGAACGGAAACACTCGATTTAGATTTTATTCCTTACCTTTTTAAAGAAAGCAAGTCTTTCTTAGTGATTTAACTTTCGTGTTAGGATGTTTAACCTGAAACGAAAGACAAATGAAATCTTTAAAAACTTTCAAAATTTTATTTCGTCTGGTAAAAGCCAGAGTGAAAAATGACGGTGCACCTATTTATGTCAGAATTACTGTAAACGGACAGCGCACAGAATTTAATACGGAGCTATGGTGTCCCGTTGAGGAATGGGACAATAAAATGAATAGAGCTGTTGGCAGAACTTTAAAGGCAAGGACTTTAAATGACGAACTAGATGTCATCAAAGTCGATTTAAAAGAATCCTATAAAGAACTTCAACGAGAGGGTAAATATATAACTTCCCAATCCCTCAAAGCCCGTTATCAAGGAACCGACCATGGTAACGAAACTTTGCTTGGATTATCCAAATATCATTATGATAAAAATAGAATCAAACTTGCAAAGGGAACTTTAAAGAATTACACCACTACAGAAACCTATCTGCGGAACTTCATTGAGAAGAGGTTTAAAACTCCAGATTTACCATTGGAGTATATTCAATATAATTTCATAGATGATTTTGAGTTGTTCCTTCGCGACCCAAAGAATCATTTAAACCCAAGGCAGCCATTGAAGAATAACGGTATAATGAAGCATATAGAACGACTAAATAAGTTAATGAGCTATGCTGAAAAACTTGGATGGATTTCAAAGCACCCATTTGAAAAATACGAACTGAGTTATACCAAATTCAAAAATGGATTCTTAAATGAAGTACAATTGAATGACTTTGAAACAGTAGAGCTAAAGAGTCCAAAATTAAATCGAGTTAGGGACGTATTCGTATTCTGTTGTTATACTGGTCTATCCTATATCGATGTCAAGTTGTTGAATAAAAATAATGTAGTAATGGGCATTGATGGTAATTTATGGCTATCCCTCTATAGGGAAAAAAGTGATGAACCAGTTAAGATTCCTCTTTTGGATAAAGCAAATGCCATTTTAAAGAAGTATGAAAATTTTGATGATTCAGAAAGACTTCTTCCTGTTTGCTCCAATCAAAAAATGAATCAATACCTAAAGGAGATAGCAACTATTTGTAAAATAGATTTTAAGGTAACTTGCCATATAGCAAGGCATACGTTCGCAACTACTGTAACACTTTCCAATGGTGTACCTATTGCCACCGTTTCCAAATTACTTGGGCATGCAAAACTATCTACGACACAAATTTATACGAATGTTGTTGAGAAAAAACTAAGAGATGATATGAACAAATTACAGAACACCTTAAATCAAAATCAATATAGTGCATAGAAAATCCCAAAGTAATGCGGATAATTCAAAATGAACAAGAAAGACATGTTAATGTGGGTTTATGCAAAATTGAAGCAATAGCCAATATGTAATTTGATTATGAAAGTTAAATCACAGGAAAAACTGCTATGGATATGGTAAAAGTATTGTAGCAGTTTTTTAGTTTAATTCCTATCTGTTTCCATTCATAGGGATTTCCGACCCTTGCGGTATACAATATCCTCCTTTCTTAAAAAAGCTATGGTATCATATAAGTTGTCATGGGAAAGTTTATCGGGAAGCAATGCCATAGTGCAATTCTTCATCGAGTTCATTGTTTAAAGAAAACAAAGAGCCATCGCCAAAGCGAAGGGTTTTATGTTCATCTATATACATTTCAGACAATTGCATGTTTGCAATATCTATAAATTTTCTTATGGAACAAAATGGTAAATACTGAAGTAAGGTTACTAGGAGCCGTTTCTCATGGAAATAAGAAAGCTAATTGCTTCCATAAAAGTTGGTTTCTTAGGTAGTTTTTCATTTTCATTGAAGTTTTCAAGTAAAAAATTGAATGGAAAATTGAACGAGTGGAACTTGCTGCAAATATTGATTAAATCAATACACAATTGCATAGCGCATCAATACTTCAGGAATTAAAAATTGATTGCGCTTCTCTATGTATTTTATCGAAATTGGCTTTTAACTCTGAATCCGTAATCTTTAAGGGTTCGGGCAATTCCCTTTTGATGATAGGTAGTTTAAATTGCGCCAGTTTGTCCTTTCCATCATAGAAAACTATAAACTCACCTTGTTTAAGCCCGTAAAAAGCACTTGCACGGGTCTTGGCAACTTCTCTTTCCCCTTGTGTTATTCGGGTATCAAAATTCAAGTTATGACCTTTGTTCACGCTTTTAGTGGGCTTCTTAACAATCTCGAAAAAACTTTCGTAATATTTAGCGGTGTCGGGGTCATTTGCCTTGCCGAAAAATTGATAGGAAAGGTTACTTAAAATGGCTTTACTTGCTTTATCCCCATACATTAAATCATTCTGAATTTTATCCTGTAATACATATATGGTGGTAATATCATAACTCCGTAGGGTAGCGGGTATTCGGTGCATGTTTAAAAGCCGTAAAGTGGAAGCTTCCTCCATTAATAAAAATGACGGCAAACTACCTCGCTCGCTCATTTGTTTGGTAATAGAATGAATAACGGTTGCGATTACGGGAGATAAAGAGGTTTCTTTTTTCGGATTGTTCACAATGGAAATCAATGCAGGTTTTTTTGGATTGTTTACGTCCAAAGGAGTTTCGTCGGCAGATAGTACCATAAAGATTTTTTTAGTGCCTATTTTCTTAAAGGCATTAGCCAATGTGCTTTTTACGCCTGCCAACTGTCTATCTGAACCTACACTGTCAATGAATGCATCAGCCATCATTTTAGACGTGATATCGGCACTAAGAAAATGCACTAGTTCATCCGTTGTCAAATATTGGTATAAAGCTATCATGTGGGGAATCGTGCAATAATGGGGGTAATCCACTTTCAAACGCCAAATCATGCCACCTATAAGCCCTTCTACGGCATCATGGAAAAACTTTGATGCTCCGGTACTTCCACTTTCTTTAAGCTCCAAGAGATTCTCCAAAAGCACCCGTGAAATTTCGTGTACACTTTCCTCATCGGGAATGTATTTTGGGGCAATCGGATTTACCCTGTTATATATCGGGTCAAAGGAAATGATATAAAAATCCTTGTCCTTCCCTTTAAAAATTGGGTACGCCATTTCGGTAATCTCGAAGTTTTTGTAATCATGCATTACGCCACAAAAACCATTTGCTCCTAAATGCTCGAACAAACCGTAAACAACACTTTCGGTCTTGCCACTTCCGGCAGAACCGATTACAGATACTCCCCGTCTTATATTTTCAAGAACAACATTTGCTCCTTTGGTCGGTAGAACAACCCTATATTTCTTATCCACATTGTTTGGCTGTTCATCCTTTGAAAAATGGACGAAAAAGAACAGGCTGGAAAGTGTTAAGGGCAATTTTGCATAGAGTACAATTTGAAGAAAATCCTGAAGAGGAATTCTTGGAAAATATCCAACTGCGGTAACTGCAATAGCTATAAGGATAATATAAAATCCATACCTCACAAACCGGATTGAGAAATAGGAAACACCATTTAATAAAACCAAACTTAAAATCCATATATGTATCATAATTTCTAACGTTTATTTAAACTCCGATTGAACCTGATTCGACGGCTTTTCCCAATCCTTTTTTAAGCTTATTGAAAGCCTTTATCGCTAACTGTACTTTATTGGTTGGGATGTTGGGAACATTAAGCCCTGCTTTATTGAAAGCTTTAAGGGCAATCCCTTTTTTATTGGTTGGGATTCCAGATTTATAGAGCATTTTAAGAGCGATTTCTTTTTCATTTGTTGGCAGCCCTGCCACCATTGCAAAAAACTTTTTTGGGTCTTGTCTGAACAGATTTCTATTGCTGAACCTCTCGACAAATTTTCTATCATATCCAAAAATGGTATCGAACCTTTTTTCGGCAGCATCGAAAAATTTTTTCCTATGAAAACCCTGCTTTTCATCCTTACCGTTCAGATTCGTTGTGTTCTCTTTGAACACTGCACCAGGGGAAAGAATATGTGAATTGGTCACATCTTTTTTGCTCACGATGATATGCACATGAGTTTGTGCCCCTTCCTTTTTCATTCCTTCAGTAAGTAGCTTTCCGTTAACCTTGTGTGGTGCCCTCTCGATTAAATTGTCAATTTGTTTCTGTATTTTTTTGACGCTCCCATTAATTTCACCCCGTTCAACTTTGGCAATGTCATTCTTTAGTTTTGCAATCTGTTTTCTATAAGGGGCGTTCTGCTCTATCTTCTTATCAAATCCCATGTAGGTGCGTTCGTGTTCAATCTTGGCATAGTATTTAATATCACTGGCCGTTATTTCCCTATCACGATGGAACGAAGCGGCATAGTCTTTCATCAATTCCCGGACATACTTTCGAAGTAGTGAAGGGTCGTTGTTTATATGTTTCAATTCCTTTGCACTTGGACTGACTGTAAGGGAATAGAATTTAGGTTCCGTTCTACGAAGTTTTCTTGTATTTCCATCTATTTCAGAAATGACTTTTTCGGGGCTTACCTTGTCATTGTACTGGTCAAAAAAATGCTCCTGAAGCCCTGGGTGCTTTTCCTCGTTTTCTTTCTCCAGATAATTGACAAAATCGGTTGCGCTTGAGTTATAGGTTTCATTACCCCTTCCGATTTTTTGTGCTGTAATGTTAATGTGCATAGCTTATAAATTTTTAAGTGTTCTTGTGAATTTTTCAAGCTCGGCTTTTGAGATTTCAAGCTTTAAATACTCTTTGCCAAAACTGCTTTTTGCCACTGTTACTTTACTGAGGACGTAATCAAAATCATTGGTCATGTTTTCCATCTTTTCGGCCAGTCTTTCATAGCGGATCTTTGGCACGGTGATTTCGATTTCCTGATTTTGTTCGGGTTTGTTTTCCAATAATTTTTTCTCTTTTCTTATGGGTTTTTCCTCCTTTTCATTTGCTCCAAACAGGGATAACAACATTGCATTATTCGGCTTTGTCTGGTTCACTTCTATATCCCGAATGATGGCAATGGTCGCTTCATTTCTTTTAATTGAAGTTTCGGTTCGCTGCCTATTTTTTAATATTTCTTGGATGATACTTTTGGTAAATTTCTGGGATGGATTGAAACCGTGCCACTCGAAAAAGTCCATAATCGATTCTAAAGTGTCCGTATAAGATTTTGCCATTTTCTTTGAAAAGACACGAAATCTAAGCACTGTACTTTTTTTAAACCGTATGGATTTGAACCCGTCCATTATTTACTTGTTAACTGGTTTTTGTCACAATTTTGAGCCCTGTTTACGGGCATTACCAATGGAATTGTCACAATTTCAACCTTGTTTTACATTTTTCACTTTTTCCATAAACACCTGTGTTTATGGGCTTTTGCGTAGCAAATCAAATACGTAGCGTCGCTTTAGCGCGCTACCCTCTTGCTATTCCTTTTCGAGCTGCAAGCAGCCCGAAAAACAATACTTACAACAAGTTATATGTACGTGATTGGGTTAAATGAAAAAGACGGTATTTTAAGAAATTGGAAAGATGGATTTTGAGATATTTACAATGCATTGCTTTTTTTGTTGCACATCATTAAAAAGAAAAGGACAACTTATTAAGTTGCCCTTTTACCTGACTTCGACCAATTACCAAAACTTATTATAAAATACAGTTATCTGCAAAACTGTAATACTCTCCAAAAGGGGTAATGATGATATGGTCAAGTACCGCTATATCTAACAGCTTAGCCGCTTCTTTAATTCGTTGGGTCAACTGTTTGTCTTGGGTGCTTGGGTTAAGGTTTCCCGACGGATGATTATGCGCCAAGATAACGTGAACGGATAGCGCTTTGATTACCTTGTAAAACAACACCCTTAAATCTACCAATGTACCTGTAATCCCACCTCTTGAAATTTCGATGATTTCCTTTACCCTGTTGGCATTGTTGAGCAAGACCAATTTAAATGATTCCTGAGTTTCAATATCATCAGTTTCCCAATCCTCCCAAAGTACTTCGTAGGCATCCAATGAAGAGGTTATCTGTCGCCCCAGCTTCTGCGTTTTTTTGTTTGTCGATATTTTGCTATTTTGATGTTTCATTAAGAAAAATTTTTAGCATTTAGACTAATGAAAAAGAGGGCAAGGCGTAACGTGGCGTGCCCTCTTTATTTTCAAAGTCACACTGTTTTAAGCTGCGCGTTGTCCTTCCTTTTTACTATTACTTCTAGTTCTCCGCTGTGGCTTTTTTTCCCTTTGGGTTCGTCTTTGTTTTCTTGGGTGGTGGTTTCCACCAAAATATTATCCTGCTCTTTTCCCTCTTCCGTCTGTGCTGGAATTTCGTTTATAGTGGTACTTTCACTTTTAGAACCCAACAATAAAACCTCACTTGCTACAATTTCGGTGACGTAGCATTTAACACCCATTTCATTAGTGTAGCTTCTTGAGATAAGTTTGCCCTCAATGGCAATTTCTTTACCCTTATGGGTGTACTGCTCAATAATATCCGCCTTTTTGTCCCATGCAACTACAAAATGCCATTGTGTAGATTGCACCTTTTCGTCCTGTGCATTTCTGTAATACTCATTTGTCGCCATTGAAAAACGAGCTACTTTGATACCGTTTTCAAGGTTCATAATTTTTGGGTCGTTCCCAATGTTTCCGATTAACTGTACTTTGTTTCTTAATGTACTCATGACTTAAAAATTTAAAAGATTAATATTAGATTTTGCCTTATCCAAAAGGCTTTTAAAAATTGATTTACTAATTATAATTTGATGTGCTTTTGTTCCCTGTTCTTTTAACTTTTGCATGGCTTCTGATTTACGGGTTTTGCAAAATTTCATCTTATTTGTTCTTTTTTATTAGATGTAATCCAAGTTTCATTTAAGGGGGTGTTTGTTTGATTCTTGCGTGCGTAGCACAATAAACAATGTGGGTTTTGTCAAGACTTTTAAGAGAAAATCGGGAGTGTTTGCGACGTAGAAAAATCCTTGGATTTTCAAGGAAGTAGAAACCCTATTTTTTATTAAAACTTGCCGGTGGTCTTGACAAGTTCCATAAGGGAGTTAGAAATTCTTTTAAACTCATTTGGCGACGTGAGTGTACGGAAAGTTAAGCTCACTAGACTGATGTGGTTAAACTAGAATTGCTTATTCCATGCCTATTTTTCGCTTGCGCCGAAAAATAATAAAGGCATTTTTTATTATCAGACCCCTTAAATGTATAAGTCAAAGTTTTGATTTTTAGAAATTATAAAGCAAAATCCAAAGAGGTTTTTTGCCGATAATTACGTTAAGAAAATCAGAAGTTTGACGCTTCCTATTAAAACATCTAATTTTCAAAGCCTTTTATTTTTGAAAAGGGAAACACCAGTTTTAGGGTACTGGAGAAACCTTTTTTGAAATTGACTTTATGCAATTGCTTAGACTGATTTGAAAAGTTTTTTGTCCAATTTTTCCTAGGCAGGAAAACGCTTTTTCAAAGAGTTTATCGGATAATTTGTGAAGTCATGGCATTACCATGTGACAATTATAATTTGTATTTGTTTTGTTGAAAATTCAATTTCAGTTTCGGCAATATGTAGTCCATGGGGACATACTTTTCTATAAAACCTAAACCGTCCAAAAGTCTTTTTGAAGCCTTCCATAAAAACAAGAGATTGGAAATCATGTTCATACAACCGGAAAGCCCTTGAAATGTATTCATGGAACGGTTGAACAGGCATTATCGTGAGGGCGTACCTGATGTATATTGGTTCAATGACCTGCACCAAATAAGAAGATAGACCAAAAAATGGTTGAAAGATTACAATATAGAGAACCCGCACTCGGCACTGAGGTACATGCCACCGAGGGAATACAGAAACCACTTCGGAGAAGAATTCTTTCCCGAAACAAACATTATTAATCAAAAATTGTTGAATTTAGAGCTGTCCTAAAAAGCATATGATTTCAGAAAGGGTAAGGCTACAGCACTATTAGGAAAAACAAGAATACCAGGAAGATATTATTTTCTTGTTTATTAATTTATGAATTCAATTGCATTCGTTGATACAGAAATTGAGCCGAAAAGCCAAAAGATCCTTGACATCGGAAGTGTCAAGGGAGATGGCAGTTCCTTCCATAAAACTTCCATAGCTGAGTTCAAACAATTTCTCAACGGAACCCAGTTCGTATGTGGGCACAATATTTTTAATCACGATATAAAGTATATTGGCAAATCCCTGAACGAGGCTGGAATAGACCCATCCAATGTAATTGACACGCTTTATCTTTCCCCTCTTCTGTTTCCGACTAAACCATACCATAGATTAATTAAGGATGACAAGTTACAATCGGAGGATCTGAACAATCCCCTGAACGACTCCATCAAAGCAAAAGATCTGTTCCATGATGAAGTCGCCGCCTTTAAGCAAACCGACAAGACCTTTCAACAAATTCTTTTTTTATTACTGAACCCCCATAGGGAATTCCATTCATTTTTTCATTTCATCGGTTATACGAGCGACAATCTGAACATAGAAGGTCTGATCCAGAATAAGTTTGGAAAGGAAATCTGTGAGGGTGTGGACTTGAAAAAACTGGTTTCGGAGCATCCTATTGAACTGGCCTATGCCCTATCACTGATAAACTCATTCATCCAACATAAAAAGGTAAGGTCAATTACACCTCCCTGGGTATTGAAGAACTATCCTGACGTTGAGCGTATCATGTTCCTTTTAAGGAACAAACCTTGTATTACTGGGTGCCCTTATTGTAACAGTGCATTGGATATACACAAGGGGCTAAAGCGGTTCTTTGGTTTTGGTTCTTATAGAACTTATGGCGGTGAACCATTACAGGAAAAAGCTGTAAAGGCCGCCGTAAACAATAAATCCATTCTTGCGGTCTTTCCAACTGGAGGAGGAAAATCCGTTACTTTTCAAGTACCTGCACTGATGAGCGGTGAAAACTCCAAGGGATTGACCATTGTTATCTCCCCTTTGCAATCCCTGATGAAGGACCAAGTGGATAACCTTGAAAAGAACGGTATTACGGAGGCCGTAACCATAAATGGCATGCTTGACCCTATCGAAAGGGCTAAATCCTTTGAACGGGTTGAAGACGGTTCCTCATCCATTCTTTATATTTCTCCTGAATCCTTGCGCTCAAAGACCATAGAACGGTTAATTCTGGGAAGGAAAATAGTCCGTTTTGTCGTTGATGAAGCGCATTGTTTTTCATCCTGGGGACAGGATTTCAGGGTGGATTACCTATACATTGGAGATTTTATCAAAATGATCCAGGAAAAGAAAAATCTTTTGGATGGCATACCTGTTTCCTGTTTTACCGCCACCGCAAAACAAAAAGTGATCGAGGACATCCGGGATTATTTTCGGGAAAAGCTTTCACTTGAGTTGGAAGTGTTCGCTTCCAGGACATCGCGAACCAATCTTCAGTACATGGTCCTTGAAAAGGCCGACGAGGAAGAAAAATACCAAACGGTGAGGGATTTGATCGAGACGAAAAATTGTCCGACCATTATCTATGTTTCAAGGACCAGAAAGGCCTATTTGCTTGCGGAACGCTTGACCGAAGATGGTTTTAATGCAAGACCGTACCATGGCAAAATGGACATACAGGAGAAAACCACTAACCAAAACGCATTCATTTCCGGGGAAGTCCCAATAATGGTCGCAACATCGGCCTTCGGCATGGGAGTTGACAAAAAGGATATTGGATTGGTGGTCCATTATGAAATATCCGATTCCCTTGAAAACTATATCCAAGAAGCTGGAAGGGCCGGAAGGGACGAAAATATTGTTGCGGATTGCTATGTGTTGTTCAATGAGGAGGACTTGGGCAAACACTTCGTCCTTTTGAACCAGACCAAGCTCTCCATCAAGGAAATCCAACAGGTTTGGAAGGCCATCAAGGAAATCACAAGATTTCGGTCAACGGTCTCCAATTCTGCCCTTGAAATAGCGCGGAAAGCCGGCTGGGATGACAATGTACTGCAAATTGAGACAAGGGTTACGACTGCCATAGCGGCGTTGGAAAATGCAGGGTACCTGAAACGGGGACAGAATATGCCCAGGGTCTTTGCCAATAGTATCCTCTCCAAGAGCGCCCAAGAGGCTATCGATAAAATCAATGCTTCTAACAGATTTGAAGGAAAGCAAAAGGAAAAAGGTATCCGGATTATAAAAAAGCTCCTTTCAAGTAAAAGCAGAAAACAATCAAATGAGGAAACCGCTGAGTCAAGGGTCGATTACATCAGTGACCATTTGGGAATTGCCAAGGAAGAAGTGATAAACATTGTCACCCTGCTTCGTGAGGAAAATATCCTGGCAGATGCAAAAGACCTGACCGCTTTTATAAGAAAAAGGGAAAACAAGAACCGCTCCCTTAGAACAGTGGACCAGTTTAACAAATTGGAAAGGTTTCTACTTCCCTTGATTGAAGAACAGGAAAAGATCCTCCACATAAAAGAAATGAATGAGGAGGCTGAAGAAAATGGATGTATTGATGCTTCACCCAGTAAGATTAAGACGATTATCAACTTTTGGGCCATTAAAAACTGGGTAAAACGGAAAAATCTGACCTATTCAAAGAACCATGTCACAATGTTTTCCCTCCACTCGAAGGAAGTATTACAGGAAAAATTGGAAAAGCGTCATGAATTGGCAAGGTTCTTTATCGAGTTTCTTTATGAAAAAACGAATTTGAACTTGCCCACTGTAGAGACAGGAAAAGAAGAAATAATGGTTGAGTTCTCCGTGCATGAATTGAAAGATGGTTTTGAAAGATCCATTTCAAGCTTCGGGAAGAAAGTATCCATTGAAGAGGTTGAAGATGCCCTATTTTACTTATCCCGCATTGGTGCGATAAAGATTGAGGGGGGCTTTCTTGTTGTCTATAACCGACTGACCATTGAAAGGATTGAACAGGACAACTATAAGCGATATACCAAAGATGATTACCAACAACTCAACCAGTTTTACGAAAACAAGATACAGCAAATCCACATTGTTGGGGAATATGCCAAGAAAATGATAGAGGATTATCGGGACGCCCTTCAGTTTGTAGAGGATTATTTCCAATTGAACTATAGCTCTTTCCTAAAAAGATATTTTCCGGGCAGTAAGGTTGACGAACTCAAGCTGAAAATGACCCCTGGAAAGTTCAGGCAACTTTTTGGGGAGCTGTCCCCGACCCAATTGAAAATCATAAAGGACAATGAAACGCAATATATGGTTGTGGCCGCTGGCCCCGGCAGTGGAAAAACAAAGGTGTTGGTGCATAAATTGGCATCCCTACTCCTTATGGAAGATGTAAGGCATGAACAATTACTCATGGTCACTTTTTCGAGGGCAGCTGCCACAGAGTTCAAAAAGAGATTACAGAAGCTGATAGGCGGTTCAACTCATTACATAGATATAAAGACTTTCCATTCTTACTGCTTTGACCTTTTGGGAAAAATAGGGAATCTTGAAAAGTCCTGCGAAATTTTGAAAAAGGCCATCGAGAAAATCAATAACAACGAAGTAGAGCCCAGTCGGATCACAAAGACCGTTCTGGTAATCGACGAGGCTCAGGACATGGATGAGGACGAGTTCAATCTTGTAAAGACCCTAATGGAACGCAATGAGGATATGAGGGTGATTGCGGTTGGAGATGACGACCAGAATATCTATGAGTTCAGGGGAGCGAGTGCAAAATACCTAGAAGAGTTCATACAGGTAAACAGGGCCATCAAGCATGAACTCATCGAAAACTTCAGAAGCAAAAACAACTTGGTCGATTTTACCAACCAGTTCGTGAAATTGATTCGTCACCGATTGAAAAGCACCCCGATCATTGCAAAGCAAACAGATAATGGAAACATAAAAGTGATCCACTACCAAAGTGAGAACCTCATAAGCCCTCTTGTAAATGATGTTTGTGGTACGGGACTTAAGGGAACCACCTGTGTACTTGCCAAAACGAATGACGAAGCATTGCAACTTACTGGACTGCTTTTAAAAAATGGAATGCAGGCAAAATTGATTCAGTCTAATGACGGCTTCAGTTTATATGATCTAGTGGAAATCAGGTTCTTCCTAAGCTATTTGGATTTGGGGGATGATGTGTTTATCATCACGGATGATAAATGGGAAAACGCCAAACGTAATCTCAGGGATAAATTTCGAAACAGTACAAAACTGGACATCTGCAATAACATCATAGGGGATTTTGAGGAGACCAACCCAAAAAAGAAGTACAAATCCGACCTTGAGGTTTTCATCAATGAATCCAAGCTGGAGGATTTCTACAACCAGAATGGGGAGACTATTTTCGTTTCGACTATCCATAAGGCCAAGGGCAGGGAATTTGACAATGTATTCTTGATGCTCGACAATTTCAAGCTAATGACCGAAGAAAAAAAGCGCCAACTCTACGTTGCAATGACCAGGGCCAAACGAAACCTAAACATCCATCTTAATGGAAGTTACCTTGACCATATTAGCACCGATAATTTGGTAAGGCTGGAAGACAGGACCATTCATGTGCCGCCAAAAGAAATGGCAATGCACTTAACGTATAGGGATATATGGCTTGATTACTTCATAACCAGGCAGCACTTGGTTTCCCAATTGACAAGTGGAGATAAATTGATTTTTAATGGGGACGGATGCTTGAATTCCAACGGGCAATCCGTTTTGAAGTTTTCACAGCAATTTATAAGGCAGATGCGGTTAATGGAAGAGCGGGGCTATAAACCGAAGATTGTTAAAGTGAACTTTATCGTTTATTGGCTTAAAGCGGAAACACAGGAGGAGGTCAGGATTGTAATCCCGGAGGTATACTTTATTAAGGAATCGAATACAACCTAGGCAAAAAAAACTTTTTGATTTCAGATCGAACAAAAATAGCCATCGATAATTCGGATGGTTTTTTAGGGTTTATGAGCTTATTAAAGTTCAAATGCAAGGATTTTATGCTCAATCTCCTACATTCGATGCTCCAAGGTTGATTGATTTAGGAGTTATCAGATTGATAAAATGGGCATCCTTTTTTCTTCAAGCCCTAAACTGTAGTTTATATAAAATGGAGACCTATCCCGTAATCGTAAAAGGTTGCTTTCATATTAAAAATTTAATTAGATGATTTGTGCTGGAATTACCTAAAACATTATTAATATATTAGGAAAATACAACAAATTATTATCTTGATATTCTTGTTTTTTCTAACATAAATGGATGTAGTCAATCTATTTGGAACCAGAGAAAAATATAGAGGTTTTAAGTGTGTCTATTAGCAACACAATAGTGTTTACTGATCAAATGGAGGGAGTTCTTCATTTTTTAAGTCCAAAAAATATTCCCTTAATTCAAGGTAACAGACCTCCATACTTACCATGTCATTTTTCTTTTTATGGTAATTATGGTGGACATATGAAAGTACAAGAGCATTTTCATCGATATCGCCCACTTCATGGCTGTACATTTGCGTTGCAGTCAAGAAATCCATAGCATAGGGTCTATGTGAACAGGTATTTTGTTCTCGTATTTTATCCACTTCGGAACGAAGTTTGCCTAACAAAGTTTCATCACCCATCAAATAGGTATACCTAGGGCCGTGACCTTTGGATTCAATTTCCCTATAAATATTTTCTTCCATCGACCAATTTTTGGATAACTTAGTATTAGTGAGATACCCTTACCGTATAAAACAGTGAGGGCGGTACTTCAACTTATTCCTAGAGAGGTACGACCAAGCACCTTCGACCAAATAAGAGAAGCCCACCCTTTACGATGGGCGTTCTGCTTATAATCCTCGGTCTTAAAAATGGTCGTTTTCCCTAAGAGAATTATAGCATAACGCTATTGTTATATTTTATCTGCTTTTATTTCTTTATAAAATCATTTTGAATTACGTACACAAAAATACGATTATATTTCGTCAGGGATTATGGAGTGTTGAATTAAACTCTTTCTGAACATCGCTTAACTTAAGCGATGTCATTGTCTTGTCAAAAAATATTATAGATTTATCTATGGATAGGGATACCGCTATTATCTGGCAAATAATGTGTCTATATCACACATTGAAAAAAAAAGCCCTAGAAACTTCTAGGGCTCTTTGATTAACTATTTCTATTTCCAAACCAAATTAACTGACCTAACCGTATTTTGTTCTTGCAGCCTAGCCATAATCTTTTCGTTTTTATCAATGGCAAACTTTGGAACTACATAGACAAATCTTGCCTTTGTGTTCGGTAAAATTTGGTCCTGGACATTATGTATATAAATAGGCTTCATTGGAATTTCCTGATAAGATGCATTCCGTATGTTATTACCGCTTACTTTATAAATGTTCAAGTAATCAAAATTAAAACGGATTTCCGATTTGTTCTCGATTTCAAATTGGATATATACGTTGTCACCATGATAGTACTGGTTCTTAACGCTCAGTTTTACATTACCTTCGATTTTTCTTTTGTTTAATTTTTCCGGAAGGTTCAATAATGATTCACAAGAGGAGTGAAGCTGATCCAGGGAATCATCAACGGAAATACTGTTTTTTGAAACATTGTTTTTAATTACCTCCTTTCTTTTGGTAGTTCCAATACTCTCATCTTGATGGATAAAACGATTTGGGTTTTTCAGGTTTTCCGAATACTTCAGGATATAGGAATATACCTTGCCATCAGTTGTAATGACCAGTAGATTACTGTCCGTACCCTTAATGGCTTTTAAAAGCCCTAAATTCTGCTGTTTTTCCCTGTTATAAGTAAAAACAAAATTGTCCGAACCTGTTAACCCTTGTTTGATGTTGGATGGGAAAAAAAGTGCCATTGTCATACGCTCGTTGGCGTAAATAGTGTCCAATTGTTCATTTTTTTTTGCATGAGCTGAGAAAACCAATCCCAAACACACTATTATCAATTTTTTTTTCATGATATAAATTTTTTATTGTCGATTATCGACTTTTAAAATGAGTTTATAATTTTTATATACTGTTGACTTTACAAGACGATTGGAACGTTGAAATATTTTTTTAATCCCCCTGACCTGCGGAACACCGGGTACGTTAATATCATCGATTGCATCACCCACGAGCTGCCTTTTTAATTCTTCCCTAAAACTGTTTTCAATATAGATACCATCCAAACCATCCCGAATATCACACGCCTTAAATGAAACTGGATGACCGTCAATATTCTCTATTTTTAATAGCACCCTGTTCGGCTTAAAGCTGACAATACCGAAAAGAGGTGTATTCTTTGGTATAAATTTGTCGCCTATTACAACATCATCCAGAGTACGCATTTCCAAACGGTCATTTGCTTTGATGACCTTTTTTATATCAGTAGTTACTCTTATGTTAAGAGGGGATTCTGTTTTTGTATCTGGTAGTGGATTAGAAGCAAAGAACAATTGCTGCTGTAAGCCTATCTCCTTTGTTTTGATTTCAAGTTCAACAATGGGTTTTTGCTCTTTGAGAGCAATATCCTTTACCTCTTTTTGTTTCTTTTGCTTCTGTGTTATGGCATTTACAATACTGTCCTTTACGTTATTTCGGTATTCTCCTATACTGTAATTTATCTTACCGTTATTGTATATACTATCTACCAGACGAGCTTTTTCTTTTTCAATCAAATCAGGGTCAAAAAGTCCTGTTGAATCCAATAGTTTTTCATCATAGATGCTTGGGGCGTTGGTCTGCCTGATTTCCTTTAAATCGTTCACGGCATCCAATCTGGATGAATATTGCTCTTGTCCGGCCTCCAAAGTAGGGACTAAAGGTTGTAAAAGTTCATCTTCAGGTGAATCATTATCGCCAAAGGTCATTACCGAATAAGCGATAATGAAAATAAGCACTGCGCCTATAACCACTGCGAAAGTGGTTTTTTTCTTATCAATTTTCATAATCTATTTTTTTTAATGAATTCTCGAAATAATCTGTTATTAGAAGTGCGTTAGTATTCTTGGGAAAGTTTCTTTTTTCCAAGTGAATCAGCTTACCGGTAGTGACCAATTCATAAGTGTCGATTATCGACCCCCTGTTGATTTGAAATACGGTCACGGTCTTAAAGGGGTATGGTTCTGCTGTAAGGTCAATTTGTGAATCAATATCGATTACCTTTTGTACCAAAGAATATTGTACCAACCTGTTATAAACCCCATCGGCTTTTTTCTGACGGTACACGTTGTCCACGGACTCATCACCAAGCCAAAGGGATTTTTCAATATTGTTTTCAAAATTGGTGGCATCAATTCCGTAGAAATAAGAATGGAACAGGTCTAAATGGTTCAACGCTTCAACCTGTAAACCTTCTATTTGCTCCATCCATTTTAAGGGCATTACCTCGCCGTTTCTTCCAATGGCAAAAGCCCCATTAACGGCTTTGTTGAACATCTTGACAGAAACTAGGCTTGAAATCACTGTTGAAAGGGAACAAGCTATAACAATGGTCAAAACAATGAACCGATTTAGTCTTAATACTTCGTATATGTTTTTATAGGGTGTTTTCATTATGTAAATAATTTAAAAGTGAACGAGGTTGCCCTTTTGTAGAGCTTGAACTTTAAAAAGACAATGAAACTTATTGTTCCCATTTCAATGATTGGAGCAAAGACCAAGCTTCCAAATTCTATCCCAATTAGATTGACCCAAAAATTGTTAGTGAATTGGGCGTATAGCTCATTTATAAAAATGTTGACCAAGAAGAATGCTGGAACCAACATATAAACTGCTGCATACAGTTTGAAAAATGTATAGGCCATTGACCTGAATTTTTCAAATACGGCAAGGCTTATAATCAATGGAAAAAAGGCTTGCATAATTCCAAGCAAGAAAAACCGCTCTGCCAAGAAAAGAGGGTAAATAAGAAGTTCAATCAACCAAAGAAATACGCTTATTATAAATGCAAGCATCCTTAACCCAAGCAGGGGAGAAGCAAGAAACTCATATAATAAGGTCATCCCCCTTACCGTAGCATTGAGTACTCCGGCATCTTCTTCCAAAGGAATATCCTGTAACTGCAAAGGGAGCAGGGTAGGAGCGGTATTACGATACCCTGTTTCAATAGCTACCAAAATGGTATCGAACACTGCCAAGACCTCTGTGGAGAATATAACCAGTATGACCACCACAAAATTCTTTACTAGTTCAGTAGGAGTAAGCCCCCATGTATAACCATCCCTACTGGCAACCCCTTCATTATATTTTTTCAAGATGTTTATCAGAAAAAAAAGAATGGCAAGGGCTTTCATCCCTACAATGGTGTACTGCAAAAAGTCGCTGTCCTTTATGGTCTGGAACACGGCATCCACATATTCCAGACCCGCTATAAGTGGAATTGCAAGTTGCATGGCTTAAAAATTGGTTTCCCTGTTGTTTATCCTGTCCTGCATTTTCCGAAAAGAAATGATGTCGTTGTACCGCTTTGTCTTGCGCTCAATCTCGGCGACCATTTCTTTGGAGCGTGTTTCCTTTTCTTTGAGTACGCTTGCACGCTCTGCATCTGTCATTTTCAGAAAATCACTGGACAGAATCTGCTCCACAAACTCCAAATCTTCCAAGGAGTTTTCTATGATGACATCAAAAGATTGCGAAACCCTTGTGATTTCTTCTGGTTTGATATAGGGAGAACTTAAAATGTCCCGTAAGTCATCCCGAACCACATTAAAAAGACGTTGATTGTTACGGGTAAGTTCACGAACCGCCTTTAACTGTTTTACGATATTGCTTACCTTTTCGATACGCTCTTTTTGTTCTCTTAGAAATTCGACGGTCTTTAACAGTTCGGCGGTCTGTTTTGCCGATTCCAATATCTGTTTGCCCAATGTGATAAAATTGGTGTTATCATAAACGGGCATTCCCTGGGCTTTTATTTGCCCAAAACTTGCGAGTGCCAATAGGCACATAAAAATTAATTTTCTCATATTAATATTGTTTTAAATGAATGAATTGCTGAATTGCTTTTTCCATAGTTCCGTGCTTATGGAAAAGCTTTAAAATGGTTTGGTTATCTGCTCCATCGGTCAAGTATGCAGCAAAAACCTCTTTGGGAACTTCCAATCGAAATATGTTGCTCTCCTTTCCGATTTTTATAAAAATCTCGGTGTACTTGCGCTTTCCGGAAAGGTTGTTCTTGATAGATTTAAGCTGATTAAGGTCGTGGGAAGAAAGGTTCAATCGTTTTACAAGCTCGTCATAACCCTTTTCATTGTTCAGGCTATAGATGACCTGTGTATTTTCCAATATGCTTGCCGAAGTGGAATTGTTCGGCAATTGATTGATGGATTGTAGAATAACCCCGACTGCCCCGTTTTGCTTTCGGATTGCCTGATAGTAGAATTCTACCGACTCAAGTACATTTTCAAACTTCAATTGTTTGGCAAACTCATCAAACAGGATAATCCCTTTTTCTTCTTTGTTCTGCCAAATGGTACGTTGGATAGCGGTCTTGATAAGTTTGAGCATAACGGAAAGGATTTCCTTGTTGTCCTTTACCTCGTCTAACTCAAATACTATGAGTCGTTTGTCCTCTAGTCTATAGGATTGGTCTTCCCTTTGTTCAAAAAGAAAACTATAAATGCCATCATCAACATATTCAGAAAGGATTAATAAGAAGTTATCGAGGTCTATTACTTTTTTAGGTATGAGTAAATCTTCAAGAAGTGCATCTTTTTTGTGGGAAACAAAATCAAAGAAACCCTGCAATGAATGTCGTAACCGTACCTCTTTGTAATAGTGGACTAATATTTTTTTAAGTGCTACTTGTTTACCTTTATTGGAATCTGTTATTCCTTCTCCAAATAATTCAAGTAGAAAAACCGTTAAGTCCTCAATTCTTTCGGCAGTAAAATCATTCTCTCCTGAAATATAAAAAGGGTTGATTCCTAATGTTTTACCACTTTCATATCGTAGCACCGTAAATTGTTCAGGATAGAGGCTAGCAAATTTTGTATATGAGCCTCCTAAATCAATAATGACCAAGCGAACCCCAGTTTCAAAAAATTGACGTAAAATATTGTTCGCCAAAAATGATTTTCCTTCACCTGTCGGGGCAAAAATGGCAAAGTTCTTAGCCTTGATATGCTTTTTTTCCTCGTCCCAAACATCCTTTAGAATGGGGATATTATTCTGCCTGTCATTAAAGATGATACCTTTTGCATCACTTCTGTAATTGGTATTATTTACAAAAAGGCAAAGAGCATGTTTCAAATCTGTTACATATACATCTTCATTGGAGAAATTGGATGAAAAACAGGGGTAACTGTTAAGGATATAATTCTTGCGCTGTTCGGCTCTTGGATAAAATGGTACTATATCAAGTTCTTTAAATTCTGATTTTATCCGAGAACCTATACGCTCTAAATTATTGATGTTACTATCCCAATAAATAATATTGAGATGCCCCCTTATGATTCGTGCATTATCATCATTGTTGATTTGATTTTGTATATGCTCAATCTTTTTAAGAATGACCTTGTTCTGTGTGCCAAAATTTGAACTCTTCTTCAGTTCCTCAATTTTCTTGTCAAGCAGCTTTCGCCATTTCTGTTTATCATCCAAGTAAATAATTTGGTTGATGATATGGTTTTCATCAAGTGACAACCCAAGCCCATCAATAAAACCCTGGTGAAAAACAAAATCATCCGAGGTAAAGCGTTCGTTGATTTTACTAGTCTGTACACTATCGCCAAAGCAGGATTCACTATTGACCGCCAATACATCGAAATGATTGTTGCCTATGGTGACTTTGGATTTTTCCAGTACCATATCGGTATCGTAGCCCAAATTGAAACCGTTGAAAAAGTCATTGGAAAGTTCTAATATTTCAGATTCCTGTAAAGGCAATAATCGAACTTTACGACTATTGTTGATATAGGTAATAGAATCATTTACAGACCCTAAAAAGCTATGGGCGTTTTGATTCAATTCTCCGTAAATCCCTTTGCTTACCTTTCTAAATGGATTTACATATCTAGGATTGTTAAGTGCTTTGTTCTTAACAAGAGTGACGAACAGATAACATTTATGGGCTATATATTCCCGTCCCTTAAAATGGTCATGGGTAGCTTTTGCCAAAAACGTATCTGTGGGCAAATATTCTGAAGTAAAGGACTTTTTTGTGTAGATGTCCTGTTTGTGGATTACCGTACCTACGGGTAAGGACTTGAACGCTTGGAACCAAGCACCGTGCAAGTCCTCAAAATCCTTTTCGGACTGCGAATAAATTTCAGGAAGTTCTACGTCGTAACAGGCTACAATGTTGCCATTGTTGGCAAAAATCAGATTGTCCCTTATTTCAATAATTGGATTATATGTGGCAATATTAATAGTTGACATATTGTAGTATGTTATTTCGTTTGTTGCTAATAATTTTTGGAAAAACGCTACCTAAGTTTAGCGTGAGTGGCTTTCTGGCAATTTTGGTAAGTATGATATAAAGCGACCCGTTCCAAAGAAGGGCTCCTATAATCACCAAAAAACTGAATGAAAAAATGATAATCAGTAGCGATGCCAAAATGGAGAGCATTAGCATTGCAAAGAGGGATATGGGTAGCCCCCATATCATTGCCCTCCTGCGAATGTTTTTATATACCCCGTACTTTCTCATTACACTACAATTCCAATGAGATAAGTAAAGATGCCCACTACCGCTCCTGCAATAAGGACAAAGACAAGTACTCTGGTAATCCCTTTTTTGAGGTCTGCATTTTCCCCGAAAAAATGACCCGCATTGAACAGGAATCCTATAAGGAAGATTACTCCTAAGAGTAAAGGGAAAATAGCCCTAATGGTATCGGAAACATCATTGACAGAATCTTCGATACCTCCAATTTGTGCAAATGTGGGTAGGCTCATCAGGAGCATAGCCCACGTTAGTTTAATAGTTTTTCTCATAAAACTGGATTTTGTGGCTTCCCGAATTACAAAGCGGAAAACCTGTTAAAAATTTGTTTTTGAGAAATCTATAAGCGATAAGGCTGAAAGGATTGAAATCCGCAAATATTAACTGGTTATGGCGTTAAATTTTGAAGAATAATCAACGAATGTTCCTAAACTTTGAAAATTGCATAAACAGAAATTTTAAACTAAACAGCATTATGAAACGGATATTTATTACATGTTTAATGCTCTTTATTCTATGGGTAAATGGTGCAATCGGGCAAGAAAAAAGGGTAGTTGTCATAGATGCGGGACATGGGGGAACAGACTTAGGCGCAATCGGAACCAATCAGATAAAAGAAAAGGATATAACACTAGCCCTTGCCCTTAGTATGGCACAATTGAACAAAGCATTGTTAAACGATGTCTATGAAATCTATCTGACCAGATATACAGATACTCTAATTTCCTTAAACCATAGAGCCAAACTTGCAAGAGTATTAAAACCAGACCTATTTATTTCGTTGCACTGTAACCATGCCAAAAATAAAAGGGCAACGGGTATAGAGATATATCTACATCGTGGTACATCCTTAATAAAAACAAATCAAAAAAAAGGAAATGATATTGCCGTTTCAATAAATGAGGTTCTTACTGAAAAATTGGGTTATCGAAGCAGGGGTATAAAACAAGCAAATTTTCAAGTACTACGGGAAACCGTTGCAACCTGTCCCGCAATTTTGGTGGAACTGGGATTTTTATCCAATTCAGATGAAGCCGGACATTTGGAGTCAAAAAATACTATTAACGCATTGGCATTGGCTATTCTAATGGCAATTAAATTATAAGATTATGGCAGCAATATTTTTAAGCCTTGTGAGAACATTGAAAGAAATTATTATAGCGGTAAGCAAAGAATTGTTCTTTTGGATAAGACAACAACTCTCATAGAGTAATTAATAATAAACTTAATATAAATGATTATGAAATTTAAAATTGAATCAAAGCCGAGTCCACTCAGACAATTGGATAACATTAAACAACTAAAAACTGTATTGAAACCGATTAAAACGGATAAAGATGGTAAGTTCTTGGATACATTGCTTATTCAATGTGATTTATTACATAAAACTATTGGAAAAGATTTTAGCTCATCAGACCACGACCATATCGATATACGGTGTGATGTTTTCTTTGATATTCCCTTAAGTTCAATTGCTTGGGTAGGGAATGGTTCAGATTATTTTTTACAAGAGTCCAATAAGAATAGTGGTGAAGCTATATTCAGAGATAAAAAGGAGCTTGGTGAATATTTACAGGGATTGGAAAGAATACCTAGTATAATAATGCCTATAAAATTGGAACTAAGTCAAAAAATAGGTGATGCGAAAAGCAAATTCACTTATGAGCTGATAGGTTGATTTAATAAAAATACTCGGAAAAGCTATTGGCAATCTTAAAATAGTAAGGGTAAAGAATAGTTGATTTTTTTCTATTCTTTACCTAAATGCTAAAAGTATGGACTGTATATACAATTACTTTACTTCTCCTTTTATCCTTTTTACTAAAAGATGTGCCCGCAATTCCAAATACATAGCTTCTTGAGCTACTTTATCATGGGAAAAATCAAACATCATTGAGTATCCGGTTACATAACATGAGCAAAATTCGTCCAAATCTCCACCAGCACAACGCTCATTGTATTCAAGAATAATATAATCCCAATTGAAGGTATTTTGTTTGGCCTCTACGACGCCAAACAAAATACTGTTCAAACGTTGGAGAGCATCACCTAATTTATCTCCTACTGCTTTAAAAAAACTAAACTCAGTTCCATTGTTGTACATTACAAGTTGATTTTATGCTCAAAAGATTCGGGGGGCTTTGACCTTTGTGGCGATTTGGATAATTGAACATTATTGTAAAAGAAATTGACCGCCACTAAAAAAGCGACACCAATAGCTATATAAAGTTTTATATCAGGTTCGTTGTACCCTGTTTCTCTTGCTCCAAGAATAATAAGGACAACGGTATAAAAAGTGGAAATGACAGGTACGAGTATAAAAGGTCGGTACAATTTTGAAACAGCATCCAAAAAAGAACCTACCCAAGGAATATGAGGAGATACATGCAACATTAAAAAGAAAAGGAAAATCCTATAATTGCCAAAATCCTTGATTGTACTATCCTCATTTGCCAAAAGGTTCTCAATCCCCAGGTTGGGAATCAAGGGGTTTGTTTCTCCTTGCCTGTCCGTAATTATATCATGAAAAAAGAAGGAAGTAGAAAGTAGTGAAAAACCAAGCCAAACAGCTAAATTGGCAGGGTTCAAAACTTTCTTTGTATCATTTTTCCTATTTGTAATATAGAAAAGTATTGTAGTCAGCAATATAATCAAGATAACTTTTGGCTGAACCTTACAATTCAATATCTCGAAAATATCACTGAACTGCTTGTTGTATTTTTTCTCCAAAGCCGTTAACTGTAAGGTCAGCTCATTGTGGGATAGGGCATACCTTCTAAGAAAGACAAAAGCACGTACAATCTGTATGTTCACTTTAATGGCTTTGTCATTTCTAAGGACACTTGCAAGCATTGCCACGCCCTGCTCTGTAAAGGCAAAAGGAGTGTATTTGCTATACTTGCCCCGACCTTGGGTGTCTAAGGTCGCAATTTGCGTCCTTAAAGCGTTGTACTCATTCCTTGTCAATTCAAACATAAAATCATTGGGAAAACGATTTCTATTACGTCCTACAACTTCTTTTAAACGCTTGGTCTGTGTTTCATACAACAGAGCTAAATCAAAATCCAACAGTACTTTATGTCCTCGTATTTCGTAGATGCGATCTTGTATCTCCTGCAATTCCATTATAGCATATTTTGTATGTTGAGCTTTGACCATACCAAAGGATGTTCACTGGCAACATGGGTTTCATTTTTGAGCGATTTGAGCATTTTCCACTGTGGCTGTTGTTTGTGCCACATTCCTTTTCTGACCAATCCACAGTCTTCAACAGCATCGAAAAGGGCATTGGACAACATTAAATAATCCCTTTGTTTGATATTAATGCCCATTTTATAGGCTCCCAACCTGAAATAGTCCGCATCTTTACCCTTGTCCAAGTCACCCATAAAATAGGGGTGTTTGGCAACGTCCTTTAAACCAGTTTGTTTGATTATGGGAGCAATGGCATTGCTATAAGCTGGAGCATTCAAGGTTCCCATCAATATTAAATGCTTAGCGGGATTGATTTGTTGATTGGCAAAAAGGCTCGAAATATACTCTGATTGTATTCTTTGACGATTTACGAAAAAATCCGGATTGCCAGTATTGTTTGAAAAGTGGGTACAAAGAACCTCAAGGTCTGGGCCATATATGGTTTTAAACTTGTATTGCTGCAAATCCATATCAAATATTGGTTTACCGCTACAGTCAAAATCGTTGACATGGGTCTTTATTGACTCAAGATTGAATCCTTCTTTGGCCAGTACCCCGATACCACGCCTATATGGATCATTGGTACCTAGAAAAACTATTTGCTTGTAAGGAGAAATTTGTTCTGAGACCAGGAAATTACCGTTGAACTCAAGAAGCGAGGCCCTGTCCTCAACCTCTATGAGAACGAGAATATCTGGGTCTACCCTTTTGATGACCTTGGCTTTGTTAAGTGTGGCCACTTTATTGATCGGTATGGAATCGACTTTTGCCCACCCTTCCCAATTGGTCAAATGGGAAGCTTTGGGTATTTGCTTGTCCACTCCTCTTTTGAGTATTAGCTGTCCCATAGTATTTTTAATAGTAAAACAGGGAGGGTGCATTTCTTTGTCAAATCCCAAAAAATGGGAAAGTACTCGCATCCTATCATAGTCCTTTTGGGAACGATGTTGCTGTAACATCAAAGCTTCGAACTCCTCAGTCCATCGGACCTTGTTTTTATCGGCGTATCGCTCTACCAAACCAATGTGACGGTGGAAGATGTTCTGTATGTTGAATAGAGCTATTTTCATGATCGATCCTTTAGAAAGAAATTCTTGTTTTCCATAAGGATTTTATGGATTTCCTCTTCATCATAGTAGATAATACCTCCCAATTTGGAAAAAGGGATGGTTTTATTGATCCTAAAGTTTTGAAGGGTTCCAGGGCTTATCCCTAACTTGTTCATGACCACATTGGATTTTATCCATCTATCCAAGGTGATACGGTCGTACTTCAGCAGAATTTTCTTGATTTCTTCTAGAAGTGACTTCTTGAATTCCTCCAGATCTTCTTGTGTCAAAATATTTGCTGGCATATTCCTAAGTTTTAGTTGTTCAGAGCAAATATGAATTGATTTGAAATGATAAATTCACAAGTTGTACCCCAGTTGGGTCAAATTTTAACGTTTTAGACCTTATGTCGAAGTAATGAGTGGATAATGGTAGTATTTGGATTATAATGTGGGTAAGGTTTATATTTAGGCTTTGTTGCACTAACTATGTTTCGTACTTCTTTTCCCAATTATAGGCAATTAGACAAGATGGATTGCGGGCCAACCTGTCTAAAAATAATTGCAAAACATTATGGAAAAGTAATCTCTTTAGAAGAGTTAAGGAGCAAATCGTTTATAGACAGGGATGGCGTATCACTTGCTGGGATAAAATCTGCTGCTGAGAGTGTAGGTTTAGAGACTTTTTCAATAATGATTTCTTGGGAGGATTTGAAGCGGAAAGTACCATTGCCCTGTATTGTTCATTGGGAGAATAATCATTTTGTTGTGGTACACCGTATCTCAAATTCCAAAGTATATGTTTCGGATCCGGCGAAAGGCAAGTATTCCATATCATTTTCTGAATTCAAAAAACATTGGCTGTCACAGGATGAAGAAGGCGTGGCCATGCTTCTAGAACCTACCAAGAGCTTTTATAAGACTAGAAGTGAAGGTAATTCAAAAAATGAATTCAAATACCTGTTTAAGTACATCCTGAATTATAAGAGTTTATTAAAGCAACTACTTATAGGTTTGTTGCTTTCTTCTTTTGTGCAGCTTGCCTTACCTTTTTTTACTCAAAGTATCGTTGATTATGGAATAGAAAACCAAGACCTTGGTTTCATTCAAATAATTCTTATCGGACAATTGTTTTTCATTATTTCTAAGGGAATCATTGAGATTTTAAGGGATTGGATTTTGCTGCATATTTCAATGCGGGTAAACTTACGGATGATGTCCGACTATTTGTCAAAGCTTCTTCAGCTACCGGTTTCCTTTTTTTCGCGGAGAGGTATTGGAGATTTGGTAAGACGCATAAATGATAACGAAAGAATAGAGGAATTCTTTACCAATGGGTCATTGGCATTTTTATTTGACATTTTTAATATTTTCCTTTTAGGAATTGTACTAGCATATTATAGTCTAAAAATATTCCTTGTTTTTTTGATTGGCTCCTCCATTTATCTCATGTGGTCGTTATCATTTATGAAAAAGAAAGAACAACTTGATAGAGCCCATTTCAGTGCCAGTGCCAAAAGTCAGTCCAAGATTCTACAGTTAATCTACAATATAGAGGACATAAAAATTAACGGCTCACAAGAAAGAAGAAAAAATGAATGGTATGAAAATCAACTGGAGTTATTTGATGTAAGTTCAAAAAATTTAAAAACGCATCAACTTCAGATAAATGGCGGTCAGTTAATCAATGAACTGAAAAATATCCTAATAATTTTTATGTCTGCGTATGCCGTTATTGAGGGGACACTTACGCTTGGAGCGATGTTGGCGATTCAATTCATAATAGGTCAACTTAATGTGCCACTTTCTAAAATGATGGAGTTTATGCTTGATTTTCAAAGAGCCGAATTAGCAACTAGAAGACTTTTTGAAGTTCAACGAGAGAAAAAAGAAGGAGTGGAAATTGATTTTCCGGAACCTATTTCTGAATCTGCCATTATTCTAGAAAACGTTTCATTTAGATATGGGCCACCAGGGACAAATGAGGCCTTAAAAAATATTTCGATTAAAATTCCAAAAGGAAAAGTCACAGCAATCGTCGGTCATAGTGGATCAGGAAAATCCACTTTGGTCAAACTTTTGTTAAGCTTTTATAAGCCCACCAATGGAACGATTAGTCTTGGAAAAACAAATCTAGAGTCTATTGACCCAAATGAATGGCGAAAAATATGCGGTGTGGTTTTACAGGATGGAAAATTGTTTGACGACACCATTGAGAGAAATATAACAGAATCTAAATCCAATGCCGAAACGAACATAAAGAGACTTAAAAATGCTATTCAGTTTTCAATGTTGAAAGAGTTTGTAGATGAACAGCCCCATAAATTAAAAACCAAAATCGGTGAAAATGGAACTCGATTAAGCGGAGGAGAAAAACAGCGCATTTTGATTGCAAGGGCAATTTATAAAAACCCGAAATACTTTTTTCTTGATGAAGCTACCAGCTCTTTAGATACGATGAATGAAAAGAACATTTTAAAGAGTCTTGAATCATTCTATAAAGACAGAACTGTAGTAATCATTGCCCATAGACTCTCAACTATAAAAAATGCCGACAACATTGTCGTGTTGGATCGAGGAAGTATTGTAGAACAAGGTACCCATCTCGAACTTGTTCAAAAAAAGGGTGGGTATTGGCAATTGGTGCAAAATCAATTAGATCTATTCAAGGGATGAAAAAACAACCATTATTTTTTGAATCATTTATAAACCGTCCACCAAACTGGGCAATGAGACGAGGTTCATTGGTGGTTTTCTTATTTTTTGTTCTGATGGTTTTTTTGTCATTTATTTTAAAATATAATGAAGTTGTACAAGCAGAAATTCTGATAACCAGTGATTATCCTCCAGTTGATTTGTATTGCAAGAAAAGTGGCAAACTTGTTTTTCAAAATTTTGAATCAGGCAAAAATGTTGAAGAAGGAGATGTCCTTGCGATAATCGAAAGTTCTTCAAAATATGAAGATGTTTATTTTCTTAAGAAGCGTTTGAGTGACAATAAACAATCTATTTCAACTTTAGACAATCTATTCCAGAATTACCCTAGCACTTTGGAAGTGGACGTTGAAATCCATCAATCCTACCAAGAATTCCTAAAGGCTTATCAAGCCTATTTGTTATATCTGAATTTAAATGAAGAAACAAATGAAAGTGACAATTTAAACTCTAGAATTGCAAGATTAAAAAGACAAATCAATATAAAAGAAAGGCAACTACAAGTCGCTCAACGGAATTACTTGTTGTCAAAAAAGAAAAGAGACAGGCAAAAGACATTATTAGAAAAAGGGGTAGTTTCAAGACAAGAATTTGATGGTATTGAACAAGAGTTGTTGATTGTACAAAATGATGTAAACAAAATTCAGGAAGAGTTGGAGGTATTGCATGTTGACACTTTAAAGTTGAATGACATGAGTTCAAAATCCCAAAACAAGAATATAAGTAATGCTTCGTCCTACTTATCTGATTTGCAGTTAGCAAAACAACGATTAAGAGCATCCATAGAACAGTGGGAAAATGACTATGCCATAAAAAGTCCAATAACTGGTGGGGTAACTGTTTTTGATATCTGGAATAACTACCAACATGTAGAGGAGGGCGAACATATTCTGACAATTGTTCCGGAAAACAACAATCATCTAATAGGAAAATGTAAGGTTCCCATAAAGAATTCAGGAAAAATTGAAGTAGGGCAAAATGTTATAATCAAACTTGATAATTATCCTTATCATGAGTGGGGTCTATTGACGGGTAAAATGGCAAGTATTTCAGAAACCCCAAAAAAAGGCGACGAACTGTACTATTCAGCATACATTAGTATTCCTGAACTGGTTACAACTTATGGAAAAGAAATAGAGTTCAAACAGGAAATGTTTGGAAATGCAAAAATAATTTTGCGAGAGTCCTCTTTGATTGAGAGGATATTTTATCAGTTCAAAGCTTTATGGAACGATTTAAAAACGTAATTGAATTATCTAAATGAGAATAATCGTAAGAACCATGAATTCTGAATTTTTGAGAAGGATTTTCTTTTTTGCCATTTTTCTCATGGGTTTTGGGTCTACTATAGCCCAAGATAACTGTCAAAATACGATTGAACTTTTGCAATCATTTGAAAATGAGAGATTACTGCAATTTGACGAAAGTAATTTGTATTTTACTGAAAGATTCTGCAATCCTATAATTTTAAAAGAGCTACACAATAGGTTAAATGAATCTAATAGTGAAAAATTAAAAATTAAAGTATACAGATTACTATCCTTGGTAAGTGACTACCCAAAAAATGTTCATTTTTCAGACAGCGTTTTAAAATTAGTAGACAACAATTCAGAACATCCCCTCTATGCAAAGCAATACTATACAAAAGGGGTTGCTTATTATAACGTTGAAGATCCAATTAATTCAATGCGAGCTTTTATCAATGGCTATAAAAGGGCCAAGAGAATAAGTGATATAGTCTTGACGGTTAACTTTCTTAACGCGATGGGAAGTGTCAAGGGCACATACTCAAAAGATTATGAGGCTGTCCTGTTAAATAATCAAGCATTGAAACTTATGGAGCAAAATGAAGATGCTTTTGGGGACGACTTTGTTGAGCAACTTTTAATCTGTATCGATAACATTGCAATTCATCATTTGGAATATGGAGATACGGATTCATCTCTGTATTATGTGAAAAGGGCACAGCCTTTTATAGAGAAATCTGTTGATAAAGAAAGCTGGAAGATTGATTTTAATTCCTTAGAAGGTCAGATTAATTATTATATGGGAAATTATTTTAAATCAAAAGAAATTCTGTATGAAATCGATTTAGAAGAAAGTAATCATGACTATTCAGAGAGACTATATTACATAGGAATGTCTGAGGGCTATTTGGGAAATTCAAAGAAAAAAGATTCGATTTTCAAGATCATTTATGGATTATTTGATAATAAATATGCTTACACTCAAAACCTTGGAAATGTTTATCAATATTTATTAGAAAGGGCTATAGAAAATGAGGATAAACCTTTCCAAAAAAACTTGGTTAAAAGAAAAAAAATAGTTGACAGCATTGAAAACTCAAATGAAATAAAGCTGCAATTTCTATCAAGCGATGACTTCAGTGTGAGCAGGCTGTTAAATGATAAACAAGTTCTCCAAAAAGAAATAAAGAAAAAGGTCTACTTCACAAAGGTTTCTCTGGTTTTGTTAATTATTACAGTATTAGCGTTAGCAATTGTTATCTACAGATTTCGAGCAACAAAAAGAAGGTTAAAAGAAGTGATTCGAAAGGGAGTTGTACCAAAAGCTTCAAACCATAAAGTAAATTTAATTGATGAGAGATTGGAAGATGTACTCAATAATTTAAATAGTTGGGAGTCTGAAAATGGGTTTCTAGACAATTCAATTACACAACAAACACTTGCCAAAAAATTATGGACAAACGACACCTATTTGTCGCAAGTGGTAAATAAGTATAAGAATCAGAGTTTCCCCGACTATTTAAAAGATCTTAGAATTACTTACTTGATAAACGACCTTAGAAAAAACCCTTCAAAAGTTGAAAATAAATCCCAAATTCAAATAGCTGAAATGTACGGGTTTAATTCGGTGGACGTACTAAGAAGGGTAATGCACAAAAAATTAAATGTATCTCCTGCAAAATTTTTGAAAGAATTAAAAACAAGCAATTTATAAAATGCATTTTTTGATTTTATGAATTGCCCAATATCTTTAATAGTTTAACCGAATATTAATTAAAATTGAATGACATGAAAAATTTAAGTAAAGTGGCAAATGAATTGAAAACTAAAAAAATTGAAAGCTTACATTTAATCAAAGGAGGAAGTGGTGGCCCTGTCATTAAAAAGAAAAAAATGGTAAAGATGCGCCACTAAAATATTATTTTTATTAACCCCGCTATCTTGCGGGGTAAATTATATTTATGAGAGAAAAAATCGTATACTTACTTGCCTTAACCGTCTTTATCTGTTGTAGAAGTGGAGAACACAACTATGAATACCCAACCATAACCAACAGAACTGAAAAAGTAGAAAAGTTTGGTTTGAACTATCAGAATGAGTTCAGCAACCTTGAGAATTTTGAAGATTTGAAGGAAAACAACTTTTGGTTACGGAAACAAGATTCCATATCCGAAAAATATTTTAAAAGAAATGAATTCTCTGACTTTATTAACCGTCACAAGAAATTAAATTCAGTTGGGAGTGCTCGACCTCAAATGGTGAAAACGGCAGATAATGGACTATACTATTACACGAAAGACAGTGACTCGATTTCAATCCTCTATTCATATGATTTAAGGACAAACTTGGAAAATGTAGTTTTCGACCCTTCAAAATCCCAAGAAAAAATATCTCTAAGTTATTACAATCCCTCGCCAGATGGCAAATACATAATGATAACTCATTTTGAGAATCAAGAGGAAACTATTTTCGTTTATAATGTAATCAAACAAAAATTAGTCAATACTGGATTAAAGGATTTTCACTCTGATTTATTGGATTGGGTTCAGTGGTTACCCAACAATAGCTTCACGTATACCGGATTCCCAGAATCAGATTCTTTTAATGATGCGTATGTCAGGATTCATAATATAGCAAATAATAGCAATAAGATTGTCTATTCTGATAAAGTAAATATAAATAAAGTAAATCCCAACGGCATACCAGTTTCTTACACATACCCAAAGCAACCCAATAAGCTCTTCGTCTATGAAGCGGATGCATCTGAACACTATAATTGCTTCTCTCTTGATATTACCTCTTTGGCTAAAGTCGGAAAATTCGATTGGGAAAAATTATTCGACAAAAACGACAGTATCATCTATTATGCAGAATTTGATGAATCAAGTGCTTTTTATAAGCAGGTAAAAAATGGCCAAATAGTTTTAGCCAGTTCTCCCGTTGATAATTTAGACATAAAAAATCCCAATATTATTGTCAAAGCTGAAGAGGGAAAATCTATTGATGATTTTTCGGTTAGTGCCCAAGGGATTTTTTATACTTTATCAAATGGGATTACAGAAGAAATGTTTTTAAAGAAAAATAAGTCTGAGATTTCCAAGATTCCATTGAATTACCCTATAGGAAGTATTAATTTCAAGTCTTCTTGGGGAGTTTCAGATTCAATCAGTATAGTTTACGAAGGATGGAATATAAATAAAACGGAAGCCATCGTCAATGGAAGCATGAACAACTACCACATTATTGGGAAATTTGGACGAAAAAATATAGAGGAACTGAGTGACATAGAAGTTGATGTACTTCAGGTTGAAAGTTACGATGGGACTCTTGTTCCGATGTCTGTAGTCAAGCCAAAAAATTATACTCCATCAAGGGATTCTAAAGCAATCATTTTAGCGTATGGAGCATATGGCTATTCTTTGGATGCTTATTACGATTCAATGCTTTTAGATTTTGTATCACAGAATAATGTATTAGTGGTAGCACACATAAGAGGTGGTGGTGAAAAAGGCCACAAGTGGTATGAAGAAGGCATAATGGACAAAAAAATTAATTCTTGGAAAGATTTGATTGCCTGTTCCGAATATACTAAGTCCCAGATTATTAATAATGAAAAATTAGGTATCTTAGTGGAAAGCGCCGGAGGTATAAGTGCAGCTATGGCAATAAATGAAAGACCTGATTTATTTAAAGCAATTTCTGGAATTAATCTGACCTTAAACCCAATTAGAATAGCCGATAATCCCAATTATACTGAGGATGATAATGCATATGATTTTGGAACTACGGAAACAAAAGAAGGCTTTAAATCTCTCTTAGCTTTAGATCCTGTTCTAAACATAGATAAAACGGCAGATTATCCTGCAACCTACTTAATGTGTGGAGATGAGGATGAGTTAATTCCTATCAGTGAGCCCTCCAAATATATAGCCATTCTTCAATCAATTCAAGTAGATAAATCGAAACCTATTTTGCTGAATGTAAATTTTGGTGTAGGTCATGATTATGATGACTATACAGTAGATTTTGGAAAAGCAATTTTCTTTTTAAACCAAGAGCTCTCTAAGTAAGATTAATTCTTAAAATTAATTATCAACTCTCAAATGAAAAATTAAAGATTTTTTCAATGCATTGAGAAATCTTACCCGTTCTGAAGACTTACCCCTTTTCGTTTAGTGGTTTAAATAAATAATGTTTTAAAGGGACATACCTTTAAGATTCTTCCTTGAACCTTTCAATATATCTGCTTTGATGTGGAACTTTAGCTGGTTGTGAAGTCTTCTATTGAAGAACTGAAACTAGGCGTCTCCTTGTTCCATTTTCCTGGACATTATGTAATTGATTTCATCTAAGAATTTCATTCTGTCCTTTTTTCTCGAACGTATTTCAATATACGTACGATAAAAATCTCCTAAACTGAAATTGAAAACTTTTTCAAAAGCATTTGCAATTTGCTTAATATCGGCTTTTCCATTATTTACAGCCCCTGAATGATATAAAGCATAGACCAATTCAGTCAAAGACACCTTGGTTGAAGTCCATCGCAAATTATCCATTCTTATGGTCTTTTCATTATTTTTGCATCTGTTTTGAAAATAAAGCGATATACGTTGAAATGCCTTTATTTTTGCCAATAGATAATCGTGAGAAGTATTAAAGACTGGATCAAGGATATAAAATGGTTTGGTCTGGCCAGAATGAAAATCAGCACAATTTCTAGTAAAGAATTGTTTATCGAAATGGGTTTGTTCCAATCTAACATATTTGACAAGCTCCGAATGCATTCGAAAAAACTGATTTAACTCCCTGGATTTCTCTTTGATGAGTCTTTTTTGTTCCTTAGGACTATTCATTGGAAAATAGGTTTCAAAGTCCTGTACCTCAGAATAATAGATAAGATTTATCATTGGAATTTGTTTTGTGAACTTAAAGAAATATATTTCCTCACTTTCATCTTGAAATCCTTCGCTAGCTACCCTATCTCTTAGCGTTAATAGATACTTTCTACAAACAGGAATAATCTCCTTACAAGCATCAAATATATTGATGTGTCTGGATTCAATTTCCATGATTTGGCTTTTCAGATAGTCATCATGCTTTTTTCTTTCCATATCCTAAATATTAGCACATAAGAAGGCCTGATGATTTTGAGGTATCCGAATATCGAAGTTTACGTTTCTTCTCTAAAGTTTTGTGCAAATCAAATATGAGAAAAGTAGAGCCTAAATAAAAAATTGAATGTAAGCACTTTATAAATCGAGCTGATTTTGAAACCTTATTTACAATTCAAGATATAACTCACTTAACGAACAATCATATTCAAACAGTTATATCAAATGGAATCAAAAAAGGACAAAAAATATGGGCAATTTATAAATCAAGTCTGGATTTTATAAATCGCAATAACCCTTAGTTGCAAAACTTGCCTAGAGAAAGCAAATTTACTTCATGATTTCTCCAAAAATTTATCACGATAAGCCTACAAGAATATCGAATTATAATCATTCATCTCTGTGGGCTTAATATAGGAGGCTGCATTTGCTTTCTTCTGAAATTCACCGATAATACAATTGAAGGAATCAACATAATATTTGGACGATTCAAAATTAAGCCCATGAAAACTGTTAAGAACCTAGAGCGCCTACAACAAATACATCTTTTAATTGAAAATGAAAATACGGGATCTCCATATGAGTTGGCAAATCAAATGGGAGTCAGCGAACGACTTATTTACAACTTAATCGAACAACTAAAAGATTTCAACGCCAATATCTGTTATGATAGAAGTAGAAAGACATATTATTATCTTAATGATTTTCAATTGCAAGTAAGTATTTCAGTATCGATTATAAGCGACGAAGAAGTTACAGAAGTTTTTGGTGGCAGCTATTTTGAAAAAAACACTAAGTCCTCTTTTTACGGATGATAAATCATTTCCTTTCACTATAGATCAATGAAAATCGGTAATATTCAATATAATAATTGAATCCGATTTCACACTGCAAGCTTTATGCAGTAGGCACAATTACCTTAGCGAAGATAAAATCATTTAGGTGCGCAATAAATGATTATTAAAACAAGGTATAATCAAAATTATACCGGAAATATAAATTTAAAACTTATTAAAATGAAGAAAGTTTTTGATGAAATTATTTTGGATTTACCCGAAATTAATTTGAATGAAAAAAAGACTCGTTATGGAAATTGCCCATACGGTGATGACGGATTTGGAGGCTGTAATGATATGCGGGAAGTAGTGGTTGTTGGAAGTAGAAGAAACAACAACGATAGCGGTGGCGGTATTGCTTTTCCAACTGGAGGATCCGGTGGCCCTGGAGACGATCGTGGTAGTGGAGGTGGAGCACAAGTAGGTCCAAAAACTGGTGAGTGGGTTGATCAGCAATGTGCTGCCTGTTCAGAAGCTGAATCTCCCAGAGGTGTTGTGCAACCTGGATGGGGAACTTATTTGAGAGATAAATATTTGCATCGGTCTGGATGCGGTGGACAATATCGTCCCGAGCTTAGACATAAGGTTTGGAAAAGTTATAATGATAACTGTCGATAATTTTTTTGATTAAAAAAATAATAATACGTTAGGTCGTTCATTTTGCTTGTGAACGACTTAACATTTTAAAAGATAATTAGTTTATAATTTTGTTTTAAACTTCCTAACCTCAGATGAAAATGAACTTAATTAAAAAACATAAAGATTTATTCTATTTTGCCGGATTATATGTTTCAATGCAAGTATTGCACCTTTTAGTTCTTTTTGCATTAACCCAATTTAACTTCTTATCATATGAACAAGAGGGCATAATTTTATTAGTCAGTCATCAGTTGATTTTTGTTCTAGGAATTCTTTTCACACTGAAATGGTTCAATATACACTTACAGTTCAAATTTGAAAAATGCAAGCTTAATATTGTCTTAAACGCATTTGCTCTAGTATTGTTTCTTTATATAATACAAGTTTCAATTGATAAACCTTTTTGGGATTCTTTAGTAAAAAATGAACTAAAATTCCTAGCTTTAAAGAACCCTTTTGATTCTGATTTTTATACAGGGACTTTTACAGTTATTTCAATATTTACAGCCCCGTTACTAGAAGAAGTCTTGTATAGGCGTATTATTTTTAGAAAACTACTTGTAAAATATAATGCGCCAACTAGCATTATAATAACATCCTTGCTATTTGCTTTAGCTCATTTGGATTTGGAAGGATTATTAGCTTATTTCTTTGTTGGCCTCATTTATACATACCTATATCATTTGACCAGGTCACTTTGGCTTAATATTTTAGTTCATGGATTATACAATCTATTTGTAAGTGTAACTGCAATAACTACGTATCAATCAACAAATTCATTCTTCCTTATAGGAATTCTTATCTATATCACTTGTGTAATCGGAATTTATCTATCCTTAAAAAAGATTAAAGTTTTAACAAGTTAATTTTCTTTATAAAATGTTTACACTGCAAAAAAAATGCAGTGTAAAAGGATACTTTAGAGATGTCTGAATCCTTGTTTGCTTACTTGAGATTTTGATAAAATAATGAATTATTATGGAACGATTGATTAATGACAACACCCCTGTGGTGTTCAGAATTCTATTGGATGAACTTGGCATTAAGTATACCAATGCCACAATTGATAAACTTAAGCAAGAGCCATACTTCCCGTATATTGATTCAATCGGATACGGTCTTGATGATTTAGGGGTCAAAAATGTCATATTCAAAACTTCATATGAAAAAATTAAAGAAACTGTACCCGCTCCGTTTATCGTACACCTTACGGATTATGACGGCTTACTTTTGGTCGTAAAAGCGGTTACTGATAGCCGCGTTGTTTTTGCTATTGGGAACAACCAATACGAGACACAATCAAAAGAGGAGTTTTTAAAGAAATGGAGTGGATATATCTTAATGGCAAGCACAGATGGAACAGACAAGGTAAGAGAAGAGAATTATTCGATAAATACCATTGAAAGAATATTTGCAAAATTTAGGGTGCCAGCCTTAGCTCTTATGTTTCTTGGTCTTCTATGTATTCATTTGTTCCAACCACCCATTAATTTCTTTGGCATTTTATTCACAGTCGGTATTTTGTTCGGTGTTGTGTGTAACATCCTTATACTCATTTTAGAAATTGATCAGAATAATACCTATATAAACAATATTTGCTCTTCCCTAAAAAACAAAAAAATCAATTGCTCAGGGGTATTGAATTCAAAAGGAGCAACTTTTTATGGATTGGTTTCATGGAGTCAGGTGGGCATTACCTACTTTTTGTCACTTTTAGGCATATTGCTCGTTTTCAAGATTTCGACAACCTCTTTAACCGTTGTCTCAATATTTTCCATATTAGCTTTCATTTATACATTTTACTCAATTTATTACCAATGGAAAGTAGCTAAAAAGTGGTGCAAGCTATGCTTGTTTGTACAATCGGCATTGACATATTTATTTCTGAACAGTATACTTTTTTTGGCCCAACTTGATGATATATCAGTCAATCTTGCCGCGCTTTTCCATACTCTCTGTATTCTACTTATAACTGCGATTGGTGTCAGCTATGTACTCCCTTTAATAAAAGGAATTCATGCTGTGAAAAACAAAATTCAGGTGCTTGGAACTTTCAAATATGATCCAAGGGTATTTTCAATGTACTGGAAAAATGAAAGAGCAATCTCCTATGATTCGTTGGAAGGGAATATGATTTCCTATGGCAAGAACAATAGCGAAAAGAACATCTGTATTATTATAAACCCAACCTGTAAACACTGTATAACTGCTCATAATTCACTATTAAAAATTATGGAAAGGTTCAATGACATACATGTCAGGGAAGTATTTTTTGTGCCCATTGATAATGATAGCAACGCATATAAAATAGCCCTAAAAATGATGGATATCTATTTATATGAATCTAAAAATTATTTCCTTAAGGCGATTGGGGATTATTATAAAAACTACTCAGACTCGCCAAAAAAGTGGATAAAAAAATACTGGAACAAAAATCTCCGGAATCCAAAATCGGAGAAAATACTAACCCAGCATAGATCTTGGTGTGAAAATCAAAAACTAGATATTACACCGCTAGTGGCATTCAATAACCTGATTTTACCCAAGGGTTATACAGTGCAAGATTTAAAGTACTTTTTGTAAGGTTGCCATGCCAAGCGATAATATTAAAATTAGAAGTATGCTCAATCAAAAAACTCATAAGATATGTGTTGATTTTATTAACGACTATTTCCCTTCGGCCAAGCATGTAATATTATCGGGAAGCCAAGCAACAAATAAACAATCAGAAAATTCCGATTATGATATTATCATACTGGAAAAAGATATAGACAAGTTTAAGAGTGAGAGAATAATCTATTCATCCAGGTTATTTGATGTAATGGTAATTCCTATTGAAAAAATAGATGACATCGTACTTCTAGACCATAAAGATGGGCATGGGATTTTCACCGGAATGCTATCTAAAGGAGTTGTGGTTATTGATCATGATGATGTGGCCAGCTCATTAATTTCACTTAGCAGAAAAAGATTTGACAATGGAGTGGTAAAATGGAATATGGATTTTCTTCATAAACTTAAAATTCAAGTTCAGGACTACTTGGATGATTTGGAGGGAGTCTCTTTAACAAATGATGGGGCATATCTGATAATATTGAATCTGGTTACCAAGTATATGGATTTTGTTCTTTATTACCATGGATTGTGGAAGGGAAATAGCAAAATCAATTATAGGCAACTCGAAAGAATTGAACCCAATTTCAATTTTAAACTTCAAGAAGCTATTTCAAAATTCTTTTGTCTAGGTGATAAGAGTTTAATAGTAGAAACTATTAAACAGCAAATGTATAAATACGGGTCGCAAAAGACTTTAAACATATCAGGAGCTACAGGAAACTACATAAACGAAGATTATTTTGTACTGAAAGTGTTGGGTCAAGATGATGACATCTTTGTTACAATGGATAAACTAAAGAGCCAAATAAATAAGCTTTTAAAGCTTCTTGGCAATCCTGAAACGTATTGGTTCTTTGTTCCGAATAACTTGATCAAAGGTGAGAGTTTAATAAATCAAATATATCTAATCATCTTCCAGGATCAAGGTTTACTAAATAAAAACACCTCTTTTATTTCTAAAAGATTAGCTGAGATTAGTGATAACTCGACAAGTTATTATGGTCCTCTTAATTTGGATATTTCACTAATATTTAGTCCATGCTTTTCTTCTTTTACGTTTAGAGATCTTATCCATCAGGTGTGCAAGAAGCTGCTTTTACAGAAAAATGCTAGTAAATCAACATCCATTTTGATGGCTTTGGAAGTGAACCATTATATGGCTTCGTTATCAACAAAATTTATAGAATTCAACAATTATTTATTTGAATGCTGGTTTCCTTCAAGTTTTGATATGGGAACCCATTCAAATGTTGAGGCACTTTTGATTTCAAAAAAGAAAAAGTATAAGGAATTTACAAAAACGTTTCATTCTCAGAAGGAAAGTTTTTCCAATTTTTTCAATGAATTACAGAATGTGGATGGTTTCCTCCTCGATAAGAGTTTAAAGGATACCATCCATAGTTTTCACAAATTGGATTATGACCAGGAGACGATACATCCTTTTCATTTGACCGGTTTTGGAAATAACATTTCCCATTCTGAAAAAAAGGGTTGGTATAGGTTAAAAGTTTGTTTGGATTCGATACTGGGCTCACTTTTAATTGAAGAAGTACATAAAAGCTACTTCCCATTCGCTCTTAACCAATTGTATCAATTCAGTAAAAATTAAGAGATTGGAAGAGGACTCATTGAACTACACGATAAGCTCGGATATTAATGAAATCATTGAAAGAAAGCCGAATTGGCTTGTTCGGTACGGTATAGGTTCAATTTTATGCTGTCTATTAATTATTCTATTGATTGCCTGGATTGTAAAGTATCCAGATTTGGTAGAGGGAAATGTTAGTATCGTGACTCCAAAACCACCAATAGACATAATCTCAAAATCCAATTCTACTATTGAAATAGATTTCGGACGAACTGAAAATGACATTATTAATCCTGGTGATCCAATATTCCTTTTAGAAAATACAGCCTCCTATCATCAGATCAAATTATTGCAAGAAGAACTTTTGCTGTCCTCATCGATAGATAGTATTCCTGACAATAGGCAATGGTTAGATAGTTTAGGTGGTATACAATCGATTTATAATAGTTATAAGTTATCAAAACTTAATCTAATAAACTATAATAACGAAAAACCTTATGATAAGAGACTTAAAAATCTTAAGAGCTCAATAGCTGGCAGCAATAAAGGAGTTCAATATTCGGAGATTTTGGTTGGCAGCAGTAAAGAGAACTATGAATATCAAAGAAAAAAGTTTAAACGATACCAAAGTCTATTTGAAAAAGGAGTGATTTCAGAATTAGAATATGAAAATCACAAACAGTCTCTTCTTCAACTCCAAATGAACCATACAAATAATTTTAAAAATTACCATTCGGAAAGTCAATCAATAAATAACCTTGAAGGAAAAATTATTGAATTGGAGATTCAAAAAAATGAGTATGAGGAAAAACTAAAACTGGAATATTATGGTGCTTTGAATGAACTCAAAAGTGTCTTGAAGTCATGGGAATCCCAATACCTTATAGTTTCCACAATTAGAGGCCGTCTATCTTTTTTTAGTGATTTAAATAAAGGAGATTTTGTGGCTGTTGGGGAAAGGTTATTTACAATCATACCTGTTCAAGAAGATAAACTCCAGGCCATAGGTGTGTTTCCATCAACAAATATCGGAAAAGTAAAGGTTGGTCAAGATGCAATAATAAAGCTCAATGCATTTCCATATCATGAATATGGAACCATTAATGGAAGGGTAAATAGAATTTCAGAAATTCCTATGAATAACAGCTATAATATTATCATTGAACTCCCGAATAAATTGGAAACAAACTACAAGAATAAAATTGAATTCAAGCAAAGATTAGATGCAACGGCCAGCATAATTACCAAAGACCAAAGTCTTTTGAAACGAATGTTCTTTCAATTTGAAAACATTTTTAAAAATTAAATCCAATGCCTAGGTTCAAATTTTACCAACAGTTTGATGTTAAGGATTGTGGCCCGACTTGTTTGCGCATGATAGCCAAGTATTATGGCAAGGAAATATCATTGGAAAAAATCAGAAAACTGAGCTATATCACTAAAGATGGGGTTACCCTGATGGGTTTGACCCATGCTTCTGAAAGCTTGGGATTGAAAACCTTCACTTCAGAAGTGGATTTAGAGACTTTAACTAAAAAAGCTCCTTTACCATGCATAATAACATGGAACAACAATCACCTGGTGGTACTTTACAAAGCAAACAAAAAGTACGTATATCTGGCCGATCCAGGTGCGGGGTTTAAAAAGTTAAACCACCATGAGATTAAAGACAAATGGTGTGCCGAGAATGGCAAGGGAACCGTTGTTTTGCTAAATCCAACACCCAAATTCTACGTTGACGATGAGGAAGAAGAAAGAGCCACATTCTCATATTTCATCAAGTATTTTATTCCTCATAAAAATTTGTTGGTCCAACTTTTTTTTGCGATCATCTTTTCCAGTTTGGTCAGCTTATTATCGCCGTTTATCACACAATCAGTTGTGGATATTGGAATACTTGGCAAAAACATAAATTTCATATACTTGATTCTTGCCTCGCAGTTTATGCTAACTGCGGGTACGGTATTTGTTAGTTTTATTCAGGCTTGGATATCCCTTCATCTAAGCATCAGAATTAGTTTATCTTTTGTAATTGGCTATGTTGCAAAATTGCTGACAATGCCTTTAAGTTTTTTTGAGCTTAAAAGTACAGGCGATATATTAAAAAGAATAGGGGATAATTCACGGATTGAAAGTTTTATCAACCAGATGTTTTTTTCAATTGCCATTTCCGTATTTAACTTTATTATCTATTCTTTTATACTCGCTTATTATGATTATAAGTTATTCTTGGTCTTTCTATTAGGGAATCTTGCCTATATAGGATGGATTTTACTGTTTTTAAAGAAAAGGAGGAAGTTCGATTATGAGAGTTTTGAGATAAGTGCGGAAAGTGAAAACAAACTATTACAACTGGTTTATGGTTCGAGAGAGATTATACTTAACAATATCCAGAAAGAAAAACGATGGGAATGGGAAAAAGTACAATCTAAGGCCTATCGCCTAAGTAAAAAGATTCTGCTTTTGGGTCAGTTTCAATCAACTGGTGCTACGATAATCAATTCCCTATTTGGAATTTTGGTCAGTATTATGGTTGCAACCGCTGTTATAGAAGGCTCAATTACTTTCGGAATGATGCTTTCCATTCAATTTATTATGGGGCAAATTCAAGCACCATTAGGTGTATTTCTAAAAATGACGCACTCTTATCAAGATGCTAAAATAAGTCTGGAACGATTAAGCGAGGTGGTCAACAACAAGGAGGAAGAAACTTCTTTAAAAAGCCAAAGGATTCCACACAACGGAGAATTGGTATTTGAGAATGTGAGTTTTCAGTATGAAAAAGAGTTTTCCGATAAAGTTTTAAACGGGATCAATTTGAAAATCCCCCATAAATCTACCACAGCGATTGTCGGGGCCAGTGGTAGCGGTAAAACAACATTATTGAAATTATTACTTAAACTATATCCGCCAACTGAAGGTCAAATAAAAGTTGGAGGTATTGACCTGCAATCTATTGGAGATTATTATTGGAGGGAGAATTGTGGTGTGGTAATGCAGGACAACTATATATTTGATGACACCATACTCAACAATATCATTCTTAAGACACAAGGTAAAGTGGACATAAAGAGATTGCATGAAGTTGTTGATATAGCGAATATTAAAGAATGGATTGAAGGTCAGGCTTTAAATTATCAAACCAAGATAGGTAATCAGGGAAAAGGCTTGAGTCAAGGGCAAAAACAGAGATTGCTGATCGCCAGGGCCTTATATAAAGATCCCTCTTTTATATTTTTCGACGAGGCTACAAATTCGTTGGATTCAGAAAATGAGCGAATCATAATAAACAACTTAATTTCTGCGACTAAAAATAAAACTGTTGTGGTAATAGCCCACCGGCTTAGTACAATTAAGAACGCTGACAAAATTGTAGTTTTAGATAATGGTGTTGTTCTTGAAGAAGGTACTCATACAGATTTACTTGGTCAGAAAGGGCACTACTATAATCTGGTTAACAATCAGTTACTTTGAGCTTGTAATCTATCCATTTACTTGATCTGGTACTCCATTATCAAAATCCTCTAGATGGATTTCAGTGTTTCTAATTGAACAGAGTTCCTTTCTATTTCGGATAACTAAACCTATTTGTAAAGACTTGGAGCCACCTTTATTTATTAATGTTTCCCATTGCTTTTGGCCTTTGATTTTTGTATCTTTAAATCATATTAACACAAGTTAATCCAGTTAAAAAGGAAACAAATCGGGAACAATATTTGTTAAAAACAGATAAAGCTTCGGTTTTAAAGGGATAGGGAGGATAGGTTGTCATCCTGCCACCCCGACTTTTTAGAAAATCAATTAGTGACAAAAACTTGGTAATCGTATGATTACCAAGTTTTTGTCGTTTTAAGGCAATCATTTAATTTGAATTGTTATGGTAAAATAAGTTACCTATTCGGTTACCTTGTTCTAAAATGGTTAAAAATGGTAACCGAGCTTCTTTGATTTGACTTTCGTTTTGAGATGTTTAATTTTTAAAAATGAAAGTATGCAGACTATTCACACATTCAGTGTTCTTTTTTGGCTGAAACTGGCCAATAAAAAGAACAACAAAGCCCCACTTTACGCACGTGTAACTGTTAGCGGTAGACGTGCCGAAATTTCCCTTAAACGAAAAGTGACCGTTACAGATTGGGACACTACAAAAAGCAGGTTGAAAGGTTTTGGAATTGAAGCCAAGCAAGTGAACAACTATCTTGATGGGGTACATTCCCGACTTTTTGAATGTTACCAACAATTAAAGAGTGCAAACAAATTGGTTTCCCCTCAACTTATCAAGACCCATTTTCTAGGTAACGGAGAAAACAGGTATGCCATATCCGACATCATCGAATATCATAAAGAGCATATGAAGGATACGTTGCGATGGGGAACACAAAAGAACTATTTCACCACCCATAAGTATATCTTCCGTTTTCTAAAACAAAAACACAGGACTACAGATGTATACCTTTCAGAACTCAATTACAAGTTCATCATAGATTTTGAGCGTTTTTTACGCCATCAAAAAGATATGGGCAACAATACCGTCATGAAACACATAGAACGGCTTAGGAAGCTTGTAAATTTGGCCCATAAGATGGAATGGCTTGATAAAGACCCATTTATAAAGTTCAAGGCAAAGTATGTACGAAAGGAAAGGGCATACCTTACATTAGATGAGTTACAGGCCATTGAGCAGAAGCAGTTTACTATTGAAAGGCTACAACTCATTAAGAACTTGTTTGTGTTCAGTTGTTACACGGGATTATCCTATGGCGATGTGATGAACCTTACAACAGATAGTATCTGTATTGGAATAGATGGGAAACAATGGATAAGCTCCTATCGGCAAAAAACAAGTATTCCCGTTAGGATTCCATTATTGCCAAAGGCTCTGGATATTGTAAATAGCTATAAAGACCATCCGAATAAAGGAGGGGTTAAAAGAATATTCCCGCCGATTTCAAACCAGAAACTGAATTCCTATTTAAAGGAGATAGCTGATGTATGCCATATCAACAAAAACCTCACTTTCCATATAGCAAGGCACACCTTTGCCACCACGGTTACCTTAAGTAATGGTGTACCCATTGAGACCGTTTCAAAACTGTTGGGGCACTCCAAGATAACGACCACTCAAATTTATGCTAGGGTTATAGAAAGAAAGGTAAGCGAGGATATGCATCGATTAGAGAGGTATTTGTGAAATTCAATGATCTTATTGGACAGAAAATCCAAAGCAAGTTATCCAAAGTTTGAGGGCTAGTCTAAATCTTTAAAAAACTCTTCCAGTGAAACATCAAAAATTTTGGTGAGTTTTAAAAGTGTGGACATTTTAAAATCATTGCCATTTTCAATTGCCCAATAGTTTCTTCTGGACAAACCGTTATCGGTTGCAAAAGTTTCATGACTTGTATAATTGGCTTTTAAGCGCAATTCTTTGATACGCTTTGCGATACGTTTTCTACGCTCAATGTTTTCGTTTTTTGACATAGTTGGGAAGAAACACAAAAGCAATTAAATTAATTACGCCGTATACGGCGGTATTGTTGCTTGCAATTGCTAACTTTGTATTGTAGTAATTTTTCTATGTTTAAAATTGAATATACTTATGTCAAGAAGTGATAATATTTTCTTGTTCCTTGCTAATGATGAAGCTCTTAGGCTGTATGATGAATCATTGAATAAGTTATTGGATTCAAAATGCATGGATTTCCATATGGAACATGTACCACTGAATTGGGATGAAAAAAAACATACTGGTGAATGGGAAGACTATAGGGTTGTCGATTATGAAACCTACCGTGAATTACATCATAATCTTTGTTTTAAATACAGAGAAAAGCTTCGCCAAAGTTCTGCACAACAACCTGATCATAAAAAGGACAACGGTGGATAACTTATTATTTTAATGCCCAAGTGTATTTAACCATACTAATTTTCCAATCCAATGTAGAAGATTGATTGAGTATGAGTGTCATTAGAATATATCTGCATTTTACAAGTTGGTTGATTGGGCATTGTTGAAATAGAACAACTCTTCCGGTGGTCGAGTTGTTTCCAGTTCAACAAGCGTTACACCATCATTATTTTTTTTAATGATTTTTTTATCCACGATTAGCAATTTGAGGTTGGAACAATTGATAATTATGGAATCCATATTTTTTAGTATCAAAACGATTCATTTGAAACCAAATGTCATTTCGATTTCAGAAAATTATAGACTACATTTATAAAGCTGAATTTCAGCAGTTTTAAGTACGGTCAATCCATTATTGATTTGACTTTCCTAATGACCGTACCCATCGAAAACAGATAACGGAATTTTTGATTCCGTAAAAAAAGCAACTGATGAGAAAATCAGTTGTCGGAGAATTTTGCCCCGAGGTTTCGGGGCAGAATTTGTAGAGCAAGAGGGTAACGGGCTGACGCCCCGTTACGTATCTATTTGCTTCGCAAAGCCCTTGTTTATAAGGGATTAAGGTTTTTAGAGGATTTGGATGTAATAAAATGATTGTAACAAAACCTTTGGAAACCCTTAAAAACACAGAAAAAAATTGTCACAATATGGACGCATTTAAAACGGTACGGATAAAAAACAAGACCCTATCAAGGTTCAAAAGCTTTTCAATCAAGGTAAGTAAAAGTTATTCTAGGACTTTGGATATGGTCATGGATTTTTTCGAGTGGCACGGGTTTTTACCAGATGACAGGTTTGGAAAAAGCATGGTACAGGAAATCCTAAAGAACCGAAAACGTACCGAAGCCATGATAGCCATTATCAAAGACATAGAAAAGAACCAGACCAAGCCCACTAATGCTATGCTATTGTCCTTGTTTGAGGGGCAATCAGAGGAGGAAGACGAGATGGTAAAATGGATTGAAAAGATTGAATGTAAACCTTTAGGGGATGAGGTGCATATCGAGACCACAGTACCTAAAATTCGCTATGAACGGTTGGAAGATAAAATGGGTTTAATAAAAAAAGACTTTGGATATGTTCTGGACAATGTAAAGCTTATAAAAAGCAGCTTCGGAAAAAACTATTTCCGTTTGGAGCTTACCGAGGGAGAAATCGAAAAATTCAAAAGAGAAATAAGAAATCTATAAATTATGTACATCGCTATATCCGCACAATATCAGGGAGGAGGCTTTAAGGGTAGTGTTCGCAATTTGGCCAACTATCTTGAAAAAGAAAACGAGGGCAAGACTCCAGAGGAACAAGAGTATTTTTTTAACCAGACCGAAGATAGCGTACAGCTTGAAGAAGTGGTACGGGAGATAGATGGTAACACCGCTAAACTTGGGAAGGATGACCCCAAATTTTATTCAATGGTGGTCAGTCCCACTCAAAGGGAAATAAAGCAAATTGGCAACGACCCTGAAAAACTACGTGAATACACACGAGAGCTTATGAAAGCCTATGCGGATTCTTTTAACAGGGAACCTAAAAAGACCGTTGATGATATTAAGTATTATGCCAAGATTGAACACGAACGATTTTATAAGGAAACGGACAAAAAAATACAAGAAAACCAACCTTATGCCAATAAGATATTGGAACTTAAAAATGAGATACGGCAAATAGAACGGGGTGAGCAAAAAGGAAATGTGGATAGATTGAAATTGAGGATAGCCAAATTGGAAAGGGAAGCCCCGTACCAACAAAACGGTAAGCGTATTGTAAATGGTATGAAAAAGGAAGGGCACCAGACCCATATCCATATCATAGTAAGCAGAAGGGATATGACCAATTCCTACAGCCTTTCCCCTGGTTCTAAGTACAAGGCATCAGAAACGGAACTGAACGGTAAGGATATAAAGCGGGGATTTGATAGAGACAAGTTCTTTAAAACAGCAGAAAAGACCTTTGACAAGAAGTTTGGCTATGACCGAAATTTTGTGGAGAGCTATCGGGGCAAAAACCTATTTGTAAAAGACCCAAAGAAGTTTTTTGCTATCATGGCAGGATTATCCACATCACAAAAGCAGGTCGCCTTTAAACTGTTGCACAAATCAGGGATTCATATTCCCAACATTCCTACCAATAAGGCACAATTGGCATTCAAGGCATTTAAGAAGCTTAAAAGAGTTATTGAAAAGGGAATAAGTTCTGGCGGAATAGAAATATAATTGTAATCAAAATTGTCAAATTAAATCTTAACTATTACAGTCTATGTATAATGATACTGCTATAGCTTTTCAATTTTAAAATATGCCTTCCATTTATGATTTTGAGACCCATTTATATAACCAGAATCAAAGTATGCAGACTTTTTATCAAAGCTGTTATTAAATAAATCACTTTTAATTTTAAAATATTTGTTTGTGGGTTTATCATTGGGCATTCTTACATTACAATTCCAACCAGAAATGCCATCATTCTTATGGCATGATTTAAAATATAGATTTAGGTCTAGCTCTAGTAAATTATTGTTTTCAGAATTTGGGTCTATATAAAAAGTAAGTGATTCTCTTTGTGAGAGCAGTTTACCTTCATTGAATTCCGTTACTTTAAAGCTATTGCTAACAGCTTCATGATGTCTTTTTGGCCATTCTTTACTTTTATAGTTTCCCCACTCCACTAATTTGTTGTTTGCTGAGTTTTTAGCATTGTAAGTTCTTCTTACACCTCCAGAATTATCAACCTCTTTTAGACTAGCAGATATGTACGAATAAATCCTTGAGCAATCTTCACCATTATGAGGTGTATAACCTATACCTAAAAAAGTTAACCTATACGCTTGTTGTGGGCGACATTCTCTTTTGGTAAATGTTGTATTCTTAACAATGTAAGCAGATGAATTATCTTTCAAATATTTTAATTTATAGCCAATTGGCTTTTGGGCAACATTTGGGTTCCATTTCGCGTTTTTAGCCCATTTATAAAACTCTTCAATAGAAGTTACTGTTGTGGCATCTCCTCCTGTTGTATAAGCAACAAAATCCCAATTATTAGATATAAGTTTAAATGTACTAGCCACTACTTAACCTGACAGTTGTGGTTAATCTGACACTTGAAAAGAACCTTTAAGCTCATTGTATTCGATGAGCTTTTCTTTTGCTAAAAGTATGGAATCCTCAAAAGTCTGCAAAGG
>NZ_SRXX01000013.1:0-113948 GCF_004804315.1 Flagellimonas onchidii
TTTGCAGACTTTTGAGGATTCCATACTTTTAGCAAAAGAAAAGCTCATCGAATACAATGAGCTTAAAGGTTCTTTTCAAGTGTCAGATTAACCACAACTGTCAGGTTAAGTAGTGGCTAGTACAATTCATGATTTATTAAAACTTTGATAATTCTGTTGTTCATATCATAAACATAGGTAAGATAATTATGCTCATATATATTACCTGTAAATATTTTTAATTTAGTCACTTTAATTATTTTTTCATTCCTGTTATATCCGAGTACAATTTTAGAATACTTACCTGTAATGATTTCCGATAGTAATCCATTGCTATTATAGCTGTATTTGATTACTTTGTTTTTCCCATTGGAAGAATGAATTGATAATTCTGATAATCTATGATTGTAGTATCTATATTCTTTATAATAATGCACTTTTGAAGTATCGTTTTTTCTATAACCAACTTTAATCAACTGACCATTTTCGTTATATTCATAAATGGTATTTTCATTTCTTGTAAGCAATCCATATTTGTTGTATTCATATATGTTTTTATCTCCAAAATGATAATCCGAGCCACCTGTATCATCGGGACAAACTTCTTCATAACCTATTTTTAATCCTAAATTGTTATAAAATATATGTTTAGAACAAAGAACAACCCCTGCATCAATATATTTTTGGGTATAAAGATAGGTAGGGAAAGTTTCTTCAGAAACTTCAACTCTTTCGGGAATTTTACCTCCAAAAACAATGTCTTGAACTTCTTTTGGTAAACCATGGGGAATTATTTTTTTATTCTTTAAATCAATAACCTTTCTTAAACTTCCCAAGCTGTTATAAAAGAATACCGAATCGTTTTGCTTTTTATATGCAATAGTTTTGTTTGAATAATAAACGATAGTATCATTAGTTTGAGCATGCACTCCGTAAACAGAAAACATGATTATCATAAATAGATTTATTTTTCTTATACCATGTTTCATAATTACTACCAACTAAAAGGATATGAATTCGTTTTAATGATTTTCCAGTTTTTATCGTCTCTGTTGTCGACAAAGTAGGTGATTTCTTCGATTGACACCGACATGCAGAGTTCTTCTGATGTCTCATTGTAAGTAAGATTGATTGTGTCGTTTTTGAAGTTCAAATCCGGAATGCTTTTACCACAAGCATTAGCTATATACCATGCTGTTACGATCATGTAATGCTCTCGCTTTTCAATTTTTACGTTATCTGAATTTGCAAGTTGCACATATTTAGCTGCTTCAGGATCCATAGGCTCACCAACGTAAACAGATTGTGCCCCTAGAAGCTTTGGGTGTTTAGGTCTGTGTTGTTTTCCTTGATTACATCCAAAACCTAGGATTATGAATGAGAATAGTATCGGTATTGAAAATCTCCTGTTCATTTTGTTAGGTTTTAATTGCTTGCAACGGTCAAGTAGTTTCGCAGATATAACTCTCAACAATACGTTGTACATCCCGTTTTTTTACTTAGCGTTATAATGCTTTCCGAAATTTTCAGGGTTCTTTAGATCAATCCAGAATATCTCGGTTGGTTCATTCGATTCCGCTTGTCCATTTTGGTTCGTGTCTTTTTTTGCAAATACGTACATATAGTCATTTGCCCAGTCGTATTCTGAGCTCAGAGCAGAATAATCTTGTGGGATAAACGCTTTTTTATCAAGTCCGTTTATGTTAAAATGATAAAACCTTCTTAAGTCTTTTACATTGATAAATCCGTCTTTGTTTGTATCCTCATCATAAACCGAAACCATATAAAATTCTCTTTTTACGGGCGCTTCGTAGTTTAATGTGTCTTTTGAAAAAGCAGGATAATACAGATTCTTGATCAAAACAGGTTTTTTAAACAACTTGTTCTCTGTTTTTGTTTCGTTGTTGTAATGGGAGACATTTACAAAATTGTATCCATAAATGGCCTCAAACCCTGGCATGAAGTTGCGGTTCCAATTATTTCCTTCCTCTGGATCATAATCCCAGCTGTTGTGATAACCAATTGATCCTGTCCATGGCTTCTTTGTTTTCTTATCGTAATTCACCTTGTAGATTGGTGTTAATCTATGTGCGTCATTAAAAGTCAGCAACACACTTTTCGGTTGTGTTTCAAGTTTTAATGAGTCGATTTGGAGTCCTACAATTTTTTGTCCACTTTCATCTTCCGTAATTTCGTTTACCTGGAATCCTTTTTTCTCAATCTTGTTTTTAGAACAACTTAAGGTTACAAGTCCAAGAATTAATACTATCAAAATTTTGTTCATATTGTTTTTTCATGGTTTACAATGTTTGTAGCTAAACTTCATGTCAGTGCAGTTTGGGTTTTATCATCTGTCATTTTCTAGACAAAAAAAGTTTTTGTATTGGCTATCCCAAATTAGCAGTATAGTTCTATCGCATCCACCAAAAGGATTCGCTATTAAGTAGAGTTCGTCATCTTTGTCACTAATTTTAATGATACAATGAAATTCGAGCAACTCCTCTGTGTTAAACGCTATTTTGCCGTTATTGAATTTTCCGGTTGCTTTGTTCTTAGTCAGTTCAAGTAATTTTTTGAAATTCTTACATCTGGATACATTTGAAGTATCGATTAATCTTTTTGACTTTTCAGTATTAATTATCTTACCACAAATTCTTTTGCGCCCTGCATTTCCTGAGAGTTCCCTATCTACATAATGACTGTTTGCAGGGAAAATTTCATACCTAAAATCTTTTTCAGCCGTTCCATTTAAGGTGTAAATTTCAATCCGATATATTCCTCCTCCACAGGCTTGACCTACCACTTGATTAGGGAAAGCCAAAGCAACAACTGTGCTAATCAAATATATTTTAAGCCAGAACTCCATATAAAATAATTTCAGGTAGCGCCATAGTTATAAAGCGTATAGTGAAGAGTGCAAACTATATATCTTATCATATGGTATTTTTATCTAGACGGGGTCATTTTTAATTCCAAGATGAGTACACTTTCCATTTATTTCCTTTTTTTTCAAGTATTTGGAGCATCATAAATTCACCATATTTAGGCACGGTAGCTTTTGAAGAATCAAATTTGGGAAGAAGACAAACAAGATATCTTTCCTCAGTAAATTCTATTTTAGGGTTCCAGTTCTTGGTAATATCCATTCCAAGTTGCTTGGTAATAGCCACTTTTTTAGAATCTTGTTCAACATCTTCTTTCGTCAAAATATGCACATTAAAATCATTGAAAAATTCTTCAAATGGAGTCATTATAACTTGTTCGGACTTAGAATAATTCCCCTTTTTCTTTTTTAATTTCCGCCTATTTATTTTTACATGTCTATTCCTATTTATTTTTTCACCTTCAAACATTTCTACAAAATCATCCAAATCATTGAAGTTTTTGAAATATTTTTTAAACTTGAGTGAGTGTAGATATTTCGTTTCCTTTTTTACAAAGTCATATATTTCTGTTTTAGTCTTAATATCCAATTGTTGTCCTTTTACTGAAAAGGCAATTATGGCAAACAATGTGACCAAGAGTTTTTCTGCTTTAATAAAGTTCATTTTTATTCTTGATTTTTTGTCTTATGCTAAATATTATTCCAAACAATAATCCTATCGGTCCACCTATATGACCTAAGCTATCCTGAATTCAGTTCAGCACAAGTACATGAAGTTCAAGAAATATTTGAGAAAATCCAGCCCAAATTGACGAATGCCGGTTATAAATTGATGGAAGTAGTTCCAGATTTGATACAATTTGAGCGCAGCCAAAATGTAACGTATCTTGACTTCCTATCCTCCGCACGAGACTTTGGAAGGTGGACACTCGATATGACATTGCAATAAGAAACCAATCGTTCCTTTCCCTTTAAAGGGAAAGGTGTCTGCCGGGTGGGCGGAAAGGGGCAATACATCCCTTCCGTCCTTCGTCCACCTTCCCTTTCCTTCGACAACACTTCGACAGGCTCAGTGTGACATTGCTCTGGATGACAGGGAAGGAGTTTTTTATGCTTATATATTTAACCACCAATATTTCTTCCTTTTGATGTTCTTATTGGCCTATAACTACAGGCTCTATGTTCAACATATTCAATTTTATGTTCGGATAGAAGTTGTGCAATGAGTTCTCTTGTTTCATTTTCATCAAAGCCCATTCTTTCTCCCAGATCAATTTCATTAAGTCGACCCTTATTTTCCAGTAAAGCTTTATAATAGATTTCCTTATTTTCCATAAGTAGTTGGTTTTTTTGCCGCTATCATCATATGAGGGCTAAAAGGTAGCAGATAGCTATCATTCTCGGTTATCTTAATAAGTTCCAATAATATTTCTCTTCTTTTGGGATTTGTCATATTGGCAAAATAAGCTTTGTCCAACCAAGCCATTCCTTCCACGGCATACATGTTAAGATAGGTCAGGTCTTGACTTGTAAATTCATCCCTGAACTGTTCTGGTTTATGATAGTACGCTTCGGCTAAAAGCCAAGGGAAATCATCAGGGGGATTGTGTATTCCTGTTGTCAACTCTTCTTTGCACATTTCAAAAAAAGATTTTTTATGTACGAGGCCGTTTAATAAACCTACCAAAGTCGATGCGGTGTAATTGATGGCAAAACCCAATACAATCCCATTAGTTTTTAAAACCCTCTTTGCCTCGCGTATTGTCGCATCTCTATCTTCTCTTTTTTGAAGATGATACAGCGGTCCGTGCAAGATTATAAGGTCTGCAAAATTATTGGGAAACTCCAATTTTCGGGACTCACCTAGGTGAACCGAAAATTTATTCTTTGAGGCATTGGCCCTGTTTTTTGCGATTTTTATATGCTTTGGAACTGGTTCAACCAAATGAACTTGATGTCCTTTCTTGGCAAGCCATTCCGAATATTTACCTGTTCCGCCACCTACATCAATTATTCTTGAAGGTGAAGATGGGATGTATTTTTCTATAAGTGATTTGATTCTTTCAAACTCGAATACTCCCATTCCTTTGTCAAGCCTAGTTTCTTCGGATGCTTTATTATAAAAGACTTCTATACTTCTGCTTATTAACTGTTTACTAGGCATTCTTAATCATTGTATTGATATCACGTTGAAATGTTGCATACATCACAAAGTGATATTGCAATCGATTTTTAATCAATTGCTTTGTTTAAAATTTGATGAAATGATTGGATATGATTATCTGTGCGCCAAAAAAAAAAGATAGTTTCTAGGCACTAGTTACTCATTTGTCCTTTGGACAAAAACACAGATAATATGTTCTAATAATAAAACAGGTTGTAAAGGTAGGTATTCTGAAGTAATTTTTTTCGGAGTTTTTTTGATTGCACTTATCGGTCTCGACTATAAGTAGTTGCTTGATTTAGCACATAACTTTGCAAGTACACACAAAGCTGAAAATCCTCACGGATTTTCAGAAGTAGTCGAGAACAAGCAATTACTTATAGCCATTGTCGCAATAAGCTTTTTTCATTCCACTTTTGGACTTAATTCAATAAAATCTTATTTTTTTTCAAAAGCAATGACGTTTTTTTTGTCATTATAATAAATTAAAAGTTGAGAATTCTTTACCTCATAGTATTCAGCCTGACTTATTTGATATAATTTAGTCCATTCAGGTTCATTGATAAATGTTTGGAAAACTGCTCCAATTGATATTTTCCCATTGGCTTTAATCTCGAATTGGGCACTGTAGCCATTTGTGACTTTAAAACCTGAAATTTCTCCTTTCCCGTCATTTTGAGGTTCAGTAAAGTTAGCGGTTATATCTCCGTTGTTATAGTCTAACCAAGTGTTCTGTTTTGTCTTAGTTATTTTATTTCCATTATCTATAAAATAGATTACTTTCCAATTTCCAGTCAAATCGTAAATAATTTCATCACTATCGTTTGAACAACTGTTAAATATAAGAGTGAAAACCATTAAAAATGTTGATGTTTTGATTGAAGAATAAGATTTCATATGTGCGTTTATTTGAAGATAAAAAAAACACCCTTTAGTTGCGTTATTTTTGTCAAGTTTACTGCCAACTAAAAGGATATGAATTCGTTTTAATGATTCATATCCCACAATAAGTGAAGTTATAGGTTTTTAGTTTAAAAATCCAGCTTGAATCAATGGGTACTAGTTACGAATTGATGAAAGTGGTTTTGATCTAATACAATTTGAGCGCAGTCAAGAATATTTAAATCTCGACTACGCTCAATGTGGCAAAATTAACTTTGCGTGTTCCCAGCACACTTCGACAAGCTCAGTGTGACAATAATTTCCCTTCTCCGACCCCTTTCGACAGGCTCAGGATGACCACGCAATGTGATGGTTATCCTTCTTTGTGGATTTCGACCTGATGTGGGTAAGGAATTTCGATTCCAGCTTCATCCAAGGCCAATTTGCAATTTTCATAGGTGGCAAAATACACATCCCAATAATCCTCTGGTTTGCAAAACGGACGTACCGCAAAGTTTACGGAGCTATCGGCCAATTCCAGCACATTTACGGTAGGTTCCGGCTCTGTTAATACCTGTGGATTGGAAGTCAATACCTTCAACAACACCTCTTTGGTCTTTTTAATATCCTCTCCATAACCTACACCAATTACAGTGTCCACTCGAATTTTACCTTCGGCGGAGTAATTGACAATATTTCCGTTCGCCATGGCTCCGTTAGGCACAATGGCCAATTTATTCTCTGGGGTAACCAATTTAGTAGTGAAAATTTCAATTTCCTTTACCACACCCAAAGCTCCCTGGGCCTCAATTAAATCTCCAATACGATAGGGCTTAAAAATCATGATCAATACCCCACCGGCAAAATTGGAGAGTGAGCCCTGTAAAGCCAAACCAATCGCCAAACCTGCGGCCGCAATAACAGCGGCAAAAGAGGTTGCGTCCACGCCCAACTGTGAGATAACCAGTAGAATCAAGAATACTTTGAGACCCCATGAAATAAGGTTGAGCAGGAATTTCTGTAGCGATTCATCATACTTGCTCTTGGACATCATATTTCGCGTGGCCCCAAGGATTTTTTTAATAACCCATGAACCTACAATATATAAGAGAATTGCTGTTATCAGCTTTGGTCCAAATTCCTTGGCCAAATCTAATCCGTAATTAATCCATTCTTGTGCTTTTTCCATAGTCGGTGTACTTAAATTTGTTAGTGTTTTCTTGTGAGTGAGACACTAATATAAAAAGAAGGTCACATAAAATCCATTACCAGAACATTTTGCACAAAAAAAGGGTAACTTAAGTTACCCTGATTCCGTTTTTTGATGTTTATATTGTTTATCCTTTCAAAAACTCACCTATTTCACCTAATCCCTCTCCTTTATAATCCGATTTTTGAATGGCCTGTATTAATTGCACTATATGGGCCGGGTTCATATCCTTGCCCAAAACTCGCACTAATGCGAAACCTTTATCCTTACTATCTCCATAAATTATGACCTCATCTATGGCATTTTCATCCCCCAAATACTTAATGACTCCTTTTCCGTATTGGGAATTGATTTTCATCAATTCAACAAAATCATCATTCTTTAGAATCTCTTTTACCTTGGCTGTCTCCGTTTTGTATTCTCCGGCATTTTCTTCGGTTTTTCTAAACGCCAAAAGATTGAATTTACGAAGAGATTCCACAGCTTCCCGCTGTGTTTCGGTCAAGTCTACCGCATCCATCTTTAATATACTTGCTGGAACATCGACCACGATGAAATTGGGGTTTTCGGAATTGTCCACATAATACTCCTGTAGACTTTGCTGTGATGAGCAGGAGGCCAATAGTATGGCCCCTGCAATCATTAAACTTTTAAACATATATTTCATCTGTTCTTTTTTGATTGTTGTTATTTTTCATCCAATTTCTCCAACCCCTTGTGAAGTTTCATCTTTCTGGTCAATGAACCTACTTTGGCAAGGTCAATGTCTCCTGTTATGGTCAACAGCACAGTTTCTATGTCGCGATGATGGCTTTTTCCATGTTTCTTATCGTCTATTCCGGTAACAAACATTAATAATTCCTCAACCCTATTATCGTTTCTCCCATGTTTAATGTAGAACCTCAAGTTGGTATCTCCATCCTTGACCTTCATCAATTCTTCAAGTTTTGAAGATTTTACATATTGCTTCATGGTAACCGCCATATCAGCAGCCGCTCCCTTGTCTTCTGAGAGAAAAATTTTGATGTTTTCTATACTTTTTGCCAACTCTACAAACTCTCGAGTATCTTCATCTTTGTCATCGGCCATCATTTGCGCTACCAGCTCAAGCATACCTTTGTTAATAGTCACTGTTCCGATTCTGTCAGAATCTTCGAATTTATCGAGTACCGATTGAGAAACTCCCCAATAAGGGAGCACGCCCATCAACAGTATTATAATTACTTTTTTCATTTTGATGTTTTTTGATTGATTTCGATTTCATCTGTCAGATATCAGTTCTAAGTCATCAGAATGCTGTACGAACTTGATTTCTGCCAACTGAAAAATGTTTATTGTTTTTTACCTGCTTTGTTCAGTTCCTTTGGAAGATTCATTTTATTGGTCAACGAATTGATTTTGTTCAAATCGATATCTCCAGTAAGGGAAAGTAATACCGTCTCGAACTTTCTACCATCTGCCTTAACTTCCTTCAAACCTGTAACGAACATCAATAACTCGCTTACATGATCGTCATCTCTACCCTGCTTAATGTAGAATTTTACATTGGCATCTTTGTCCTTCACACGCATCAATTCCTCCATCGTCGAAGCTTTCAGGTATTTATTCACAGATGATTTCATGTCATCGCCAATTTCTTTATTGTCTGTTGTAAACACCTTCAAACTTTTAAGGCTACTGGCGATGTCCATAAAGTCTTGTGCTTCTTGATCATCTACCTCAACATCTATCTTCGCCAATAGGTTGAACATGCTTTTGTTCACCACTACCGAGGTCACGTCGTCCAAATCCTCGAATTTATCGAATAGTGATTGGGAAAAACCTGAAAGTGGTAATACAGCTATTAAAAAGATTATAATATTCCTTTTCATTTTTTACGTTTTACTTGTTGTTATAAATTTTCTGCTTTGCGACTTCAAACTCTTGTAAATAGGCTACCTTTTCTGTGCCTTTTCCAAAATTCTCCGCTAAGAGTTCAAAAGCCTTTTTGGTTTCTTGATAGGCATACTCTGCCTGTCTTTGTTCCTGGTATTGATTACCAAAATAAATGCCAAAGGTCAAAACTGCTACGGCCGCAACGGAAATCCACTTGTAATAGTTTTTTCTAGGTTTTAATGGAACCTGCTTTGTGTACCGTTCTTCCTTGGCGTTGGAAAAGTAGTTGAACATAGGCTTGTACTGTTCCAGATGTGTTGCAACACTTTCTTGTGAAAAATAAGCCTGCAGTATTTTCTCTTCAGCTACCGTAGTGGTGGCTTCAAAATACTTTTCCAATAATTTTTCTATGTTATCCAATTCCATAGTTATGTTTTTTAACTAGTTCTTGTCGTACTGTTTTTCTAGCTCTTGACAGCGCTACTCTTACTGCGGTCGGTTTCATGTCCAAAAGCTCACATATTTCTTCAAACTCATATTGCTCAACATCTCGCAATTGTAGCACCATTTTTTGCTGTTCAGGTAACTCTTCCATAATGCGCTCCATCCATCTTACACTATCCTCTGCTTCAATTTGGCCTTGCAGGGAGGTGTTTTCATCAGTATAGTTACTATGCACCAACTTTAGGTTGCCCGCTTGCTTAGATTTTAATCGGTCCAAACAAAAATTCTTTGTCATGGTCATCGCAAAGGCCTCTACATTTTTATATTCACCCATACTCTCGTTTTTAGACCATAACTTTAGCAAAATTTCCTGTGTAGCGTCTTCCGCTTCTTCCCGTGACACCAACAACCTTTTGGCAAGTCGGTATAATTTGTCCTTAAAGGGCATTACCACATTTAAAAATTCGGCTTGTTTCATTAGGTTTCCTTAGTCGTTGTAGGCTTAAAATTTTTCGCTTACATTATCACGACGACACATATCGAATTTTGTTACAAAAAATTTGTATTCTCCTGATATGTATCTATTTTGTGACTTCAATTTGTAAGAATTTAGAAAATTATACCACATAAATATTATGTTTTTCAATTTATATGGAATGATAATTGATAGTTCTTATCAAAATTTAGCTATGAAAAAATTACTTTTCCCCCTTTTTGCCTTTTTACTTATTGCATGCTCCAGTGATGACAACGGTGGCAGCATAGAAAATCCCAATCCCAATCCACCTACTGCTACACTTGAAGAAGTACAGGTGCAAAACTTCATGTGGGGTGCAATGAATCTCTGGTACTTTTGGCAAGCTGATGTAGATGATCTTGCAGACGATAGATTCTCGAATAATCAAGAGTATACGGAGTTTTTGGCGGCGACTGAAAATCCTCGGGATTTCTATTATCAAATATGTAATAGGCATTCTGTCATATTTGGAGAAGAGAATTCCATTGATCGTTTCAGCTTCCTTGGCGACGATTATAGAGAGTTGGTAAATAATTTATCGGGAGTTTCTAAAAGTAATGGTCTAGAATTTGGAGTTCAGCTCTTTTCAGATGATGATAATTTGCTTTTCGGCTATGTACAATATATAGTTCCAAACTCTGATGCATCCACAAAAGACATTAAACGCGGCGATATTTTTACCCGTGTTGATGGACAACAGCTTACCTTGGGCAATTACCGTAATCTTCTATTCGGCAGCAACAACAGTTATACTTTGGGTATGGCCGATATAAATGGTACTGAGATAGATGATAATGACAAAGAGGTTACATTGACAAAAATCGAAAACCAAGTTGAAGATCCTATCTTAGTGGCCAAGACTTTAGATGTTAATGGGACTAAAGTTGCATACCTTATGTACAATCGATTTCTAAGAAGTTTTGATGAACAGCTCAATAACGCATTCGGTCAATTCGTAGCGGATGGAGCTACAGAATTAGTTCTTGACATGCGATACAATCCGGGAGGTTCTGTAAACACTTCAAGGCTTTTGGCAAGTATGATATATGGAGCCAATACCGATGATTTGTATATAAGACAACGGTATAATAATAAAATCCAACCCCAATTGAGCGAAGAGTTCTTAGAAGATTATTTTGCTAGTGGAATTGGCGACAACAACTCCGGTGCAGCTATAAACACATTAAACCTAAGCAAGATTTATGTGATTGCCACCCATGGTTCTGCATCAGCAAGTGAGTTGGTCATGAACAGTTTAGCTCCTTATATAGATATTATTCATATTGGGGAAACTACCCGTGGAAAAAACGAATTTTCAATTACGCTTGTCGACGATCCAGGTAACGCCTTTGCATATTCCCGGAATCGGGAAGACGAAATTAATCCAGAAAACAGTTGGGCTTTACAGCCTTTGGTTGGACGAAACGAAAATGCGGATGGCTTTTTTGATTACACAGCTGGTTTAGCTCCTACTATTTTCCTAGAAGAAGATTTAGCCAATCTTGGTGAGCTGGGAGATGAAAATGAGCCTCTATTGGCAAGGGCCATTCAAGAGATTACAGGCGCGGCCTCTAAACAGAGTTTTTCGGTACAAATGCCTGCAAAAACCTTAACTAGTTCTAGAATTGAAACCCCACTAAGAGACAATATGTATTTGGACAAACCAATACGATTAAACAAATAAAAAGAAAGCGGCCTTTTAGCCGCTTTCTTTTTATACTAAGGAACATGTTTTATTCTTGGGTTACCTTAACCGTCTTGAAGTGACTGTATTTTTTAGAGAGTTTTTCAGGAACTTTTAAAACCTCTGGATGAAAAAGACCAGCTAGCAATTCAATACCATTAACCAAGGTGTTTGCCGAAGATTGGGTAAACATATCAAAGTCAGCAATAAAAACTGCATTCTCTTTGACCGCTTTTAAATTGCTCCAACCCTCCTTTTCCACCAGTAGGTGTAATTCTTCAAGAGTACGGTCAACTGTAAATCCACATGGCGCAATCACCAAAACTTCAGGGTTGTATTTGACAATCTTATCCCATTGGGTTACAATGCTATCTCCCGAAGGATTAGAAAGCATATCCACTCCCCCAGCATAGGCAATTTGATGAGGGATCCAATGTCCACAATTGAAAATGGGGTCCAACCATTCCATAAGCATTACCCTTTTAGGAAGTGCCCTAGCTGCTCTTAATCCGTCCACTACAACGTCGATACGTTTGTGTAATCCATCCAAGTAAGTATAGGCAACTTCTTCTTTCCCTAACGCTTTCGCTATTGTGATGGCTGATTCAAAAACATCTTCCAACGATTCCGGGCTTATGGAAATCAATTCTGGTTGTTTCTCTAAATTAGCTACAGCTGCCGCGGTGCATGCTGTATCAATCTGGCAGATATCACACATGTCTTGCGTAAAGATGATATCTGGTGCAATCTCTTCCAAAAGGGGTTCATCCACATAGTACAAATCCTTTCCCTGATGCTTACTCGCAGAAAAAAGTGCATCTATTTCTATACTGGATAGGTTTTTCCCTTCAAGTACGCACCTTACTACAGGTTTTTTTTCTTTTAAAGCCTGTTGTGGGCATTCAAAAGTGATGCCATGCAGGTGCTCTTCCAAACCCATATCATAAAGCATTTGGGTCACAGCCGGTAAGAACGAACAAACTTTTAGCATGGCATCAAGTTATTAAATTATAGGCTAAGATTAAGTCCAGCGCTCAAGTTTCTACCTCTGGTCGTAAAACCAAAAACTTCTGTAAACTCCGCATTGAACAAATTCGTTGCATTCAGAAATAAGGTAACTCTTTCCTTCATAATCTTTTTTGAAAAATACAAGTCCACCGTAGAGAAAGAATCCAAATCTACGATGTAGGAAGGCTCGGGAAACGGAGGAAAAACCCTATCAGTTCTGCTCCCAACGTATTGATAGCGCAATGAAGCATTCATTGTATCGGAAAAAGTGAAATCAAACAGTGCATTTATCTTATGTTCGGGTATACGGATTGCATCATCACCTTGACGGTTGGTATAGGTATAGTTTGTGCTGATATTTAGCTTTTTGCTTGTTACCCAAAGAGCTTCCACCTCAACACCGTTTACATCGATTTCATCAGAAATATTGATACTTTGAAAAGTAGAGGAGTCAAAGCCTATTGCATTTTTCTCATTACGATCAAAATAAAGTGCGCTTACCCTTATTTTATCATTAACATAGTACTCCACACCGCCTTCAATGGTTCTGTTTTCTTCGGGTTCCAAATTAGGGTTCGCACCAAAATCTCCGAACAATTGAATCAACCCCGGTGTTATATAGGAAGTAGCATACGACCCCAATAACTTTACATATCCATTAGACGTGGTAAAAGCATATGAAGGATTAACGTTATATACAAAGTGATTCCCATATTCGGAATGGGTATTTAGCCTAGCTCCAGTATTCAGGTTAAATCCAAAATCAGAGACGTAGACCACATTGGCATAAGGGTCTAGAATGGAAAGCTCGGCCTCATTACTAAAAACAGCTTCATCCTTTAAGTAGTTTACACCTAAAATAGTATGCCATTTATTATCAATAACATATTTATTATATAAATCAACGACTAGGTTTTTTCCATCCAATACACTTTCTCCAAAACCGGTACTCGAATTGGTTTCATAATCGGTATACGCAGAATTAATGTGAATGGAACCGTTATTATACTTAAGCGATGAAGAAATACCTACTCTTTCTTGATCTACTTTGGAACGATTGGTAGCTTCTGCCCTATCATCATCAAACTCCGTATCAAATTTTGTTTGGTTTCCATAAATGGATATTTCAAAATTATCTGAAAACTGATATCCTAGCTTAAGATCAGTACTGTAATGTGAAAATGTATCTTCATCATTTTCAGGTGTGACCGCCGCTGAAAGTCCATTTGAATAACGGTTGGAAAACCCAACATTATAGGAGAATTTATCCAGCGTTCCGTTTACTGCAACGGCATTGCCAAAACTTGCCAAATTATAATTTTGGTCTTCCTTGGTCTGATTTGTCCCTATAGTGGATTGAATACTCCCGGCTATTTTCGCATCGGAGCTTTTCTTCGTCGTAATACTAATGACCGCAGTGGCGGCATTGGTACCATACAAGGTACTAGCAGCACCTTTTATTATTTCAATAGATTCCACGTTCGCGGGAGACAACAATCGTAAATCATATTCCCGTGAAAAGGATGAAGGGTCGGACACCCGAACTCCATCAATGATTATCAAAACCTGTCTTCCTCTACCCCCTCGTGCGAAAACCCCAAATACGGAGCCGTCTCTTCCTCGGCTCCCTGCAATTTCAATTCCGCTCTTGGCATTAATAATCTCTGGAATGGTCTTTCCTTGGTTTCTTTCGAGCTCTTCGGCTGAGATTTTAATGACCGTTTTACCTGAATTTTCCCGTTTCAATTGAAACCGGGAATCGCTCACAACCACTTCTTGTAGTTGCTGTACTTCAGTCTCATCTTGCTGCGATTCCTGTGCAGAAAGACCCTGACCCGCCACAAAAGTGGCACATAACAATAAATAATTTTTTTTCATTTCGTTTAAGTGAATAAACGGGAGAATAGTATGCTGTCCCATACGTAAACCTTTATCCCGAAAGTTTAACAATGTTTGTTTGAATTTGGCAGGTATCCTGACTTGCGTCTTGCTCACTACCTTCCCACCCAAAGGGCAGTGGTTTTGAAGTTGCGGCAAGCACCTTCTCGATGCTGACACTCTAGAAATATCATCATCAATCTGGCTGAGCTTACAGTTGCGGGAACAGCTCCGGATTTACACCGGATTCCCTTTTAATCATGCAAAAAAACACGCACAAACCAAAATTCGGCACGAAAATAATCATTCTGTTTAATCTTTTTTTGAAAAAGTTAAATAATCTTACTTTTGGGCTATGTCAAAAAATCACTTTGTATCCCTTTGTCTTGGGACATTTTTTATCGCACTTCTTTCCTCTTGTGGAGAAAAAAAGAGGCCACAACCCATTGAACAGCCCTTACAACAGGATGAATCACCATTAAAGTATGCTTCGGGTTTTAGCATCGAAAATTCTGGAGACATTACCATTGTAAAGGTCTCGTCACCTTGGCCAGATGCTAAAGAAAGCTTTACTTATGCCCTTGTTCCTAAAGACAAGTTGGCCTCCATTACCCTGCCCGCAGATGCCTATGACGCCATTGTGGGCACACCTGTGGAAAACTTGGTGATTACCTCCACAACCCATATTTCATCTTTGGAAGCGCTGGGGGCCTTGGATGTTGTTACAGGTTTTCCCAAGACCGATTTAATCTCCTCGCCCGCAGCACGCAAGCGGATTGAACAAGGACAAATCAAGGAATTGGGAACCAACGAAGACATTAATACTGAAGTAATTTTGGAATTTAACCCTGACGCAATCATCGGTTTCGGAATCAACGACACCAATAAAGCTTATGAAACCCTACAGCGATCCGGGATTCCCATTATTTATAATGGAGATTGGACCGAAAAAACTCCTTTAGGAAAAGCAGAATGGATCAAGTTTTTTGCTCCTTTTGTTGACAAGGAACTGGAAGCCGACAGTATTTTTCGAAATATTGAAAGTTCATATGATGAAGCCAAACTGTTGACCCAAAAAATTACCCAAAAACCAACTGTGCTTACAGGGGGATTGTACAAAGATGTATGGCATGTAGCGGGCGGAAACAGTTGGATGGCTCAATTTTTAAAGGATGCTAATGCTGATTATCTATGGTCCGATACTGATAATACAGGAAGCATTGGTCTAAGCCTGGAAGCCGTTTTGGTCAAGGGGGCACAGGCAGATTTTTGGTTCAACCCTTCCTTGCATGCGAGTTATGAAGAATTGTCTCTTGCCAACAACCATTACGAACAATTTTCAGCTTTTAAAAACAAGAAAGTATACTCCAATGCTGTAAAAAAAGGCGCCACCGGAGGCCTGTTATTTTATGAACTCGCTCCGCAACGTCCCGATTTGGTTTTAAAGGATTTGATTTTTATTCTACATCCGGGGCTATTGACCAATTATCAACCCCATTTTTTCATGCCCTTACGTTAAATGCTTTCCACACGGACATATCGAATTTCCTTCCTTATGATCAGCTTGGCTTTATGCTTCGCTTGGTTGTTGAATGTCAGTTCAGGGTCCGTGATCATCCCATTTAGGGATACCCTTTCAATTTTATTGGGCTCTTCCGCAGAGGTTGATTCTTGGAACTACATTATCTGGAATTTTCGCGTTCCAAAGGCATTTACTGCAGTTTTAGTTGGAGGTGGGCTCTCTATCAGTGGGTTGCTCATGCAGACACTGTTTCGTAATCCATTGGCAGGTCCTTTTGTTTTGGGCATCAGTTCAGGGGCCAGTTTAGGAGCCGCTTTGGTACTAATGGGCGGTTCGGTTCTATCCGGAATGGCTTCGTACACCTATATAAATGATATTTCGATGGCTGTGGCCGCCAGTTTAGGAAGTTTCTTGGTATTATTGGTGGTCATGTTGGTCGCCAATCGAATAAAAGATACGATGGCGCTACTGATTATCGGGCTAATGTTTGGAAGCATTACAACTGCCATAGTAAGCGTTCTGGCCTATTTTTCTGAAGCTGATAAATTGCAACGCTATATTTTCTGGTCGTTTGGTAGTGTGGGAAATCTTTCCGGCCAGCAAGTTTTATTGTTAAGCATCGTAGTATTTGTTGGATTACTGCTGAGTGTTTTGTCCATCAAAAAATTAAATGCCTACTTGTTAGGTGAGAATTATGCGCAAAGTCTTGGAGTGCATCTCAAAAAATCAAGATTGATGATTATCATAGCTACTGGGCTACTTGCCGGTGGAATAACCGCCTTTGCAGGCCCTATTGCTTTTGTAGGATTGGCTGTACCCCACCTTACCCGACAGATTTTTGATACCATGGAGCATCGCGTTTTAATTCCGGCCGTATTTCTATATGGCGCTATTTTGATGTTGTTATGCGATACCATCGCCCAGCTGCCCAGTTCAGCCAACGTATTACCCATAAATACCATAACTTCATTGATTGGAGCACCTGTAGTAATTTGGTTGTTGGTACGAAAACGTAAAATGCTTTTTTGATGTCTACCTCAGAAACACATAGCATTCAAGTAAAGAATTTAACCATAGGTTATAAAACCAAGATGGTTTGCAAAAACATTGATTTTAATGTTTCCTCTGGTCAATTATGTGCGATAATTGGAGTGAACGGGGTTGGAAAATCTACCCTTTTAAGAACGCTTGGGAAACTTCAACCTAAATTATCTGGAGATATTTTAATTGATGGTAGCTCGCTTGAGAAATTTACCTCACAGGAACTGGCAAAAAAACTCAGCTTTGTGCTTACCGAACAGCCAGCATCCAAAAATCTGACAGTTCAGGAATTAATTGCCTTGGGAAGACAGCCTTATACCAATTGGATTGGCACTCTAACTACTGAGGATAGGGCACAAATCGTTGACAGCTTAACTTCTTTCTTATTAAAAGATCTACGCCATCGCAAATGCCACCAACTAAGCGATGGCCAACTACAACGTGTTCTGATTGCACGGGCCATGGCCCAGAACACCCCTTTAATCTTATTAGATGAGCCTACCACCCATTTGGACCTCTACCATAAAGTGCAAATTCTAAAACTATTGCAGCAACTGGCTCACGATAAGAAAAAAACCATTCTATTTACCACCCATGAAATAGATTTGGCGATTCAACTGTGCGATAAAATTGTTTTACTGGACGGAAATGAAAATCCAAGTGGAACTCCCTGTGAACTCATTGAACAAAAACATTTTGAACGCTTATTTCCATCAGAAATGGTACAGTTTGATGCGAAAACGAGTTCTTTCAAAGTGAATAAGTAATACCTACTGTCATTTCGAACCGAGTTTTAACGAGTGTGAGAAGTCTCAATTAGATTCCTCGTCACTTCGTTCTGTCGGAATGACTTTAATATTATCTTTATCCGAAGAATAAAATGATATGAGTAGCGAGTTGATTTATATAATCATTGGACTGATCACTGGGATTGGTGGTTTGTTTTTAGGAATGTATATTCAAAGACTAAAGACCAAATCCAACGAAAGTGTATGGCAGGAACGGGAACAGCAATTGAATGGTTCCGTGAAATCCTTAAATGACAAACTGCTATCCATTGATGAAGAAAAAAAACAATTGCAGGGGGAAAAGGAACTCCAGGGCAATCAAATTGTTCGCTATCAAGCTGATTTGGAAAACCTCCAGCGTATAAACACAGAACAAAAGGAAGAAGTAGAAAAACTTCAGGAAAAGTTCACTAAGGAATTCGAAAACTTGGCCAACAAAATTTTGGATGAGAAGAGCAATAAGTTCACTGAGCAGAATCAAAAAAACATCAAGCAGATATTGAATCCTTTACAGGAAAAAATTCAGCTTTTCGAGAAAAAAGTCGAGGCCACACAAAAAGAGAATATCAGCATCCATTCCGCATTAAAAGAGCAATTGCTCAATCTTCAAAACCAAAACCTCAAAATTACCCAAGAAGCGGAGAACCTCACCAAAGCCTTAAAGGGAGATAGTAAAATGCAAGGGAACTGGGGGGAATTGGTATTGGAGCGTGTTCTTGAAAAATCGGGATTGGAAAAAGATCGGGAATACAGCGTACAACAAAGTTTTACCAGAGAAGATGGATCACGAGTCATGCCCGATGTTATTATTCACCTTCCTGATGGCAAAAAAATGGTGGTTGATTCCAAGGTTTCCCTTACGGATTACGAACGCTATACCAATGCAGATGAAGAACAAAAGGAAAAGCATTTAAAAGATCATATCAATTCGCTCAAAAAACACGTAGAGCAGCTTTCTGCCAAAAAGTATGAGGATCTATACGAGATGGAAAGCCCAGATTTTGTGCTCTTGTTTGTTCCTATTGAACCAGCGTTTGCCGTTGCCATCAACAACGACAATTCGCTGTATAACAAAGCATTTGAACAAAACATTGTGATTGTCACCCCCTCTACCCTGTTGGCCACACTTCGAACTATCGACACCATGTGGAGCAACGAAAAACAACAGAAAAATGCCATTGAAATTGCCCGACAAGCCGGAGCTTTATACGACAAATTTGAAGGTTTTGTCACCGACTTGACCAAAGTGGGCAAAAAAATGGATGAAGCCAAAACCGAATATCGAGGGGCCATGAACAAACTGGTCGAAGGTCGTGGTAACATTGTCACCAGCATTGAAAAACTCAAAAAAATGGGCGCCAAGGCCAAAAAATCAATACCCGAACCTATATTGAAAAGAGCTCAGGAAGATGATTTTGAAGAACCCAAACTTGAAATATAAGCTATGCGTAAGTTCCTTTTTATATTTATTGCAATTGTTCTTTTAGGTGCTACCGCCTACTTTACTTTTATCTATTATGTTCCCTTTAGCGAAGGCTATCGCTCAGGCGAGTTGATCAAGTTTAGTAGAAAAGGGGTTTTGGCAAAAACTTGGGAAGGTGAAATTAGCCAGGGTATTTCTGGGGCGCAGATTTTTGAATTTTCTGTTGAGGACAGTGAGGAGGATGTAATACAAAATTTAAAAGAGTTTCAAGGACACTACGTCAAGGTCACCTATAAGGAGCGATATGCCACTTTTTTCTGGTTAGGTGACACCAAGTACTTTATTGTTGATGTGGAAAAGGAAAAATCCCCTCATTTTGTGAATTAATCGAACAATGATGGTTATTGTTTCAGTAAGGATGCAGCATCCTCATCCATAAACCAAACTAATTTACCGGAAAAAGGGTTAACCAGGGAAGCAGGGTAAGCATGATAATCTTCTGTTTTACCCAAAATAGCTTGCACTTTTTTAGCCTTTCCTGCACCTGTCACCAAAAATACCACTTCTTTGGCGGTATTGATAACTTTCCCATTAATGGAAACCCGTTTTTGCCCTGAATCCGGATGAGTGGCCACCACGCAATGGTCTTCGGCATTCCAAAGGTCAATTTCATGTGGAAAAATGGAAGCTGTATGCCCGTCATCACCCATACCCAAAATGACCAAGTCAAATTGAGGGACACCTTCTACCCTATCCAAATTGATTTCCAACAAGTTTGCGTAGCGCATCGCTTCCCTATCTGGTTCAGCTTCCCCTAAAACCCGATGTACATTTTCTTCAGGAACATTAATTTTAGAAAACAGATGCTCCACTGTCATTTTATAATTGCTTTGATTATCTGTTGGTGGTACACAACGTTCATCTCCCCAGTAAAAATGAATATTGCTCCAGTCAATTTTATCACCATAATTCGAAGCCAACACATCAAAAACGATTTTAGGAGTACTTCCACCTGACAGCGCCACGTGAAATTCAGTCTTATCCTTCACCAATTCGGCAAAATAGTTAGAAAACTGCCTTGCCACCTCTTGTTTGTCCTTATATACTTTTAATTTCATATTCTTACCTTAAATTATTCTGAATCACTTCTTCGATAAGCTCAGAATAATGGTTCTACTTCAACCGATAACTGATAACTGATAACTGATAACTGATAACTGAATCTAACAGATTACACAATAACCCGGGTCATCGGCCAAATTCTCCCCAGGGTTTCGCCAATATCCCAAGTCTTCAATTAGATCATCCGAATTTTCCGGACCCCAAACCCCCGCGGCATACCCATACATACGAACATCCTTCCCATTTTTCCAATAGTTTAAAATGGGGTCTACAAATTCCCATGCCGCTTCCACCTCATCGGCTCTTGCATACAATGTGGCATCACCTTGCATGGCATCAAGGAGTAATCGCTCATATGCTTCCATTACATAGGTTTCTGCTAAACTGGAATAATAAAAATCCAAATTGGCTCGCTCTACTTTAAACCCTTGCCCAGGAACCTTCACTCCAAATTTGATGAGCACTCCTTCATCGGGTTGAATTCTTATGATCAACTTGTTATCCTTGCTGTTCATCCCGGAGTCTTTAAATATCTGGTGATGCGGAGTCTTAAAGTGAATGATCACCTCCGTAACCTTGGTTGGCATACGTTTGGCAGTTCTCACATAAAAGGGAACACCGTGCCAGCGCCAGTTATCCACAAAAAACTTGACCGCCGCATAGGTTTCAGTGGTAGAATTAGGATCTACCCCATCTTCTTCACGATACCCCTTCACTTTTTCACCATTGATTTCAGAATTCACGTACTGGGCACGAATCGTATGATCAAACAAGGTCTTTTCATCTTTCATAATGCGTAAAGACTTCAGGGCTTTGACCTTCTCGTTTCGAATTTCTTCAGGTTGATCTCCAATGGGCGGTTCCATAACCACCAAGGAAACAATCTGCATCAAATGGTTTTGGAACATGTCACGGAGGGCACCCGATTTGTCATAATATCCTCCTCTCTTCTCCACTCCAACACTTTCTGCATTAGTGATTTCTACATGATGGATATAATTTCTATTCCAAAGTGGTTCGAAAATACTGTTGGAAAAACGGGTCACCAATAAGTTTTGAACCGTCTCTTTCCCTAAGTAATGATCAATTCGATAAATCTGGGGTTCTTTAAAATATTGCTGTAGTCCCGCATTTAATGCTTTTGCGGTTTCCAAGCTATATCCGAACGGTTTTTCCACAATCAATCTTTTCCAGCCTTTTTCCTGACTGTTCAACCCAACATCTGCTAAATTTTTAGCTATGGGTTCATACAAACTCGGCGGCGTGGAAAAATAGAACATATAGTTATCCTCGGTTCCATTTGCCTTGTTCAAAGTTGCTATGCGATTGGCCAGACCAGAATATTCAGTAGTATAATCGCTACCCAAATCTTCGTAAAAAATTCGGTCCGTAAAGCCTTTAATATAGTTCTCCTTTAAATCCTCAAGCTTCTCCTTTAAATATGGACTGTTGTTCACCACCTTGTTGCGAAATTCCTCATCGGTCATATCGCTTCGACTGGCGCCCAAAACCACAAAATTTTTAGGCAATTGCCTAGCAACATATAGGTTAAACAATCCAGGTATCAGCTTTCTCGCAGTCAAATCTCCAGAAGCTCCAAAAATAATGAGCATTTGGTTCTCGGTCTTTCTCATAAAGTGTATCAATAGTTGGTTCGGATGTCTCAAAAAAAATGCTCATTTGTGGCATTTTTACCAAAAATCCAGTACCACCTTCATTTCGTTTTGAGCATAACGAATATAACGCTATTTTAGGTTCGGAATTCAACAAATGGCTTACTTAAAGCCGTCTTAACCTTAAGACATTAAAAATAAAGAACATGGCAGATAGGTATGATTTTGGTCTTGTGGGACTTGGAGTAATGGGGCGTAATTTTATCCTCAATGTGGCTGACAACGGCTTTACGGCTTTTGGTAACGATTTGGATGAGGAAAAAGTAAATGCGCTCATTGAGGAGGGTGGAGATACCAATAGGGTGAATGCTACTTCCGATGTATCCACCTTTGTAAACTCCTTAAGTACTCCGCGCAAAATCATGCTATTGGTTCCTGCGGGAAAGATTGTGGATGTCGTAATCGAAGGCTTACTTCCTCATTTGGATGAGGGAGACATTATTATTGATGGGGGAAATTCGTTTTTTACCGATACCGACCGACGGGAGGCTTATTTAAAGGAAAAGGGTATCAACTTTTTTGGGGCCGGAGTATCTGGTGGAGCCAAAGGAGCACGCAAAGGGCCTAGTATCATGCCCGGGGGTTCCAGAGCAGCCTATCAACATGTAAAACCTGTTTTTGAGGCGGTTTCTGCCAAATATAAAGGAGAACCTTGCGTGGCCTATCTAGGGCCAAAATCAGCTGGAAACTATGTGAAGATGGTCCATAACGGTATTGAATATGGATTGATGCAACTGACCTCAGAAATCTACGACTTATTGAAAAAAGCCGGGGGATTGACCAATGAAGAACTGCATGAAACCTATGCAAAGTGGAATGCTGGACGATTACAATCCTTTTTAGTGGAAATCACTTCGGAAATCTTCGCACAAAAAGATGATTTGGGTGAAGGCCACTTGGTAGATAAGATATTGGATAAAGCCAAACAGAAAGGAACCGGAAAATGGACCTCACAAAATGCCATGGATCTGGGTATTCCTGTTCCGACCATTGATATTGCGGTGAGCATGCGTGAAATCTCTGCTCTTAAGACAGAACGAATACAGGCGGATGAACTTTACAATCGTCCTAAACCTGAATTATTGGTAAAAGACTCTTTAATCAGCAAAGCGGAACAAGCGCTCTATTTTTCGTTCATCATCACCTATGCCCAAGGTATGCATCAATTGGCCGATGCTTCCAGGGAATATGGATATGAGTTACAGCTTGGAGAAATTGCCAAAGTTTGGCGGGCAGGTTGCATCATTCGAGCGGCATTGTTAGCTGATATAACCGAAGCTTTTAATGAGGATAATACGCTTCAAAACTTGTTGTTATCGCCTTCTTTTGTAGAAAAAATCAACGAAACTGTAGATGCTGCCAGAGAATTGGTGACTTATGGAGCCACTAACGGCATTCCCTTACCTGGACTCTCCAATGCACTTACCTATTTTGATGCCTATACCAGCAGTCGTTTACCGTTGAATTTGATTCAAGCCCAACGGGACTATTTTGGTTCCCATACTTATGAACGATTAGATCGTGAAGGGATTTTCCATACAGAGTGGGAGGAGTAAAATGAAATGACTCAGAGTCAATCCGACATATCCATCCAAATTGATCATCTGTTTCGACATGAGCATGGAAAGTTGATTGCAGTATTGACAAAAGCTTTTGGCACCCCTAACATTGATTTGGCAGAGGATGTTGTGCAGGAAGCCATGATAGAAGCACTAAACAAATGGACTTACAATGGTGTGCCGGAAAATCCTGTGGGATGGATTTATAAAGTGGCCAAATATAAGGCCGTGAACATCCTCAATAAGGAGAAATACAAACGCAGGTATGCTTCAGAAGTAGCACATCATCTACAATCGGAATGGACTAGGGAGTCAGCCTTAAAACAGATTTTTACCGATAAAGAAATTGCAGATGACCAGTTAAGGATGATCTTTACCTGTTGTCATCCCATCCTCTCAACTGATTCCCAAGTTGCCTTGACCTTAAAAACACTTTGCGGTTTCAGTATCCCTGAAATAGCCCAGGCTTTTTTAACTTCTGAAAGTAACATCAACAAGCGACTGGTGAGAGCTCGTAAAACTATTAAAGAGGCCAATTTGCCTTTTGAAGTTCCCAGTGGAAAAGAGCTCGAACCCAGATTGTCCAGTGTCTTGGAAACCCTTTATCTTTTGTTCAATGAAGGATATAACTCTATTTCAGATGATAATTTGATTCGATTGGAGCTTTGTGAGGAAGCCATCCGTCTTACAGAAATTATCGTTCAAAACCCTACCATAACATCATCCAACACCCATGCACTATTGGCATTAATGCTGTTCAATACTGCTCGATTCGGCTCAAGAATGGATGAATTGAACAACAATATAAGTCTTGAACACCAAGACCGAAGCCAATGGGACCAGCAATTGATTAAGAAAGGATTGGTACATCTAGAATTTGCCGCTGGGCAAAACGAGGTGTCCATGTATCATATTCTCGCCACCATCTCAGCCCAGCATTGCACCGCCTCCACATACCAAGATACGGATTGGGAAGGCATATTGGAATTGTACGACCTGCTTTTGAAGCTTGATAATTCTCCCATTATCCAATTGAATCGGGCCATAGTGCTTTCAAAAACCTCCGACCCTCAGACTGCCATTACGCAATTAGAGCAAATCAAAGATGAAGATACCTTTCAATCGTATTTACCTTATTATACCTCGCTGGCGGAACTCTATTTTCAGAACAATCAATCATCAGAGGCCGTTAGTCTTTTGAAAATGGCATTGGAACTCCCCATTGGAGAAAAACGTAAGTCACTTATTTACAAAAAGATAGAGGGTTTCTCCAAAAATATTTGATATTTTTCAGAATTCCATGTCCTTTTTTATACCCTTCAACTGACTACGGGGTATAAAACGATATTATATCATTCAAAACATTCATCATGCAAGAATTTATGATTTTCATCAAAACAAAGGGAGACCATTTGGAAGGTCTATCTCCAGAGCAACAACAGGCCCATGTGCAAAAAATAGGAAAGTACATTGGCGGGTTGATGGAATCGGGAAAGTTAAAGGGAGCACAGCCCTTGGAAATGAACGGAACCATTATCCATGGAAACAAAGGTGTTTTTAAGGATGGACCATTTAATGAGTCGAAGGAAGTTATTGTGGGTTATTTCCACATTGTAGCAGAAAATCTTGAAGAAGCTATTGCTATCGCCAAAGCCAATCCCATGTTTGACGATGCTGAAGGGAGTATTGAGGTAAGACCTATTAAACAAATGGAGGGAATAAACTAAAAAGGAAGTGATGGAAAACAACAATTTTGAATACGGAGGCAAATGTGCCTTCGCGCTAAGCTTGGGCAAGGATGCTCCTATCACCAATGGAAAGCACACACTCATCAAGGACGGAAAAACATATACTTTTCTAAATCCGGTTGCTAAATTTCTGTTTAAACTTTTTCCGAACAGCGTTCAGAAAGCGAATGCTGCATGGAACAAAAATTAAGCTGTCATGAAAAAAAGAAAAATCTTTAAAATCATAGGAATCTCCCTTTTTATCCTTTTTGGAGTAGTATTTACTTTTGCCAAAATCAAAAGGATTTCACCACTAGCTTGGAACCATAAGACCGTTAATCAACCTGTGTTTTCAGACAAGGCCATAAATGGTTATGATCCCGTGGCCTATATGGTTTCTGACGAAGCCATGGAAGGAAATGAGCAGTATACCCACAGATGGCATGATGCTGACTGGTTTTTTGCAACAGCGGAAAATAGAGATTTGTTTGCCAAAAACCCTGAAAAGTATGCTCCGCAGTACGGAGGGTTCTGTGCTTTCGCTGTCAGTAAAGGATTTACAGCGAACGTTTCTCCCGAAAGTTTTGTCAACGTAGAAGGAAAAATATATCTCTTTGCCGATGATGGCATAATGCAAGAATGGAAAGATGATTTGCAGGAAAACTTAAAGCTTTCCAACAAGAATTGGAAATAATCACTAGCTTTTGGGCTAAGCGTCATCCTGAGCTTGTCGAAGGACTGTGAAGGCCTTTAAACTTCGACAGGCTCAGTTTGACAGTCATGGTCTATAGTCCATTCTTTAAGCTACTTGCTCAAGTACATTTTTCTGCGGGAGTACAGGTTATAAAATTCATCATCCTTTAAACTATCGATGAACAAGATACTTTCTCCCGTACTTTTCATTTCCGGCCCAAGGTTTTTATTCACGTTCGGGAATTTATTGAACGAGAACACGGGTTGTTTTATGGCATAACCATCCAAATGGGGATTAAAATCAAAATCTTTGATTTTCTTCTCTCCTAGCATCACTTTGGTCGCATAATTTACATAAGGTTCTCCATAAGCCTTAGCAATAAATGGAACGGTTCTAGAGGCACGTGGATTGGCTTCGATAATGTAAACGGTGTCATCCTTGATGGCAAACTGAATATTTATAAGTCCAACCGTGTTTAGTGCCAAAGCAATTTTTCGGGTATGATCTTTTATTTGTTGCATCACGAACTCACCCAAATTAAAAGGTGGCAAGGTAGCATTCGAATCTCCGGAGTGGATTCCGCATGGCTCGATATGTTCCATGATTCCAATAATGTACACATCTTCTCCATCACAAATAGCATCTGCTTCCGCTTCAATGGCACCATCCAAATAATGATCCAACAAAAGCTTGTTGTTTGGAATGCTTCGAAGTAAATCCACCACATGAGCTTCCAGTTCTTCTTTATTGATGACAATTTTCATCCCTTGGCCACCCAAAACATAGGATGGTCTAACCAAAAGTGGAAAATTCAACTCGTCCGCAAGATCCAAAGCTTCATCTGCCGTTTCGGCCACACCAAATCTTGGATATGGAATATTGTTCTCTTTTAGAAGGGTAGAAAAGCTTCCTCGATCTTCTGCTAGATCCAGGGATTCGAAACTGGTTCCAATAATGTTGATTCCGTATTTGTCCAGTTTTTCAGCAAGCTTCAACGCGGTTTGTCCGCCCAACTGCACGATTACCCCTTCGGGCTTTTCATGGCGGATAATATCATAAATATGCTCCCAGAAAACCGGCTCAAAATAAAGTTTATCCGCAGTATCAAAATCGGTTGAAACCGTTTCAGGGTTACAATTGATCATGATAGTTTCGTAACCGCATTCTGCCGCTGCCAAAACTCCATGTACACAACAATAATCAAACTCTATCCCCTGTCCTATTCGGTTGGGTCCAGAGCCCAAGACCACAATCTTTTTTCTATCAGTTACTTCACTGTCGTTGGCAACAAATCGCTTTCCATCCGCAGTTTCGATTTCCTCTTCAAAAGTAGAATAGTAATATGGGGTCATCGCTTTAAACTCCGCAGCACAAGTATCTACCAGTTTATAAACTCTATTAATCCCCTTATTGATACGCTTTTTGTGAACCTCACTTTCGTAGCAGTCCAACATATGAGCTATCTGTCTATCAGCAAAACCTTTTTGTTTAGCTTCCAGCAATAGGGATTTGGGTAGACTCTCCACAGTATATTTTGAAATTTCCTGTTCCAAGAAGTTTAACTCCTCGTACTGTTTTAAGAACCACATGTCTATTTTGGTGATCTCATAAATCCTGCTCAACGGAATACCCAATTGAATGGCATCATAGATTACAAACACTCGATCCCAGCTGGGTACTTTAAGCTTTTGGATAATGGTATCATAGTCCTTATATCCTTTTCCATCTGCTCCTAGCCCATTCCGCTTAATCTCCAAGGATTGAGTGGCTTTATGCAAAGCCTCTTGGAACGAACGTCCAATTCCCATTACCTCTCCAACAGCTTTCATTTGCAATCCTAAAGTACGGTCAGAACCTTCAAATTTGTCAAAGTTCCAACGTGGAATCTTCACAATTACGTAGTCTATTGTAGGCTCAAAAAGGGCCGAAGTAGATTTGGTGATTTGGTTCTCCAATTCATCCAAAGTATACCCTATGGCCAGTTTAGCAGCTACCTTGGCGATAGGGTATCCCGTCGCTTTAGAAGCTAAGGCCGAAGACCTCGAAACCCGTGGGTTAATCTCGATGGCAATGATATCTTCCTTTTCATCCGGGCTTACAGCAAACTGTACGTTACATCCACCAGCAAAATCCCCGATACTACGCATCATGTGGATGGCCATATCCCTCATCCGCTGGAAGGTCTTGTCGGAAAGTGTCATCGCTGGAGCTACAGTAATGGAATCACCTGTATGGATTCCCATAGGATCCATATTCTCGATGGTACAGATAATGACCACATTATCATTTTTATCGCGAAGCAATTCAAGCTCATATTCCTTCCACCCCATCAAAGCTTTATCGATCATCACTTCATGGATAGGCGACACCTCAAGCCCATGACTCAATTGCTTGTCGAATTTTTCTTGATCGTATACGATTGAAGCACCAGCGCCTCCCAAGGTAAATGATGCCCTAATTACCAATGGAAAACCAAACTCTTGAGCTATTTCCTTTCCTTTAAGGAAAGAGGTAGCGGCAGCCTGAGGCGGCATGCCAATACCAATTTTTAGCATCAACTCTCTAAACTTTTCCCGATCTTCTGTAATGTTGATGGCATCAATATCAACCCCAATAATCTCTACTCCAAAATCTTCCCAGATTCCTTTTTCATCAGCTTCGATACACAGGTTCAAAGCAGTTTGCCCTCCCATCGTTGGAAGAACGGCATCTATATTGGGATGATTCTTTAAAATCTCAATGATTGATTTTGTATTCAGCGGTTTCAAGTAGACATGATCCGCCATCTTGGGGTCTGTCATGATCGTAGCAGGGTTGCTATTGATCAAAATAGTTTCAATCCCATCTTCGCGAAGTGACCGAAGGGCTTGGGAACCAGAATAATCAAACTCACATGCCTGACCAATGATGATGGGGCCAGAACCAATAATCAAAATCGATTTAAGATCTTTTCTTTTGGGCATTCTATATAAGGTTACTCGTTAACAAATTTTTCAAAATTAGATCAAAAAAAAGGTGCTAAACTTGAAAAAGTAGCACCTTTATTAAAAAGTTATTTACAGTCATTATTTCTTATGACGCGGTTCTGATGAAACAGTTAGTTTTTTTCTTCCTTTGGCTCTTCTTCTCGCAAGAACTTTTCTACCATTGGCAGTCGCCATGCGCTCTCTAAAGCCATGCTTGTTTCTTCTCTTCCGCTTTGACGGCTGATACGTTCTTTTCATTTCGGAACTATTTTAATGGATTTTGTTGATGGCAGATAAATCTACCTGAAAAATTCTGGGCGCAAATATACGAAGACTTTTTGCATTGACAAGAGCTTTCTAAAAAATGTTTGTATTAGTTTTGTCGGCTGAACAAAACACCATTATATAATGTATAAAATTGTGAGATTCTTCAGCTTGATTTTCTTATTGGGCACAATGCTTTCCTTTTCCCAAACAACTCTGGGATACCATTTAAAAAAAGGTGAAGCATTCAATATAAAGCAAACCGCTCATCAAGTTATGGTTCAGAGTATGGAGGGTACTTCCCATGAGATAACAAATGATTTGGAGGGAATTTACGAATTTAAGGTAACCAACGTTGACCAAAACAATTACGGAATAACACTCCAATTTAAAGATTTTGCGTTGAAGTCAACCTCAAGCCTCCAAGGCACCTTAATGGATGTGAGAGCTTCCGAACCTGTGGAAGGTGATATCGTTTCCAATATGTTCAGTACCTTGATCGGACATGAGATGGGCATGAAGATGGACAAACAAGGAAAAGTCTTGTCTATTGATGGAGGAGATGAGCTCGTGGAAAAAATGATAAATTCTGTGCCAGGAATCGACGATTTTACAAAAAACATCATGAAAAAGTCGTTGGAAAAAGAATTCAGCTCTGATGGTTTGGCAAGAAGTTTTGAACAAATGACCTATTTTTATCCAACTGAACCCAAAAACATAGGAGACACTTGGGAGGCAGCGTTTAGTGGAAAGGTTAATTCCATAAACCAATGGAAACTGGAAAAAGTGGAGGGTGATGTCTTGTCCATTTCGGGCAATGCTGACGTAACCATGGAAAATGCGGAGCAAGCCCTTACCTTGTCATTGAACGGACATCAAGAAACCTTGATACAAGCTTCTGCCAAAAATGGTTTCATTATTAAATTGATGGTTTCTGGAAAAAATGAGGGAAAATCCATAATGGCCCATAATAACATGGAAATACCGACCACTTTGGACCAAACCATTACTTATGAATTAATTACTGAATAAAATATGTTCCATAAAAATATAAAACTAGTAATCGCGGCCCTAATCGTTGGCTACTCCGGATATCAGTTTGTTGAAGGCAATATTGGCAATGGTATTGCATTGATTTTACTTTCGTTGGTGTTCATTTTTCTTTATTTCAGAAATGAGCTTATCCTTTTGGCGTTTTTGCGCATGCGAAAGCAGGATATGGAGGGTACCCAAAAATGGTTGGACAAAATCAAGAACCCTGAGACAGCTTTAATTAAAAAACAACAGGGGTATTACAACTACCTGCACGGTATCATCTATTCACAAAAGAACTTGACCCAAGCGGAAAAATACTTTAAAAAGGCGTTAAAACTTGGTTTGACCATGGATTATGATGTTGCCATGGCAAAATTAAGCCTTGCAGGTATTGCCATGCAGAAAAATAGAAGGCAAGAAGCTACCAAACTGCTACAAGAGGCCAAAAAACTGGACAAAAACAATATGCTTACCGAGCAGATTAAAATGATGCAGCAACAGATGAAGAAAGGTCCACAACAAGTTAGGTCTAGATATCGTTAACATTCCTTTTTTGAAACATTCATTGTAGGGCATGCCCTGAGAATGTTCCTTTCCCTGATTGGGAAAGGTGTCCACTTTTAGTGGACATAAAGAGCAAACCACCCCTTACGTCTTGATGCAAAGCATCAATCCACCTTCCCTTGACCTCTTTGAAGCTTTAGCGAAGAAGAGGGAAGGAGCCCAAAACCCACTTTTTGCTTTATTCGTCAATCCAAAAGGGGCTTTCGTCAATCCAAAAGAGGCATCTGTCAATTGCGTAGGATTTTAAAATCAAAAAACTACAATTTTACTTATCTCTATTGAACTATGTTTCAGTATCAAACTATACAATTATTAAAACAGATTATATCCTAAACATCGCAAGTAATTCGTATTGACTTTAAATTAAAAAACCATGAACAGACCAATAGATTATGGATGGTTATTAGCAATAATAATCGGGTTTACGATAATTTCATGTGAGAATGATTATACAAATACCTCACTAGAAAACAAGACTAACGAAAAAAATGTATCTCTTGATTTAGCCAAACAAGTCGCATTAAACTTTACAAAAGATAAAGCTTTTATTAAAAAACCTGACAAAGTAAGTACAAATGCCGATGTATTGAGATCCAATCAAAAATTAGATAAAGAAATTAAAGAAGCCTACGTTGTTTCGCAAGGAGATGAACCAGCTTTTTACATTATATTATTTGAACCAAATGGTTTTGCATTTATTTCTGCTACGGTTAAGGAAGAGCCTGTTATAGCCTTTTCAGAATCAGCAGAATTTGACTTTGACAATCTCCCAATAGGATTAAATCAATGGATAGATTTTCAAAAACAAAGAATAATTTCAATTAAAAATTCAGACATAGAAGTACCACAAGAACTGTTGGATGAGTGGGATAGATATTTAGGGCACCCTGATTTTGACCCAGAAACAGGTGATGACCCTGTAGACAATCCCAATGAAGGAAACTACCACATTGTAAAAGGACCATTAATGCAAACCACATGGGGGCAAGGGTGTGGGTACAACAATTTGATAAACTCGAACTGTAACTCAGGTGGAGCTTGCAATAGACCATGGACTGGCTGTGTCGCAACTGCCATGGCTCAAATAATAAGATATTACGAATATCCAAACAATTACGATTATTCAATAATGTTGGACAAAGTTGAGTTTGCTGATAGAAATACTACTGGCGCAAATGAAATATCAAAATTAATGCGAGATGTAGGTAATGCTGTTGATATGGATTATGGCTGTGGAGGCTCTGGAGCAGATACAGAAGATGAAGTGGCATCCTCTTTTAAAAATGATTTTGGGTATTCCTCGGCCACATACCATAATAATTATAATGGTTCCACTAAATACGAATGGGTTAAATCTGAAATAAATGCGGATAGACCTGTTATTTTTAGAGGAGGTGAGCAAAAACATTGGGGTGGTGTTATTCCGTATTATGCTGATGGGCATGCGTGGGTTTGCGATGGCTATATGTCTACAGGATTCAATGGAAGTAGCCATCTAAAATTCCATATGAATTGGGGTTGGAATGATGCTCATGATGGTTGGTATTCATTCAATAATTTTAATCCTAATGGAAATACGTTTAATTATAAAGTAGGAATTGTTACTAACATAAGACCATAGTGCAATGAAATATTTAATATCATTATTCTTCCTTTTCTTTTTCACGAATTGTAGTGAAAATGATTGTTGTACAGTTATTGATCTACAAGTAAATCTTAAATATTTTAACCAAGAAGGAGAAGATTTATTAAACCCTGATACAACGAATCATTTTTCAGAAAATAGAATAAAAGTGTATTATTTGGTTAATGGAGAGAAAAAAGAAATAATCAGAGGAAATTTAGATAACCCAAGAATGTTTAGTTTATCGGAACCACATTCAGAAAGAGATTATTTTATTTTAAGCCTTTCGTTAAATGACTTATCGGATGAGAAAATTAAGACAACATATTTGGAGTTGAATGAAAACGATACAGATACTATTACACACACCTTAACACAATCATCAGGTAATAATAAGGTAATTGATAAAGTATGGTACAATGGCAGGCTTCCTGATAATGAAGATTGGAAAATTTTTAAAATCACAAAGGAATGATGTTTGTCAACAATGTATCAAAGCAAATTCGACTTCATACAAATCCAATTAGAATTACTCACATCGGCTCTCAACCGAAAAAAGCAATTTAAAGTTCCTAACTGACCGTTATAAGAAACAGATAAATACCAATCCAACCTCCATCTGTTATTTGGAATTTGGTGCTTGAGATTTGAATTTTCACACCTCTCTACTCTTAAATCTAAAGTAATCTTGCCCATCTGTCAATCCCAAAGGGGTATTCGTCAATTGAGCACAGGTTTCTAAGTCAAAACCTGAGAACTTTCTTGTGAATTCAAATGCAATGCAGCCATCCAGCACCGTGACTGAATTTGTAACCAAAAAATTTTATTATGAAAGAACTCACAACGCTTCTATTCTTCCTGTTATTCCTTAACTTTTCCTTCTCTCAAGACACTGCGAACGATAATTATAGTTTTAAACCTTTTGACGTGTATTTGGATGACTCTAGCGGAAGTTTTTCCAATATAAGAGCGACTCCATGCGGCAAAGGGGTGATTATTTTAAAGATTGATGATCAAACGGACATTTTCCAATTTAGTGTGATTGATTATAAAAATGGGTGGTTAAAGATAAACTCTATTTGGAGTTTCGTACATGACTATAACATAACAGATTTAGAAGGTTGGGTACATAGTTCAATTGTGGGTATTGGGGCAATCCATGATTTTGACCTATTGGACAAACCCAATGGTAAAAAAATAGCCAGGCTTAAAGGAGAATCTGGAGATTATAAGATTGAAGATGTCTACTGTGAATGGGTAAAAATTAAAACAAAAAAAGGTATAGGTTGGGTCAAATCCGAAAAATTATGCGGAAATCCCGTTACCACTTGCCCTTAAAACAATCTTTTTTCTTTGAAATTTGGGTTTGGGATTTAAGTTTTACATCTTATTGCCCGGTACCCGCCATCCGATAATACCCTTTATTCGGAATCTCAATCACGTACTTTTTACGAGAAGCATTGTTTAAATGTGGTTCACGTAACCAAGGGTTATGCCTTTTTAAAATCTTGTAGTTGATTTCATATTGCTTGGCAAAATCTGCCCAACTGGCTACTGCCGTATCCACTTCCACGGAAAAGGTAGGCACAGCATTGTAGAGATCATCTTTTTCAACAGCAAAACCATATTTATCGGGATTAGAGATAATCTCCTTTATTGCCATAATCCTAAAAACGTAGCGTCCCGTCTCTTCTCCCAATAAAAGATCATAATAATCGTCCGCCTTTTGTATTCTCATATATTTTTGAATTCCAGCTGGTCCGGCATTATATGCTGCTGCGGTCAAGGTCCAGCTTCCAAAACGGTCTTTCCATTTTTTTAAATACTCACAAGCAACTTGGGTAGCTTTCTCAATATGATAGCGCTCATCTACATTCGAATTGATCTCGAGTCCGTATTCTTTACCTGTTGCCTTCATGATTTGCCAAAATCCTCTAGCACCGGCCGGAGAAACAGCATTTTGTAATCCACTTTCGGCCACCGCCAAATATTTAAAATCATCCGGAATACCATTTTTTGCCAAAATAGGCTCTATAATCGGGAAGTATTTATGGGCACGTTTCATCAGCAAAAGTGCGTTGGACTGCCAGTAGGTGTTCACCAAAAACTCGCGATCCACTCTTTCCAAAACCTCAGGGTCGTTCAATGGAACTTTTTCTTCTGCGAAATTTAGATTTTCAGGAATTTCAATGGCGCTAATTTGGTAACCATCAGCCACGTTCTTTTCGGTTTTGTTCTCCATCACCTTTTCAGGTTGTTCAACAGTATCGGATTGCACAGCAAAAATCAAACTTCCCATAACTGCCACCAATCCGATTCCCGCTAATATGTTTTTTATATACTTCATGTTTGGCTTTTCTATTTCTTTCGTAAAGATATACTATATAGAACTCTCTTCTCCCAAAATAATTGCCGGAAGGTGTTCATTGAACCATTTTGCCCTGTGAATGATCATAGTATGGGTTCCGTTTTTCACCGTAATACAATTTTTAATATTAACTATAGGAAAAACAGCGTCTTTTTCACCATGTATGTGAACCACATTTTCAAGTGGCTTTGATTGTTTCCAATTCACTATGTTATCAATAGACCAATCTATATAATATTTGTCCCTAATCGACAGGTATTTTTCATATAGTTCCAATCGCTTGGTGACCGTTTCTCCAAAGGCGTATTTTGCAAGAAGTTCCACATTGTTTACCAATCCTGTTGGTAGCAGTTTATGTGCCTTTGTGTATTTGGCAAAAAGCATTCTTTTGGGCAGTTCCGAACTACTCTTTACGCTGGAAACCACAATTACTTTTGATGGGGAAATATGTTTAGACATTTCCTGCACCAGCATTCCTCCAAAGGAAACTCCCAGTAAAACAGCGTTTTCATGCCCAACCTTTTGACACATTTTTTTGGAGTAATCGGTAAAAGTCATTCCCCTATTTGGGGCAAACCATTCCAGTTTATGAATTTCGAAAACTTCAGGTGGTAGATTTATTCCATCAAAAATAGAGGGATTGGCAGCCATTCCTGGCATAAGGTAGACTTGGGTTTTATTGTTTGGCATTTCTTACCTAATATAGATTTGGCTAGGAAATTAGCAATTTTTTAAGTAATTTCGTGTCCCTTTTTTTGCGAACGTCCCAAATGCATTTAAGAAGGATTTGTTTAACCGCTACTATAACGGTTAGCACCATGTCAAATAAAAACAAAACTATATGACAGAAATGAAAATCAACGACAATAGTTTCCTACGCCAATACGAAGCTAAAGTCGACGGCCATTTGGCCAAAATCGAATACTCTTCCCAAGAACGCAAAGTATTCCTGACCAAGTTGGTCATTCCAGAAGAAATTACTGAAGAGGGCTTTAAAGAAACTTTTATCAAAGCCGTTTTACATGACATTCAAGAAAAAAACCTCAGGGTGGTACCTACGAGCCCTCACATAGCAGGTTTTTTAAGGAAGAACAGACAATACAAAGAGATGCTTCCTGTTGGGATTCGCATCTAATTATTTTAAGTTGTATAAGTTTGAAAGCCTCTCAAAAGAGAGGTTTTTTTATGCCAAAATTTTGTTGGAAGCATATTCAAAGCGCACCAAGCCATCTTCATCAATACTGGTCAATTCAACTTCGTGCAAAGTGTTGACCAATTCGGGGTTCCAAGGAGCTTTTACTTTTACATAGTTCTCAGTAAAACCATGGATATAACCTGATTTGTTTTCCCCTTCGAACAAAACGGTCCTGGTGCTTCCTAATTGACTCTCATAAAAAGCCCTCCTTTTCTTTACAGATAGCCCACGAAGCATTTTGCTTCGTTTGCTTCTAACGCTTTTTGGAACCGGATTTTCCATGGTTGCAGCAAGTGTATTGTCTCTTTCAGAATAGGTAAACACGTGCAAATAAGAAATATCCAATTCATTTAAGAAATGATACGTCTCTAAAAAATGTTCGTCGGTCTCACCAGGAAAACCAACTATGACATCCACACCGATACAGGCATGGGGCATAACTTGTTTAATCCGATTTACCCGATCCACATATAGATTGGTGAGGTATCTACGTCGCATCCGTTTTAAAATCTCATCACTGCCACTTTGTAATGGGATATGAAAATGCGGTACAAACGAGTTGCTTTGAGCCACAAAATCTATGGTTTCATTTTTCAACAAGTTCGGTTCAATAGACGAGATGCGTAATCTATGAATGCCTCCTACTTTGTCCAAAGCCTGAACCAATTCAAAAAAAGTGTGTTCATGCTTTTTATTTCCGAATTCCCCCTTGCCATAATCACCAATGTTGACCCCCGTGAGCACAATTTCCTTAATGTCCTTTGAGGCAATCTCAGCGGCATTTCGCAATACATTCTCCAAGGTATCACTCCGTGAGATTCCTCTTGCCAAAGGAATGGTGCAATAGGTGCATTTGTAATCACATCCATCCTGAACCTTTAAAAAAGCCCGGGTACGGTCTCCAATGGCATAGCTGCCCACATAAAAATCGGCATCCTCAATTTCGCACGAATGTACCTCTCCTCTATCATTTTTGGTCAAATCGTTCAGGTAATCTGTGATTTTGAATTTTTCAGTAGCTCCCAACACCAGATCCACACCATCCACTGCAGCCAATTGCTCAGGTTTTAATTGGGCATAACAGCCAACCGCGGCGACAAAAGCCTCGGGATTGCTTTTTTGCGCTTGCTTTACGATGGTCTTAAAACGCTTATCGGCATTCTCCGTAACCGAACAGGTGTTGATTACGTAAACATCTGCCTTTTCAGAAAAGTCCACACGCTCAAATTCCTCCTTTTCAAAACTTCTGGCAATAGTAGAAGTTTCGGAGAAATTAAGTTTGCAACCCAAGGTGTAGAAGGCAACTTTTTTGTTCATTGACCCGTTGTGAATTTTGGCCTGCAAAGATAGTGATTTGTTGTGGGATAGCGGGTTAGGATTTACTCGGGAGCAAAAGCCATAAATACTTGTACCCGTTTATAATTGCTTAAAAGTACTTACATCGTCTTACTTATCCAAAAACATTGGTTTTCTGGTAAATTTTGATGATTTTTAGTTTTATAACCATATACGCTAGTTGGCGGTAATTGACACTTACTCATAAAACGAACAGAAATATGAATAAACTGATATTAAATTGCATCATACTTTCGACAATATTTACAGTTACATCTAATGCACAAACTGCAACTATTAATGGGTATATTAAAGGTATTGAAACAGATACTATCTTTATTAAAAGAGACATTACAACTAGCAAAACAAGAGAACCCAATGATACATTAATTGCAGAAGATGGCAGGTTTAAATATACTTTTGCTTGTGATGAACCTGTGCTTTTTATGTTATACCCGAAAAAAACATTAAGCCCTATAGCTGGGACTAAACTTTTCTTTACTCCAGAATCTAAAAGAATTTACTTATTCGTTCAACCTAACGACACAATTGAGTTAAATGGAATTTTAAAAAAGAATTACATGGATTATATGGTTGAGGGCTCTCAAATAAGTAAAGAAATAATGCAATTCCATAAACCAAACAGAGATATAAATATTGAAGTTTTCAAAAAAAGCCTGATAGTCTCATCATACTTTGCAAAAAAAGAGCATACGAAAGGAATGGAATTTTATAATGAAAATGAATCATTAAAAGATATTATCCGAAATAAACGACGCGATTTTATAATTAATAATCCCGATAAAGATTTATCTGCCTATTTACTTATCTCTTCTGGACCTGACATTATTGGGGATTGCTTAAATATTATTACACCGAGGGTTAAAAATGGGATGTTTAAAAAATATGTCTCATTAATATCAAATAAGTATAAAAATTACCTAATAGCTCAATCGTCTAAAAATACTATCGCTGGTAAATTTGCTCCTGATTTTACATTAAAAAATTTTCAAAATGAAAACTTTACCCTCTCAAAACTAAAAGGGAAATATGTTGTACTAGATTTTTGGGCATCTTGGTGCGCGCCTTGCATCAAGGGAATACCATCAATGAAAGAATATCAAAAGAAGTATAAATCCGAAGTTGAATTTGTAAGTATTGCTTGTAACGACAAAAAAAATAAGTCACAAGAGATAGTTGAAAAATATAATTTAGAATGGCATCAGTTAATGAATAACGACCAAGAAGTCCCAAATGTTTCTGCTATTTATTCTGCTGAAAGTTTGCCGACTAAAATAATTATTGATATAGACGGAAAAATCGTTTCCATTCATAAAGGAGAAAGTAAAGATTTTTATGAAAAATTAGATGAATTAATAAAATAACTACCGCCAACAATGTATATAAAAAATAGGCAGAACAGTAATGAAATCATGTCTTTTGGCTTGTTTCAAGCTTGGTGCTTTGCCGAAAGTTTAGTGCTTGTAAATCGCCTACTTTCCATATACGAGACCGTTAGCCGTCATTGAAAACGACACCTTGTAAAAATTGACAATGGATTTAAATCCGAAAACATATGAGCCAAATATTGAATTGTCAGAATTTGTCAAACGATACTGGACATTAGATGGCGAAAAGGAAAGTATTCCTTTAAAAAACACCATTGTACCAGACGGAACTATGAAGTTAATTTTTCATTATGGCGACACCTACAAACATCATTCACAAAATGGCAAAATAACAATTTTACCAAATTGCTTTTTAATTGGACAACTGACAAAGCCCTACGTAATTGAACCTGTTGGAGTAACAGGTAGTTTTGTTGTACAATTCAAACCAAATGGATTTTTACCTTTTACATCAATTCCAATCAAAGAATTGGAAAATAAGGCAATACCATTGAACAAATTATTCGGAGAAGAAGGAATTAAACTTGGTAATCAAGTCTTAAAAGCAAACTCTACATCTGAAAGAATCCAAATCATCGAAAACTTTCTTTTCAAAGAATTATCTTACAAGAATAAGGTTGATAATATTGTGAAATCAACGGTTGAAACAATTTTTAGTGTAAATGGACAATTTTCAGTAAACGAATTCTCAAGTACTAATAATGTAAGTCGAAGACAATTAGCACGTAAATTTTCTTCGGCTATAGGACTAAGTCCAAAACAACTCGCAAAGACAATTAGAATTCAATCAACCTTGAAAGTGTTACTGAACGAAGAAATCACAAGCCTAACTGAATTGGCATATGAAAAAGAATATTTTGACCAAGCACATTTTATAAAAGAGTTCAAAGAATTTACAGGCTTGACACCAAAAGAATTTTTCGGAGATGACTTAAAAATGTCTTTGATTTTTGATAAGGAGTAGCCCTGTCCCATTTTTACAATTTTGTCGTTTGAGCTGATTTTACCTTTGCGCAGCAATAATGCAAAAACTTAAAATCATAAAAAATGACGTATACAAATCCAGTTGGTTGGTTTGACCTGAATGTAGCAAACCTAGACCGAGCAAAAAAATTCTACGAAACAGTTTTCAATGTAAAGCTGACAGATGCACCTGTTGAGTGGGGAAAGCAATCATTTTTCCCCTTTAATCATGAAAGTCCAAATATTTCTGGTGCTTTAGTGGAAAAAATCGATTTTGTTCCAAATAGCAATAATACGGTTATCTATTTTGAAACCGAAGACAACATTGCAGAAGAACAAAGAATTGAAAAGGCAGGTGGAAAAGTGGTACAACCTAAAATGAGTATTGGTGAATTCGGCTTTATTTCAATTTTCATTGATACAGAAGGTAATACGGTTGGGCTGCATTCAAGAAAATAACGAACGGCCAACAAAGTGTATAAGCAATAGCGGTTTAAGTGCAAACTTGAACCATTTTTGTGTTTAAATTAAGTATATTGCTAACCGAAAAGTAGTTGCTTAAATCCGTTACTACTCATAGCCGAGACCGTTAGCTGTAAGCTGAAAAAACAAAAAAAAGAAGAAAACAATTTCGATATTAATAACCGTAATTTTAGTGATTATTTCTACAAACAGTTCTTTTTCACAAGAAATCACTGAAGAAAACTACATAAAGGCTGACAATGAAATTTGGAATGCATATGAAGAGAAAATGTCTAAACTGTCTGAATTTTATAAATCATACCCCAAAAAAAAGGATAGCTTGACACTTGTTGCTGAAAGATTAGAAAAGGAATCTAATAAAAAGAATATAGAAACAGCTATAAAATATTCATCTACTCTAAGCGGATTTAAACGGTTATATATGTTAAGGTTGGATATCCCAAAGAATAGATTAAATTCTATATTAAAAAAGCTACCAAAAGAGTTACAAGAATCAAATTACGGAAAGAGCATAAAGTTACACATTGATTCTAAACAAATAGGAGAAAGAGACAGTATTTACGATTTTAAATCTACGGATTCTAATGGCTATCAGTTTTATTTATCAAACCTGAAAGGGAAAAACATCCTTCTATTATACGGAGGTTTAGGATGTATCCGTGAAGAGGGAAGAAACTACCTAAAGGATTTCTATAATTCTGTAGATAAGAATAATTTTAAAATAGTGGTAGTAAATTCTACTTCTAACATAGAGGAGTTAAAAAACTTGAAAACTAAATATCAACTGGATTTCATCTTTATAGATGATTTTAAGAAAGACCATAGTCCAATAAAAATAATTTATGGAGCGCAAGCTACACCAACTTGTTTTATTATTAATAAAGAAGGAACTATAGCCAAAAAATCTTTTGGATTACCAGAAACTGAATTAAATAAAATAAAAGCCAGCAGGTAACAATGGCTATAATTCATTGTGGTTTTGTGCCACACCAAAATATAAGGTATTAATCAACGGCTGATTTCTAAGCGGAATAATCCTGCGGATGATTCCACAACGAAATCATAGCCGAGGCCGTTGCCAAATTTTTAACTACGAAGATTTTTTTGAACATTGGTGATGAATACATACAATAAAAAGCTAGCTTTGAAAAAGCGGGATATTATGTTGAATGAAACCTCAAGTTTGACTTATTTTGAGAATTTCACATCCATTATTATATGTTAACAACAATATTAGAAACCATAAAAAGGTTAGAAAATCGGGATAACCTTTCAAAAGAAGATAAAGAATTGCTGGAATTTTTGCATTCAGAAGCGTGGAAAGAAATTAATACTGGGATTGTTAATTTGATTTCATACGGTGACAGATTAGGCTGGGAAAAGATAGAAGAAAAGTTCTCAAGTATGCTTGGCCTTATCAATCAGGCAAAAAATAAATAAACATACCGTCACCGAAAATAGTTATAATTTATTGTAGCGAATAGATTACGCTGAAGGCATTCCCATCACCAAACCTAAAACATTAATAATTCCTCCACTTCTTGGTTTCCTCGAACACATGTTCCAGTATCTTGGCCTCTTTTTCATCAAATTCTTTACCCCTTCTGGCCATCATTACCTTTGCGGCCTCAAAAGCCCTTTTTGGCATATAAGTTGAAAAACCGGAAGCTCCGCCCCAGCTAAAACTTGGGATAAAATTCCTCGGGAACCCAGGTACATAGATATTGGAATTAACGCCTATTACCGTTCCGGTATTGAACATAGTGTTGATGGCCGTTTTGCTATGATCGCCCATCATTAAACCACAAAACTGTAATCCCGTGTGGTCAAATCCTTGGGTTTCGTAGTTCCACATACGCACTTTAGCATAATTGTTCTTAAGATTGGAATTATTGGAATCGGCACCAATGTTACACCACTCCCCTAGTACTGCGTTGCCCAAATAACCCTCATGACCCTTACTGGAATACCCAAAGATCACTGAATTACTGATTTCTCCGCAAACCTTACCGAATGGTCCTACTGTGGTCGGGCCATAAATCTTAGCACCCATTTTTACGACGGCGTTTTCACAAAGTGCCAAACCTCCACGAATAAGCCCCCCTTCCCAAATCTCGGCGTGGGCACCTATATAAATTGGGCCTTCCGTAGCATTCAGAATGCTGTGTTCCACTATTGCACCTTCCTCCAGAAATATATTCTCAGGTGCTATCAACTTGTTGGTATTTGATATCGGGGCACTTTTTCTACCCTTCGTTATAAACTCAAAATCTTCCTGTAAAGCCTCCCCATTTTTTGAAAAGATGTCCCAAGTGTAATTTATGGTAATCAGGCTCCCTTCAAATGTCTTTATCTGATACTTGGAAAAGTCTGGCACGGCGGTAGGATCCTCAGTGTGGTAGGCCACAATTCTGTCTACGTATTGTACCGCTTCATAAGTATTCAACGATCGAATTAATCCGGCAAATTCCCCATTGGGAACTATGGAACCATCAATAACTATGTTATCGGTAGTGGTAATCATGGGATACTTTTCCGAAAGATAGGCTTCAGTTTTAAAGCTCAATGGCGCATGAAGACGGCGTTTCCACTTTTCGGTTATGGTGAGAATACCAATCCTAATTTCGGCCACAGGCCTAGTGAAGGTAAAGGGAAGCAAAGCTTGTCTTCGTGGGCCATCGTCCAGAATATAGTTCATACTGTTAGTTTCTAGGGTAAAAATAAAAAACGCCCCTGATTAAAAACCAGGAGCGTTACATATTGTTGTGAAAGTCGTTAAACTATGCTTTCTTTTCTTCTTTGCTGAACTTTTTATACTTGTTCTTGAACTTATCGATTCTACCAGCTGTATCAACCAATTTGGTTTTTCCTGTATAGTAAGGATGTGAAGTTCTGGAGATTTCCAATTTCACCAAAGGATACTCAACACCTTCAACAGTGATGGTTTCTTTAGCTTCGGCAGTAGACTTTGCGATAAAAACGTCATCATTGGACATATCCTTGAAAGCTACCAATCTATAATTTTCTGGGTGTATACCTTTTCTCATCGTCTTAAATGCTTAATCTCAGAATTTTCGAGGTGCAAATTTAATGATTTATTGGATACTGACAACTTAAAACCATTAAAAAAGAAAAAATCTATTTTTATATGTAACAAACGGGCACATCAAATTACTAACAGAGTACAATCAACACTAAAAATCAAAAGTAAAATGGAAGAAAACCAATCGAAAACGGGAAAATATTCTCTGAATTATGGACTTATATTGGGTCTGATTTCAATAGTATTTGGGGTAATGCTATACATCCAAAAACTGCATTATGAAATGAGTATCCCAGTAATGATTGTTTCAACCCTTATTACCATTGTGATAATTTTCCTAGGAATCAACGCCTTTAAAAAGGCCAATGGAGGATACCTCAAACTGGCTGAAGCGCTAAAGATTGCAGTTGGAATCGCACTGATTTCTGCAATAATCTCATTGTTGTACCAATATCTTCTAGTGAATTTTATCGAACCCGATTTTATGGACAAAGCTATGGAAGTGGCCAAGCCTGGAGCTTTTGAGAAGAATCCTTCCCTAACTGAGGAAAAATGGGAACAAGGAGTAGCAATGCAGAAAAAAATGGCATGGATACGCTATCCTGTCGGGCTAATCATTAGTTGTGTGCTTGGCTTGATAATTGGCTTGATTACAGGGCTTATTCTTAAAAAGGCCAAACCTGCCTACTAAGCCAAAAAATGCTACTTTTGAAGGGAATTCCAGAAACAGGCAATGCAGATTTCCATTGTAATTCCTTTACTTAACGAACAAGAGTCGCTTCAAGAACTACATGATTGGATTGCACGGGTTATGCAATCCAATCATTTTTCATATGAAATTGTTTTTATTGATGACGGGAGTACCGATGGCTCATGGCAAACCATTGAGCAGCTTTCCAAAGCAAACCAAAATGTTAAGGGAATCAAATTTCTAAGGAATTATGGAAAGTCCCAAGCGCTACACGCAGGTTTCAGAGCTGCGCAAGGTGACGTCGTAATTACAATGGATGCCGACTTGCAAGACAATCCTGAAGAAATTCCAGAACTATATCAACTTATCAAGGAGGAAGGAAACCATGTAGTTTCTGGATGGAAAAAGAAGCGGTATGATTCCGTTATCACCAAAAATATTCCGTCCAAACTCTTTAATTGGGCTGCTCGAAGAACTTCCGGCCTAAAACTGCACGACTTTAATTGTGGACTCAAGGCGTATAAAAATGACGTCATCAAAAGCATAGAGGTTTCAGGGGATATGCACCGTTATATTCCTGTTTTGGCCAAAAATGCTGGATTTTCCAAGATTACGGAAAAAGTGGTGAAGCATCAGGCTAGAAAATATGGAACAACTAAATTCGGTATGGAGAGATTCATCAACGGCTTTTTGGATTTAATCACTATTTGGTTTGTTTCCAAATTTGGACGTCAGCCCATGCACCTTTTTGGCGCACTTGGTGTCTTGATGTTTTTTATTGGCTTTGGGTTTTCCATTTATTTGGGAATCGACAAACTCTATATCAATAAAACTGGAAGGCTTATCACAGATCGTCCAGAGTTTTACATTGCATTGACGGCCATGCTATTAGGAACTCAATTGTTTTTAGCTGGGTTTTTAGGAGAAATCATTGTCCGTTCCAAAAAAAGTGACAGCAGATATACCGTGTCCGATAAAATTAACGTTTAAGCAAACCTTGAACATAGATTCTTTGTAATTTTATTCTTATTAAATCGAAATACTACATGGATTCCATTACCTCTAACGCACAAACCTGGTTGACCGATTTTTTCGACCAAGAAACCAAAACAGAAGTACAAAACCTTATCAATAACGACCCAGAAGAACTTAAAGAGCGGTTCTATAAAGATTTAGAGTTCGGTACCGGAGGTATGAGAGGTGTAATGGGTGTGGGAACCAACAGAATCAACAAATATACCCTTGGTAAAAATACCCAAGGCTTGAGCAATTATCTTAAAAGGACCTATGCCGGGGAGGAAATCAAGGTGGTTATTGCCTATGATTGCAGGCATAACTCGGACACTTTGGCAAGAACCGTTTCGGAAGTATTCTCTGCCAACGGTATAAAAGTGTTCTTGTTTTCCGAATTACGGACCACACCAGAACTTTCATTTGCGGTGAGACATTTGAACTGTAATGCAGGAATTGTTTTGACCGCTTCCCACAATCCGCCAGAATATAATGGATACAAAGTGTATTGGACGGATGGCGGCCAAATAGTTCCTCCACAGGATGGGGAAATCATTGCTGAAATCAATTCGCTTTCTTTTGAGGATATCAATTTCGATGCTAATGAAGATTTAATCCAATCCATAGATAAAGATGTGGACGAGGCCTTCTTTGAGGCTTCTGTGAGTAATGGAAGTTTTGAAGCGGCGGGTAAAGATGATTTCAAGATTGTCTTTACCTCTTTACATGGTACTTCAATAACAGCGATTCCAGAAGTATTGAAAAGAGCAGGTTATAACAACGTGACCATTATTGAAGAGCAAGCCAAGCCAGATGGTGCTTTCCCAACGGTGGAATCTCCAAATCCTGAGGAGCCGGCAGCGCTCAAAATGGCCATCCAAAAAGCTGAGGAAATTGGTGCAGATATGGTAGTAGGTACGGACCCAGACAGTGACCGTTTGGGAATTGCTGTAAGAAACCTTGAAGGTGAAATGGAATTGTTGAACGGTAACCAGACGATGGTACTAATGACAAAGTTTCTTCTGGACCAATTCAAGAAAAAAGGCTTTAAGGGTAATGAATTTATAGCTTCCACCATAGTTTCGACACCTATGGTCGGGCAAATGGCCAACGCTTATGGCGTGGAATACAAGACTGCACTGACAGGTTTTAAATGGATTGGTAAAATGATCAAGGATTTCCCTGAATCCAAATTTATTGGAGGTGGCGAAGAGAGTTTTGGTTATATGGTAGGTGATTTTGTCCGCGACAAGGATGCGGTTACCTCTACTCTACTGGCTTGCGAAGCCGCAGCTAATGCCAAAGCCAATGGAAGTTCGTTCTATCAAGAATTAATTGATTCCTATGTGGCCTTTGGTTTCTATAAAGAACATTTGGTTTCCCTGACGAAAAAAGGAATCAGTGGTGCTGAAGAAATCAAGCAGATGTTGATTGATTTCAAAGAAAATCCGGTTGAATCCGTACAAGGTTCCAAAGTGGTTTGGATTGAGGACTACAACACTTCCGTTGCCAAGAATGTACAAACCGGCGAAGAAAGGGTTATGGATTTGCCTAAATCCAATGTATTGATTTATGAAACTGAAGACGGTACGCGAATTGCAGCAAGACCAAGTGGCACCGAACCCAAGGTTAAGTTTTATATCAGTACAAATACCAAATTGGACAAGGCCAAGGATTTTAAATCCGTAAATTCGCAGTTGGATTCCAAAATAAAAGGCATCCTTTCCGAATTGAATTTGTAGCTGAATGAATTACTTTAAGAAGATTCTCCGTTTTGCGGCCCCATATCGCAAATACGGCTTTCTGAATATATTTTTTAACATACTCTATGCGCTTTTTAGTGCGCTTTCTTTTGCAGCATTGATTCCAATGCTTGACGCTCTTTTTAAACCTGAGCAAAAAGTTACGGTAAAGCCTGTTTATGAAGGCATATCAGGCCTAAAAGACTATTTACAGCAATACGTTAATTACAGGGTCACAGAATATTCAGGTGATGATGAAATGAAAGGTCTTGTCTTGGTCATTGGTCTTGTTTTGGTATTGTTTTTATTAAAAAATGTCTTCAACTATCTGGCCATGTATTTCATCACATTTCTTAGAAATGGGGTTTTAAAGGATATTCGAAATAGGATGTATGAGAAAATCGTGGACTTACCAATTTCATACTTTTCCGAAAAACGAAAAGGAGATGTTATCGCTCGAATCACGTCCGATGTGTTGGAAATACAGCATTCTTTTCTTTCCATATTGGAGTTGATTGTAAGGGAACCGTTGACCATCCTGTTCACAATTCTTATCATGTTCGGTATCAGTGCCAAGCTTACTATTTTCGTTTTTGTGTTTATTCCTGTTGCCGGAATCATAATTTCTCGGATTGGAAAATCCCTAAAACGAAAGTCAGACAAGGTTCAAAAAGAACAAGGGGAATTTCTTTCAATTGTTGAGGAAACCTTGGGAGGTTTAAGGGTAGTCAAGGCCTTTAACGCAGAATCCAAGTTCATCAAAATATTTAAAAACTCCACAAATAGATTTTTTAGATTTTCAAATTCATTATTGAACAGACAGAACCTTGCCTCTCCAACTGGAGAATTTTTGGGAATTTTGGTGATTGGTGTGCTTCTTTGGTTTGGCGGGAAAATGGTCTTGGTCGAAAAAACGCTGGACCCCTCATCATTCATAGCTTATATGGGATTGGCCTATAATATTCTTACTCCTGCCAAGGCTATAAGCAAAGCTTCGTATGGTGTTCGTAAAGGAAATGCAGCCGCAGAAAGAGTTTTAGAAATATTAGAATCTAAAAACCCTATAGGCAATGGCAAAAATGCTGTTGACAAAACAGATTTCAACCGTGACATTGCCATCAGCGATGTTTCTTTCAAGTACGAGGACGATTATGTGCTGGAAAACTTCAATCTAGAGGTGAAAAAAGGCCATACCGTTGCCTTGGTCGGGCAATCTGGAAGTGGAAAAAGTACCATCGCCAATTTGGTGACTCGCTTTTATGATGTAAATGAGGGAGAAATTTCCATTGATGGAACCAATATTAAAGACATTACCAAAAAATCCCTCCGAGGATTGATGGGATTGGTGACACAAGACTCTATTTTGTTCAACGACACTGTAAAGAACAATATAGGGCTTGGCAAGGAAAATGCCACCGAAGACGAAATTATAGCGGCGGCTAAAGTGGCCAACGCACATGACTTTATCATGGAATTGCCCGAAGGTTATAATACTAATATCGGTGATGGTGGAAACAAGCTTAGTGGTGGGCAAAAGCAGCGTCTTTCCATAGCCAGAGCAGTTCTTAAGAATCCTCCCATTATGATTTTAGACGAAGCGACTTCTGCATTAGATACAGAAAGTGAGCGCTTGGTTCAAGATGCACTGGAAAAAATGATGCAGAATAGGACTTCCATAGTCATTGCTCATAGGCTATCTACTATCCAGAACGCCGATTCCATTGCGGTACTGAACAAGGGAAAAATTGTTGAACAAGGTACCCACGAAGAGCTCATGAAATCTAAAAAAGGTTACAAAAAGTTGGTGGAAATGCAAACCTTAGGGTAATCAGACATTTAAAGAATTAAACCTTTTTCCATTACCTTAGTCAAAGCACCAAATTGCTAAGACATTTGATTGCTGAGGAAACCCTAGTCAACGAACTAAAAAATAAAGAAAGTCAAGCTAAAGCCTTTGAGGTATTGGTCAATACCTACAAAGAAAGACTGTATTGGCATATCCGAAGAATTGTATTGAACCACGATGATGCAGACGACGTACTGCAGAATACCTTTATTAAGGTATATCGAAATATTGATGGTTTTAAGGGTGATAGTAAGTTGTATTCCTGGATGTACCGTATTGCCACCAACGAATCATTGACTTTTTTAAAGCAGAAGTCAAAAAAATTGGGCATAAGCGATGAGGAACTTAAAATGTCCTTGGTGGAAAATTTGCAGTCTGATGTATATTTTGAAGGTGATGAAATCCAATTGAAGTTGCAAAAGGCATTGGCCACGCTTCCTGACAAGCAAAAATTGGTATTTACCATGAAGTATTTTCAGGAGATGAAGTATGAAGAAATTTCAGAGGTGCTGGAAACCTCGGTAGGGGCTTTAAAAGCCTCCTATCATTTGGCTGTAAAGAAAATTGAAACGTATCTTACAACCGATTAAACCTTTTAAGTGTTTAATGGTCAAAGTAGTAATATGAAAAAGGACCACAAAAGTAAATTCAAAACCCCTGAAGGTTACTTTGACAGTTTCCACGACCGGCTCATGGATAAAATCCAGCAGGAAGAAACCGTTTCGGAAACATCTATTATTCCAAAGTCTGACGGTTTTGGAGTGCCAGAGGGATATTTTGACTCGCTTACCAACGAAGTAGTTGCTAAGGCAGACCAAAAAGAAGTTAAAGTTGTTCAGTTAAAGACCTACAAAAGATATTTCTATGGAGCGGCATCCATTGCGGCCGTTTTTCTTTTGTTTTTGATGTTAAACACAAACAATGATACATCTTTGGATTTCGATGATTTGGCAAGTGCAGAAATCACCGCATATTTTGATGATGTTGAGCTGGGGCTAAGTTCCTATGAACTAGCTGAAGCAATCCCTGCAAATGAGCTTACCTTGAATGATGTTTTGGAAAATGGCTTGGAGGATGAAAACATTCTGGAATACTTGGATGAAAATGTAGCCGATATTGAAGACTTAAACCTAGATTATGAAGATTATGAAGATTATGAATAAAAAGCTACTCATACTGTTTGTTTTTTTCTTGGGAAGCTCTTGGTTTTATGCCCAGGGCCCCGGGCGAGAGCGTATTAAAACCTTGAAGGTCGCTTTTATTACCGAGCGGGTAGGTTTGACCTCCAAAGAAGCACAATCGTTTTGGCCCATTTATAACGATTATGAGGAAACTTTAGAGTCCATCCGAAGGCAAGAACGTATAGAACTGCGATCCAGAATAGTTACCATAGAGAGTTTGTCAGAAGAAGAATCTGCTGCTCTTTTGGACAAGTTCTTAGCCATCCAAAAGGCAAAGCACCTCGCGGAGAAGGATTTTATTGCCAAAGTCCGAAATGTGATATCTCCCAAAAAAATGGTACTCTTACTAAAGGCCGAGGAAGATTTTAAAAGACGGCTATTGCAGCAAATGCGCAAACGTCGCGGCGGTGGATAGTCAAAATTTCGACAAAAAACACTAAAAGGAGCCAAAAGGCTCCTTTTTTTATTAAACCTTCCCTTAAAAGCATAGTCAAAACCATACAAACCATAAAAATCTACGTTATGAAAAATTTGAAGACAATTCTTTTTACGATAGCATTCTTGGGAACAATTTTAGTTACAAGCTCCCAAAGAACAGTAGTTCGAGTATATCCAAAACACGGTACTGTGGTTACCAAAATCACCAAACCCAAAGTTGTGGTTCACAAAAAGACGAATTTCTATTTTGCTGATGGTGTTTGGTACAAGACAAGAGGGAAAAAATATGTGGTATGTGCCGCTCCAACCGGTATTAAGGTGAGAAGGTTGCCCCCAGCTCGAAGAGTTGTTGTCGTAAATGGACGTAAGTTATACAGGTACAGAGGTGTTTGGTACAAAAAAACAGGTAGACACTACGTTGTAGTAACTGTCTAGTTGGTTAGGTTAGTTGTTATTCAAAAGAGGCTTTCTAAAAAATCTTTACACTATCAAATTGTCAGTCTGAGCTTGTCGAAGACACTTTAAAAATCTAAATGTTAAAAACTTCGACAGGCTCAGTTTGACAATACAGGATTACTTTTTAGACAGCCTCTTTTTCATTTGAATATCAGTTTCGATATCCTATATTTCCCTGCCGCATAAGCCACGGAATCGTTTAAAAATCGGATGGTGTAAAATCCTTCGTCACTAAGTTTCTTCCAATTTACCCCTTGGTTATTCGAGCAAGAAATTCCGGTAAAACCAACAGCTACAATAGTTTCTCCCTTGGATCCAGGAACAAACTGTACACAACTTTTATAGTTGGGCTCAGCTCCGTCTGCAATCAAATTCCATGTCTGACCACCATCCTGGGTTATTATTTTGTTTTTTTTGTTTGACGTAGGGTCGGTATAATCCCCACCAATAGCAAAACCCAAATTCTCATCATAAAAATCAAGGGAGTAAATACCCTCCGTCGGTTTATCCTTTATAATTGGGGTCCGGTTCACATTCCATGTTTTTCCCTTGTCCATGGAGGTATACACATTGCCTGAGGTGGTTCCTATCCAAACTTTGTCTCCCTTAATAGCAATATTGGTGTTACTTGCCGCAAAAGCCCCCTCGCCTTCTTCAGATTTTGGCAACTGGGAGCATGGCAATTTTCGCCAAGTTTTTCCACCATTCCTTGTAATAATGATGGATAGACACTCATCCATGGTATCACCAATGGCAATACCTTCCAAATCGTTCCAAAACTTCATGGAATCATAAAAAACGTCTTCCTCCTCCTCTTTATACACCAATTCCATTTTACCTGTATCCCCTGTTTTATACAACAAAGCTGGATTCGCTATCGATAGCATAAAAAAATCTGAACTCGTATGCGCTACGGCCCTAAAAGCAGGTGTAATAGAATCATACTGCTGAATATTGCTCCTGACTCTATCGGTTCGTACATCAACGGTGCCATATATTCCATCACTTCCTGCAAACGCCAACGTATTGGAATCTAAAAATTCGATGGCCCGGATACTAACCGAGTCTTGGAAAACGGTCTCAATGGTTACCTGAGAAAATGAGACTGGTTTTTCTTTTGTAGAACATCCAATGAGCAATATTGCCACAAAAATCAAACTGTATTTCATTCATAAATAGCTTTGTCCAAATGTAACTGGATTCTTATTAGAAACCATACCTTTGCAATCCTAAAATTTGGGGGATGCGTTTACACAGAAATCTTGTCTTTGCGGTCATTGATGCACTTCATCTCATTTTCAATGAAAAAGAATATGCCGATAAGGTCATTGAAAAGGTGCTACGTTATGATAAACGCTGGGGTGCTCGGGACAGAGGTTTTATTGCAGAAACCACCTACGACATTGTACGTTGGAAACGACTGTATGCGGAAATTGCAGAGGTCGGTGAACCTTATACCAGACCTCATCTATTTCGCCTTTTTGCCGTGTGGTGCGTTCTTAGAGGAATCCGGATTCCGGATTGGAAGCAATTGGAAGGCACTCCGGAACGTAGAATAAAGGGAAAGTTCGATGAGCTTTCAAAGACTAGAAAACTTAGAGAGTCTATTCCCGACTGGATAGATGAATTGGGAGAAAAAGCCTTAGGAAATAAACTTTGGACTAAAGAAATAGGTGCTTTAAACAAACAAGCTGAGGTGATTCTTAGAGTCAACACCCTTAAAACAACCAAGCAACAACTGCAAGCTATGCTTGCCAAAAGCGAAATTGAAACCGTCTCCATTGACGGATATCCTGAAGCTATAAAGTTGGTGGAGCGTAAAAATGTTTTTGTCACAGAAGCCTTTAAAAACGGTTTTTTCGAAGTCCAGGATGCTTCCTCTCAATTGGTAGCTCCATATTTGGATGTCAAACCTGGCCAGCGTGTGGTAGATGCTTGTGCGGGCGCTGGAGGAAAGACACTTCATTTGGCCTCACAAATGGAAAACAAGGGACAACTTATCGCTTTGGATATTTATGAGAGTAAATTGAAAAAGTTGAAAAAACGCACCCGAAGAAACGGTGTTCATAACGTGGAAACCCGTGTAATAGATTCCACCAAAGTCATAAAAAAACTGCATAATAGCGCTGATAGATTGCTATTGGATGCCCCTTGCTCTGGTTTGGGTGTCATCCGAAGAAACCCAGATACCAAATGGAAGTTGGAACCCGAGTTTGTTGACAGAATTATGGGGGTTCAACAAGAGATTCTCCAAGATTACAGCAAAATCGTGAAAAAAGGAGGACAAATGGTCTATGCTACCTGCTCCATCCTACCGCAAGAAAATACAGAGCAAGTCGAATCTTTTCTCGAATCTGAAAATGGAAAAGCATTTGAATTGGTCAAAGAGCAAAATGTTTACGCCTCAAAAAGTGGTTATGATGGGTTTTATATGGCCCTTCTGAAAAAGCAATGAAACAATTATCAATTAACAATGGACAATTGATCAGCACCTATTTGCTGATTGAACATTGCTAATTGAACATTGACCCAAAGCTATCAACATTTATCGTTAAAAACTGTTTGCTTCTCTAGAATAAAATCGCGTATAAAAGCGTAAATTTGCATTTTCTTAATCCGTTCAACAATAAGGCTGATATGATTCATTTCTTTGGGGACGTGGCAACTAAGGTATTTGCCGTCCAAACCACTCAAGAAATTGCACCTCAAGACATTACAAAATTGACATGGTTGTTCGGCAACCAACCTAAGATAAACTCGGCGTCTCTTGACGCCTTTTTTATTGGGCCCCGAGCTGCTATGATAACTCCTTGGAGTACCAACGCCACCGAAATAACTCAAAATATGGGTGTTCAAGGAATTCTTCGGATTGAGGAATTTCATGCGGCGGATGCAGAGCGTTCGGAGTATGATCCCATGCTTTTCCAAAAATACAAGGAATTAAATCAAGATATCTTTACCATCGATATCGAGCCGCAACCTATTTTGGAAATTGAGGACATCAATGCCTATAACCAACAAGAAGGTCTGGCGCTTAGCGATGACGAAGTTGCATATTTAGAAAATCTTTCAGAAAAGTTAGGCAGGAAGTTAACGGATTCCGAGGTTTTTGGATTTAGTCAGGTCAACTCGGAACACTGCCGCCATAAAATTTTCAATGGTACGTTTGTCATTGATGGGGAAGAAAAACCATCCTCCCTTTTTAAACTCATTAAAAAAACATCGGAAGAGCATCCGAATGATATCGTTTCTGCCTATAAAGACAATGTCGCTTTTATAAAAGGCCCAAAAGCCATTCAGTTTGCACCCAAAAGCGCCGATAAGCCAGATTTTTATGAAGAAACTGAATTTGACTCAGTGCTTTCACTAAAAGCAGAAACCCATAATTTCCCAACAACCGTAGAACCCTTTAATGGGGCTGCGACAGGTTCAGGAGGAGAAATCAGAGATAGGTTAGCCGGAGGAAAAGGTTCATTGCCACTAGCAGGAACAGCCGTTTACATGACTTCGTATTCTCGATTGGAGGAAAATCGACCTTGGGAAAAAGACATGCAAGAACGGGATTGGTTGTACCAAACTCCTATGGATATTCTGATCAAAGCATCCAATGGAGCTTCCGATTTTGGAAATAAATTTGGACAACCCTTGATTTCTGGTTCAGTGCTCACTTTCGAACATAAAGAAGATGCTCGAAAACTAGGTTTTGACAAGGTTATAATGATGGCAGGTGGCATAGGTTACGGCAAAGCTGATCAAGCCTTAAAAGATACTCCCCAAAAAGGGGACAAAGTTGTAATCCTAGGTGGTGACAACTATCGCATTGGAATGGGCGGTGCTGCCGTTTCCAGTGCCGATACAGGTGAATTTAGTTCTGCCATAGAACTCAATGCCGTGCAGCGCTCCAATCCTGAAATGCAAAAAAGAGCGTCCAATGCAATTCGTGGATTAGTGGAAAGTCACGACAATCCTATTGTGTCCATTCATGACCACGGTGCTGGGGGACACCTCAACTGCTTATCTGAATTGGTAGAGGAAATAGGTGGTGTTATTAACACTGACAAACTTCCGATTGGAGACCCAACACTTTCTGCCAAGGAACTTATCGGTAACGAATCCCAAGAACGAATGGGATTGGTCATTGGAGATCAAGACATGGAGCTACTCGACCGAATCGCTTCCCGTGAACGCTCTCCTATGTATGATGTAGGAACGGTTACAGGTGACCACCGATTTACCTTCGCTTCTAAAAAAACAGGTGAAAAACCGATGGATTTGGAACTATCTGATATGTTCGGCAGTTCTCCCAAAACTATCATGCAAGACACATCACTAGATAGAACATATAATGCTCCAACATATGCTTTAGAGCATTTCCATGATTATCTGGAACAGGTTTTACAACTGGAGGCCGTTGCTTGTAAGGATTGGTTGACCAACAAAGTTGACCGCTGTGTGGGTGGACACGTGGCCAAACAACAATGTGCAGGTCCATTACAACTTCCGTTGAACAACTGTGGTGTCATGGCGTTGGATTTTAAAGGAAAGGAAGGTATCGCAACCAGCATCGGCCACTCCCCTATTTCCGCTTTGATAGACCCAACTGCTGGAAGTAGAAACAGTATTACGGAAGCGTTGACGAACATTGTTTGGGCACCCCTTAGAGATGGATTACAGTCCATTTCCCTTTCCGCCAACTGGATGTGGCCCTGTAGAAATGAAGGAGAAGATGCCCGACTTTACGAAGCGGTAGAAGCCGTTTCCGACTTTGCCATTGCTTTGGGAATCAATGTACCTACCGGAAAGGATTCACTTTCCATGAAGCAGAAATATAAAGATGGAGATGTCCTTTCACCTGGAACAGTCATTATTTCGTCTGCAGGGAACTGTGACGATATTACCAAGGTAGTTGAACCGGTTTTGCAAAAAAACGGTGGGGATATTTATTATATAAATATGTCCCAGAATGACTTTAAGCTTGGAGGTTCCTCTTTTGCTCAAATCCTTAATACCGTGGGTAATGAAGCTCCAACCGTTAAGGACGCCAAATACGTCAAATTAGTTTTCAATACACTTCAGGAGCTCATTAAAAATGACTTGATACTTGCTGGACATGATGTGGCCTCAGGCGGATTGATTACCACTTTGTTGGAAATGTGCTTTGCCGATATTGATTTGGGAGCGAATCTCGATTTATCGGATCTTGGAGAAAATGATATCATTAAACTCTTGTTTTCGGAAAATTGCGGATTGGTTTTCCAAGCTAAGAATGATTCTGTAGAGAAAGTGCTCCTAGAGGCAGGAGTAGATTGCAAGAAGATTGGTGCAGTTAACTCAGAAGCCACCTTAAATATCAAAAACAACGGTATTGAAATAGGTTTGAATGTAGCATCGTTGCGTGACACCTGGTTCAAGACTTCTTACTTGCTCGATGACAAACAGACTGCCAATGGTCTTGCCAAAGACAGATATGAAAACTATAAGAATCAACCTTTAACCTATCAGTTTCCTAAAAATTTCAACGGTTCCCTAGCTCCTCGTATACAAACCGAGGATGAACGCCCCAAGGCGGCCATTCTAAGGGAAAAAGGAAGTAACTCCGAGCGTGAAATGGCCAATGCTATGTACCTAGCCGGTTTTGATGTCAAAGACGTCCACATGACCGATTTGATTTCGGGCCGAGAAACTTTGGAAGACATCCAATTTTTGGGTGCCGTAGGTGGTTTTTCCAATTCCGATGTGCTAGGGAGTGCCAAAGGTTGGGCCGGAGCCATTAAATACAATGAAAAGGCCAATAAAGTCATCAAGAACTTTTTTGAAAGACCCGATACCCTTTCCGTTGGTATCTGCAATGGATGTCAATTGTTCATGGAATTGGATTTGATCAACCCTGACCATGATACCCACGGAAGAATGACCTACAATGATTCTGGTAAGCACGAAAGCAATTTTACTTCGGTAAAAATTCAAGAAAACAACTCTGTTATGCTTTCCTCGCTTGCTGGAACAACTTTAGGTGTTTGGATTTCTCATGGGGAGGGGAAATTCAGTTTACCACACGCCGAGGAAAACTATGATATTGTTGCCAAATATGGTTACGATACCTATCCCACAAATCCGAATGGAAGTGATTTCAATACAGCCATGCTATGCGATAAAACAGGTAGGCATTTGGTCACCATGCCCCATATTGAAAGGTCCACCTTTCCATGGAATTGGGCACACTATCCAAAGGATAGAAATGATGTAGTTTCTCCCTGGCTACAGGCCTTTGTCAACGCAAAAGAGTGGATATTGAACAATAAATAGCTATTTTTAAGGACTAAAAGTCATTTGAAAAACTAAACACCAAAAAATGAACATCAAAAATCTATTGGCAAAGGCAAGCTTGCTTTCTTGTGCTTTTTCTTTGCTTTTTACCGCAGGGTGTGTACGTAAACATAGAAGCTTTACAGCAGAAGAAATCAATATTCTACCCCAGCCTAACGAGATAACTTTGGCCGAAAATTCATTCGGTTTAAGTGATGGTATGGAACTCACCTATGCTGATGAACAAGCTAAAGAAGTTGCCACTACCCTCGCCGAGGCTCTGACCAAAGAAACAGACCTTGAATTTTCTACCGCCGGTGGAAACGATGGAGATATCGCTTTTATACTTGCTCCCGATTTAGGAAAAGAATCCTATAATTTGGAGGTTTCACCTAAAGGAATCACAATAAGTGCAAGCACATCAGCTGGATTCTTCTATGGAGCAGAAACTTTAAAACAATTACTTACGAAGGATTCTGACGAATCACCATGGCTTATCCCCGCTTTGACCATTAAAGATGCTCCTAGGTTTGGATGGAGAGCTTATATGCTGGATGAATCCCGTTACTTTCATGGAGCAGACTACGTAAAGATGGTATTGGACCAAATGGCTTCCCTTAAAATGAACGTTTTTCACTGGCATCTAACCGATGATGCTGGTTGGAGGATTGAAATCAAAAAATATCCCAAGCTAACAGAGGTTGGGGCCTTCAGAAAAGATTCCCAGATATCCAACGGTAAAATGTGGAAGAGCAACGACTATTCTGGAGTGCCACATGGCGGTTTTTACACCCAAGAAGAAATTAAGGAGTTAGTGGCCTATGCCGCCAAAAGGAACATTACAATCATTCCTGAGTTTGAAATCCCCGGACATAGTAGCGCTGCCATTGCCGCTTATACTTGGTTGGGCACAGCGGGCAAGGATATAGACCCTCCTATCAAATTTGGACGTCATTATGACAACTACGATGTAACCAGTCCCAAAGTGGAACAATTTGTAAAAGATGTACTGTTGGAGCTTTTTGAGCTGTTCCCTTCAGAGGTTATCCACATTGGTGGTGATGAGGTAGGTTACCAAGTATGGGAAGACAGTAAGCACGTTCAAGAATACATGAAAGCCAATGGAATCAACACACCTGCGGATTTACAAATCATGTTCACCAACAAAATATCCAAATTCATTGAGCAAAATGGACGTAGGATGATGGGTTGGAATGAAATTATGGGAAAAAACATTCACGGCGATTTCTCAGAAAAGAAAATGGACAAGGAGGCGGAAACAGCACTAGCTAAAAATGTGGTGGTCCATTTTTGGAAAGGAGACTTAAACCTTGCCACTGAAGCCGCTCAAAAAGGGTATGGCATTGTGAACTCCCTGCATAGCAATACGTATCTCGATTACAACTATAAAAGTATACCTCTAGAAAAAGCCTATGACTTTGATCCCATTCCGGAAGGCCTTGAACCTCAATACCACGAAAATATTTATGGTTTGGGTTGTCAAATGTGGAGCGAATGGACTCCGACCAACAAGGATGTTGAATACCAAACTTTTCCCAGAATTGCCGCTTACGCTGAAGTCGGTTGGACCCAACCCGACCAAAAGGACTACGAGGCATTTAAAAAGGTTTTAAAAATCAAACAACAAGAATGGGATGCTCTTGGCATCAATTACGCCAAAGTTTTGGTGGAATAGCATTTTGCTCCCATTTAAGTTTATTTGAATATCAACCAAGTGGGCCTTCAAATTGAAGGCCTTTTTTTATCCCTTAAAATTGAGTGGTTTGCAAACAAAGCGGTCTGGAATTGAATTTTCCATTTTAAAATCCCGCTTCCTTTCCCTATTTTGCAATTACTTTACAGAAACTTACTATGCAAAAGGTTACCCGATTATTTGATTTTCCATACTATCAATTGGAAAAAAATCCGCTTGAGAAAGCCCTGGTTACTAAATATGATGGAAAATGGGAAGCTACTTCGACCCAAAAATTTATAGATCGAGCCAATGCTTTAAGCAGAGGACTGCTGCGTTTAGGGGTGAAGCCCAATGATAAGATTGCCGTGATATCAAGCACCAACAGAACAGAGTGGTGTATTTGTGATATAGGCATACTTCAGGTCGGCGCACAAAACGTCCCCATTTACCCCACTATATCAAAAGATGATTATGAATATGTACTAAACCATTCGGAAGCCACCTATTGTTTTGTTTCAGATGAAGAGGTTTTGCAAAAAATACTTGCCATAAGCGGAAAAGTAAAGAAGTTAAAGGACGTTTATTCATTTGACAGGCTTTCTAATTGCAATCACTGGACGGAGGTATTGGAAAAGGGAGAAGACACCTCTAATCAGGAAGAATTAGAAGAGAAAAAGGCAAATGTAAAACCTGAAGATTTAGCGACTTTGATTTACACTTCAGGGACCACTGGAAGACCGAAAGGAGTAATGCTCTCCCATGACAATATTGTATCCAACGCACTCTCTGCTCAGCAAAGAATACCTTTAGGGCCTGGAGATATCGCATTAAGTTTTCTCCCGCTTTGCCACATCTTTGAACGCACTTTTTCTTATGTGGGTCAATATTTAGGTCTTGAAATCCACTTTGCAGAAGGTTTGGACAAAATCAGTGATAATATCAAAGAGGTACACCCCGATTTTATGACCGTTGTGCCCAGATTGGTTGAAAAAGTATTCGATGCCATCATTGCCAAAGGAAGTGCTTTAACCGGAATTAAAAAGAAGCTCTTCTTTTGGGCTGTTGAACTAGGTCTCAAATTTGAGCCCTACGGAAAGAATGGATGGTGGTACGAAAAGAAATTAGGTCTTGCCCGAAAATTGATTTTCAGCAAATGGAAAGAAGCCCTTGGGGGTAATCTCCAATTTATGGCGTCTGGTAGTGCTGCTTTGCAACCAAGACTTGGCCACGTTTTTGGTGCTTCAGGAATGCCCATTATGGAATGTTATGGCCTAACCGAAACTTCACCCGGAGTTTCTGTAAGTCAAATTGAAAATAATGGTTGGAAAATTGGTAAAGTGGGCAGGGTAATGGATGGTGTTGAAGTGAAGATTGCCCAGGATGGTGAAATTTTATGTAAAGGTCCCAATATAATGATGGGCTACTACAAGGACCCTGAGAAAACTGCCGAGGTTATAAAAGATGGATACTTCCATACCGGTGATATCGGAGAAATAGATGAAGATGGCTTTTTAATGATTACGGATCGGAAAAAGGAAATGTTCAAAACCTCCGGCGGCAAGTACGTTGCACCCCAGCTTTTGGAGAATAAACTTAAACAATCCCGATTTGTGGAACAGGTGATGGTTGTGGGAGAAGGAGAGAAAATGCCGGCAGCACTGATTCAGCCTAATTTTGAATTTTTGTACGAATGGGCTAATCGACACAACATCACCCTAAGTGAGAACTCAGATATTATATTAAACGAAAAGGTGATTTCCAGAATCCAAGATGAAATTGATGTGGCCAACGAGGATTTTGCCAAATGGGAAAAAGTAAAACAATTTAGACTTACACCTGATGTTTGGAGTATAGATGATGGTCACATGACCCCTACAATGAAACTTCGTCGAAAAATCATAAAAGAAAAGTATATAGACCTCTACAATGGCATATATGGTCATTGATAGAATAAACTAATTTTCCAACCTAATTTTTGAAGGTTCAAATTAATTTTTGAGCCTTCTTTTTTTATCTACCAGAATTATTATAATTTATTATGCATGCATAATAAATTTTTGTATATTTGGGCACACCAAACCAGATTTATGAAAGAGTTGACCATTGATTATGCGCTAAGGGCTACATGGCAGGCCGTAAGTAAGATGTACAACGAAGAAGCTAAGCATTACGGACTTACAATGGCCATTGGTTTTACGCTCTTGAGCATTGATCCCAAAAAAGGAACTCCCAGTACTGCATTAGGCCCCAAAATGGGAATGGAAGCAACAAGTTTATCCCGAATTCTAAAGAATATTGAGGAAAGAGGTTACATCCAACGAAAACCAAACCCAAAAGATGGGCGGGGCGTGTTGATTCATTTGACTGCTTTGGGTCTAGAAAAAAGAAAAGATTCCAAAGATGTGGTGTTGCGTTTTAATGAAGTGGTACGAGAGAATGTTACAGAAGATGATTTAGTCGGTTTTTTTAAAACCGCTGAAATCATCAACAAACTTATAATTGAAAAGAAAATATATACAAGAACAACTAATTAATTCTAGTTCCTAAATGAAAAGGCATATCAATAAAGTTGCCGTAATAGGCTCTGGTATCATGGGTAGTGGCATAGCCTGCCATTTTGCCAATATCGGTGTCGAAGTTTTGTTATTGGACATTGTTCCTCGAGAACTCAACGACAAGGAAAAAGCGAAAGGATTGACTTTGGAGAGTAAAATCGTTCGAAACCGCTTGGTCAATGATTCATTGGCTGCAGCTCTTAAGTCCAAACCCTCGCCGATTTATCATAAAAAGTTTGCTGGTAGAATCAAGACCGGTAATCTTGAAGATGATATTTCAAAAGTTGGTGATGTAGATTGGATCATTGAGGTGGTTGTGGAACGTTTGGATATCAAGAAACAGGTCTTTGAAAATCTGGAGAAACATAGAAAGCCCGGTACGCTAATCACATCCAATACTTCTGGAATACCTATTAAATTTATGAGTGAAGGGAGGAGTGAAGATTTTCAAAAACACTTCTGTGGAACACACTTTTTCAATCCGGCCAGATACCTGAAGCTTTTTGAGATTATTCCAGGGCCTAAGACCTCTAAAGAAGTTTTGACCTTTTTAAATGGTTATGGTGAGCAGTTCTTGGGTAAAACCTCCGTGGTAGCTAAAGACACTCCTGCTTTCATTGGAAACAGGATTGGAATTTTCAGTATTCAAAGTCTTTTTCATGCCGTAAAAGACTTAGGAATGACGGTAGAAGAAGTGGACAAACTTACCGGGCCCGTAATCGGAAGACCAAAATCGGCAACCTTCAGAACCGTGGATGTAGTTGGACTAGACACTTTGGTGCATGTTGCTAACGGAATCCATGAAAACTGTAAGGATGATGAACGTTTGGAACTCTTCAAATTGCCAGATTTCATCAAGTCCATGGTCGACAATAAATGGTTGGGGAGCAAATCAGGACAAGGTTTTTATAAAAAGATCAAAGATGATAGTGGTAAGAGTGAAATCCTAACTTTGGATTTGGATACAATGGACTACCGCTCTAAAAAAAGCGCCAAGTTCGCCACTTTGGAGTTGACCAAAACCATTGACAAAGTAGTAGACCGTTTTTCAGTTCTTACATCCGGTAAGGATAAAGCTGGAGAGTTTTATAGAAAAAGTTTTGGCGCACTTTTTGCATATGTCTCTCACCGAATTCCTGAAATTTCGGATGAGCTTTACAAAATTGATGATGCCATGAAAGCTGGTTTTGGGTGGGAACATGGACCCTTCCAAATTTGGGATGCCGTAGGCTTGGAAAAGGGAATAGAATTCGCCAAGGCAGAAGGTCTGGAAGTTGCTTCATGGGTAAACAACATGAAGGAAGCTGGTATTAATTCTTTCTATTCGGTAAAAGATGGTGCCACCTATTTTTATGATGCTCCAAAAAAGACCATGGAAAAAGTTCCTGGTCAAGATGCGTTTATCATTTTGGATAACATCAGGAAATCCAATGAAGTCTTCAAAAACAGTGGTGTTGTTATCGAAGATTTGGGTGATGGAATCCTAAATATTGAGTTCCAGTCCAAAATGAACACCATAGGTGGCGATGTGTTGGCTGGTTTGAATAAGGCTGTCGACATAGCGGAAAAGGATTTTCAAGGTTTAGTAGTAGGTAATCAAGCTGCAAACTTCTCTGTGGGTGCCAATATCGGAATGATTTTCATGATGGCTGTTGAGCAAGAATATGACGAGTTGAACATGGCCATCAAATACTTCCAAGATACCATGATGCGTATGCGCTATTCATCCATCCCTACCATTTCAGCACCTCACGGAATGTGTTTGGGAGGAGGTTGTGAGCTTTCTTTACATGCAGACAAAATTGTAGCTGCCGCGGAAACTTATATAGGTTTAGTGGAGTTTGGAGTAGGCGTAATTCCAGGGGGTGGAGGCTCCAAGGAAATGGCTTTACGAGCATCCGATACTTTTAGAAAGAATGATGTGGAATTGAATGTGCTGCAGGAATATTTTTTGACCATCGGTATGGCAAAAGTGTCGACATCGGCCTATGAAGCGTACGATTTAGGGATACTTCAAAAAGGAAAGGATGTAGTGGTTGTCAATAAAGACCGACAAATAGCTACGGCTAAGGCTTATGCAAAACTAATGGCCGAAGCAGGGTACACAAAACCTCCGAAGCGAACAGATGTAAAAGTACTTGGAAAACAAGCTTTGGGAATGTTCCTAGTTGGTACCGATTCCATGGAAGCGGGGCATTATATATCTGAACACGACAAGAAAATCGCTGATAAACTGGCATACGTAATGGCCGGTGGAGATTTATCCGAAGCTAGTTATGTCAGTGAGCAATATCTGTTGGATTTGGAGCGCGAAGCTTTTCTTTCATTATGCACAGAAAGAAAAACATTGGAGCGTATCCAACATATGTTGAAAACAGGAAAACCCTTAAGGAATTAGATTATTGGATTGTTGGGATATTCGATTATTCGAATAACATATCCAATCATCCAAAAATCTATAAATCTGATAATCAAAATATAATGAAAACAGCATATATAGTAAAAGCATATAGAACAGCGGTCGGTAAGGCTCCCCGAGGTTTATTCCGGTTTAAAAGACCTGATGAATTGGCGGCTGAGACCATTGAACATATGATGAAAGAACTACCGGGTCTTGATAAACAGCGAATTGATGATGTAATTGTAGGTAACGCCATGCCTGAAGCAGAGCAAGGTCTAAATATGGCAAGATTGATTTCATTAATGGGCTTAAACATCGATGATGTTCCAGGGGTAACTGTAAATCGCTATTGTGCATCAGGATTGGAAACTATTGGTATTGCAACAGCCAAGATTCAATCCGGAATGGCCGATTGTATTATCGCAGGTGGTTCTGAAAGCATGAGCTATATCCCTATGGGTGGATACAAGCCAACTCCGGATTACGCTACCGCCAAAGAAGGTCACGAAGACTATTACTGGGGCATGGGTTTAACCGCTGAAGCGGTGGCAAAACAGTTCAACATTTCTAGGGAAGATCAAGATGTGTTCGCATATAATTCGCATATGAAAGCTTTGGCGGCTCAGGAAGAAAACCGATTCCAAGATCAGATCGTCCCAATTGACGTGGAACACACTTTTGTAAATGGAGCAGGGAAGAAAGAAACCACTTCCTATACCGTCAACAAAGATGAAGGACCGAGAAAAGGAACTAACATTCCAACTTTAAATAAACTTCGTCCAGTTTTTGCGGCCGGGGGAAGTGTCACAGCGGGGAACTCCTCACAAATGAGTGATGGAGCAGCCTTTGTTATGGTCATGAGTGAAGAAATGGTTAAAGAATTGAATCTTGAACCCATCGCTCGCTTGGTTAATTATGCGGCAGCAGGAGTCGAACCCCGTATTATGGGGATTGGTCCCGTCAAGGCCATTCCAAAAGCATTAAAACAAGCCGGTTTGAAGCAGGAAGATGTTGAATTAATTGAACTTAATGAAGCTTTTGCCTCTCAATCACTTGCAGTAATAAGAGAATTGGATTTGAATCAGGAAATCATCAACGTAAATGGAGGCGCTATAGCTCTTGGACATCCTTTGGGTTGTACTGGTACCAAGCTATCCGTGCAGCTTTTTGATGAGATGAGAAAAAGAGAAATGAAAGGCAAATACGGCATGGTGACCATGTGTGTGGGAACTGGTCAAGGAGCCGCAGGCATTTACGAATTTTTGAACTAAGAAAAAGAAACTAACAATATAGCTATGAGTACCGAAACCCTAAATAAAGACATCTTACGAGGCGGACAATTCTTGGTAAAAGAGACCAAGTGTGAAGACGTATTTACTCTAGAGGACCTTACTGAGGAGCAAAAAATGATGAGGGAAAGCACCAAAGAGTTTGTAGATAGGGAGCTTTGGGCTCATTGGGAACGATTCGAGAAAAAGGATTATGCCTATACCGAGGAAACTATGCGAAAAGCTGGTGAGCTTGGGCTTTTGAGTATAGCTGTTCCTGAAGCATATGGTGGAATGGGAATGGGATTTGTCTCTACCATGTTGGTGTGTGATTATATTTCTGGCGCCACTGGTTCATTTAGTACTGCTTTTGGAGCTCATACGGGAATTGGTACCATGCCGATTACACTTTATGGAACCGAAGAGCAAAAACAGAAATATGTACCCAAATTGGCTTCTGGAGAATGGTTTGGTGCTTATTGTTTAACAGAACCTGGTGCTGGTTCTGATGCCAATTCTGGAAAAACGAAAGCTGTTCTTTCGGAAGACGGAAAGTATTACAGCATCACAGGGCAAAAAATGTGGATTTCGAATGCGGGATTCTGTAACCTGTTTATTGTTTTTGCCAGAATAGAAGATGACAAAAATATTACGGGCTTTATTATTGAAAATGACCCGGAAAATGGTATCACATTAGGTGATGAAGAGAAAAAATTGGGGATTCACTCCTCCTCTACCCGACAAGTATTTTTCAACGAAACCAAAGTTCCTGTTGAAAATATGCTTTCAGAAAGAGGTAATGGGTTTAAAATTGCTATGAATGCCCTCAATGTTGGTAGAATCAAACTGGCTGCTGCTTGCTTAGAAGCACAGAGACGCGTACTTACCGAAGCTACTAAATATGCCAATGAGCGTATCCAGTTTAAAACTCCCATCATGAACTTTGGTGCCATCAAGGCCAAAATTGCCGACATGGCCACTAATGCTTATGTGGATGAATCTGCTTGCTATCGTGCTGCTAAAAATATTGAAGACCGAATCGCTATTCGGGAAGCTGACGGAAATTCACACCAAGAAGCGGAGCTTAAAGGTGTTGAGGAATACGCCATTGAATGTTCTATTCTTAAGGTTGCCGTTTCGGAACATGTTCAGCACACCACAGATGAAGGGATTCAGATTTTTGGAGGAATGGGCTTTAGCGCGGATACGCCTATGGAATCAGCTTGGAGGGATGCACGTATTTCCAGAATTTATGAAGGAACCAACGAAATAAACAGAATGCTGGCCGTTGGCATGTTGGTCAAAAAAGCCATGAAAGGTCATGTGGACCTGTTAGGTCCCGCAACAGCTGTGGGCGAGGAATTGATGGGCATTCCATCTTTTGACACTCCGGATTTTTCCGAACTGTTTTCAGAAGAAAAAGATTTGATATCCAGATTAAAAAAGGTTTTCTTGATGATTGCTGGAAGTGCTGTCCAAAAGTTCGGCCCAAGCCTTGAAGAACACCAAATGCTATTAATGTCAGCTTCAGACATTTTAATACAGATTTATTTGACAGAATCCACTATATTGCGTACTGAGAAAAACGCCAAAAGATTTGGAGAAAATTCTCAATCCGCTCAAATTGCAATGTCTAAATTATATTTATACAGAGCGGTGGATACCATTATCCAAAAAGGAAAAGAAGCCATAGTTTCTTTTGCTGAGGGTGATGAACAACGAATGATGCTCATGGGGCTTAAACGCTTCACGAAATATACAAATCAACCCAATGTCGTGGCGCTGCGTACACAGATTGCCGACAAAGTAGCCGCGGATAATGGGTATACCTTTGACTAATTCAAATAATGCTTAAACAAAGCTGGTTTGAAAACCGCTCCTTCTCGGAGCGGTTTTTTTGTACATAATTTTGAAGCCTTCCATATACAGCATAACTTTATCCAATGAATAAAAATTTGCTTAAAGCCCTTTACCAATCAGATAGCTTTTCAAAAATGGGCCACAAACTTATTGATACGTTAGCAGAGCATTTGCAAAACAGTATTTCCGATAAAAACAGTAAGGCCATCCGCTGGAATGACCCCCACAACGAGCTCAACTTGTGGAAGGATTTTCTGAGAAACGGAGACAAAGACGATTTCTTCAAAAAAGTCATTGAAAGGACCACACATACCCATAATCCAAAATATGTGGGGCATCAGGTGGCCCCACCTGCGCCTATCACAGCCCTTACTGGAATGTTGGCCTCTTTGATGAACAATGGTATGGCCGTATATGAAATGGGGATGTCACCAACAGCTATGGAACGTATCACCACGGACATGTTAGGTCAAAAATTAGGATATAGCACCGATTCTAGGGGAATATTGACCTCTGGAGGAACGCTGGCTAACCTTACCTCACTTTTGGCCGCCAGAAAAGCTAAAGTGGAATATGATGTATGGAACGCTGGGCATTCACAACCTCTTGGAATAATGGTCAGTGAAGAAGCACATTATTGCGTAGATAGAGCTGCAAAAATTATGGGACTAGGCGAACAGGGAATCATCAAAATTCCAGTCACAAAAGAATTTACCATGGATGTGTCCCTATTGGAAGCTTATTATCAAAATGCAAAAGACAAGGGCATTAAAGTTTTTGCCATCGTTGGAAGTGCCCCTTCAACTGCTTCTGGAATCTACGATGATTTAGAAGCCATTTCCAACTTTGCAGAAAAATACAGACTTTGGTTTCATGTCGATGGTGCCCATGGAGGGGCAGCTATCTTTTCTGAAAAATACAAACACTTGTTAAAGGGAATCGAAAACTCAGATTCGGTGGTAATTGATGGACATAAGATGTTGATGATGCCTACCATAACCACAGCGCTTATCTTTAAAGAGGGTACTCACTCACATACCACTTTTAGTCAAAAAGCTGATTATTTGTTGACCGATACTGATGAGGAGGACTGGTATAATGGAGGCAAAAGGACCTTTGAATGCACCAAAACTATGATGAGCCTTCATTGGTTCGTACTGCTCAAAATGTATGGAGAAGATATTTTTGACCAAAACGTAACGGTTTTGTACAATTTGGCTCAGGAATTTGCCAAGGTGCTCACAACTCATGAAAACTTTGAGTTGGCGATACACCCCCAATCCAATATTTTGTGTTTCAGATTTATGGTTCCCGATTTGCCATTAGATGAGCTAAACAGATTGAATCAATCCATTCGACAGCATCTTTTGGAGGATGGGGAATTTTATCTGGTGCAGACGAAATTTAACGGCATTCACTATCTCAGGACCACTTTAATGAATCCGTTTACCACCATGGAGCATTTGAATTTGCTGTTGAAAAAAATTCAAGTCACTGCCGAAAAACTTTTGACCAGTAAAACTAGCTAATAGATTCCAGTATTTTCTCTTCGCTCTTTTTTCTTGAAAAGTTGATAGCGCATTCTATCAACGCAAGGTGTGAATATGCTTGAGGGAAGTTTCCTAATAATCGCTTGCTTTCAAAATCGATGTCTTCGCTAAATAGTCCGAGATGATTACTATATCCTAATAAGCGCTCAAAGTAGGCCAAGGCTTTATCCTCTTCCCCTATTTTGAACAGGCTATTGATAAACCAAAAAGTGCATATCGTAAATGAAGATGAAGGAAGCCCGAAATCGTCCTCATTTTTATATCGGTAGAGCAACCCATCATTGTTCAAATCTTCTTCGATGGCACGCACAGTACTTACGAACTTTGGGTCTTTGGCATGGATAAATCCATATGACTCCATTAAAAGCACGGAAGCATCCAAATGATGGGATCCATAGGATTGCACAAAAGCATTCACCTCTGGATTCCACGCATGTTCATGGATATCGTGCTTTATTTCCTGTTCCAGAGCAGTCCATTCATTTATCTTTCTTTCCTTTCCAAAAATACGGGCTACTTTAATTGCCCTGTCAATAGCAACCCAGCACAACACTTTTGAAAAGGTAAAGTGCCTATCTTCCCCTCTGAATTCCCAAATTCCTTTGTCGGGCTCTCTCCAGTGTTTATTGACGATCCAAACAATCCCTTTTGTAATACTCCATAAATCCTCTCCATTTTCAATATCATTCTCAAACTTCATCAACTGTTCGTAAATAACATCCATCAAAATACCATAAATGTCATTTTGCTTCTGTTTATAAGCGGCATTGCCTATACGGACCGGTGCAGAACCTTTATATCCTTCCAAATGGTCCAAGGTCTTTTCCGTAAGCGTTTTTTGTCTGTTGATGCCATACATTATTTGCAGTTTCTCATCCTTGTCAGGCATCAAATCAATGATAAATTGCAAGTATCTTCTAGCGGAATTCTTATGTCCTAATTCCGACATTACTTTTATCACCATAGAAGCATCCCTTATCCAGCAAAATCGATAGTCCCAATTTCGGACCTCACCTATGGTTTCCGGTAAAGATGTGGTTGCAGCAGCCAAAACAGCGCCCGTTTTATCATAAGTGAGCAGTTTAAGGGTAATAGCACTGCGCATAATCTCCGCATTAAACTGCTTATAGGTAGGTGTTCTGTCAACCCAATCCAACCAATAAATTTTTGTGCGCTCTAACTCAAGGGATATTTTTTCGGTTGTAGGTCTAAAAATTTTCTCATTGTAGCAGACCAAAAAGTAGCCATCTTCCTTTATTGTAATCTCTTCACCTTCTAAAACTTGTCTTTTATTAAAAGAAGTATACAAGAACAAGGTGTCATACTTTTGCTTATTGGTCAAACTGACAATAAAGTTCTTTTTTATATGGTGGCTTGTCTGCCCTTGGGCATATTCAAGCTTTGGGTCATAGAGCACGCTAAATTTTGGAGCCCCTGATATGTATTTTACGTATCGTACTATTTCTGGTGGAGCATTGTACTTTCCAGTAAGCTTATGGTACCTAGGCATAAAATCATGAACCTCAAAAGCATTCTCTCCATCCGAATAACGTGTTACCAAGATTGCTGTATTTCTGTGATACTTTTGATGTATCTCGTAGTTATACTTTGTCCTGATTTCAAAGCTACCTCCCTTTTTTGTATCCAAAAGTTTTGCAAATACGGATGTTGAATCAAATTGAGGCAAACAACACCACTCTAAAGATCCCGTGTCAGAAATTAATGCGGCGCTTCTACAGTTTCCAATTATTCCGTAATTTAGGTTGTCCATGGTAAGGATGTGTATTTCTGTTGGTTGATAACGGTTTTTATCTTATTATAAATCGAAAAAATAGGAATTTTATTACATTTTTGTCCTAAAATCACCTTTCATGAGTAAAACTATAATTATTTCCAATAGACTACCAGTTCAGTTACAAATAAGTGATGGTGGCCTAAACGCCATTCCCAGTGTTGGAGGATTGGCGACAGGCATGAAATCCGTACATAGTGGTGGGGAAAGTCTTTGGATTGGATGGTCCGGGCTTACCGAGGAAGATACCCCGGCTGACCTTGAAAAGGAGATTGACAAAGCTCTAAAACAACATGGTTGTGCCAAGGTAAACCTCACCACAAAAGAAATGGAAGGTTTTTATTTCGGATTTAGCAACCGTACGATTTGGCCGTTGTTCCATTATTTTCTGGAATACTCGGAGTTTGAATTGGAATTCTGGAATATTTATAAAACCGTAAACCAAAAATTTGCCGATGCTATTATAGCCCATTCAAATGAGGGTGATACCATCTGGGTGCACGATTACCAGTTGATGTTGGTTCCGCAAATGGTCAGGAAACAAAGGCCCAATACTTCAATCGGTTTCTTTTTGCATATTCCGTTCCCGTCTTATGAGATTTTTAGGACCCTCCCTTGGCGGGAAGAAGTTTTGGAAGGACTTTTAGGGTCTGACCTGATTGGCTTTCATACATATGATTACGAGCGTCATTTCTTAAGCTCTGTCAGAAGGCTTCTTGGACTCGATGTTAGTTTTAATGACATTTATTTGGATCACAGGGTAATCAAGGTAGATTCTTTCCCTATGGGAATTGATTACAAAAAATTCAAGGATGCCGCTATCGCCCATGCTCAGAACACCAAAGAAAAACGTAGTGACCTTCAAATAAAATTGGATGATCATAAGGCTTCGGCTCCTGATACCAAGCTTATTCTTTCGATAGATCGGTTGGATTATAGTAAGGGTATTGCAAAACGCATTAATGCCTTTGAATACTTTTTGAACAAGTATCCCGAATACAAAGAAAAGGTTCGGTTGATAATATTGGCAGTACCATCCCGTTCCAATGTACCTCAATATCAATTGCTCAAAAAAGAAATTGACGAGTTGGTGGGTAGAATAAATGGTGAACTGTCAACCGTCAATTGGACTCCCATATGGTATTTTTATCGCTCGTTACCATTTGAAAATCTTATTGATCTTTATACTTCCAGCGATATTGCTTGGCTGACACCGCTTCGTGATGGAATGAATTTAGTCGCTAAAGAATACATTGCTACACGAATAGACAAAACTGGCGTACTCATTTTAAGTGAAATGGCCGGTTCGGCATACGAAATGAACGAAGCCCTATTGATCAATCCCAACAATTTTGAGCAGCAGGCAGATACGCTTAAAAAGGCCATTACCATGCCCAAAGAAGAGCAAATAGCTCGAAATATGTTTCTGCAAAACAGATTGGAGCGATATAATGTTGAGGTCTGGGCCAACGAATTTATGGGTTCCTTGAACCGAAAAAGTGAAGGGGAGCAAACCCATAAATCCAAAAAAATGTCGGAAGCCATACTCGAAAAAGTTGGAGAAAAATATGCCAAATCCAGCAAAAGACTATTGTTTTTGGACTATGACGGTACGCTGACTGGATTTCACAAAGATCCTCAAAAAGCATCTCCAGACGAAGAGTTATACCAGTTGCTAGACGACCTTCACAACCAAGAAAACACGACCCTTTTCCTTATTAGTGGTAGAGACAAACAAACCTTTACCAAATGGTTTCTGCACAAAAAATATAATATGATTGTGGAGCATGGAGTTTGGATTTCAAGACATGGAGAAGAATTCAAACTTTTGGAACAAGTAAAAGGTGAGTGGATGGAAAAAGTCAAGCCCGTTCTAGAGTCTTTTGTAGACCGAACACCAGGTTCTTTTATCGAAGAAAAAAACTACTCCTTGGCATGGCACTATCGAAGTACAGACCCAGATTTCGGGGAAAAAAGAGCCACGGAACTGAATACCGTTCTGACCAGTCTTATCGGAAATGATGACATAAGTGTACTTAATGGCAACAAAGTGGTCGAAATAAAAAGTAGCAATGTAAACAAAGGACGTGCTTCTGTTCGTATATTGGGAGAAGACGATTACGATTTTGTCTTTGCCATCGGTGATGATTGGACTGATGAATTCATGTTCCAAGAACTTCCCGATTCGGCAGTTACGGTTAAGGTAGGGCTTAAAAAGACCCAAGCCAAATATCATGTTGAAAGCACCAAACGGGTAAGAACACTTTTAAAAAGATTTGCTGCAAAATGAACCCCAAATTCATAATCGCTTTGCTACTCAGCGCTTCCTTTTATGGGCAAGTGAACACCGAGGTGTATCTGTTTGATTTATCAATGGAAAACGGGAACCCCATGTTGACCAACCCAAAGAACATTTCAAATAACGAAGGATACGACAACCAACCGTCTTTTTTGGACAACAACACAATACTTTTCTCTTCAACAAGGGCTGAACAAACCGATATCAAAAAATTCAATATTGAAGCCGGGAGTACAACTTCTTGGATTTCCAATACACCCACAGGAAGTGAATATTCTCCATTAAAGATTCCAGGAAAAAATGCAGTTTCTGCCATTCGGCTGGATTTAGATGGACTGCAACTCCTTTATGAATATGATTTGAAGACTGGAGAATCCGTTCCAATTCTTGATCAAATGAAAATTGGTTACCATATATGGTATAGTGACCACAAATTGATTTCTTCAGTATTAGTGGACAATCGGTTGGATTTAGTGATGAGTGATCTTAAGGATGGAACCAATCGTACCCTACAGAGAAACATAGGTCGTTCACTCTCTAAAATCCCAAATTCTGATTTAATCAGTTATATCAGTAAAAAGGAAAATCCTTGGCAAATAAAATCGATAGACCCAAACACTGAAACTATAAATTATATTTCGGATGTTCCAAAGGAAAGTGAGGATATTTGCTGGTTAAATCCCAAAATCATCTTAACTGGAGCGGGAAAGTCATTAATGAAGTTTAATGTAGAAAATGATGTTGAGTGGATTCCCATCATGTATTTTGAGGAAGAGGAAATCAACAACATTAGCAGAATCGCCACAAATGAAAATAGGACCCGCCTAGCATTTGTAGCCGAAGAATCTCCTGCCAATATTGTGCAGCAACAACTGGATGCATACAATGCAAAGGACATAGAGGCTTTTATGTATACGTATTCAAATGACATCAAACTTTACAATTATCCAAACAAATTGTTTTTGGACAATTGGACGGATATGAAAAATAGATATGCTGAATTTTTCGAATCCACCCCTGACCTGCATTGTAAAATCAAAAATCGAATTGTTATTGGCAATAAAGTGATAGACGAAGAATTTATAACCGCCAACGGTTCTAATTTCAGTGCAGTGGCCATTTACGAAGTAGAAAATGGGAAGATTGCAAAAGTCACTTTTATGAGATAAGTTTTTTCGACATATTCGAAAATGACTCTCTGCATCTATTTTCACAAGGTTCTTTCGTTTATCCTATCCTTTTGGCTATTTTTAGTACTTTCATAGACCTTTAAAAAATGATTCACAAATGAAACAAATATTACTCATTTGCCTATTCATCTCAACATCCTTATGTCTGGGTCAAACAGAAACTGAATTTGATAAACCGTATATCTCTTTGGGAGTAATCGTTTCGGATTTGGACGCATCCCTAGATTTTTACACCAAAGTAATTGGTATGAAGCAAACTGGAGAATTCAGCGTAACTGGACCAATTGGCAAAAGCACAGGATTGACAGGTGGGGTTCCGTTTGATGTAAAAGTGCTAAAACTATACGATGACCCCAATGCCACTGAATACAAGTTGATGTCCTTCAAAAATCAGAAGAACAATCCGGAAAAACATATTCAAGAACGCAACGGTATGAGATATACCACCATATTTCTAAAATCTGTCGATGCAGTGCTTCAAAGGATAAAAGACCATAATATTAAATTGTTGGGAGATACCCCGATTGAATTGCCAGACGGAAGAACTTTTATACTTGTCCAAGACCCCGACGGGGTTTTCATTGAGCTTATCGGAAATTAATACCAAAACAATGAAGCAGCTTTATATTTTAACGTCGGTACTATTTTGTATTGCACCAGTTTTTTCCCAAACAGATTCTCGGTTACATGATATCATCAACAATGTTTCTGTCGAACGAATCAAAAGTGATGTTACCACTTTGGCCAACTTCGGAACTCGACATACTTTAAGTGACACCATTTCGCAAACCCGTGGTATTGGTGCCGCAAGAAGATGGATAAAATCAGAATTTGAGAAAACCTCCTCACAATGCAATGGATGTCTAGAGGTATTTTACCAGAAGAACTTGGTTAAAGAAGAGGAAGGTTCAAGAATTGTCAAGGATGTTTGGGTAGTTAATGTAGTTGCCATACAAAGAGGCACCAAATTTCCGAATCGATTTATCATTATGAGCGGAGATATCGATTCCCGTGTTAGTGACCCCAACAACTTCACCTCCGATTCTCCCGGGGCAAATGACAATGCCAGTGGTATGGCAGGAACACTTGAAGCTGCTAGGGTTTTATCAAAATATAGTTTTGAAAGCAGTATTGTCTATGTCGGACTTTCTGGAGAAGAACAAGGACTGTTCGGCGGAAGGGGTCTTGCTGCTTATGCCAAAGAAATGGGTTGGGACATTGTCGGAATTCTCAATAATGATATGATAGGCAATATTACTGGGGTTGATGGTGTCGTCAGTAATCGAGACTTCAGGATTTTCTCAGAACCCGTACCACCAACTGAAACCGAAGACGAACGCAGAGCAAGGCGTTTTTATGGTGGTGAAGTTGATGGTATTTCACGACAATTGGCGAGATATGTCCACAAAACCACCAAACAATATATGCCGGAAATGAATCCAATGATGATTTACCGTCTAGACCGTTTTGGGAGAGGCGGACATCACCGTCCATTTAACGATGTGGGCTTCGCAGGCATCAGAATCATGGAGGCCCATGAAAATTATACCCAACAACATCAAGATATTCGTGTAGAAGATGGTATTGCCTATGGCGATGTATTGGAACACGTCAACTTTGAATATGCAAAGAAATTGACGGCCGTTAATGCGATAAATCTGGCTTCCATTGCTTGGGCTCCCCCTGCTCCTTCTACAGTTGAAATCGGTGGAATTGTTGAACCTTCGGCCAAACTAAAATGGAACAAGGTAGAAGGCGCTGTAGGCTATAAAATTTATTGGCGAGATACCACTTCTCCTACTTGGGATAATTCAAGATATGTGGAGGACGTTTCTGAATATACGTTAAATGGCATTGTTATTGACAATTTCTTTTTTGGAGTTGCATCCGTTGGAAAAGATGGGCATGAAAGTCTTGTAACTTTTCCAAATAAGATTTTTAGATAATATAAACCGCCTCGGTCTATACCAAAAGTTTTGATAGCTACCATATGAAACACTATTTTACATTGATTCTACTGATAGGCGCAATGCATTTTTCAGTAGCTCAGAATTTCACCAGACAAGATACCCTCAGGGGAAGTATTACCCCAGAACGCGCTTGGTGGGATTTAAACTATTATGATTTGAACATCAAGGTTGACCCAGAGACCGAAACTATAGGTGGGTACAACGTAATACGATACAAAGTATTGGAAGAATCTGATATACTTCAAGTTGATTTACAACAACCTTTGAAGATTTTGTCAATTTCTCAAGATGGTGAAGAACTTGATTTCACTTCTGAAGGAGCTGCTCATTTTGTGAAATTGAAAAAGAAGCAGGTACCCGGAGCGTTCAATCATGTTGTGGTAAAGTATTCTGGTGAACCCAAAAAAGCCATTCGAGCTCCGTGGGACGGTGGTTTTTCATGGGATAGGGACAAAAAAGGAAATCCCTTTGCCGCTACCTCCTGTCAAGGATTGGGTGCTAGCGTTTGGTGGCCCAATAAAGACCACATGTATGATGAAGTGGATAGCATGCGGATAAGTGTTGCCGTACCAAAACCCCTAATGAACGTTTCCAATGGAAGACTTCGTAGGGTGGATGAAAACAAGGACGATAAAATCTATACCTGGTTTGTTTCCAATCCAATCAACAACTACTGCGTTAATGTAAATATTGGAGATTATGTTCATTTTGGTGAAAAATATCAAGGAGAAAAAGGAGAGCTTGATATAGATTACTACGTTTTACGCCACAACTTAAAAAAAGCGAAAGAGCAGTTCAAACAAACCTCAATGATGTTGGAGGCCTTTGAACATTGGTTTGGCCCCTACCCTTTTTATGAAGACAGCTTTAAACTTGTCGAAGTACCTTATTTAGGCATGGAACATCAAAGTTCGGTGACCTATGGTAACAAATATCAAAACGGTTATTTGGGTCGTGATCTATCCAAATCAGGTTGGGGACTTAAATTTGATTTTATCATCATCCATGAAGGTGGTCATGAGTGGTTTGCCAACAACATTACTTATAAGGACATAGCCGACATGTGGATACACGAAGCATTTACGGCCTATTCGGAAAATTTGTATTTGGACTATCACTTTGGAAAAAAAGCTTCTGCAGAATATGTCATTGGTACTCGGGACAACATCCGAAACGACCGCCCTATAATTGGACCATATAATGTGAACCAAAGAGGTTCGGGAGATATGTATTACAAAGGGGCCAATATGTTACATACCCTCAGACAATTAATTGAGGATGATGAATTATGGAGACAGATTCTAAGAGGTTTGAATGAAGAGTTTTACCATCAAACGGTGACCACCGAACAAATTGAAAACTATATCAGTGAAAAAACCGGAATAGACCTTTCTGCTTTCTTTAATCAATACCTAAGAACCACCATGGTTCCAAAATTGGAATATTCCCTCGACGGAAACACCATAAAGTACCGCTATGTCAATGTTGTGGAAAATTTTGATATGCCCGTTCGAATTTTTGTAGATGAAAAAGAACATTGGCTATACCCAAATTCTAAATGGAAAACAGAAACTCTGGACGGAACAAACCCAGAATTTGATATCAACTTTTACATTGAAACCGAAAAAATCTAGGTTGAAAACGTATCCAGAACATTATTTTAAGAATGATACTGAGTGGAGGCACTGGCTCCGTGCAAACCATGCCACATCTGAAGGAATCTACTTAATTCTTTATAAAGTCGATCATGAAATGGAAAGCATGCGTTGGGAAGAGGCGGTTCGAGTGGCACTATGTTATGGATGGATTGATAGTACGGTAAAAAGTCTTGGAGATGGTAAACGCAGGCAATACTTCTGTCCAAGAAAACCCAAAAGTGTTTGGAGCAGGGTCAACAAAAACCACATCAAAGAACTTATTCAAGATGGTTTGATGCACAAAAGTGGTCTAGCTGTTATTGAAACCGCCAAAAAAAATGGTTCATGGGTAGCCTTAGATGATGTTGAAAACGGTGTTGTTCCGCAAGACCTACAGAAGGCCTTCGACAATAACAAAATAGCATTTGAAAATTTCCAAAACTTTACCCATGGGCAACGTAAAAGCTACTTGTATTGGTTAAACCAAGCAAAACGGGAAGAAACCAGACAGAAAAGGATTAAGGAAATCGTTAATTGCTGCGAAGCCAACATGAAATCTAGAACCCCCGGAGGCAGATGAAAAACAGAATCAAAATAGCGAGTTATATTTCATCATTGTTCATTTTATTAGGATGCCAAAACAAAGAACCAAAGCAATCCGTGGATATGTGCATTGCCAATACCAATGTAATTGACTTGGAAACCGGGCAAATCAAATTACAGGATGTTTATATTAATAATGGACGGATAAGTACGCTTATTAACACCGATGATAACACAGATTACATTGCGAAAAGCACTATAGATGCAACCGGAAAATATCTTCTCCCAGGTTTTTGGGATAATCATATCCATTTGCGTGGTGGAGATTCCCTTATTTCAAACAACAAAAACTTTTTAAACCTCTTTATTGCCAACGGTATTACCACCGTTAGGGATGCTGGAGGTGATCTTACCCCATCCGTTTTGGAGTGGAAACATCAAATTGCCGAAGAAAAACTGGTAGGCCCAACAATATTTACCTCTGGATCTAAAATAGATGGTCCTAATGCCACTTGGGCCGGTTCCTTGGAAGTGGAAAAGGAAGCTGATATTAACACTGCATTGGATTCTCTGGAAAAACTCCGTGTAGATTTTGTAAAACTGTACGATAGTAGAATTTCTGGGGAACACTACTTAAAAACAATAGAACAAGCTGAAACCAGAGGTTTGATAACATCGGGACACATGCCTTTTACAGTAACCCTTAACGAAACCATAGATGCAGGGTTGGACGCTGTGGAGCATCTGTATTATATTATGAAAGGGTGCGCTAGCAATGAAGTGGAAATTACAGAAAAGCTTAAATCCAAAGAAATTGGGTTTTGGCAAGCCATGCCCGCTCTCATGGACAATTATGCCGATAGCACCGCCCAAAAAACATTTCAAAAGTTAAAAGACCAGCAGGTCTTTGTAGTACCCACACTTCATATTGGCAAAACTTTGAGTTATTTAGATGAAATAGACCACAGCGACGATACATACTTAAAGTTTATGGGGGATGGCCTTATACAGACATATCAGGGGCGAATCAATAGAGCATTAAATGCTTCTGAAAAAGTAAGAAGGGACCGAAAAAAGCTTGATGCCTTTTTTGGTCAACTTGCCAAGGCATTAAATGATGCGGGAGTAGGTCTTTTGGCAGGCTCAGACAGTGGGGCATATAATTCCTATACCTATCCAGGGATTTCATTGCATGAGGAGCTAAAGGAAATGGTCGAAAATGGAATTTCTCCTTTGGATGCTCTGCGAACATCAGCGCCAAATGGAGCTAAGTTTTTGAAAAAGAGTACTGACTATGGTAGTATTTCGAAGGGGAAAATTGCCGAACTTGTAATTCTAGATGCCAATCCGTTGGAAAATATTGAAAATACTCAAAAAATATATGCGGTACTTAAAGGAGGAACGCTATTTACTGAAAAGCAACTCAATGACCTTTTGAACGCATCCGAAATACAGTAACAATGAAAGCTACGTTTAAAAAAATCACCCTTCTCCTACTTGTTTGCACCTTTGGAAGCTCATGTCAACCCAAACAGCAGGAAGAAGAGATTAGTCCTACCGTAATCCTCATTTCAAAGGCCAATATTATTGATGTTCGAACGGGGCAAGTCAGAACAGGCCAAAACATTTTTATTGACTCTGGGAGAATAAAGCAAATCAATGCCAAGGAAATTGATGATTTCTCAAAATACAACACGGTCATTGATGCCGAAGGTCAATTTGTTATTCCAGGGATGACGGAGATGCATGCACATATTCCCCAACCCCCCACCTCAAAAGAACGTTTAGAAGATGTATTGTTCCTGTATTTATCACAAGGTATAACAACAATCCGGGGAATGTTAGGACATCCTAATCATTTAGAGCTTAGAAAAAAAGTGCAAAATCATGAAGTTTTAGGCCCAAGAATATTTACTTCGAGTCCTTCACTCAATGGAAATTCCGTAAAAACAGAGGAAGAGGCCATTGAAAAAGTAACGGCTTATCAAAAAGCGGGCTATGATTTCTTGAAAATTCATCCTGGAATTCAGCGAAATGTATTTGATCAGCTGGTAAAAACGGCCAATGAGGTCGGAATCCGGTTTGCCGGTCATGTTCCTGTAGATGTGGGTATACGTCATGCGCTCGAGAGCAAATTTGCAACCATCGACCACGTAGATGGTTTTTTGGAAGGATTGGTCCCGAACTCTGAAAATGTGAATCCTTCTTCAAATGGTTTTTTTGGCTACAACTTCACTTTTTTGGCAGATACCACCAAAATTGACGAATTGGTACAATTGTCAAAAGATAATAAGGTATGGATAGTCCCCACACAAAGCCTCTTTGAGCGATGGTTCGCACCAGCTAATGTCGACAGCTTATTGACAGAATCCGAAATGAAATACATGCCGAAATCCACCTTGGAAAATTGGAGACGAGTTAAAGTTCAGACTATGGAAAATTCGGGCTTTAATATTTCCCAATGGAAGCAATTTGATGCCATTCGGAAAAGCCTAATCAAAAAACTTCAAGACAATGGCTATGGAATACTTTTGGGGTCAGACGCCCCGCAGTTGTTCAACGTCCCTGGGTTTTCCGTACAGCATGAAATGCAAGGAATGGCTAGAGCGGGAATGCAACCCTTGGAAATCCTTCAAGCTGCCACCATCAATCCGGCCATATTTTTTGAGATGGAAAACACTTTTGGTGAAATAAAAGAAGGTAACGAAGCTGATTTGATTCTTCTTGCTTCGAATCCATTGGATGACCATAAGAATTACACAAAAGTTTCCGGAGTTATGACCCGTGGCACCTGGATTTCCAGTACTGATATTGAAAATAGGTTGAAAGAAATTGCTGAAAGCGCAGCTAAAAACTAAATGCAAAGAAGGTGATTCGTGTAAGTTAACTAGTAGGGAATATATTAAGGATGGTTATTCAAAATCAGAAAACCAAGTAATTAGTTAAGAAACGAAGACTTAAATCAAAAATCAATAAGGCATATAGTATGAAGTTTTAATCTATACAGTCCTTTTCCCTTAACACCTTTTTAAGAAATCCACTTACTGTTTTTGGTATCTTTAGCCGACTAATTTAACCGAAATGAAATATTTCTACACCACGCTGATGCTCTTGGCATCGCTTCCCCTTTTTTCACAGGAATTTTCAATGGATTTGGTTCAAGACATGAAACCGCGTAACATAGGTCCAGCGGGAATGAGTGGCCGGGTCACCTCTATTGATGTAGTCCATTCCAATCCAGATATCATTTATGTGGGAACAGCTTCCGGAGGACTTTGGAAATCTACCTCTGGTGGAATCAAATGGGAACCTATTTTTGATAAGGAAGTTACCGCTTCCATTGGTGCAGTTGCCGTTCAGCAATCAAATCCATCCGTGATATGGGTAGGAACGGGTGAAGGAAACCCAAGAAACAGTCTTAATGGAGGATATGGTATCTATAAATCCCTTGATGGGGGTAAAACGTGGAAGTCCATGGGGCTTGAGAAGACAAGACACATCCATAGAGTTATTATTGACCCAACCAATCCAGATGTGGTTTATGCTGGTGCGATAGGGTCTCCGTGGGGAATTCATCCAGAACGCGGTGTATATAAAACCACTGATGGTGGAAAAACCTGGGACAAAATCCTATTTGTAAATAATAAGACAGGGGTTGCAGATTTAGTAATGGACCCTACCAATCCTAACAAGCTTATTGCGGCCATGTGGGAACACAAGCGAGACCCATGGTTTTTCGAATCTGGTGGTGTGGGAAGCGGACTATATATTACCCACGATGGTGGAATCAATTGGAAAAAATTAACTGATGAAGATGGTCTCCCAAAGGGAGAGCTCGGACGTATAGGGGTTACCATAGCCAAGAATAAGCCCAACATTATTTATGCACTTGTAGAAGCTAAGAAAAATGCACTCTACAAATCTGAGGATGGAGGTTTTAAATGGAAGAAAATTAATGATAAAAATGATATCGGGAATCGACCCTTTTATTATTCTGAAATCTATACCGACCCCCAAAATGAAAATAGAGTCTACTCCATTTTTACTTATGTAAATGTTTCAGAAGATGGAGGAAGGAATTTCAAACAATTAATGCCTGCATACCAAGTAAACAATGGGGTGCATCCGGATCATCATGCCTGGTGGATCCATCCAGAAAATGGGCAATTTATGATTGATGGTAATGATGGCGGTCTTAATATTACCAAAGATGGGGGGAAAACCTGGCGTTTTATTGGAAATCTTCCTGTGGCCCAGTTCTATCATATCAACATTGATAATGAATATCCCTATAATGTTTATGGCGGAATGCAGGATAACGGTTCCTGGAGAGGTCCTGCCTATGTATGGCGTGCCCAAGGTATCCGAAACAGCTATTGGCAGGAAATCGCTTTTGGTGATGGTTTTGATGTTGTACCAGATTTAGACGATAATCAATTTGGATATGCTATGAGTCAGCAGGGCTTTGTGTCTCGATACGATTGGAAAACCGGAAACAATTATACGGTAAGACCAACTCCGCCTGATGCTACTACAAAACTCCGTTTTAATTGGAATGCCGGGATAGGTCAAGACCCTTTTGATAACGGCACCGTATATTTTGGCAGTCAATTTGTGCACAAATCCACCAACAAAGGATTGACTTGGGAAGTCATTTCTCCTGATTTGACTACCAATGACAAGGAGAAACAAAAGCAACACGAAAGTGGTGGACTTACCATGGATGCCACTGGTGCAGAAAATTATTGTACTATTTTGGTTATCGAACCTTCACCTGTGGAACAAGATATGCTTTGGGTCGGTACAGATGACGGACGTGTTCATTATACTCAAAATGGAGGTAATAGTTGGACCGAGGTCACGGAAAATATCAAAGGATTACCGCGAGGCAGCTGGATTCCTCAAATTAAAGCTTCCAAGACCAACAGGGGTGAAGCATTGTTGGTAGCAAACGATTATAGAAGGTTCAACTACGAACCCTATGTTTATCGAACCAAGGATTACGGAAAAACTTGGACTCGAATTGTCGATGCCAACGATGCCGAAAGCTATGCTTTGTCCGTTGTAGAGGACCCAAAGAACCCAAATCTTATGTTTCTAGGAACGGATGATGGACTTTATATTTCCTTTAATGCTGGTGGGAAATGGCAAAAATGGACCGAAGGTTTCCCAACTGTTTCTACCAAAGATTTAGCTATTCAACCTCGTGAGGAGGATTTAGTCATTGGTACCTTTGGAAGAGCTGCTTGGGTTTTAGATGACATCCGTCCTTTAAGAGCGTTGGCTTCCAATCCTTCTGTTTTACAAAAAGACATCAAACTTTTTGATAGCCCAGATGCTTACTTGGCGGCCTATCAGCAGGCTACGGGAAGTCGTTTTGGAGGTGATGCCTTATATAATGGCGAAAACCGAAAGTCGGGAGCCATGATTACGTACTATCTCAAGGATGGAAAAAGTGAATCAAAATCCGAGGAAAACAAGGAAGAAAAAGATGAAGAAATCGAGAAAGACAAAACCAAAATAACCAAGGATTCCATTTTTTTCAAGTTTTATGATGGTGACAAATTAATTCGAACCCTCAAGTACAAAACCCCGAAAAAATCGGGCTTCCATAGAATCTATTGGAATCTTGATGAGAAGGGCCCCGACAGGCCTTCAAGAAAAATCAATAACAGCAAGTCCGAATCGGGCGGCATCAACGTTAAGCCTGGGACATACAAGGTTAAAGTATATTATGGAAAAGCTGTTGATTCCACCAACATTACGGTAAAGATAGACCCTAGGCTCAATACATCGACTGCATCCATAAACGAAGTATATGCAACTGGTAAAGAGCTGGAAAAATATATTCAAACCGCCGCTGATGCTGTGAAACAGTTAGTGCAGAGTAAAAATCTGGCCAACAAGTTCCAAAAGGAGCTCAAAGAGTTCGGCAAGGAAAAATATAAAAAGGAAATTGACGCCTCGAAGGAGATTGTAAAACAAATTGATTCTGTCTTAGCACTTTATCTGGGTAAAGAAGATAAAAGACAGGGAATCACACGTAATCCAGAAATCTCCGTTATGCAACGATTGAACACAGCAAGTTTTTACGTCGATACTAGAAAAACTGGAGTAACGGCGACGGAAAAAAGATTGCTTCAATTTGCCAAAGAGGAGCTTAAATCTGCGTTGGACAAGACGAATTCTTTCTTCAACACTGATTGGAAACCCTATAAAGAATCCATTGAAGCTTTGGAGGTATCACCATTTAAACAAACATCAACTTTTACTTTAGATTAATGAAAAAAACAATGTTGCTTGGGGCTTTGTTGGCCTCTATGATTACTATAAATGCTCAACAAGCGGGCGAAGATGAATGGGGTGCATGGTATATGTATTTCGGCACCAATAAAATAGCGGAACGTTTCAGTATCCATACCGAAGCGCAATTTAGGTTTTATGAGACCACATCCAATTTCAATCAGTTATTGCTTCGTACAGGGCTCAATTATCATATCAATCCAAGTGCTATTGCAACCGGTGGTTATGGGTATATCTCCACGGACACCAATTTTTTGGAATTTCCTGGAGAGGTCAACACGAAGGAACATCGTATTTTTCAACAGTTCATTCTAAAGAATAAAGTTTGGGAATTTCTTTTTGAACATCGTTACAGGCTGGAGCAGCGCTTTTTGGATTTCGGAGACCGCACCGACACCCAGCATAGGGCTCGGTACAGAATTCAAGTCACACTACCTCTTACCGATACTTTTTTCTTGAATTTTTATGATGAATTGTTCATTAACCTTCAAGACAACCTGTTTGGTCAAAATCGTTTATACGGGGCATTGGGCATTCATATTACCGATAATAGTAGTATTCAATTTGGATACTTGAGAAATCAGTTCAGTAGTGCAGTTTTTGACAGGTTACAGATAGGTTTCTTCTTTAATCCCGACCTAAGAGGTGTATTCAAAAAGAAGGTTAAGGACAAATAATTAGTTGTTCCGTTTGACCTTCTGTAAAACGTTTTATCAGAATGAGTCTACAAAAAGTAACCTTCAAGAACCATCAAGGGCAAACACTGGTCGGACGATTGGAACTTCCAGCGGATAGCCATCCCCATAACTTTGCCATATTTGCTCATTGCTTTACGTGCAATAAAAACCTGTTGGCAGTAAAAAACATAAGCAAAGGATTGACATCCAACGGTTTTGGTGTGCTTCGTTTTGATTTTACCGGATTGGGTGAGAGTGAGGGTGATTTTGCCGATACCAATTTTTCTGGCAATGTCGAGGATTTGGTTGCTGCCGCACAATTCCTCGAAGAAAATTATATAGCTCCTACTTTAATTGTAGGGCATTCATTGGGTGGAGCGGCTTCAATCTTTGCTGCTGGTGAAATAGCATCTATAAAGGCGGTAGCAACTATAGGTGCACCATCGAACCCGGTCCATGTAAAACATCTTCTTAAGAGTGGGATTAACGAAATTCAATCTGAAGGGAAAGCGGTCATAAATCTCAGCGGAAGGGATTTCACGATAAAAAAACAGTTTTTGGATGACCTAGAGACCAAATCACTGCCAGAAACAGCAAAGTCTTTAAGAAAACCGTTGTTGATAATGCACTCACCCCAAGATGATACCGTGGGCATTAAGAATGCAGAGGAAATCTATGTGTCGGCCCACCACCCGAAAAGTTTCGTTTCATTGGACGGGGCAGACCACTTACTGTCTAAAAAGGAAGATTCAATCTATGTTGGTGAAGTAATTTCAGGATGGGCGAAAAGATATCTCAATGAGGGTAAAGAAAATAAGCCTGTATTAAAAACCAAACATCAGGTTGTGGCGAGTTTGGATGGAGCGGATGGGTTTACAACCCAAATGAAAGTAGGTAACCATTATATGGTTGCTGATGAACCCGAAAGTTATGGTGGAAACGACTTCGGCCCTTCCCCCTATGAGTTGGTTTCGGCAGGTTTATCGGCATGTACGGCCATGACCATTCAAATGTATAGTAAGCGAAAAGGTTGGATTGTGAATAATGTAGAAGTTCATACCTCATACAGTAAATCCCATGCTGAAGATTGTGAAAACTGTGAAAGCAACAGTGCTAAAATTGACACATTTCACCGTGAAATAAGACTGACCGGAGATTTGGACGACAAACAAAAAGCGCGGATTATGCAGATTGCCGATAAATGTCCCGTTCACAAAACACTTCATAGTGAAACACAGGTAATCAGTAGTTTGGTTGACTAACTAATTACTGCTATTTCATTCGCATATAGAGGACATCAAAATAGTCAAGTTCCAATTCTATGGCAGCGCTATGGATTTTACGTAGAGATTTTACGTAATCATGTTGTGTAATGTATCCCTTAAGCCTGTCTCTTTTTAAACGCTCGTACCCCTTACAAAAAGACTTTCTCTTTTTGTAGTACTTTAGTAAATCGATATAATTTGAAGGTTGAATAACCAACATATACTATTTTTTAAGTGCCCAATGGGGGATTTTAAGGCGTTTAAAAAAATAACGGTTTAAATCGAAAAATAGTATTTCGTCGGATATTATTATCCTTTCATCGATGAAAATGGAGTGGTTATTATCAGACAAAAATTATTGTCATCTGGACAAATAATGAGTAACTTGGGCAAAATCCTTAAAACAAAACCATGAAAAAAATATGCGCAATGGCTATGGGACTTATTCTAATTGGTGCCACCAGTTGCAAACAACCTAAGAAAGAAACTGAGACCAAATCCGAAGAGGTGGTTGAAGAAGTAAAGGAGGAAATTATAGAAGTAAAATCTATTAAATTTTCAATGGAACCTAAAAGTGACAGTAATGTAGGTGGCGAAGTAACTTTTACAGAAGAAAACGGAAATGTAATTATGAAAGCTTCGTTGACAGGTCTTACCGAAGGAGAACATGCCATTCATATTCATGAAAAGGCAGATTGTTCCTCTGCCGATGGGAAATCGACAGGTGGGCATTGGAACCCAACATTTCAACCTCATGCCAAATGGGGAGCCGAAGGTGGTTATCATAAAGGTGACATCGGAAACTTTGTAGCCGATGCTGAGGGTAATGCTACGGTAGATTTTGCCACCAACGAATGGTGCATTGGCTGCGATGACGAGACCAAGAATATTGTGGGCAAAGCAGTTATTGTTCATCAAGGTGTGGACGATTACACGTCCCAACCCAGTGGGGCCGCCGGAGCGCGAGTAGCTTGCACCGGGATTATCCAATAAAAAACATCGTAAAAAGGATTCCAAAATTGGAATCCTTTTTATTTTTATCCATTTGTGGGTTGAAAAGAGTTGGATTCCCAAATGATGTAGCAACACGCTTAAGGTCTCCCCTATCTTCTTAGCGCATAACTAAATTGAATATTTTTTATATATTTATGTAACTAGTTACATAAATATCATGCACACAGATTTTCTACCGGAATTAAAACATTTGGGATTTACAGCACGAATTAAAAGGTTGAACGAGAAAATTGTTTCGAGCACCCTTACCCACTATTCCAATCTAAATATAAAACTGGAACCCAACTGGCATGTCATTTTTCTATTGTTAAAGGAAAAGGGCGAGTTGACCGTTACCGAAATAGCCAACGTTCTAGGTTTCTCCCACCCTGCCATAATCAAGATAACCCGAAAAATGATGGAAAAAGGGTATTTGGAAGCTCATAAGGACACTCTTGACGGAAGAAAAACCCTTATTGGAATATCTTCTAAAGGTCTAAAACTATTGCCAGCTTTCGAACAGGAGTGGTCAAGAATACAACAAGTACTCCAAGAAGTTGTAGATGACGATTTTTTGCAAAAGTTGACAGAATTGGAACAAAAACTAAATCATCAAAGTTTTCCAGAGCGTTATCAATACCGGTATGGCCAAACCAATCCCGAATTACCATTTACGGTTCGTAACGCCAAACCTTCAGAATACGAACATATTGGGCAGCTGATGGTTCAGGTATATTCAGGGCTTGATGGCTTTCCAAAACAGGCCGAACAACCTAGCTATTACGAGACTTTAGCAAAGATTGGAGAGTTCACCAAAAAACCTGGTGTGGAACTTCTAGTTGCTGTAACCCCAAAAAACAGGATCATTGGTGGAGTTGTGTACTTTGGGAACATGAAATATTATGGTTCTGGAGGTACAGCTTCTTTGGAAAGAAATGCCTCTGGCTTTAGACTTCTTGCGGTTCATCCGGATGGCAGAGGTCTAGGAGTTGGAAAAGCACTAAGCTTAAGCTGTATTCAAAAAGCCAAAAAGAAAAAACATAAAAACGTGGTGATCCACACCACAGAATTCATGAAAGTAGCCTGGAAAATGTATGAAAAGCTTGGTTTTAAAAGGGCGACCGACCTAGATTTCCTTCAAGTAAAACTAAAAGTTTATGGTTTCAGGTTGAAGATTAAATAGCTGATGCAACTAATTCCCTCCAATCCCAAAACATAAAAAAGGACAACTTGGCAAGCCAAGCTATCCTTCTTATCAACTAAAAAAAATAAATACTCAAAAATTACAACTTGACCCCTATCCCAAAACCAATGATCCAAGGATTAATGTCCACGTCGGCTCCGACGGTTGCGCCAAGAGCTGTAGTGGCATTTATGGTAGCATCAGTATTTAGAAATAGTTTTTTCACATCTGCATTCAAGAACCATTTGTCAGTAAGCATAAAATCAAAACCACCTTGTAGGGCATAACCAATAGTGGTGTCATAATCCACATTGTCCGCCACTGGTCCCTCATCAACTCCATAAAACAATGTTAGGTTAAGACCAGCTCCTACATACGGAACAAAGTTTCCACCTGTAAAGTGGTACTGTCCTGTCAAAGTTGGTGGAAGCAACCATACATGCCCCAAATCAATATCACCAGCAGCAGTACCCTCTGCTTTAACATCATGCTTGGTGGTAGCCAAAATGAGTTCCAAAGACCAGTTTTCATTAAAGAAATAAGAAATATCAAGTTCCGGAACAACAGCCGTGGATATTGATACATCCCCCCCTATCGTTTCAATATCCGCACTCTCATCCGGAGTTACCACAATTCCCCTTAACCTAAATTGCCATGGACTTTCACTATTATCCGTAGGTTCTTGTGCCATAACCCAATTTGAAGCTCCAAGCACAATCATTAAACAAATCACTAGTTTTCTCATTGCTTATGTTTTAAAAATTTATCAAAACTACCCCAGTACTTATTCTGAGAACATGACCTATATCATTGTGCGTTTTTTTGGCTGATTTTTGCATACTAGCAGACTTTAAATGCCCATTTTTTCCTAACCGCTAGAATTAGGTAATTTGCAGTACACAAGTAAAAACCCATGGGAAATTTAATATCGTATCAGCAAGAGATTCTAATCACCGCTATTATTGTTATAGTTATTTTCGGCTTGAACTTTTTGAGCAAGCGAGCTATTCGAAGATTCGGAAGAGTCAGTTCCATCAACATTAACAATAGAAAAATTATTTTCTATTTGAGCAATTTGTTCTTTTATGGTGTAGGGATAATTGTAATAACACTTATTTGGGGTGTAAACCTTCAAGAGTTTTCAGTGTTTATCTCTTCCGTACTTGCAATTGTAGGCATTGGCTTTGTTGCACAATGGTCTATTCTTTCCAATTTGACCGCCAGTGTAATTTTATTCTTCAGTCACCCCCTAAGGCTTGGTGACCGAATTAGGGTATTGGATAACGATTTCGACTGGACCGGAAAAGTGGAAGATATCAGTGGTTTTTACCTTTTTATGCGTACCGATGATGGCAGAAGAATTACCATTCCGACAAACTTGGTCATTCAAAAAGGCATTGAGATTTTACAACACGACCAAGAAGTAGGGTCGACGGATAAGATTCAATCGAACTAATTACAAAACACCTACGGGAAAGTCCTATAATTTGTTTTATTTTGATGCGTAAACATTAACCTAATGAACCCTTCTGCTTCCGGTTGGATTAACAAATTTGGGCACCTTGTCAAAAATAAGCCTGGAGCTTTCGCGAATTTTGAAAGTCTGTACCAAGAACTTAAAAGTAATGGTTTTGTTTATGGGATTCACATCGATATTCCTAAGTTTATTAAAGTTGAACACGAGTTGACCGAGGATGAGGTTGCTAAAATCAACCTTCTTACGGCCTTGTATTTCACCTACCAGTTTGAGAAAAAAGAAAGTGACTTCGAGCTTTTTGTAAATACTGTTTTTGGTTATTATGAATCACTTGAAGTAGGTAAAATTTCATTTCTCAATAAAATCTTGACTGGAAGTCAAACTGAATCACAGCTTGAAAAACTAATAGATTCTAGGATTTATTTGGGAGGAAACGCTTTTAACCGCGCATTTGGGAACAGTTTGACCAATTCATTATTGTATGTGGATGTGCTGATTTTTAGAATATATCTTCAAGCTCATGCTCCCGTTATAGCACACGCGCAACATTTGGAATATGTAACCATCAACATTGCATATCAGGCATTAAATTCCAAGGAAACCCAAAAGGAAGATGACAAACTAGTTCAACTTTTAGGGTCGTCGCTTACCTATCTGGATTTGGAACAGACAAATTTGGATGGTAACTATCGCGAATTATTGAAAGAAAACTTTACTGAATGCGAAAAGGATTACTTCATGGATATGGCCTGTTTGACCTTATGGGAAGACAAGCATTTGGACCCCAAAGAATCGGACTATATTTTTGGGCTTGGAAGTGTTTTGGGGAGGTCAAAAAACGAGGTCAAATCTGCCTTGGATTTTGTTCAATTTTTCTTTGAAAAAAACAAGTCAAAAATTGGATATTTAAATGACAAAAATGTAGCTGTTCAATTTTACGAAGGCATGTCAAAAAATGTTGGTAAATTAATTTTAAGAAACAGTAAAAGATTAAAAAAAGAACTTACCGAAAGTAAAGAATTGGTTTCTCTTTTATCCAAGTCCGCGACCAAAGAACTGAATGCTCAAGAAAGAAAAAAAGTTCAAAATCAGCTGTTGGATATTTTTAAGACCATACCATCTCTAGCGATTTTCATGCTACCGGGCGGAGCCGTTTTATTGCCTATTTTTATCAAGTTGATTCCAAAATTATTACCTTCAGCCTTTGACGACAACAGAGTGGACTAAAATTCTTCAATTTTAGATGAAAAAGTCACTATAAGAAAAATTTATACTTACTTTTTAGTGAATTTATCAAATTGAAATTCAGTTTTTTAAATTACTTTACTCCAACCATAACTTAAAGTCTCGTACACGCTCTCTACTCACAATGATTTCTTGCCCATTAAAGCGGTTCAACTTGATTTGAAGCCTAGAATTTGTGTATGAAATGATATCATTTATGTGATTGATGTTCACATAAAACTTTCGACTGACCCTGAAGAAAGTTTTTGGAGACAGCTCCTCCTCTAACTGCTCAAGTGTAGTGTCCAACAAATAATTTCTGCCCTCCAATGTTGCGGCATAAGTACCCTTGTTCTCGCTATAAAAACATTCGACCTCATCGGCATTTACAATTTTCAAGTGTTGGCCGACCTTGACTGTAAATCGTTTTTTATATTCTCTTTCCAAAGGGTTTACCAAAAGCTTTTTTATGTCGTTAAAATCAACCGATAATTTTTGATTTTCCGGCTTAAAATTTTGGTACTTTTTTACGGCTGTTTCCAGCTCTTCATCATCTATGGGTTTTAGCAAATAATCGATGCTATTTAACTTGAATGCTTGAAGAGCATATTCGTCATAAGCGGTAGTAAAAATTATGGCACTTTTGACTTCGATAAGATCAAAAATTTCGAAGGAAAGACCATCGGACAATTGTATGTCTAAAAAAATTAAATCCGGATGTTGGTTGTTTTGAAACCACTCGATGGATTCTTCCACCGAATGAAGCATAGTAGAAACCGACACATTAAGTTCTAATAACAATCTACTTAACCTTCTCGCTGCTGGCTTTTCATCTTCAATGATAATTACATTCATTCCTTGAGTTTAAATTTGTAAAAACATCATTTTTTGTGGTTCTGACTATTTGAACCTGTCCATTTCCTTTTTGTCCTTATCTATATATTTTTGAATTTGGCGCTCTTCCCAGTTTTCACCAAACAATACATTAAACCCAAAGGTTTTGGATGCATGGAGCAATAATCCAATTCCCCATGCGCCCAATGTTATAAAGTGCTGCCATTGCCAAAAATCTTCGGAATGCAAGTAAATATTGACCAGTATAAAGGTGTTGATCACTATATAAACTGCCAAATGGATGTAAAACCCTTTTATTTCTGCGACCTGTTTTTTAGCCCTTTTGTACTTATCCTTATCAAAATTCTCCATGACTACCTCCATTTTTTTGTTTTCTCATCCTCTTCCATCAATTCTTTAATCTTGCGCTCTTCCCAATTTTTACCGAAAAAGGGATTGAGGTTGAAAGTTCCGATAGCGTGGAACAGAACACCTATTCCCCATCCAAAGGCAGCCCATAAAAACCACATGTAACGAAATTCATTGGTCAAATAGTTGATCAAGGCAAGTGCCGATATCACCATGATATATGACCATAAATTGGCATAAAACTTTTTTAGCTCATCTACCCTTTCTTTGACTCGTATATATTTACTTTCTTTATTTGAATGCTCCATTTTGGTCGGTATTGGATAATTATTAAATATAGGTATTCATTAGAATTTATCGTCTCGCATAAGTTCTTGTATTGTGCGTTCTTCCCAGTTTTTCCCAAGGAATGGGTTGTATCCGGTAGCATGCATCCAATGTAGAATTAGTCCGAAGCCCCAGCCAAGAGCGGGAAAAACCACCCATATAAAACTTGTAGTTTGATAATTGATATAGGCTAAAAAGGGAATAACCAGGCAATAGGTCAATAAATTGGTATAAAAATCTTTGAGTTCCTTAACTTTTTCTTTGGCTCTTTGATACTTGTATTCATCTTGATTTTCCATATGATTTGTTTTGATGTTTGTTAATGACACCTCAAAATTCCATATAAATAAGGGTTGATAAAAAAATGGATTCGCGAACTGTTGTTTTATGCGGATGAATTGTTCTTAGGCATTCAGACAATATTAAAAATCATCTTTATCCATCAGTTCCTGAATTTTTCGTTCTTCCCAACGTTTACCCCAAAGCGGGTTATAGCCATAAGCTTCCATCCCGTGGGCAATAACTCCAAATCCCCATCCTAATGTGGGGAAAAATGCCCATAGAAAATCCGTAGTCCTAAAATTTAACCACCATAAAAAGGGAATCACAATGCAATAAGCGGTAAGGTTAGAATAAAAATCCTTAATGCCTTTCACTTTTTCTTTGGCTTTTAAATAGCGTTTTTCTTCAATATAGCTTTGTTGGGTTTCCATGACTGAAATCTGCTCGGTAAGCATGGGCAATCCTACACTGAACTCGGAATTGGTCTTGGATATGACAACCTCCCTATCAGTAAGAATGCCATATCGTTGTTTGATATTTTGAAGTCCTACCCCACTACTCTTTTTAACCACTTGCTTCTCTTGAAGATTATTGTGTACCACCAACATTCTATCTTCTTCCATTACTTTTATATGAAGGGGTTTGGAAGCAGTGACCACATTGTGCTTTACAGCGTTCTCCAAAAGTAATTGCAATGACAAGGGCACTATTTTAGCATTTGGGTCACCGCTTTTTTCAGGGATTTCAAATACGATACTGTCTTCAAACCTCATTTTCAAAAGCCTCACATAGGTGCGTGCAAAATTGAGCTCTTCATCAACCGTGACCAAGTCTTTGTTTTTCTGTTCAAGCACATACCGATATACTTTGGAAAGTGATGTAGTGAATTTCTGTGCCTGGTCCGTATCCTCCTCTATCAAACTCGTCAATACATTAAGGCTGTTGAACAAAAAATGGGGGTCTAACTGATTTTTCAAAGCATCGAAACGAGCTGAGGCCGTCCCCGCAATAATTTTCTGCTTCTTTACCTCCTTCTTTTGAAGTGCCCTATAAAAATAAAAGGCATGTGTGAAAAGTGAGGCTATTATAGTAATTGTAATGGCTATAATATAGGAATCCGGTTTTTCTCTTCTTAAAAACTCCAAGAATGAGTTACCTGTGTAATAGAAATGAATCAAATACCTTAACAATCCGAAGGTGATGACAGTAAGAATAAGTGCACCTACAGCACCAAACCACAATCTTTTCCGAGGATTTTTTTCCCAAGAATAGCGGATGTTCATGCCATCATAATAATAGGAATTGACAGCCGTCAATCCAAACGAAAAAATAAGACTGATAATAATATCACGTTTTATACTTTCAAATGAATAATCGCCATCCCCAAAAACAAAAATGCTAAGGATGGCGACAAATATGGCTATCAGTAAAGAAACTTTGACAACCTTTATAAAGTTCTGCATACTTACGACTTACATTGCTCTAGTACTTGTTCTGCCCTATCTTTTCCCCAAGAAGGATAGAATGGGGTTTCGCTGTTAAAATTAGCAAAAAGTTCCAAGGCCCTTTCCACATCCTTGCAATAAGGGGTAGTATCTTTTCCGAAGTAACGGGCCGAACCCATATCCCATTCCGCTTTCGAGAAAACAACCCTTGGATTTTCAGGGGCTATTTGCAAAGCTTTTTCATATAACTGTGCATTTTTTCCTGATAAAGTCATTCCATAAGTGGCTCCATCAAATGCAATCCACGCAGTATTGATCATCGCTTCTTGCACAAGAATTTCGGGATTGTTGGGAGAAATAGCTTTTGCCAAATCGATAAACTCCTTTGCTTTTCCCAATTGTTTGGACAGTTTTTCCAAGTCTTTTTCTCCAAATGAAGAAATCGTATTGATTTGGGCCACATAATAATAAGGCAACCAATTGTCCTGTTCTGCCATGGCAATTCGTTCAAAAAGGTTTGCCGCTTCCACAGGTTTTTGGTCATTCCAGAGTTGAAAGGCCTTTTTCATTCCGTTGGTGTACTGGTCTTGGGCACTTAGAGTCCCGATAAATAATAGGATTAATAATTTGGCCAAGGTTTGCATATTTATTCGTTTTTAGATTATTAGCTGCACAAAAATGCTCTTAGCTCATCAAAAAGGAAAGAAACAATTACTGAACTGTAATTTTAACGGGACGAATTGTATAAGCACGAAAAAGGCCCTGTAATCAGCTGATTACAGGGCCTTTCTATAAATAAGAATCAATTATTTACTATAATCTTTGTGTATCGCCTCATCAAAAGCTTTCCAATGGGCATCGGTCATTCTATCGGGTGTGAAAAGACAGATTCCGGCTGCTCCATTTTCCATGGAGCCCGCGATGGCTTCCGCAATCTCCCCAGGTAATAAACCATGGTTTTCCGGATCTTTTTCATCGCCCTTCTTTTCAGGTTTGGGACAGATGAACAGTCCACTATAAACAGGTACATCAGCTCTAGCTGTTTCAACTTCTTCTTTGACAATCTCTCCTACCCAAGATGGTTTTTCCAAATAGAAGTCGTTGTAATTCATTGGATATACCGCATCCAAATTCCATTTATCCCATTCTTGTCTCACCATTTTTTTGGCCATTGATGGACCTGGAAAAACAGCTGCATTTATCTTTTTGCCCTTAGCATGTACCACATCTGCCAAATGTGCCACCAAATTGGTGATTAAATCATATCTATACTGCTTCCATTCCTGTACTTGTGAAGGATCTTCCACTGTTTTGATATCAATTCCAGTTTTTGCCTTGAAGTCTTCGGTACATTTCTCAGAATAGCAATAATCATATTCTGGGAACTCCCTATCCATCACCAATCCATATTTGTCCCATAGACCACGTGCCAGAATTACATCAGGAAAGCGGATATAATCCAAATGAATACCATCAACTTCTTCTACTTCAGCCACACTTCTGTATAAATCAGCCAAAAAGTCGTGCACTCCCTCATGACAAGGACTAAGAAACGTGTAATATGGCACATAAGCGGGTTTATCAAACGCTGATTCACCATTGCGATTAACGGCATACCATTCTTTTTTAATTTTTGGATTTTTCCCTTGGACCATTGTCGGAATCCAAGCATGGAATTTCATTCCAGCATCTTTTACCAGTTTACCTACCCTTTTGTAAGTTTCAGGGTCATGTCCTCCATTGTACATTAACCCATCGATTCCTTTTTGTTTAAGATCTTTAAACTGGGCCTTCAACTCTTCATCGGTAGCTTCCCCGGGTCCGCCTGTCCATGCATAAACCGGAATCTTATACTCCTTTTGGGAAGCTAAATCGGTTTCAGATTTTTTTGATTTGCACGAGACCAATAGTGTCAATACGGACGCTACAAGTAAAAATTTGTTCATTTTTATCATCTTTTATTCTAATCGGATATGAATTTATACAAACTTTTTGGGTTGACTTATATTCTTAGCTAAATAACGCCTCTCCCAATACGAACACCGATTCTTCGACGTAAACACTCATCCTTATTCACAAAAAATAGCTTCTTTAAAAAAGAAGAATACAATTCTTTAAAATATTTTTTCTCGTGGGTGCAACCATTTTGCTTTTGAACTGTCATTAGGTGGAAACATCAAAAAACGATTCAATCTAATTTCAAAATCAAAAAACAGATGAAGAGAAAAAAGGATAGGCATAGACCTATGCGTTTACTATTTGGATTATGTCTTTTTTTGGGCACATTGACCGCAAGTGCTCAAAACAATTACACCATTAGCGGAAACGTCAAGGACAAAATTAATGGGGAGACGCTTTTCGGGACATCAATCTTTTTAAAGGGTACTACTATTGGAGCTATTACCAATGAGTATGGTTTCTATTCCATAACTGCCCCAAAAGGATCATATACCCTGGTTTTTTCGCATTTGGGGTATCAAGAAATATCGATGCAGGTGGTGTTAGATCAAAACCAAAAAATCGATATGGAAATAGAAGAGTCCTCCACTCAGCTTGATGAAGTAGAGGTAACCGCCGAAGAGCCCGAAAGAGCTATTTTAAGAAAACCTGAAATGAGCGTTTCCAAGCTCAATATTAAAACCGTAAAACAGATGCCAGTGGTTTTGGGAGAAGTGGATGTTATCAAATCCCTTCAAATCTTGCCAGGGGTAACCAACAATGGTGAAGGTTCCAGTGGGTTTCACGTTCGGGGCGGTGCCGTGGACCAGAACCTGGTTTTGTTGGATGAAGCCATTATTTACAATACTTCCCATATGCTTGGTTTTTTCTCGGTTTTCAATGCCGATGCCGTAAAAGACCTGAAACTTTATAAAGGAGGTATTCCCGCAAAGTTTGGTGGCCGTGTGTCTTCCGTACTTGATGTTAGGCAAAAAGACGGGAACAGCAAAAATTTTGCCTTGACCGGGGGAATAGGAGCTATTTCAAGTAGATTGGCAGCAGAAGGTCCCATGTTCAACGACAGAGGCTCTTTCTTAATTGCGGGGCGAGGTTCCTATGCCCATCTATTCTTAAAGTTGGCAGGAGAAAAGAATAGCGTGAGTTTCTATGACCTCAACCTGAAGACTAACTATCGTCTTAATGACAATAACAAACTATTTCTTTCAAGTTACTTTGGAAGGGATGTCTTTAATTTTGATGGCTCATTCAGCAGCAGTTACGGAAATGCTTCCGGAAATTTAAGGTGGAACCACATCTTCAACGAAAGACTATTTTCCAACCTATCTCTTATTTACAGTAAGTACGATTATGAATTGGGGATTGAGGATTTTGAGTTTGACTGGATTTCTTCCATCAAAAATTACAACGCCAAATACGATTTGAAATATTACTTCAGTGATGCCTTTAAACTCGATTTTGGAGTCAGCACAATCAAGTATGAATTCGACCCTGGTCAAATTAGACCAACTGGCCCTTCCTCTGCAATCAATGAGCTGCAACTGGATAAAAAAAGAGCTCTGGAAAGCGCAGCATATATCAATGCAGAACACAAACTAACAGATAGATTAACGGCACAGTACGGTCTTAGGTTCAGTCATTTTAACCGAATGGGCGGTCAACCCCTATCTGAATATGCCAATGACCAACCTTTAGTCTATAATCCTACACTGCGTTTTTACCAAAGAACTGACCCCATTGGCGAGATTGTTTACAAGAAAAGTGAGAGCATCAAAAAGTTCAGTAATTTTGAACCGCGTCTCGCATTAGCATATCAACTCAATGATTACTCTTCCATAAAATTAGGCTACTCAAGAGCAGCTCAATATATTCACTTATTGTCCAACACCTCCTCAGTGACCCCTCTTGATGTTTGGACTCCCAGCGGAAAATACATCAAACCACAATTGTCAGATCAGTACGCCTTAGGATATTTTAGAAATTTTAGAGACAAAATGTATTCTTTGGAAGTTGAAACCTATTATAAAACTGTAGACAATCGTATCGATTACATTGATGGTTCTGACCTCATTGGAAACAATACCATAGAAAGAGAAATCCTTAATGGAGAATCTAGAGCGTATGGTCTGGAACTATTGCTCCGTAAGAATGAAGGTCCTTTAACAGGGTGGATTTCTTATACCCTCTCAAAATCAGAACAACGGACATTTGGCGGCAACGCTGGTGGTCCTGGAATCAACAATGGGAACTGGTACAATACACCTCACGATAGAACCCATGATATTTCAGTTACCGGTGCATATCAATTTAATGATAAGTGGAGCTTTGGCGCCAACGCCATTTTCCAAACGGGAAGGCCTGTAACTTATCCCAATGGGCAATACCAATATGAAGGAATATCCATTGCGTCATATTCTGACCGTAATGCAGACAGGTTACCTGCTTATTACAGATTGGATGTTTCGGCAACGTACAAACCCAACAGAAAACCACATAAAAAGTGGAAGGGAGAATGGGTGTTTGGAATTTACAATGTATTCAATCGGAAAAATGCTGCAGCCATTTCATTTGGACAGAATTTTGAAACCGGAGTGAATGAGGCAACCCGTACGGCAATCTTCGGCATAGTCCCTTCAGTAACCTATAACTTTAAATTCTAAAAAACGATGAAACTATATTATAAAATCCTATTCAGCACTTTACTTCTTGGCATTGTATCGTGCACAGATGTTATCGAAGTTGATGTTCCCGAAGGGCCAATCAGACTAACTATTGAAGCATCATTGGACTGGGAAAAGGGAACCTCTGGCAACCAACAGACCATATTGTTGAGTACCTCTACCCCCTACTTTGAAAGTCAAAACAATTCCGCAGTGACAGGCGCCAATGTTTTGGTAAGGAACAACGATACCGGTGCCGTTTTTAATTTTGATGACCAAAACGATGGAAGCTATACTACATCTTCTTTCGTTCCCATCTTGGGGGATTCATACACTTTGGAAGTTTTATACCAGGGTGAAACGTACACCGGCACAGAAACCATGATGCCCGTAAGTGATATTTCAGCAATTACACAATCTAAAGAAGACGGGGAAGATGATGAAGCTCTTGAGGTCAATGTTTCTTTTTTGGACCCTGCAGATATCGAAAATCACTACTTCTTGAGATTTCAAAGTAGGGTTGACCGATTGCCAGAGCTCTTTTATATAAAGGACGAATTTGTGGATGGCAACGAGGTAACCTTCTACTATGAAAAAATTGAGGACGAGGATGATAACATTGAAGAATTCAAACCTGGTGATACCGTTGACATTGTGTTGTTGGGAATTTCAGAGGATTATCATAATTATTTGCGTCTTCTCGTAGAACAATTCGAAAGCGCTGGTGACGCCTTTAGTGCAACCCCAGTTGCCTTGGTAGGCAATTGTATAAATGTGGACAATCCGGAAAACATTCCTTATGGTTATTTCCGGGTTTCCGAAAAAGTAGAAAGCAGCTTCACGTTTGAGTAGTTTTTGTTTTAGGTTGACAATCCCAAAGTTCGAATCTTCGGCTTTGGGATTTTTTTGTTTTTGCAAAGTGTAACATCCTAGGACACCTTTCATCTTTTGAATAGTTTACAATTCAAAGTATATGATACGACCAGCCAGAACAACTGCATACTCTTTTCTTTTTATAATTGGACTTTTTCTTTCTGGATGCAATAATCCCAAAACAACAAATAAAAAAGTACTCGATGAGCACGACGTGGAGTTCCTAATGGGAGGTTTTGCCAAAAACGGAATAGATTCCCTTTACATTGTTAAAATGGAGGATTCTATCCGTAAAGGGGTTTATCCCAACATTCACAGCGTCCTTATAATGAAAAATGGGGAGTTGGTTTATGAAAAGTACTTTAAAGGTAGAGATGAATTATGGGGAGATGACTTAGGAATCGTCAACCATCATAAAGATAGTATTCGCGACATACGAAGTGTCTCAAAAAGTATAGTGGCAGCTTGTATTGGAATTGCCTTAAAACAAGGAAAAATAGATAGTCTATCTCAAAGTATTTTTGATTTTTATCCAGAATACAAACAGTATGATACTGATCTCCGGTCCCAAATTACCGTGGAAGATCTTTTGACTATGACTTCTGGAATGGAATGGAATGAGAGCGTTCCTTATTCTGACCCAAGAAACAGTGAAATTCAAATGACTGCCAGTAAAGACCCCATTGAGTTTATACTGAGCAGACCCATGGACACCGTTCCTGGTACTGTTTGGGAATACAATGGCGGAACCACACAATTGCTGGCATCTATAATTGAGAAAACAAGTGGCAAGACCATTCACGAGTTTGCAAAAGAATATTTATTTACGCCACTTGGAATTGAGAATTCTACATGGACCTATTTTCCTGATTTGGATTTGCCGGCAGCAGCATCTGGTCTACGATTAAAATCAAGAGACCTGTTAAAGTTTGGAATGCTGTATTCAAATGATGGAGTTTGGAAAGACCAACAGCTATTACCTTTTGAATGGATTAAAAAATCCAAGGAACCGCGCGTTTGGTTCGGCAGAAACAATAATGTCGGTTACGGATATCAATTTTGGATTTTTAAGGCCAACACGATTAACCCAAGTCAAAATCATTTGATTCCAGCTGCAGTTGGTAATGGAGGTCAACGAATTTATATTGATGAGAAAAACAACTTGATTATTGTTGTTACGGCGGGCAATTATAACAACTGGACACTAAAAAAGGATTCAGACGCTTTAATTATGGATTTCATATATCCTTCCTTGTCAAAATAAATCAACCATCTGACTTCGCTTTAGTGGCGTATATCACTATAAGTTTTGTGGGAAAAGAGAATCAAAACGTTCTTTTTTGATCTTAAACATCAAATTAATTATATATTTAAGTTACTCATTACCAGTTTTTTATTATATTAGGATACTAGGATGTCTTCATTTTTCTTGCCCCTACCCTCCTAGTTTGTTCCCCACATAATTGATCCTTACTTGCACTCTTGTAGGTTGATTCATGCTGTTCGGAATTGAGCAAGACGCCGATTACCAAATTCGAAAGCTAATTCAAATTATATCAACCTTTAATTCTGCACTCTATGAAAACAACTGCAAGTAAGCTGTTCTCAGCTTTTATTACATTGATCGTTACCTGTTCGACCTTGGCCCAGGAAAAAACTACACAGTCCTTTTGGGTACACGAAGACCAGGTAAAACCTGCTATGCTCATGGAATATGAACAAGCAGCCAAACAACTCGTGGATAACTGCAAGAAGTTTGACATTAAAACTCTAGGGTGGATAACATCCCAGACTGACGATTTTAGGTACCTCTATGTATCTCCTATCAACTCCATGGCCGACATTAGTTACGAAGGGTTTAAACCACTACGCGAAAAAATGGGAGCCGATGCTTTTGACAAAATGTTCGCGGATATGGACAAATGTTATACCTCCCATGGAGATTATGTGTTGGTCCTGGATCACGACCTATCGTACATGCCCGGTGGCATAACCCAAACGCCCGAGGGGCAAAATTACCGTCGCTTCTTCTTTTTATATACAACACCTGGCGATGTAGGCCCTTTGACCGAAGCAATCAAGAATGTCAAAAAAATGTATGAGGAAAAAGGCTCAAAATCACATTATAGAATATACCGAAGTGGTTTTGGCAATATGGGAAACTATTTCATGGTCGCTGTTGCTTCCAAAGATGCCATTGCGTATGAAACTCAGGGCGAAGCAAATGATAAACTTCTTGGTCCAAAAGCAAAAGAAGTATTTGGGAGTGTAATGAAATATGTGACCAAAATGGAAGAAGTAAGTGGAAAAATGCGGCCTGATCTTGCATATACTCCTATGGAGTAAGCTACAGCCCTGACCGAAAGGTAAGGGGAGTCTTTACTAACTCTTAAAACAACTAAAATGAAAAAACTATTTTTAATGTTGTTGGTTCCCAGCGTGTTATTCGCACAGGAAAATCAACAGGTACCAATGTTTATGAATGTGATGTTAACCGCTCATCCAGCCAAGATTTCAGAGTTTGAGACCGGCTTGGCCGCCCATAACAAGAAATACCATGCCGAAGGTCCTACCTCAGTGAGTGTATTTTGGATAGCTAGTGGAAAAAATTCAGGAAAGTACATTTGGAGCATGGGCCCTACAACTTGGGCGACCATGGATGAAGCGAACAATCCTGATTCGGAGCATTCAGCTGACTGGAATACCAACGTAGCTCCTTATGCAAAAGGTGAAATGGAAACCACTTTTTGGAAAAATGACCCAAAACATTCCAATTTCAACAAAGATTTTGAATTGAAGAATCTTTCCATTTATATGCTGGATATGAAACGGTTCAAGCAACAACAATTTATGGATGTCTTGGACAAAGTCTATAAAGTTTTTAAAACCAAGGATGGCGACCATCAGTGGGGAGTATATTTTAATGAACTCACCAATATGGATGGTCAGGATATGGTGTGGGTAGACTTTTTTGATAAATCTGCTTGGATGGGAAGGGAAGACAAATTCCCACAATGGTACGAAGAAGTTCACGGACCGGGTACTTTTATGGGCTTCTTGAGTGATTTCGAAAGTGCCACAAGCGGAAGTCAACAAGAACTTTGGATGTTCCGTCCCGATTTAAGCGGTTCCAGCGGACAAGTCCAAGCAAGGCAATAAGCATTATCTTTCATATAAAGCAGGAGCTCCATGCTCCTGCTTTTCCAATAAACAACACTTCACAAAACATGCTGGAATTGTGCACCTTATTTACTTTATCTTTACTAAAAGTGAGGTGATGAATATAACAATACGACTGGTTTTGTTTTTCGGTTTGGTCAGTGTCATGGGCATTGCCCAAAGTCCAACGACCAACTTTTTGAATTCTTTGAACGCAGAGCAAAGGAAAAAAGCAGCGATGGGTTTTACCGATGATTCCAGAGAATCTTGGCACTTTTTTCCTGCGTCTATGTTGGAAAAAAAGGGTGTTTCCTTAGGTGAACTGACTTCTTCCCAAAAAGATTTTTTCCACGCCATGCTTAAAAGCCACCTCAGCCAATCAGGTTATCAGAAGGCTATGAAAATCATTGAACTGGAAGATGTATTGCTAGAGCTCGAGGGAAATGCAAACATGAGAGATTCAAGCAAATATTATATTTCCGTTTATGGCGACCCTAATAAAGACCATATCTGGGGCTGGTCCTTTGAAGGACATCATCTCTCACTGAATTTCACTGTTGTAGGTGATCATGTCTCATTTGCGCCTAGGTTCATGGGTGCATCTCCCGCTATTGTTAAACAAGGAAAACGAAAAGGTCACCGTACTACATTGGCAAATGAGGAAGATTTGGCCCTAGAACTTATAAATTCATTGGATTCCAATCAAAAAAGCGTAGCGATCTTCAGTAAAACTGCCTTCAACGAGATTTTGACATTTGTAGAGTCAACAGTAAAACCATTTGAAACTGTTGGCATCTCTATGGATGCTCTAAATCCAAAGCAACAAGAGCTACTTTGGAAACTGATTTATGAATATATTTCAGCCATGCCCACTAATTTGGCTAAAAAACGCCTCTCAAACCTTAAGCAAGAGCAATCTTCAAACATCTATTTTGGATGGGCTGGTGATACGGTCTTGGGCAAACCACATTACTATCGAGTTCAAGGCAAAAGCTTCTTGATTGAGTTTGATAATGTTCAAAACAATGCCAATCACATTCATTTGGTCTGGAGAGATTTTGATGGGGATTTTGGCAGGAACCTCATCCATGAGCACTATCAAAATTCTAATCATCATTAGGCGAAATAACGAGCCACTATTATAAAATTGACTATCGGTTTTTGTAACTTTCGAACCGAATTTTTGATTCATTTAATGGTGTTTAGAACATCCCAGAAAAATACTAACTGAATTTTCAAGCCTTGTATATTCCGCACTACTATAAAAATGAGAATATTGACGAGATCAAAACATTTCTTAAAGAAAATGGCTTCGGTATTTTGGTCAATCAGGTCGATGGTAAACCTTGGGCCACACATATTCCGCTGGAATTGAACAAAGATTACCAAGGAAATGATGTTTTAGAGGGACATATTTCTAAAGCCAATCCGCAATGGAAGGCTTTTGAAGCATCCAAGGATGTTTTGTGCATTTTCAATGGTCCCCATGCTTATGTGTCTTCTTCCTGGTACAACGAAGAGGAAGTGCCCACCTGGGATTATATAGCTGTGCATGTATACGGGAAGTTAAAGGTCTTGAATGAGGAAGAAACCATGGAATCCCTTCACAGACTTGTGGACAAGTACGAAGCAAGTTCCAAAAATCCGATATCACTACACGATATGTCACCAAAAACGCTTAAGCAGGTCAAGGGCGTGGTAGGATTTCAAATTGAGATCAAAGATATTCAGGCTGCCTATAAGCTTTCACAAACTCGACCACAAGACCACCCAAAAATTGTGTCCGAACTCTCAGAAAGAGAAGATTACGGAAGTAAAGCAATTGCTCAAAAGATTGGTATTCAAAAGTAGTTATTCGTTATCAAGAAATTTGGTATCGGCCCATCCTGAGTATCGTGGATTGTCCACATGCATAATCCAAAGATCTTCTTTATATGCCCCTTTCATTTGTGATCGATAAGCTGCATAGGCATCCTCATTTTCCTGATATTTTGCGAGATACACATAGTTAAGGCCATTATCTGGGTTCTTGAAATATTTAGCATCAAGACCTTTGCTCTTTAGCTCTTTAATGAAGTTCTTAAGGTAAAGTTCATTCTTGAATACATTGGCCACTATATAATGACCCTTACCAATACCATCAAGATTTATGAATTTCTCGACGGGTTTGAAAGCACCTCCTGTAAACGTACCCTTTTTATTGGACGACTTTGCTACGGATTTAGCTGTTTTGATGGTTTTCGATTTGGTCTCAGTATTTGAAGCGACCAGCGTCTGCTCCATAGTCTTATAAATAGAATCCAAATCCGAGGTGTTTTTGGCTAAATAGATTTGTTTTGCCTTCGATTCTACATCGGGATGTTTATTGCCCGTTCGCCTTTCGACCATTCGCATGACCATTTCAAAACGTTTCTCTAGGTCTTGCTGCCTATTTTTCTCCAAAGAATCCATTTTAAAGACCAGTTCATTTATTACAGCATAGTTGTCAGCTTGCTGCTCCTTCAACTGCCTGACCTGTTCTTCCCAGAAGGCCAAGTCTTCTTTGTTCGTTGGTCTGAGGGTCGTTTCAGCCTCCAACTTACTTTTCTTTGACTTTTTCTTTTCTTTTTTGATATCTGCGACAAATGTTCCTTCAATTGGTTTTCTTGTGGAACCCTCCTCATTGGATGCCAAAACATTTCTTGAAAGATTGGGGACAAAGGAAAATGCTATGGAAACCTCGTGGGTCACTCCCAGATTGGTAAAACTATTATTGATGTTTTTCTCAAAATTATATCCGAAGGATAATCGTCGGTTTAAATTAAATCCTGTACCAGCGGATGCACCATAAAATTGGTCATAACCCCCTTGAATCCATCCAACTTTAGGTAAATCAAGAATTAATCCACCACCAAAAATGGGTTCTGAATCTCCTTCAAACCGAGCCCTAGCCAAAGGCAAAAGTCTCCCATCTTCAAAAATACCTGCTCCGTTTTCAAATTCATGTGCATACTGGATATGTCCAGAAAAAGTTTTCTCTGCGAAATCGGTCAAGGATTTACCTGACCTTATATTATAGTCCACCAAATTTTGAGCAAACACCCCGACATCGAATTTCCCCAAGGAAAGATTCATTCCAGGCTGAAAAGAAATAATGGAATTTTGGGTGGCATCATTCAATATTGGGTCATCTTCCAAGGTCACCGCCCTATCTGGGTCAAAACTACTCACATAATAGGGAATGTTCACTCCAAAACTCAGACTACTCTTTTGTCCTAACTGGATTCCGTGCGAATAGTTGGCCATAACCCCTAAATTGGAGATTACTCCTTCTTGTTGGTTGTACAGGCTCACACCCAATCCGACCCGATCATTGATACGGCCACTATAGCTCAGAAAGTAGTTTTGGTTGTTATCATTAAAATCCGCGCTTTGACTTCTATGAAACAGGTTAACATATGATTTGTCCTCCCGTACCGCAGAAAAAGTCGGATTAATCAAAAATCGATTGAACTTCAATAGGTTTTGAAATGGAACATCGTAGCTTACATAGGGATTACCTTCTTGAGCTTTTGATTCAATGACAAAAAAACAAGGTAAAATCAATAGGAGAAGCCGAACATTACGACCTAAGCCGATATTTTTGCAAAGAATGGGTAGTTGTATTGCCATAGCCAAAAATTCTTAGTAGGTTGAACACCCCTTTTGGGATAATAGGTATGTGGTTTTTGTTTGGTCTCATTAGCAAGATTTGGGATACTTGTAAGAGTTTTATTACTATAATATATGTAATATTAAGTGTTTTGTCGACAAAAAACCAATTTAATCGTTGAATTGCATGGTTATTTGCCAACAAGCACCATAGTACAACGTTAATAATCGTTTTTTCTTATAAATCAGCATCTTATCTTTTAATTTTTAATGTATATTTTTTTATTTCATGGTATTTTTATCCCTCTTTAGACATTCTTTATTCTATGGGCGATCAAATCAAAATTGAAGCGTGTACAGAGGAACATTTTGAAGTTTTCAGAACTTTAAACGAAGAATGGATCATCAAATATTTCAAGATTGAAGAGATGGATCGTATCTCCCTAAACAATCCGAAAGAATACATCTTAGATAAAGGTGGGTACATTGCCATTGCATTTCTTAATAATGAGCCTGTAGGAGTTTGTGCTCTTATTAAAAGTAATCGTAAAGGGTTTGATTTTGAATTGGCTAAAATGGGTGTTTCCCCGGAAGCTCAAGGCAAAGGTATAGGCAAGCTCTTGGGGCAACATATTATTGACAAGGCCAAATCGCTCAAGGCCTCCAGATTATATTTGGAAAGCAATAGAGTTTTGGGCCCTGCACTAAGGCTTTATAAAAAACTGGGGTTTCGAGAAATTATTGGCGCTTCATCCCCTTACGAGCGAAGTAACATTCAAATGGAATTAGACCTGACCAATTCCTAAGGCGTTGTCGCGTTAATCCGCTCCGTTCCATCTTAGTTTCATATCTCGTTAAAAATGAGTATATTATAATATTCATTCTAAAATTCCAACATCATGGGAACAGTAAAAAGTTTAAACAAATGGGCCAATGCCCATACCTATTATCCTTTGGATTTGATACGCGTTGCCCTTGGAATATTTCTTTTTTACAAGGGAGTGGAATTTATGACCAACCATGAACAAATGGCTGTAATGGTTAGGCCTTTTGAAGAAATGCCCGGTGGGATGATTCTTTTGCACTATATAGCCCCGGCTCATTTTGTCGGTGGTTTTTTAATTGTTGTAGGGTTGCTTACACGCTGGGCCGCCGCTGCGCAATTACCCATATTGATTGGAGCTGTGCTGACCAATTTTATGGGAGAGATGAATACAACAAATCTCGTTTTGGCAACAATCACTTTATTGGTATGTATCTTTTTCTTTATTTATGGTTCTGGAAAACATTCAGCGGATTACTATTTAAAGATGCAGCAGTAGTTTTCAGATCTCCGAATCATAAGTTGTCCAGTTGATTGCTTTTGCCATCGGTGCTAATGGTCCAAAAGAACCCAACAAAAAAGAAGCTATCGGCCGGTGGTGTTATGGCCCTTCTATTGTAAACTCCGTTCGTATTCGGAGTGTTTGCGTATTGATAATCACTGATATTGTTAAAACCCAATACGTTGCTGACCGAGAAGTATAGAATTTTTTGCTGATCTATCAAATAGGCCCAATTTACACTTAGGTTATTGAATGCTCTTGTTTTCTCTGCCATGAACGCTTCTGAGTTGGGGTTATTGTAAGGCCTTCCAGACCCATAAGAATAAGAAACCCCAACTTGCGAACGAAGTTTATCCATCCAATATTTGGTCACTACAGAGAAGTTGTGCTTCGGAGCAAAGTTTGGAGTTGCTCTTCCAGTGAAATTTCGAAAGTCGCGTTCAGTATCCAGATAGGAGTAAGAAACCCAATAGTCCAAGTTATCAATGCTCTTATTATCTCTCCAAAAAACATCCACTCCTGCGGCATACCCATTGCCTTGGTTGGTAAAATTGGAATTGAATTGGGGAAGTTCAGTATCGTACTTTACTAAATTGTCATAATCTTTGTAATATCCTTCAGCTCTGAATGTTTTTCCGTCACCAACATATTGATAGTTTAAAATGTAATGTGAGGTTTTCTCAGATACAAGGGGTTCGCCATATTTTGCCACATTGGTTATAGGGTTTTGATAGAAATCGCCATACGCCAAAGAAAACTGTCCCTTGTCACCTGGCTTATAGGCTACCGAAATTCTAGGAGAAACCGTGAAATCCTTAATAAGCGAGCTATGTTCTCCCCTAACTCCAAGTTTTATAGCGAATTGATTGCTAAAAAAGATGTCGGCCTCCGTAAAACCAGCCCAAAGTTGGTCGTCGTAGTTACTGTCAAATGTAAATCCATCATTGGTTGAAAAAGTTTCTTCGTAATCTGTATTGAACAGTTCCGAGCCGAGTGTTAGGTTGAATCGATTACTGAAATTCTTTTTTGCTTTTACCTTTAAATGGGTTGCCGTTTCCTTTGTTTCAATAGTATCCTCCCGTAAGTCGATATCGTTAGTGTCCCATGAAATGGCTGCTCCGGTAGTTACGCTCCAGTCGTTTTCAAAGAAGTATTTATAAGATGAATTAAAATAAAGGTTATTGTTCTTTAATCTGAAGCGTACAAAATCGTCAAAATTGATGTCCTCTTGATTAATATCCAAATCGGCATTATTGAACCCCGTGTAAAGCTTGAACATGCTTTTTTCTCCTTTACTGCGGAACACAGCTTCTCCTGAAATGGATTCATAGGGACTGTTCCAGCTCACTCCTTGGTTTGAAGGAATCAATGCTTCATAAGGTGACAGATTGATATAGGAGGTATTTAGGCTCAGTGATTCATCTCCCCAAATCTTGGTATGTCCCAAGCCCCCACCTACCGACATTACAGATATATCTGTTTTCTCCTGGTCAGGAACATCGGTCGTATTTAAAAGGAGTACACTTGATAAAGCTTGGCCATATTCCGCGGAATATCCACCTGTGCTAAATGTAATGCCCTTGAACAGAAATGGTGAGAAGCGTCCTCTGGTCGGCATATTGTTGGCGGTGGCGTTGAAGGGCTGAAAGACCCGAAGTCCATCGATAAATACTTGTGTCTCTTCTGCTGACCCACCTCTTACAAAAAGGCGTCCATCTTCATTTACCGTGGTGGTTCCTGGTAAAGTCTGGAGAGCGGCAACAAAATCTCCGGCAGCACCAGCAGTTGTTACAATATCCAGAGGCTTTAGAACCGAAACCTTCGAATTGTCCCCAGCCTCAAAAGTACCGGCTGTAAGAGTCACTCCTGTAAGGGCATTTATGGATTCTATCAGTTGTATTTGAAGGTTTTCAAAGTACTTGACATCCCCAATCTCGTAATGTGGGTCAAACGATAATATGGAAACCACTAAAGTTTGTGTGCCAGTTTCGGTGGTCTCAAAGCTGAATTTTCCATTTTCTGTAGTAAAGGCACCATCATAAGTTCCTTCCAAGTATACATTTGCTCCCACAATTGGATTGTTTTTGGTATCGGTAACAATACCTGATACTGTAGTTTGGCAAAAAAGTATTCCGGTATTTACTATCGCTAAGAGTAAAAGAATCCTGTTTTTCATGACTGTTCGTTGTTTGATGGCTCAAAATTGCTTTATTGCCTTTTGGATAACCAATCAGAAATACCGAATTGTAAATTCTCAATGATGAATTGACAAACAGTTCAATTTGGATGTTGATTCTGCCAGCTATAAATTTTTACCTCTATTTCTTCATTTCCCTATAGATGAAATCGATGGTTTTTCATATTTTTATTTCTCAAACCTATACTACATGACCATTACCCAATTGCAATATGTTCTGGCTGTGGCCGAGTACAAAAATTTCACGCTGGCCGCTGAAAAAAGCTTTGTTACCCAACCTACTTTGAGCATGCAGGTGCAAAAGCTAGAGGATGAACTGGACATTTTGATATTTGACCGAAGTAAAAAACCCATTTCCATCACGGAGGTGGGAAAAAAAATTGTGGCTCAAGCTAAGAATATTGTAGCAGAGGCAGAACGCATAAAGGACATCGTGGATCAAGACAAGGGGTTTATTGGTGGTGACTATACCATAGGTATAATTCCAACAGTAATGCCAACCTTATTGCCCATGTTTTTAAGCACCTTTATTAAAAAATATCCAAAGGTCAACTTGATTATCAAGGAGCAGCCAACCGATGCACTGATACGAAACATACTGGATGGGCATTTAGATGCTGGAATAGCGGCAACGCCTTTAGAAATTGAATTCATCAAAGAACGTCCACTATATTATGAGCCCTTTGTCGGTTATGTCCCAGATGACCATCGACTTTCTCCAAAAAAGGAATTGGAAACCGAAGACCTTGAAGTCGGTGACATTCTGTTGCTTCAAGATGGGCATTGTTTTAGAGATGGGGTAATCAATCTTTGCAAGTCTCCAAGAAACATGAACCAAGAGCATTTTAAAATTGAAAGTGGAAGCTTTGAAACCTTGGTCAGCTTATCAGATGAGGGCATGGGCATGACGCTACTGCCTTATCTAAATACCTTGGATCTGGACCAAAAGAAAAGAGCTCATTTAAAAGAATTTAAAAACCCTTCTCCTGCAAGGGAAATTAGTCTCATTTACCATAAGAGTGAGTTAAAAATACAGATTACAGAAGCATTAAAGGAAGTTATCTCGAGCGTTGTGCGTGGTGCGATTGCGTTTCAGGATGTTGAAATCATAAGTCCTCTTGGAAAAAACTAACCGGATAAAGAAAAAGCCGCTTAAAGCGGCTTTTTTATTTTTTAATTAATAATAAGGTGGGTTGTAATTCTGGTTTGTCTAAAATAAATTGTTGTAACCAGATCTTGAGTTCTTCGATTTCATTTGGTAATAACCTTGAAACGGCTTTCTTCAATTCTTTAGCGAAGAGTTTTGCATCAAAACTAACCTTTGACAGTACAGTTTTGGTGTAATCTAACATTGCTCTGGGCATAGAAATATGATTGTTTTGAATTAAAGGTTGTTCTCTAAATTACAAAAAAACGACCTTAATAAGACTAAATTCAGGTTAAAAATTGAATAATTTCGTGTTAAAATCGATAAACAGTAAAATGTACCACCCATACAATCAACACATTAAGTATTTGTCATTCATTTGTTTAGCAGGATTTTTCTTTCTTTTTAGCTGCTCTTCTTCCCGCTTGACAAAATTTGATAAGCAACTTAATGAGGCTAATCTTCAAAACTCTTTTCACGGATTAGTGGTCATGGATCCAGCTTCTAATAAAGTTTTGTACAACACCAATGGGGACAAATATTTTACTCCTGCCAGCAATACCAAAATAGTTACGCTCTTCACTGGATTAAAAATGATACCAAAGCATTTTCCAACCATGAAGTATCTTGAAAAGAACGATTCCGTTTATGTCATTCCCACTGGAGATCCATCATGGTTACACCCGTATTTGATGGATAGTACGGCTATAAATTTCCTAAAACCAAAAAAAAGCGTTTCTGTATATCTGAAAAATTCCGAAACCGAGAGGTTTGGTCCGGGATGGGCTTGGGAAGATTATCATTTTTATTTTTCACCCGAAAGGAGTCCGCTACCCCTTTATGGCAATGTGGCGACAATTATTAATAATGATAGTCTAGAGGTGTCTCCCAAATTCTTTCTTGATAGTGTTCAGGTAACGTATTCAGGAAAAAGAAGGGATGAGTTCAAAAATCAATTTTATATGAATCCGGAACGAAAAGATACAGTTGAAGTACCTTTTATTGTGAAGGAAGAATTGATAAGAAATCTGTTGGAATCCGTTCTGCAAAAAAAGATAGCTGTTTTGGAAAGTTTACCCTTAGCTCAAAAGAAAGTGCTTTACGGTATCAAATCCGATTCCATATATAAAAGAATGATGCATGTCAGCGATAACTTTCTTGCCGAACAAATTCTGATGACCGCTTCATCCACACTTTCGGATACATTGGGCATTCAAAGAGCTATTGACCATATGCTCGAAAACGAACTTTCCTTTTTGGAACAGCAACCACGATGGGTGGATGGGTCAGGATTATCCAGATACAATCTATTCACTCCCAAATCTTTTGTGCAAATCTTACAAAAACTATATCAAGAAGTGGATTCGGAACGTTTGTTCACCCTATTTCCGAATTGGGATGCTACAGGAACCATTTCAAAATGGGATAACCCAACCGTAGAACCCTTTATTTTTGCCAAAACCGGGACTTTGGGCAATAACTTCAATCTTAGTGGTTACTTAAAAACAAAGTCCGGAAAATTATTGATTTTCAGCTTTATGAACAATCATTTTAAAATACCAAACAGTGAAATCCGATTATATATTTACAACCTTCTCAAATCGCTTCACGAGACTCATTGATTTTTTCTTGATTTGCCAATTTCCCAAACTTTGTCAGTATTGTTTTCAGTTTTGGTGAAATATACGTTTCGCAAAAGGGCTTTTGTGGGTTTGAATAATAGTAATTGTGAAACTGCTCTTCGGATGGTTTAAATTGATTAAAGTAATGAACCTTGGTAATCAATCCTTGCTCAAAATCAGATTCCAAATCTCTCAAAATTTGTGTCGCCCGATTAAAATCTTCTTCTGAATAAACATAAACCGCAGAGCGGTACTTGTTTCTGAACGAATGTTCGGAAGTACTTTGATGGGTATGTAAATGGACCGCTATCAAATCTTTTATGGAAATCAAGGATTGGTCATAGGTGACTACAACGGCTTCTGAAAAAGCGTCGTTATCTTCTTTTGGTGAAACAAATCCTTGGTCAACAGCCAAAACTCCCCTAAGAGATTGAAAAACGGCTTCAGTACACCAATGACACCCACCCCCGAGTGCAATTTTTGAGGTATTCATCTTTTATTGGTCGTTAAAACCTCAATCGAATAACTTATTGATTTGGGCCCATTGCAACAACATAATGGTTTTGGCATCTCTTATCTCCCCTGTTTCCATCATTTTTAGTGCTTGGGCAAATGACATTTCCATAACCTCAATGTTCTCGGTCTCGTCATCAGAACCTCCACCTTCACCAACCTTCATATCTTCTTCATAATAACCAATAAAAAAATACAGAATCTCGGTAACCGAACCTGGAGACATATAAGATTCAAACACTTTTTCAACCTTATTGATCTTGTACCCAGTTTCTTCTTCAACTTCCATTTTAATGGTTTCTTCGGCATTTCCTTTTTCCAGTATTCCTGCACAGGCTTCAATCATCATCCCATCTTCATTACCATTTAAATAGGTCGGCATCCGAAACTGTCTTGTCAGTACAACACTTCTTTTGGATTTGTTATACAGAAGAATCACAGCTCCATTGCCCCTGTCATACGCTTCGCGAGCTTGCTCTTCCCATTCACCATCTTCGCGCTGATACTCAAAGATTACCTTGTTCAGTGAATACCAATTATCTGATAGCAGTTCTTTTCTAATGTTTCTGACGTTGCCGTATTTCATTGGTTAAAGGGTTTAGGGTTTAGGGTTTAGGGTTTAGGGTTTAGGGTTTAGGGTTTAGGGTTTAGGGTTTAGGGTTTAGGGTTTAGGGTTTAGGGTTTAGGGTTTAGGGTTTAGGGTTTAGGGTTTAGGGTTTAGGGTTTAGGGTT